>DASUSI010000073.1:0-30346 GCA_036375165.1 Micromonosporaceae bacterium | reverse complement strand
GCTCCAGCGACCCAAAACTCCCAAGATCCAGGAAAGAGTTCAGACGCCGGAGTAGGAGTGCAGGCCCTCGATCACGAGGTTGACCACGAACAGGTTGATCAGCATGGTGACCCAGCCGGCGACCGCGATCCAGGCGGCGGTGCTGCGCCGCCAGCCCGCGGTGGCCCGGGCGTGCAGGTACGCCGCGTACACCACCCAGCTGATGAACGCCCAGGTCTCTTTCGGATCCCAACCCCAGTACCGGGTCCACGCCTCCTCGGCCCAGATCGCACCGGCCATGATGGCGAAGGTCCAGATCGGGAAGGCCAGGGCGTGCAGTCGAAACGCCATCCGTTCCAGAGTCGCCGCTTCCGGCAGTTGCACCCCGAGGGTGACCGGGAACCGCAGCCACCGGCCCGCCGCGACCGCGTCGTCGTGCCGGTCCCGGATCAGATAGAGCACGGCGGCCACGAACCCGACCATGAAGATCCCTGTGGCGAGGACCGCGGCGGTCACGTGGATCTTCAGCCAGTACGAGTTCAGCGCCGGTACCAAAGGCCCAGCCCGCGAGTAGAGCCGTACCGCCGCGAACCCCAGCAGCAGCACCACGGCGAGGGTGACGAACAGCCCCAGGTGACGTACCGGCCGGCGGAACCCGAGCACCAGCCACGCCACCACACCGACCAGGCCAGTGGCGATCGTGAACTCGTACATGTTGCCCCACGGCACCCGCTCGGCGGCCAGCCCGCGGGTCACGAGGCAGCCGGCCTGGGCGAGCGCCCCGAGCACGGTGAGCCACAGTGCGGCCCTGCCAGCCAGATCAGCCTTGCCGGCCAGATCAGCCCTACCGGACGGAGCCGCCGGCTCGGACACGTCGGCACCGACCGCCGGGTTCGACACACCCGCGCCGACCGTCACCAGGGAACGGGTCCCGGTACGCCGGGTCGGTCGCCTGGTGCCGAAGGCGTACTCGACGGCGTGCCCCAGCATCGCGATCGCGTAGCACAGCACCGCGACCGTGAGTAGCTGGTCGGACAGGTCTGCCATCACCGGGTCGGGCATGTCAGTTCAGTCTCCCTTCGCACCGGACGGGGGTGCGGACGGGGGTGCGGAGTCCCGGGCCGGGATCGAGCCGGAGTCCGGGACGGACCTGGCCACCAACCTGGTGAACTCGTCACCGAAGCCGGTGTACTCCGCGCGGGTCAGGCCGCCCGCCTCGACGATTGTGCGCCCTCGCAGGTCAGCGGCACCCTCCGGGGCCGACAGCCGGAACCACACCCGGCGACGGCGTACCGTCAACGACGCCAGCAGACCGGCCAGCAGCACCCCTCCGGCGACCAGCACCAGCGGGGCACCCGGGTCGTGACGCAGTTGCAGGGTGATCCATTGCCGGGTGCCGAGGAACTCCACGGTGGTGCCGTCGTCCAGGGTCCACTTCTGGCCCGGCCGGAGCAGTTTCGGCTGATCGCCGATCATTCTGAGCTGACCCTGGTCGATCTGCCGCTGGTCCAGGGAGTACACCGACCGTGGGATCCCGGCGTCCAGTCCGAGGTCTCCCCGGTACGCGAACAGCACCAGCCCGGGACCACGCTCGGCGGGGAACGCCGAATGACCGGACTGTGGGTTGTCCGGCAGGGTCGGCATGTAGCGACCCTGGAACCCGATCTGGAGGTCGGGCTCGCGTTTTCCGGTCTTCGGGTTGACGTTCGCGTCCGGGAACACGGCGACACCTTCGCTGCTGAGCATCTGGTCGACCGGCAGGAACGGTGCCACCGAGGTCTGGCCGCGGCCGTACCGGTCGGTGTAGCGGATCACCGGCGCGTAGCCGTGCCCGACCAGGTAGACGCTGCCGTCGTCGAGTCTCAACGGACCGTTCACCCGCAGCGTGAAGTCGCGCGGTGCGGAGTCGCCGAGGGTGTACCGGGTCTCGGCTGAGAACGCCTCCGGCTGGCCGTTCGACAGGTACCGGGCGTCGAAGTCGACCAGTTCCAGGCACAGCGGCGGCAGGTCGGCGGAACTCGCCGCGGAGCCCAGGCCGTAGTCGTCGAACTGCTGCAACGAACTGCAGAACGCCTGCTCCGGGCCGGCAACCAGGAGCCGGTTGCCGTAGAAGCCGTACGCCGAACCCCAGGCGACCCCGATCAGGATCGCCAGCAGCGAGAAGTGGAACAGTAGGTTGCCGGTTTCCCGCAGGAAGCCCTTTTCGGCGCTCACGGTCACTGAGCCGTCATGGTGCCGAACGGCGGTACGCCAGCGGCGGCCCCGCAGCATGCCCGCGATCCGGTCCGCCAGCCCTGCCGGGTCTACCGGCACCGAACCGGGTGCGGCGTGCTGCGGCAACCGGTCCAGGTGCCGGGGTGCGTCCGGAGGCCGGCGCAGCATCGCGCGTACGTGCAGTCGCATCCGGGGCACCAGGCAACCCACCAGGGACACGAACAGCAACAGGTAGATCGCGCCGAACCAGGGCGAGGCGTACACGTCGAAGGCCCACAGCCGGTCCAGGATCGGAGCCGCGTCGGGGTGGGCCGTGAAGTAGTCGCTGACCCCGGACTGGTTTACGTTGCGCTGCGGGAACAGTGAGCCGGGCACCGCCGCCACGGCGAGCAGGAACAACAGCACGAGTGCGGTACGCATGCTGGTGAGTTGTCGCCACCATCGACGTCCGGTGGCTGCCAGGCCGCGCCCGCCACCCGGCTTCGGCGGTTCCGGAGCGGTGGAGAGTCGGGTGGCGTCGGTCGCGACCGGGGTGGTGGTCACCTAGATGCCCACCTCTCCGGGGCCGACGGTGGCCCGGAGCCAGTTGATGACCTCGGTCCACGCCCCGGTGACCAGGGCAAGGCCGAGCAGCACCAGCATCACCCCACCGATCCGGGTCACCCAGCCGCTGTGCCGGCGGATCACCGCGAACACCCCGAGCAGACGCCGGAACCCGAGGCCGAACAGCAGGAACGGGAATCCGAGCCCGAGCCCGTACGCGGTTGCGAGCACCGCGCCGCGACCGGCGGAGCCTTCCACCGCGGCGAGTCCGAGTACCGCCGCCAGGGTGGGGGACAGGCAGGGGGTCCAGGACAGCGCGAACACCGCGCCCAGGACCGGCGCGCCGGCCAGGCCGGCGGCCGGCAGCCGGCGGATCCGCCACTCCCGTTGCAGCCCTGGGACCAGCCCGAGGAAGGCCACGCCGAGCAGGATGATCAGCAGGCCGGCGGCCACCTCGATCTCCCGCTGGCGCAGCAGCAGGGTCCGGCCGAGTGTGCTCGCTGCAAGGCTGACCAGTACGAACACCGCTGTGAAGCCGGCCACGAACAGGGCTACTCCGGCCGTCACCCGGCCGCGTGCCCGCCGCCGGGTGAGGATCGTGGCCGAGGCGGCAGCGGTCGGGGCGGCGGTGACTGGGCCGGCGGCGACAGCGGTCGTGCCGGTGGCCGCGACCGTCGTGGCGGGAGCACTGCCGGGCACCGGGCGACCTGCGGGATCGGTGCCGAGCGCCGCGTCCAGGTCCGCGCCACCCAGCCCGGTCACGTACGACAGGTACGCCGGCACCAGCGGCAGGATGCACGGCGAGAGGAAACTGACCAGCCCGGCCAGCGCGCTCACCGTGATCGCGGCGAGCAGCGGGCCGGACTCGGCGACCTGGGCGAACACGCTACGTCTCCGCCGCGATCTCGCGTACCACCGGTTCCAGGTCCTCACGCAGCAACGCCTTGCGGAACACCGCCGCGACCCGGCCCCCGCGGTCGATCACGATGGTCGCGGGGATGGCGTTCGGCGGCACTTCACGGAACCCCAGCGCGGTGCGTCCGGCGGGATCGAACAGGCTGGGGTACGGCACGGAGAAGCTCTCCTCGAACGCCAGCGCCTTGTCCTTGTCGTCCCGGATGTTGATCCCGACGAACTCCACCCCCTCCGACCGGGTGGCCCGGTACACCTCGGCAAGCTCCGGTGCCTCCAGGCGGCACGGCGCACACCAGGACGCCCAGAAGTTGACCACGACCACCGTGCCACGGTGCCGTTTCAGGTCGTACGCCCCGCCGTCGAGCAGGTCGCCGGTGACCTTGGGCGCGGCGACCCGTTGGGCCGGCTGGAACCTCTGGGTGGTCCCGTCGCCGGCCACGAACCGGTTGCGTCCCGCCGCACCCGGGTCCACAGCGTCCTGATTGGACGCACACCCTGACAGCAGGAGTACGCCGAGCAGCACCGCGACCGTCCTAAGCACCTCTGGCCCGCCTCGCCGTGGGAGACCGGGCCGTGCCGAGGTGCGCGGCCGGCTCCCGGTAGCTGATCTGGGTGAGGCGGGTGCTGTCGAAGTGGAACGAGGTCAGGCTCGCGAGACCGCACTGTCGCCGCCGAGGGTCGTGCCAGAGCCGCTTGCGTTCCAGATACCGCCGCAGGGTCCAGATCGGAAGCTGGTGGGACACGCAGAGCGCCTCACCGCCTGCGGCCTCGGCGATCTCCCGGGTCGCCTGCAACGCCCGGTGCATCCGCTCCGCGATCATGAGGTACGGCTCGCCCCAGGACGGCATCACCGGGTTGCGCAGTACCCACCAGTTACGCGGGTCGCGTAGCGCCCCGTCGCCGACCCCGACCCGGCGGCCCTCGAACCAGTTTGTGCTCTCGATCAGGTCCTCGTCGGTCTCGACCGACAGGCCGAACTGCTCGGCCACCGGCCCGGCCGTCTGCACCGCGCGTTCCAGCGGGCTGGACACCACGCGGACGACGGGACGGTCGGCGACCGCCTGGGCGGCGGCTTTCGCCATCGCCATCCCGAGTTCGGACAGGTGGAAGCCGGGCAGCCTGCCGTACAGGATGCCCCTGGGGTTTTCCACCTCGCCGTGGCGCAGCAGGTGCACGATCGTCATGTCGGGTCCTCGCTCGCCCGGGCTGCGGCGGTCGCGGCCCGCGGCAGGGCGGCGGCGATCCGCTCCAGCGCTTCGTCGTCATGCACCGTGGAGACGAACCAGGCTTCGTATGCGCTCGGGGGCAGGTAGACGCCGTCGGCCAGCATTCCGTGGAAGAACGCGGCGAAGGCGGCGGTGTCCTGCCGCTGTGCGGCCGTGAAGTCGGGTACGTCCGCTCCGGTGAAGAAGACACTGAACATGGTGCCGGCACGGGACACCCGGTGGGGCACCCCGGCACCGGTCAGAGCGTCGCTGGCGAGTCCTGCGACGGCCTCGGCGGTCTTGCCGAGCCGGGTGTACGCCTCGTCGGTGGCCAGCCGCAACGTGGCAAGGCCGGCGGCGGTGGCCAGCGGGTTACCGGACAGGGTGCCCGCCTGGTAGACCGGGCCGAGCGGCGCGAGTTGCTCCATGATCTCGCGGCGTCCGCCGAAACCGGCCGCCGGCAGCCCGCCACCCATCACTTTCCCGAACGTGTAGAGGTCGGCGTTCACCGGGTCGAGCTGCGCCCAGCCGCCCTTGGCGACCCGGAACCCGGTCATCACCTCGTCGAGGATCAGCAGTGCGCCGTGTCGGTGGGCGATTTCGGCGAGCCGTTGGTTGAACCCGTCACGTGGGGCGATCACGCCCATGTTGCCGGGTGCCGCCTCCGTGATGATCGCGGCGATCTCGGCTTCGTGCGCGGCGAAGGCGGCTTCCACGGCGGCCACGTCGTGGTACGGCACCACGATGGTCTCGCTTGCCGCCGACCTGGTGACCCCGGCGGAGTCCGGCCGTCCCAGGGTGGCCGCCCCGGACCCGGCGGAGACCAGCAGGGAGTCCACGTGACCGTGGTAGCAGCCGGCGAACTTGACGATCTTCGGGCGGCCGGTGACGCCTCGGGCGAGCCGGATCGCGCTCATCGTGGCTTCGGTCCCGGAGCTGACCAGGCGTACCTGCTCGACCGGGGTACGGGCGACGATCTCTTCGGCAAGGTCCACTTCTCCAGGGGTCGGTGCGCCGAAGCTGGTGCCGCGCCCGGCGGCATCCCGTACCGCGGCCACCACCTCCGGGTGGGCGTGCCCGTGCAACAGCGGACCCCAGGAGCAGACCAGGTCGACGTACCGGTGGCCGTCCGCGTCGTACAGGTACGGGCCGTCGCCCCGCACCATCATCCGCGGGGTACCCCCGACCGCGCGGAAGGCCCGTACGGGCGAATTCACCCCGCCCGGTGTCACGACCCGGGCTCGGGCGAACAGCTCGGCGGACACCGGGCTCTGTGCCGGGGCGCCGCCCGGCGGAAAGTCAGTGCTCACAGCGTGGCTATTGTCGCAGCACTGGGCGGCTCGCCGTCGCCAGGGGCGGCCACCGGGCGAGCCTGGCCGTCTTCCCCTATCGCAGCGGTGAAGAATTGCCTAGGCTGACGCCGATCCGAAACTTCCTGCCAACGGAGGCGTGTCATGGCCGGGCCGACCCGTCGTCAACTGTTCAGCGCCCTGGGGGCGTCCGCGTTCGTCACCGCGACCGGTGGCTTGCTGCTTCCGGGCAGGGCCGGAGCGGAGGAGCAGGCCGGCCTGGCGGACGGCGTGACCCCGGACGGCCTGCTGAGCGGCGACAGCACCGCCTTCGGACATGACCTGGCGCTTGACCCGGCGCGGCCGAAACGGCAGTTGCGCGCGATGTGGATCGCCAGCGTGGTCAACATCGACTGGCCGAGTCGCCGTGGGCTGTCGGTCGAGGCCCAGAAGGCGGAGTACCTGCGGCTGCTGGACGAGGCCGAGGCGTACCGGCTGAACGCGGTGTTCGTCCAGGTCCGACCGACCGCCGACGCGTTCTGGCCGTCCCCGTACGAGCCGTGGTCGGAGTGGCTGACCGGGGTACGTGGCCGGGACCCCGGGTACGACCCGCTGGACTTCCTGCTCACCGAGGCGCACAAGCGGAACCTGGAGTTCCACGCCTGGTTCAACCCGTACCGGGTCAGCATGCCGGCACCCGGCGGGGCCGGTGTGGACATCAACCAACTCGCCCCGAACCACCCGGTGCGTCAGCACCCCGACTGGGTGGTGCCGTACCCGATCAACGCCGCCGGGGCGCGGCTCTACTACAACCCCGGGATTCCGGAAGTACGGGCGTTCGTCGAGGACGCGATCATGCACGCGGTCGAGAACTACGACATCGACGGGGTCCACTTCGACGACTACTTCTACCCGTACCCGGCGGCGGGTCAGCAGTTCGCCGACGGGGACACCTACGCCCGGTACGGCGGCGGCTTCACCAATGTGCATGACTGGCGGCGTGACAACATCAACCTGCTGGTCTCAGAGCTGTACCAGCGGATCCACGCGGCGAAGCCGTGGGTCAAGTTCGGGATCAGTCCGTTCGGGATCTGGCGC
Organism: Micromonosporaceae bacterium; assembly: GCA_036375165.1. GTDB lineage: Bacteria > Actinomycetota > Actinomycetes > Mycobacteriales > Micromonosporaceae > WHSM01. The sequence continues at coordinate 23,103 of DASUSI010000073.1, read as the reverse complement.
AACAAGGCCACCGACCCGCTCGGTTCACAGACCAACGGTTTGCAGTCGTACGACGCGATCTACGCCGACTCCCGGCGCTGGGTACGCGAGGGCTGGGTCGACTACATCAACCCGCAGGTGTACTGGAACATCGGGTTCACCGTCGCCGACTACGCCAAGCTGGTGCCCTGGTGGGCCGATGTGGTCGACGGGACCCCGGTGCATCTGTATGTCGGGCAGGCCACGTACAAGATCGGCACCGGCGGTGCCTGGAACGACCCGGCGGAGCTGAGTCGGCACCTGACGTTCAACCGGAACTACCCGCAGGTCCACGGGGACGTGCACTTCAGCGCGGTGCAGATGCGGGCCAACCGGCTGGGTGCGATCGACCGGTTGGTGGCCGAGCAGTACTCGCGTCCGGCCCTGATTCCGATCTCGTCCCGGCTCGGTGGCGCACCGCCGCCGCATCCGGTGATCACCTGGCTGGAGCACGTCCAGCACCGGGTGCGGATGACGATCCAGCCGACGGCAGTGGGGGAGGACGGGCCTTCCAGCACGGCGTACGCGGTCTACCGGCTCGACAGTTTCGACCAGCTGGAGACCGGATTGCAGGACGCGACATTCATGCTCGGCACGGTACGGGCGGACGGTGGTGAGGCGTCCTTCGAGGACCGGACCGCGGTACCGGGTCGGCTCTACTGGTACGTCGCGACCGCGCTGGACCGCCTGCACCACGAAAGCCAGCCGAGCCCGCCCCGTCCCAGTCAGGGGGCACCCAGTTCCTGATCCCGGCCGACCCGTGGTCGGATGCCCCACACCCGGTCACGATCGACACGAGAGTGCTGGGCGCGACGTCAGGGAGGTCGGTGCCGCGACCGCGATCCGCACCGCCTCGGCGAGGCTGAGTCGGGCGCCGGTGTGGTAGCGGTCGGGATAGGCGTCTTCGAGCGCGTCCGGGGTTCGTGACCGGTCATCGACCAGGCTCCCGGCGCCGGTCACCCGCAGCCTGTCGCGGTGGGTGTCCGCCGCGCCGGTCAGCAGCGCGGCGCGGTCGTACTCCCCGACCCGGACCGCCCACGACGCCATCGCGTACAGGGCCGCCACGACTCCGGAGTGGAAGCCGTACCGCATCCGGGTGCGCAACGCCCCGATCAGGTGCCACCGGGCCACGTCCGGTTCCCCTCTGGACAGTGCGATCAGTCCCAGTTGGAACGAAGCCTGCCGTTGGCCGCGCCATGCCGGCCGGCTGGCCTCCAGTGTCTCGCCGGCCGCCAGCAGGTCACGCGCCTCGGCAAGCGCGCCGCGTCGCCACAGCAGCCGGGCCAGGCAGTAGAAGCTGGGCAGCGCTTCGGCCTGCGTGTCGTGGTCCCGGGCGAACCGGATGGTGTCGCGACATACCCGCTCGGCGGATCCCGCCGAGTCGATCCCGGCGAGGATCTCGCCGCGTTCTGACAGCACCCGGGTGAGCAGGGCCGGGTCGTCCCCGTGCCGGGCGAGGAGTTCGGCGCGTTGGCTGAATCGCACCTGCTCGGCGTGCTCGCCGTCGGCTCCCGCCAACAGGGCGTGTACGTGGTACGCCGAGGCGAGGACGGGGTCCGGCACGTCCACCGCTGTCTCGGTCATCCGCTGGTAGAGCCGGAACAGCCACACCCGGCCTTCCCGGGCACGGCCTCGCTCACGCCACCACTGTTCAAGGGCTGCCACCAGGTGAAGGCCGTCCCGCACCCCGCCGTGGTTCGCCTCCCAGTGCAGTGCCCGCTGTACCTCCTCGGCCAGCGGATCCAGCGCGTACATGGAACGGATGACCGGTATGCCGTCCGGGTCGGTGCCGGCCCGCCGGACCGCCTCCAGGCACCACCCGACGTGCCGGCCACGCGCCTCGGGTGCTTCCCCGAATTCGGCCAGCTTGCGCGCCGCGTACGCCCGGATCGTGTCGAGCATCCGGTACGTGGTGCTCCCGGGACCCCCTTCGGCCTGCACCAGCGACTTGTCGACCAGCACCGCGAGCGGGGTCAATGCCGATCCGCCGACCAGCCGTTCGATCCCGTCGAGGTCGACCGGTCCAGCGAATGCGGCCATCCAGCGCAACAGTCGCGCCGACCGGGCACTCAGGGTGCGGTAGGACCAGTCCACCGTCGTGGTGAGCGTGCTGTGACGGGCCACCCCACCGGCACTGTCCGGGTCTGCGCCCGGGGCACCGGCCTGCGGATCGTCGAGTACGCCCAACACGTCGTCCAGCCGTTCGGCCAGCTCCCCGGCGGAGAGCACCCGCAGCCGGGCCGCCGCCAGTTCCAGGGCGAGCGGGAGTCCGTCCAGCCGTCTCGCCACCCGTTCCAGGTCGGGGAGTTCGGATCCCGAGGTGTCCAGGTGCCCGCCCCGGGCGGCCTTCGCCCGGTCGAGCAGCAACTCGACCGCGTCGCCGCGCTCACCGCCGGGTCGCGCGGTGAGCGACATCGGCGGGATCCGCCACACCACCTCGCCGGCCAGCCCGAGCGGTTCCCGGCTGGTGGCGACCACGGTCAGCAGGGGGCAGGCCGCCAGTAACTGGCCGACCAGGGGCGCGAGCCGGCCCTGTTGCTGCTCGCAGGTGTCCAGCAGCAGCAGGCACCGGTGCTGCCGGGTGTGTTCGGCGAGGGTGGCGGCGACCGGACGGCCCGGCTCGGGTCGCAGTCCGAAAGCCGAGGCGACCGACACCGACAGCAGCGCCGGGTCGCGGGTGGCGGCGAGGTCGGCGAACCACACCCCGTCGGGATAGTGGGCGGTGAGGTCACCGGCCACCTCGACCGCGAGTCGGGTCTTGCCGGCGCCACCGGGTCCGGAGACCGTCACCAGCCGGTGTGCCAGGACCAACGCCCGCAGTTCGGCCCGCTCGGGGATCCGACCCACGAAGCTGGTGGCCGACGCCGGGAGGTTGTGCGAGGCGGGTCCGACGGTCCGGGGACGCGGGAAGTGGCGCTCCAGGCCCGGTGCCACCAGTTGGTAGAGCCGTTCCCGATCGTCGAAGCCGCGCAGCCGGTGCAGGCCGAGGTCGAGCAGCCAGGCGGCCTCCGGGAGTTGCTCGGCGCGGGCGGCGGTCGCGGCCGAGCACAGCACCTGGCCGCCGTGGGCGGCCGATGCCACCCGGGCGGCGCGGTGTACCTCCTGGCTGGCGTATTCCCCGCCGTACGGCACGGCGTAGCCGGTGTGCAGGCCCATCCGGACCCGCGGGTGGTCGGCTCCGGGCCAGGGGTGCTCGGCGATCGCGCGTTGGGCGTCGGCGCAGGCTCGCAGCGAGGCACCGGCGTCGGGGAATGCGACGAAGAAGGAGTCGCCTTCGGTGAGCAGCTCCGCGCCCTCGTACCGCTTGATGGTGTCGCGGAGGATGGCCCGGTGCTGTTGCAGTACCCGGCGGTAGCCGTCACCGAGCACCTGCGCCAACCGGGTTGATGCCTCGATGTCAGTGAACAGGAAGGTCACCTGCCCGCTCGGCAAATGTGTCCGTTTCGGAAGGTCAGTCGCTATCGGAAAGTTCATACCGGTGGGAAGATCCATGTCACGTGCACAGTCCATCGGTGGCGTCACTGGCGCACCTCCGACTCCATGGCGAATCGACTCATGGTCACCTAGTGGTGACTGTTCGCACATCAGGGGAACGGTCGACACCATCGACCAATTGGTTGAGCGCTCAACTCAGACGCCGTGGTACGACCCGCTGGCCAGCGAGATGCCGCGGAAACCGTCGCTTGGTGGAGATCCACTACGAAGTCCCGCCTTGGGTGGTCGGCGAGGATCGGTCATACTCGGCAGAATGCGGCTCGAACGACTACGGAAGGTTGCCACTGCGCCGGTCCGTTTCACCGTGAATGTCATGAAACGGTTGGCTTTCAGCTTTCGGAGCCTGGCCTCCGCGCTGCGGCGGCCCGGCGGCCGGCTCGGGTTGCACGGCTTGGCGTTGCTCGCGATCCTTCTCGGCGCCGGATACACCGGCATGTACGTGGTGCCCTCCGGTAGCCAGGTGCCGACAGCCACCCAGCCGAGCCAGGTGCCGAGCGGCGGCTCGGGCGGCGCACCGGGCGGTCAGATACCCGCCGGTCAACTGCCCCCGGCAGGCCAGCCCAGCGGCTCGCCCAGCCTGCCGCCGGAGGGCCAGCCGACGCGTCCCCAGGACACCCTGGCCGCGTGGGCCGGCGACCTGGAACGGATCGGCGTCCCCAAGGTGGCGCTGCAGGCGTACGGGTACGCCGAACTCGCACTCGCCCAGAGCGAACCCAATTGCCGCCTGAGCTGGACCACTCTCGCCGGAATCGGGCGCATCGAGTCAAACCACGGTCGCAGTCACGGGGCGACACTTCTCGCGGACGGGCGTTCCAACCCGCCGGTGGTGGGGCTACCGCTGGACGGCGGTCCCGGGCGCAAGGAGATCAAGGACACCGACGGCGGGGAACTCGACGGGGATCCGACGTACGACCGGGCGGTCGGGCCGATGCAGTTCATCCCCACCACCTGGCAGAGATGGGCGACCGACGGGGACGGCGACGGCCGTTCCGACCCGTTCGACATCGACGACGCCGCCCTGGCCGCCGGCCGGTACCTGTGCGCCGGTGGCCGGAACCTGTCGACCGGTGACGGGTGGTGGAACGCGATCCTGTCGTACAACCAGGTCGACTCGTACGTCCGTGACGTGTACGCCGCGGCCGACGAGTACGGGCGTCTCAGCCGGGGCGCGGCCTGACCAGGGCATGACCACGGTCGCGGTGCCTTGCCCGACTCGCTGTGGGTTATCTGCGATGCCCTGATCCGGGTTCGCGGGGGTTTCCCGGGAACCGTCCAACCGGTGCCTGGAAAATTCCTCTCTGCTCCTATCGCGCAAACCGCGCATCGTCCGGTAAGCAGGACAGGTGCAGGTACGCGAGTGGGACCCCGAAACGGCGCCAGCCAGCGACCTCGAAGCCTGGCGCGCCCTGATCAACGAGGTCTTCGCCTGCGATCTGCCTGAAGAACCCGAGTGGCGCTCCCCCCACCTCCGGGAGTACCTGGCCGTCAACATGCCCGAAGAACATCGGATGATGTGGTTCGCCGAGTCCGGATCGGAAGTCCTGGGTAGCGTGAGCATCCTCCTGGTCGGGGCTGACACCGCGGTGCTGTCGCTGTTCGTGCGACCGGACGCCAGGCGTGGCGGGGTCGGCAGGGCGTTGCTCGCGGCGGCGGCCTGGCGGGCCCACTCCGAACGGCGGCGCACCCTGATGGCCGAGGTGATGGTCGACAACGCGGTGAAGTTCTACGAGGCGTACGGCTTCCGAAGAACCATGGCGGAGGTACGCCACCTGCTGAACCTCGCCGACGTGGACTGGCTGCGTACCGAGCAACTCGCCGGGCGGCTGGCAACCGGCTACCGGATCGAATACCTGCCGGGTGGCCCGCCCGACGAGATGACGCAGGAGTATGCCCGCGCCAAACAGGACCTGCGGGGTCCGGGAACGGACCTGGGCACCAACCTGACCATCGAGGCCAACCGGCTCCGTGCCAGCCTGGCCACCCTGCGCCACCGGGGACTGCGCACCCACGTGGTGGTCGCGGTGCACGAACCCACCGGGCAGATCGCCGGATTGACCGAAGTGGTGGTGCCGACGCACCGACCGGAACGTGCCGACCAGTACGACACCCTCGTGGTGCCCACCCACCGCGGGTACGGCCTCGGGCTCGCGATCAAGGCACGGCTGCTGCTCGCACTGCACGAAGCCGAGCCGCAGCTCCACGACGTGCAGACCTGGCAGTCCCTGGAGATGGAGCAGATGGCCCGGGTGAACGCGGTGCTCGGCTTCGCCCCGGACCGGGAGTGGTACGAGTACGAAGCGGAGATCCCGGACCTGCTCGCCCGCCTCAGCCCCTGACCGGGAAAGTCACCCGGGCAGGTCTCAGGAGTGGTGCGGGATGGGCGGTCAGAAACCCTGGCGCAGGTGTCGAGCCGCCTCCACCGCCCAGTACGTCAGGATGATCTGCGCCCCGGCCCGCCGGATCGAGGTCAGGGTCTCCAGCATCGCACCCTGCCGGTCCAGCCAGCCGTTCGCGGCGGCGGCCTCCACCATCGCGTACTCCCCGGAGATCTGATACGCCGCGACCGGCACGTCCACCGCGTCCCGTACCGCGCTGATCACGTCCAGGAACGGCAGCGCCGGCTTCACCATCACGATGTCGGCACCCTCGGTCAGGTCCAGGGACACCTCCCGCAGCGCCTCCCGCAGGTTCGGCAGGTCCTGCTGGTACGTCTTGCGGTCGCCGGTCAGCGTGGACTCGACGGCCTCCCGGAACGGCCCGTACAGCGCGGAGGCGTACTTGGCGGCGTACGCCAGGATGCCGGTGTCGGTGAACCCGGCGGCGTCCAACGCCTCGCGGACCGCGCCGACCTGACCGTCCATCATCCCGCTGGTGCCCAGCAGGTGCGCCCCGGCCGAAGCCTGCGCCACCGCCATCTCGGCGTACCGCTCCAGGGTGCGGTCATTGTCCACCGACCCGTCGCTGGCCAGCACCCCGCAGTGGCCGTGGTCGGTGTACTCGTCCAGGCACAGGTCACTCATCAGCACCGTGGCGTCACCCAACTCCGCCACCAGGTCCCGCAGCGCCACGTTGAGGATCCCGTCCGGGTCGGTGGCCCCGGAGCCGATCGCGTCCTTGTGCTCCGGCACGCCGAAGATCATCAGGCCGCCGACGCCGGCTTCCACCGCCGCCACCGCCGCCTTGCGCAGCGACTCCCGGGTGTGCTGCACCACCCCGGGCAGGGAGGAGACCTCACGAGGCTCGGAGAGCCCCTCCCGGACGAACATCGGCAACACCAGCTCGGCCGGGTGCAGCCGGGTCTCCGCCACCAACCGGCGCATCGCGGCGGTACGCCGCAACCGCCGGGGCCGCACCACCGGATATGTCACAGCGATCCTCCCACTAGCGGAACCGCAGCGCGGTCGGCCCCTGCACCTTCGAGCCGCGACGCTGCTTGGCCGGCATCTCGGCGAGCTTCTCCCGCAGTTCCGTGGCGTAGCCCGCCAACGCCTCCACCAGTTCCGGCACGTTGGCGTGCTCGGGCTGCACGTCCACCCGCAGCCCGAACTCCCGGGCGGTGTCCGCGGTCTTCGGCCCGATGCAGGCCACCACCGTGCGGGCGTGCGGCTTGCCGGCGATACCGACCAGGTTGCGCACCGTGGAGGACGAGGTGAACAGCACCGCGTCGAAACCGCCGCCCTTGATCGCGTCCCGGATGTCGGCCTGCGGCGGGGCCGCCCGTACCGTCCGGTACGCGGTGACGTCGTCAACCTCCCAGCCCTTGTCCGTGAGTCCGGCGGCCAGGGTCTCGGTGGCGATGTCCGCACGCGGGAGCAACACCCGGCTCACCGGGTCGAGGATCTCGTCGTGCGGTGCGAAGTCGGCGAGCAGGCCCTCGCTGGAGTGCTCCCCGGAGGGCAGCAGCTCCGGCTGGATGCCCACCGCGCGTACCGCGGCGGCGGTGGCGTCCCCGATGCAGGCGATCTTCACGCCACCGAAGTGCCGGGCGTCCAAGCCGTGTTCGATGAATTTCTCCCACACCGCGCGTACCGCGTTGGTGGAGGTGAACACCACCCACGCGTACCGGCCGTCGACCAGGCCCTTGATCGCTCGTTCCATCTGGGCCGGAGTACGCGGCGGCTCCACCGCGATGGTCGGCACCTCGGTCGGGATCGCCCCGTGTACCCGCAGCCGGGCACTCATCGCACCGGCCTGTTCCTTGGTACGCGGCACGAGCACCTTCCACCCGTACAGTGGACGGTTCTCCCACCAGCCCAGCTTCGTCCGGTGGCTGACCGTCTGGCCCACCGTCACGACCACCCGTCCGGCGAACCCGAGCGCGGCTTCCACGAAGCTGTCCACGGTGGACGTGGTGGTGTACTCGGTGTCTCCGGTGCCGTCCCCGGTCACCGCCACCGGTGTGGCCGAATCGACGCCCGCGGCGAGCAGCGCGTCCCGGACGGCGGCCAGGTTCCCGGAGTCCACAGTGACCACCAGGCCGACCTGGGGCAGCCCGGCCACCAGCCCTTCGAAGTCCAGGCCCACCAGGTCCTCGACGGTGACCTCGATCCGTACCGGGCCGAGCGGCATCCCCGCGTAGCTGGTCACCGCCCCGGCGTGGCTCAGTCCCGGCACCACGTCGAACGGCACGGCGGTGCGCGCCACCGCCTGCGCCTCCCGGGTCACCGAGTCGTAGCCGAACGGGTCACCGGCCACCAGGCGGATCGCGTGCAGCCCGGAACGCGCCGCCGACAGCAGCACCTTCGCCACGTCGCCGGGACCGCCCTCCGCTGGTTCCAGTTCGGCCTCGGACGGCACAATCTCCCGCACCACGGTCAACAGTGGTGCCGGTATCGCACGGTCGTACACGATCCGGTCGGCACCGGCGATCGCGTCGTAGCCGCGCCGGGTCAGCAGGCCAGGGTCACCGGGGCCGGCGCCGACGAAGCTGATCCGGCCGGTGGTCTTGCGACGGGTCATTTCGAACTCCCCAACAGTGAATCCGCGCCCGCGTCGAGCAGCTCGGCGGCGAGCCGCCGGCCGACCGTCTCGGCGTCAGATGGCGTACCGATGCCGGACAGCCGTACGGCGGCAGAGCCGTTTCCGGCGATCACGGCACCGCGCAGGTAAATCTCGTTGTCATCGGTGACTTCGGCGAGCGCCGCCACCGGGGCGCTGCAACCGGCCTCCAAGGCCGCCAGCAGGGCCCGCTCCGCGCGTACCGCGGTGTGGCTCGGCCCGTGGTCCAGGGCCGAGAGCTGCCCGGCCAGCGCCACGTCGTCCGCCCGGCACTCCACGGCCAGCGCCCCCTGCGCGGGGGCGGGCAGCATCAGCATCGGGTCGAGCAGTTCGGTGGCCTCGGCGGAGCGGCCCAGCCGGGTCAACCCGGCAGCCGCCAACACGACCGCGTCCAGGTCCCCCTCGGAGACCCGGCGCAACCGGGTGTCGACGTTGCCGCGCAGCGGCACAGGCTCCAACCCGTACCCGCGCTCCAGGAGCTGGGCCACCCGGCGCGGCGAGCCGGTGCCGACCCTCGAACCGGACGGCAGCTCGGCCAGCGTCAGCCGCTCCCGGGCCACCAGCGCGTCCCGGGGGTCCGCCCGTTGTGGCACCGCGGCGACCATCAGGCCGTCAGCCGGAGCGGTCGGCAGGTCCTTGTACGAGTGCACCGCCACGTCGATCTCGCCGGACAGCAGCGCATCCCGCAGCGCCGACACGAACACCCCTACGCCCAGTTGCGCGACCGGTTCGGTGGACCGGTCTCCCGGGGTCACGATCTCGACCAGTTCCACAGCCTGCCCGGTCAACTTCTCGATCAGGTTCGCCACGTCGGTCGACTGCGCCCGAGCCAGTGCGCTGCCCCGGGTACCGAGTCGCAACGGCCGTCCGGGGTTCCCCGCGGCCGGGGTACCGGTCCGCTCGCGGTACGCCCTCACGCCTCATCCTCCAGCGGGTCCACCCGCAGCGTGTCGGCGGTGGAAGCGCCCTCCGTGTCCAGGCCGAACAGTTCCCGCAGGGCGTGCGCGTACCGGGCGCCACCTGGCTCGGAGGCCAGCTCACGGACTCGTACGCTCGGCTGGTGCAGCAGGCGTTGCACCACCCGGTGCACCGTCCGGCCCACCTCCGCCTGCTCGGTCTCGGCGAGTCCGGGAAGCCGCTGCCACAGTCGGCTCAGCTCGACGGCGACCACCTCGTCGGCCCGGGTCCGCAGCGCCGCCACGGTAGGAGCGACCTCGCTGCCGCGTACCTCAGCGAGGTGGCTGGCCAGCTCCTCGGTGACGATCCGTTCAGCCGCCTGCAGGTCGGCGACCGTCACCGCGTCCATCGCCTCGGTGAGCTGCTCGATGCCGATCAGGGCCACTCCGGGTAGTTCCCCGGCGGCCGGCTCGATGTCCCGTGGTATCGCCAGGTCGAGCAGCAGCAGCGGCCGGTCCGTCTGCCGGCTGCGTACCGCTTCGGCGATCTGGTCCGCTCCGAGCAGGTGACCCGGTGACGTGGTGGCGCTGACCACGACGTCCACCCGCTCCAGAAGCCGGGTGACGTCGTCCATCCCGACGGGTTTCGCGTCGTACCCGGCGGCCAGTCGTTCCGCCCGTTCCGGGCTGCGGTTGGCCAGGTACAGGTCACCGACCGGAAGCCGGCGAAGCCCCGCCGCCGCGAGCGACCCCATCGCCCCGGCACCCACCACCAGGGCCGGACGCCCGGTCAGCTCGGTGCCGTAGCGCAGCGCCCCCAGTTGCAGAGCCGCGCTGACCACGTTCTGGCCCGCCCGGTCGATCCCGGTCTCGGAGCGCACCCGCTTGCCGGCCCGCAGCGCGTGCTGCACCAGCTCGTGCAGCAGCCGTCCGGGGCTGCCGAGATCCACCGCCTGCGCGTACGCGTCCCGCAGCTGTCCGAGGATCTGTGCCTCGCCCAGCACCATCGAGTCCAGTCCGGCGGCCACCAGCAGCGCGTGCCGGGCGGCCTCGGCGTCGTAGTGCACGTAGAGGTGGTCGGCGAGCGCCCCCCGGTCCATCCCGGCCCGCTTCGCCAACAGGTCGGCGATGTCCACCAGCGCCGGGTGGAACGCGGTCACCCCCGCGTACACCTCGATCCGGTTGCAGGTGGAGAGCACGACGGCCTCTGACACGTACCGGCTGCCCAGCAGCCTCCGGGTCAGGACCGGCACCTCGTCGGGCGCGAGCGCGACGCATTCCAGCAGCGATACCGGTGCCGTGCGGTACGACAGGCCAACCACCAGGGCGTTCACTTTCCGACCGCCTCCTCGCCGAGGACGACACCGGGCCGTCGGCGGGAGCGGCGGTGCCGGTCACCCTGCACCGGCAGCGACCTGACCACCGAACTCACCGCGGACGCCTTGCGGTTCTCGTGGAACGAAAGGATCTGCAGTTCGATCGCGAGATCCACCTTCCGCACATCGACACCGTCGGGGACCGACAGCACGCACGGCGCGAAGTTGAGGATGCTGGTCACCCCGGAGCCGATCAGCATGTCGGCGACGTCCTGGGCGGCGTGCGCGGGCGTGGTGATCACGGCGATGGTGATGTTCTCGGCGGCGACCACCTCGTCCATGGCTGAGAGTTCCCGCACCACCAGACCGTTGATCTCCTCGCCGATCCGGCTCGGGTCAACGTCGAACAGCGCCGCGATCCGGAAACCGCGGCTGGCGAAGCCGCTGTAACCGGCCAGGGCGTGGCCGAGATTGCCGATCCCGACCAGGGCCACGCCGCGCCGGCCGGTCAGTCCCAGCACCTGTTCGATCTGCCCAATGAGCCGGTCCACGTCGTAACCCACGCCCCGGGTGCCGTACGAGCCGAGGTGCGAGAGATCCTTGCGTAGCTTCGCGGAGTTCACCCCGGCCGCGGCGGCGAGCGCCTCGCTGGAGACCGTCTCGTACCCGGTCTCGGCGAGGTGGTGCAGCGCACGCAGGTACTCCGGAAGCCGGGCGATCGTCGCCTCGGGGAGGTCCGGGACTGGTGGGGATCCGGTGGTCGGATCCGGCTCGCTGCGCTCGCTCATCTGGGGTTGGTCGTCCAGGTGTGGGCTCGGCTGGTACGGGCTGACTGCTGAACGGGTACGACCCGCAGGTGCAGGCGCGGGGATGAACCGCTGGTGAACCAGGGTAGGCGCTTGTGAAGCCCTGCACAAATTGCGATCTTGGAGTGAGGAACCTCGGGTCTTCGGCCCGCTACCGCAATCCTGGACAGTTGCGGCTGCCCACAGTGCCAAAACAGTCCAAGACCTGGCGTTATCGTGGCTGCGAGCCCAGGTCGCGCAACAGGCGGTCTTCCTCCACCCGCCAGTAGCCGTGCTCTTTGCCGTCGAGCAGCACGACGGGCAACCGGTCGCCGTACTCCCGTTCCAGCTTGGGGTCGCCGGTGACGTCGATCTCCTCCCAGCGCACCCCGGCCACCTCCGCCACCCGGGCCATCGCCTCCCGTGCCGGCTGGCAGAGGTGGCAGTTCGGGCGGATCAGCAACTGCACCAGGTGCCCGGCCGGATCGGGGTGTTCGGCCATCTCAGGCCCCCTCGGCGTGGTCGTCACGTGGCTCCGGCAGCCCGTCCCGGAGCATCGACTTACGGACCTTGCCGGTCACCGAGTGCGGCAGCGAGTCGACGAACTCCAGCGACGTCGGACATTTGAACCGGGCCAGGTGCTGTTCGCAGTAGAAGATCAGCTCGTCAACGGTCACCGAAGTCCCTGGCTGTGACACCAGGTACGCCTTGACGGTCTCCCCGGTGTACGGGTGGGGCACCCCGAGAACCGCCGCCTCCCGCACCGCCGGGTGGGTTTCCAACACCTGTTCCACCTCCCGGGGATAGACGTTGAAGCCGGAGACCAGGATCAGTTCACGCAACCGATCCACCAGGAAAAGGTCGCCGTCCGCGTCGATGTACCCGATGTCGGCGGTCGGCCACCAGCCCTCCTCGTCGGGACCGTCCCGGCCGTCCGGCCAGTACCCGGAGAACAGGTTCGGTCCGCGCACCCAGATCTCGCCCGGGTCGGTGCCTGGCGTGCTGTCCTCGTCCTCCTCGCCGATCTCGATGGTGTGGCCGTCCATGCCCACCAGTTTCAGCTCGACCCCCGGGATTGGCCGCCCGATCGAGCCCGGCCTGGGTACCGGGCTCATCAGCGTGCTGGTCAGCACCGGGGCGGTCTCGGTCAGCCCGTACCCCCCGAACACGTGGTGGCGAGTGGCATCGAGGAACCGGCGCTGCGCTTCGGTGTCGAGCGGTGCGCCACCGCTCACCGCGAGCCTTACGCTCGCGAACGCCTCGCCCACGTCGTCCAGCAGCGACCACGCGAGATACATCTGGGGCACCCCGAGCACCACGCTGACCCGGTGCCGGTGGATCCGCTCCAGGGTGTCGGTGGGGTCGAACCGCTCGACCAGCACCCCGGTGCAGCCGTGTCGGGCGATCGCGTGCAGTCCGGCCCCCAGCCCGTACGAGTGGAACAGCGGCAGCGTCAGCAGCACCACGTCGCTGGACGCCAGTAGCCTGGGTTGGATCTGGTCCAGTTGGTCGAGATTGGCCAACAGCGCCCGGTGGCTGAGCATCGCCCCCTTGGGCCTGCCCTCGGTACCCGAGGTGTAGAGCAGCGTGGCCAGGTCGTCGCCGCCGTCCGGGGCCGTCACCGGTGCCCCGTTGGCGGCCAGCTCAGCGAGGTCGGCCCAACGTTCGCCGCCGCCCGGCACGTACACCTCGCGTAACTCGGGAAGCTCGGAACGGACCTCGGTCACTTCCCGGGCGACGCCTGGGCCGGCGGCCAGGATGGAAGCACCCGAATCGGCGAGTACGTGCGTGAGTTCGCCGGCCCGATAACCCGGGTTGGTCGGCACCGCCACCAGTCCGGCCCGCAGTGCCCCGAAGTAGACCCGGGCGAAGTCCGGCACATTGCCGAGAGCGACCGCCACCCGTTCGCCGGGGGTGCAGCGCGCCGACAGGGCACGGGCCACCGCGTCCACGCTCCGGTCCAACTCCGCCCAGGAGACGCGCTCGTGGCGGAACAGCAGGGCGGGCCGGTCACCACCGCGCTCCGCGGCATGGCGTACCAGGTCCGAGAGGTTACTGCCACTGCCGCTCTGGTTCTTCCGCACGGCAAGCGAGTCTGGCACACATTGGCTGGGGACAGACACCCGCGCCGGCCTCCCGAGCCGGTGTCACTGACGCGCCGTACCCTCGGTGCCATGTGGGATTGGTTGCCACGCCGCGCCCGCGGACGGGCGGCTCGGGCCCGACTGGCCGGGGCGGCCAGCGCTGAGGCGGCGAGCAGTGAGGCGGCAGGTACCGAGCCGACCGGGTTGGATGTCGCGCTGCTGGGACCCGGACCTGCCGCACCCGAAATCGAGGCGGCACTGGCCGTGCCACCGGATCCCACGGCCGCCGCCTTCTTCGACGTCGACAACACGATGATGCGGGGTGCCTCGATCTACTGGCTCGCCCGCGGGCTCGCGGCCCGCCACTACTTCACCACCGGGGACCTGCTGCGGTTCGGCTGGCAGCAGCTGAAGTTCCGGCTCACCAGCGAGTCGCAGGGGGACATGGCGGCCGCCCGGCAGGCCGCACTGGTGTTCATCGCGGGTCGTGGCACCGGCGAGATGAACGAACTCAGCGAGGCGGTGTACGACGAGCTGATGGAGGCCCGGATCTGGTCCGGCACGCGTGCCCTGGCCCAGTTACATCTCGATGCGGGGCAACGGGTGTGGCTGGTCACCGCCGCGCCGGTGGAACTGGCCCGGTTGATCGCTCGCCGGCTCGGCCTCACCGGAGCCCTGGGTACGGTCGCCGAAACCGCCGACGGTGTCTACACCGGTCGGTTGATCGGTGACCTGCTGCACGGTGCGGCGAAAGCCGAGGCGGTCAAGGCGCTCGCGCGACGTGAAGGGCTGGAGCTGACCCGCTGTTCGGCCTACAGCGACTCCTACAACGACCTCCCCATGCTGACCACGGTTGGCCGTGCCGTGGCCGTCAATCCGGATGGGGCGTTGCGTCGGGAGGCGAGGCGGCGGGGCTGGGAGATCCGGGACTTCCGGACCGGACGCAAGGCGGTCAAGGTGGCGGTGCCCTCGGCGATGGGAGCGGCGGTGTTGACCGGTGTCGTCTTCGGGGCACTGGCGGCGCGGCGGCGCAGGTCGCAACTCGGGCAGGAGCCCGCCGACCAGCCGCGGATCAGCCGAATACGCCGTCGCGTCGCAGCAGCACCTGGTAGAGCGTCTGCTGAATAGTCTCCCGGACCTGGTCGGCGAGGTTGAACACCACCATCGGATCATCGGCGCTGGCGTCCAGGTCGGCGGTGCGGATCGGCTCACCGAACTCGATCAGCCACTTGCTCGGCAAGGGCACCATGCCGAGCGGGCCGAACCACGGGAACAGCGGGGTTACCGGGAAGTAGGGCAACCCGAGCAGTCGGGCGAGCGGCTTGATGTTGCCGATCAGGGGGTACGTCTCCTCGGCCCCGACGATCGACACCGGGATGATCGGAGTGCCGGTACGCAACGCCGCCGACACGAAACCGCCGCGGCCGAAGCGCTGTAGCTTGTACCGTTCCGAGAACGGCTTGCCGACGCCCTTGAACCCCTCGGGGAACACCCCGACCAGTTCCCCGGAGCGCAGCAGCCGTTCGGCGTCCGGGGTGCAGGCCAGCGTCACACCGGCCTTGCGGGCCAGTTCGGCCAGCAGCGGCGTGCTGAACACGAAGTCGGCACCGAGCAGTCTCAGGTGACGTCGGGTCGGGTGCTCGTCGTGCACCGCCACGCCGAGCATCAGGGCGTCGAGCGCGATCGTGCCGGAGTGGTTGGCCACCAGCAGCGCCGACCCCTCTGCCGGCACGTTCTCGATTCCGCTGACCTCCACCCGGAACCAGTGCCGGTACAGCATCCGCAGCGGGGGCAGCAGCACGGTGTCGGCCAGGTCGGTGTCGAACCCGAACTCGTCCACCGGGTACTCGCCGGTGAGTCGACGTCTGACGAACCCGAGCAGGTTCGCGACCCGCCGGTCCCATTCGTCCGGCGACGGTTCGTCTCGACCCGGGTGCGCGTCGGTCCGGTCCCCGCTCGCCGGAGGCGGTGCCCCGGCTTCGGGGTGTGCGGGTCTGCCGTTGGGCAACTGGTCAGGCGGCCCGGTCGCCGGCTCGGACGGCTGCTGGCTCCGGTCTGGGCGCGGACCGATCCGTGCCGGCGTCCCCGCCGGTCCCCCGGCCGCTCGGGTCCTGGCACGTCCAGTGTTCTGGGAGTGTCTCCCAGCGTGGTCATCGAGCCGGATCACCTCGCCTGACATCATCGCTCCTCTCCGGCCCCTGACATCCGGTGCCGGGCCTGTCGGATCTGGCCGAGTAGCAGGTGTTCCAGTGCGGCCACGTTGTCCGGGTTGATCACCGAGGTGAGATCCCGGCCTCGGACGAAGTCATCGAATGCCTCCACGGTCGGCCGTGGCCGGTAGCCGAACTCCGCCACCAGTCTGGTGGTGTCGACCACCCGGCCGTGTACCAGGAAGTCGAGCTGGTCGATCGAGAAGTCGATCAGGCCGCTGCGCCGGCCGAACCCGGCGAGGGCGGACAGTCCCGGCTCAGGCACTGGAACCGGCACCCGCCCGGCGCGCCGGATCGCCTGGGACAGCAGCAGCACCCCCTCACCCGCGACGTTGTAGACCCCGGGGTGATCCTCGGCCACCGAACGGTGCAGCACCTCCAGCGCGTCGTCGGTGTGGATGAACTGCATCCTGGGGTCGTAGCCCAGCGCGGTCGGCACGACCGGTAGCGAGAAGTAGCGGGTCAGCGCGGTGTCGGCGCGTGGACCCAGGAACGGCGCGAACCGCAGTACCGTCGCCGCGACGTCCGGGCGACGCCGGGAAAAGCCACGGACGTAGCCCTCGACTTCCACCACGTCCTTCGCATACCCGCCACGGGGCATCTCGCGCGGTGCGGTCTCCTCGGTGAACATCGCCGGGTCCCGGGCCGACACGCCGTACGCGGCCACCGAGGACTTCACGACGAGCTTGCGCAGCGCCGGTGCCTTCTGGCAGGCGGCGAGCAACTGCATCGTGCCGATGACGTTCAGTTCCTTGGTGGCCGGACGCGCCGAACGGGCGGCCGAGACCTGCACCGCCATGTGAACCACGGTGTCGGCCTCGGACCCGATGATCACCTTGGCGATCAGCGGATTCTGGATGTTCGCCCGGATGAACTCAATCTTGTCCCCGGGAAAGCGGCCAGCCGCTGCCGGTCGGGTCGCCGGATCCGTCCCGGCCTCCGGTCTGTGGAACAGCAGTGCCGCCGCCTCGCCCTGAGGCGGGGTGGTGTCCACTGCGAGCACCCGGACGACATCCGGGTCCGCGGCGAGCCGGGCAGCGGCCAGTGCGCCGAGGTAGCGACTCACTCCGGTCACGAGAACGGTTCTGGAACCTGCGACCTTCGGCGGCATGGCGCTTCCCTCGACTGGACGAGCCCGCGGTGTCGGTGGGTTATTACCCGCCGGGCAGCCCGACGGCACTCAGGCCACCGCCGAAGCGGCGACCCGCCGCGGATGTGGCTACTTTCCGAGGCGGCGACGCTGAACCCGGGTCTTGCGCAGCAGCTTGCGGTGCTTCTTCTTGGCCATCCGCTTGCGGCGCTTCTTGACCACGGAACCCATGCGAACCCCTCGGATTGCCTGACACGCCAGTGCCCACGGACGGGCGGGATGCTGACGTGGCGAGTCGACTGACGAACTTGTCAAGGGTAGCGGTGGGGTCTCGAGGCGGCCCAACCCGGGGGACGTTCTGACCTGGTGCGGCAACGCCGGCCCGACCGCGGGGTCGTCCGTGGAGCCCGGGAGCCGAGGCCGCCCGGTCCGATGTCGACCGGTGGACCGGGTCGTACCTGGGCGCGCTGTCTCCTGGCACCTGATGGGTCCGGCCGCCCGGTCAGCTCCGGGAAGCCATGGCACGCAGGAAGAACACCAGGTTCGCGGGACGTTCCGCGAGCCGGCGCACCAGGTAGGGGTACCACTCGGTGCCGTACGGGACGTAGACCCGCACCCGGTGACCGGCCCAGGCCAGCCGCCGCTGCTCGTCGGGGCGCACCCCGTACAGCATCTGGTACTCGAAGCTGTCCTTGGTGCGCTCGTACCAGCGGGCCCGTTCCTCGGCGATCGCGATCAGCCGCGCGTCGTGGGTGGCGAACATCGGGTAGCCGTCACCTGCCAGCAGGGTGTTCAGGCAGCGTACGTACGAGCGGTCGATGTTGAGCCGCGCCTGGTACGCCACCGACTCCGGCTCCGCGTACGCGCCTTTGCACAGCCGCACCCGGGAGCCGGCATGGGCCAGTTCCCGGCAGTCGGCCTCGGTCCGGCGCAGGTACGCCTGGAGTACCGCGCCGGTGGAGGGGAAGTCCTTGCGCAGCTTGGAGAGGATCTCCAGGGTCGAGTCGGTGGTGGTGTGGTCCTCCATGTCCAGCGTCACGGTGGTGTGGGCGTTGGCAGCCGCCTGGCAGATCGCCCGGGCGTGCTCGTACGCCAGCCGCTCGTCGAACCGTTGGCCGAGCGCGGACAGTTTCAGGCTCACCTCCGTGGCCGGGGTAAGTCCCTGACGGCCCAGCGCGCTGAGAACTTCCAGGTACGCCTGTTTGGTCAGCTCTGCGTGCTCGGGCGTGGTGGTGTCCTCGCCGAGGTGGTCCAGGCTGACGGTCATGCCATCGCCGATGAGTTCGCGGGTCGCGCGCAGCGCATCGGCCGATGTGGTGCCGGCGACGAACCGGCGCACCAGGCCACGGGTCACCGGTGCCGTCTCGACCAGCCGCTCCAGCCCTTTGCTGCGGGAAGCGGCCAGGATCACCGTACGAAGCATGCCGCGAGCCTAGTGCCCGGTGCCGAGTCCGACCTCCCGTGCACTGTCGCTGGTGGAAGCGGGACTCCAGGCAGGACGGATGACAGTCCGGCCGTACCGTGGACGGCGGCTCCGCCGGGCGGCGGTATCGCCTTGATTCGGATGAAAGGTGCGGACAGTGTCGGCAGGGGACGGCAAGCACCGCCAGGGTCAGGCCGGATGGTGGCCCGGGACGCCCCGACTCCGGTGGAGACACCGCCCGCGAAGCGGGATTGACTACCGTAGAGGTGTGGACTTCGAGGCGTACGCGCACCAGGCCGTAAAACTCGTCAACGCCCCCATGGACAACTTCGACGACGTGCGAGCGGTTTTCGGGTCCCACATCTGGTGGGCTGACGAAGCGACCGATCGGGATGTCGCTGCCCTGCGCCGGGCCAGGAAACGGCTTCGCGACGTGTTCGAGCTGGCGATCGCGGGCAAGGATGCCGAGGTGGTTGACGAGTTGAACTCGCTGCTCACCAGCTACCCGGTGCAGCCGCGGATCTCCGGCCACGACGCCAACGACTGGCACATGCACGTGACCGGCCGGGGTGCCTCGGTCAGCGCCGAGTACCTGGCCGGTGCGGTGTGGGGTCTGGCGGTGTGGCTGTGCGAGTACGGCAGCGCACGGTTCGGGGTGTGCGCCGACGAGCGCTGTGCCGACGTGTACCTGGACACGTCCTCGAACTGCTGTCGCAGGTTCTGCTCGGAGCGCTGCGCCACCCGGTCCCACGTGGCGGCACATCGGGCGCGGAAGCGCGCCGAGGCCGGCGCGCGGGCTGGGGATGCCTCCCTGAAGACCGCGACCGAGCCGTCGCAACAACCGGTCGGCTGAACCGGGCGGACGCCGGAACCGGCTCACGCCCGGACGGATCCGGCGCGGACGGTCAGGAGGTGGCCGCGGCGGCCGCGGCGAGATGCCGCCGGGCGAAGGCGAGTGACTCGGCGAGATCCGCCTCACGCTGCTCGCGGCCCCCCACCTTGCGGGTGTTCACCTCGACCGAGACCGAGCCGCTGTAGCCGTTGGTCGCCAGATGCTCCAGAACCGCGCCGCAGGGCTGGGAGCCGCGTCCGGGCACCAGGTGCTCATCCCTGCCCTCGCCGTTGCCGTCCCCCAGGTGCAGGTGTCCGATCGCGTCACCCATCCGCTGGGCCATCGCCAGAGCATCGGTGCGGGACGCCGCACAGTGCGACGCGTCGAGGGTGTAGTACGGGTAACCGACGGTGGTGGGATCCCAGTGCGGTGAGTACGGCACGAACTGGCGGCGCCCCATCCGCACCGGATACATGTTCTCCACGGCGATCCGGATGTCCGGGTGCTGGTCGGCCAGGGCGTCCAGTCCGCTGCGGAAGGATCGGGCGTACTCCCGCTGCCAGATGAACGGCGGATGCACCACGACCGTGGAGGCTCCCAGTTCGCCCGCGAGTTCCGCCGCCCGGCGCAGCCGTTCCCACGGATCCGAACTCCACACCCGCTGGGTGACCAGCAGGCACGGTGCGTGAACCGCGAGCACCGGGACCCCGTAGTGGTCCGCGAGCCGTGACAGCGTGCGGGCGTGCTGGCTGGCACCGTCGGTCCAGACCATCACCTCGACACCGTCATACCCGAGATTCGCCGCGACCTCGAAGGCCGCGGTGGTCGGTTCCGGGTAGACCGAGGACGTGGACAGCAGGACCGGCACCTCCGGCGCCCGCTGTCCGGGTCCGGCCTCAGGGGAAGAGGTCACCCGCCCAGGGTAGCGGTGCGGTAACGATCGACGTGTCGACACCCGTGTCGGGTGGCTTCCGCCGGGACCGACCGCGGCTACGCCGGGGGCGGGTACGCGGCGGGTGTCTTCCACCGGGCGAACGCCTCTGTCTCGATGCCGTGGACGATTGTCACCACGGCGTCAACCGTGGCGAGTACGTCGGAGACCGACCGTTCCTCGGAGTCCAGCCGCTCCACCGCGATCACGTCCCGGCCTTCCACCCGCCAGTCCAGGGTGCGGTGTTCCCGCAGCTTCGCCACCGCGGCCTCGTGCAGCACCGCCCCAGCGGTGTCCTGGTCCGCGGCGTACACGTCGTACCGTTCGGCCAGGCCCGGGTCCTCGCACTCGAAGTCGTAGCCGAACGGGACCTCGTCCAGGGCGCCATCCTGCGGAGCCAACGAGAACCGGGGCAACGGGCTCGGCAGTGCGGCGGCGACCACCAGGTACTCGTCGGCGATCTCCGGCAGGGTCAGCCGCAACCCGCCGCCCACCCCGGACGTGGCCTGCGTGGACCGGGCCGTCTCGGCCACCACGAACCGGAACGCGACCACTTCGACGCCGTCCCGCTCTCCGGTCACCACGTCAAGCGCGCGTCGATGCCCGGCCGCCGCGAACGGCGGTGCGCCCCAGCGGTCCACCAGGGCCGGGTCGGCGTCCCGATAGTCGAAGTCGTGTTCCAGTGCCAGCGCACGCAGCGAGTCGATGGTGGAGATCTCTTCTGCCTCTTCGGCCACCCGCTCTTCGGTCACCCGCTCTTCGGTCACCCGCTCTTCGGTCACGTGGACAATGCTGCACCATCGGGCCCTGGGGCTGGGACCCGGGCGTACGCTTGCCGGGTGTCCGGTGACCAGACCAGCGCCCGGCGTGACCAGCGCGAGGTGGGGCTGGACTTCCCCCGTGAGTGGCTGGATTTCACCGACCCGGCCGACCCCGAGCATCTGGTGCGGGCCGATCTGACCTGGCTGTTGTCCCGCTGGGCGTGTGTGTTCGGCAAGGGGTGTCACGGCATCGTCGCGGGGAGTGCCGACGCCGGCTGCTGCAGTCACGGCGCGTTCTTCACCGACGCCGACGACGAGAAGCGGGTACGGGCTGCCGCCCGGCGGCTCACCAGGGACTCCTGGCAGCACTACCGCAGGGGTTTCGACCGCTGGACCGAGCTGGACGAGCTGGACGGCAAGCCGGCCCGGCGAACCGCGTTGGTGGACGGTGCGTGCGTGTTCCACAACCGGTCCGGGTTCCCCGGGGGGTACGGGTGCGCGCTGCACGCCCAAGCGCTGCGTGACGGGGTGCATCCCCTGGAGTACAAGCCGGACGTGTGCTGGCAGTTGCCGATCCGCCGGGAGCAGGAGTGGGTGAACCGGCCGGACGGCAGCAGGGTGCTGCTCAGCGTGGTCGGGGAGTTCGACCGTCGGGGCTGGGGCGAGGGCGGCCATGATCTGCACTGGTGGTGTACCTCGTCGCCGGAGGCACACGGCGGTTCCCGCCCGCTCTACCAGGAGTACGAGCCGGAGCTCACCGCCCTGCTGGGCGAGCCGGCGTACCGTCGGCTCGCGGAACTCTGCGCCGCGCGGCTGGCCCGGGGGTTGGTGGCGGTGCATCCCGCCACGGCCGCCCGGGATGCCGGGGCAGAACGCTGATCGGGGCAGACGGCTCTGATCGACATCCCTCGGTGCGGGTATCAGTCAACTACGGTTCGAACTTGTAGCCGAGTCCGCGCACCGTGACGATGTGCCGGGGTGCGGACGGCTCCGGTTCAACTTTGGAACGCAGCCGTTTGACGTGGACATCCAGGGTTTTCGTGTCACCCACATAATCCGCGCCCCACACCCGGTCGATCAACTGACCTCGGGTCAGTACTCGCCCCGCGTTCCGTAGGAACATCTCAAGCAGCTCGAACTCCTTCAGAGGCAGTGCCACGGTCTGGCCGGACACCGTCACTACGTGCCGGTCCACGTCCATCCTCACCGGACCGGCTTCCAAGGTCGCCGCGGACATCTCGGGCGGCTCGGTGCGGCGGCGCAACACCGCCCGGATCCGGGCGAGCAACTCTCTCGGCGAGTACGGCTTGGTCACGTAGTCGTCGGCGCCGATTTCCAGGCCCACCACCTTGTCCACCTCGCCGTCCCGGGCGGTGACCATGATGATCGGCACGTTGGAGGCCTGCCGCAGGTGCCGGCACACCTCGCTGCCGGACATCTCCGGGAGCATCAGGTCGAGCAGTACGATGTCCGCCCCGGACCGGTCGAACTCGATGAGCGCGTCGGTGCCGGTGGCCGCGACCGCGACCTCGAAGCCCTCCTTGCGGAGCATGTACGACAGGGCGTCCGAGAACGATTCCTCGTCCTCCACCACGAGTACCCGGGTCACTTAGGTCCTCACAGTTGTCAACGGGTCCGTGGTTTTCCCGGTCTGCTGGGCGGTTGTCCCAGGGGTTTGGCGGGCACCGGTCGAGCTGCCCGCCGGCAACCTCAGCGTGAATCTCGATCCCTTGCCGAGCGCGCTGTGTACCGATACCTGGCCGCCGTGGTTGGTCGCGACGTGCTTGACGATCGCGAGTCCGAGTCCGGTGCCACCGGTCGCCCGGGAGCGGGCCCGGTCCACCCGGTAGAACCGCTCGAAGATCCGGTTCTGGTCCTCGGCGGCGATTCCGATGCCCTCGTCGGTCACTGATATTTCGATGTGCGCACCGTCACGTCGGGTGGAGATCGTGACCGTCGTGCGTTCCGGGCTGTACGCGATGGCGTTGTCCACGAGGTTGGCGACCGCGGTGACCAGTAGCCGTTCATGACCGTGGATCAGCAGTCCGCGTCCGCCGTCCAGCCGGACGTCGATCTCCTTGGCCGCCGCGGCGGTACGGCTGCGGTCCAGCACCTCGTGCAGGATCCGGTCGACGGCGACCCGTTCCGGGTCCGGCAACGGCTCCCCGCCCTCCAACCGGGACAGTTCCAGCAGTTCGGTGACCAGGCGGCAGAGTCGGGTGGACTCGTGCAGGATCCGGGCCGCGAACCGGCGGAGTTCCGTC
>DASUSI010000072.1:0-6463 GCA_036375165.1 Micromonosporaceae bacterium | reverse complement strand
GCGAGTGCGCCAACGGGAACGCCCTCCGTTGTGCCGGTCATCACGCCGATCGCCGTGCCGAGCCCCAAAATCACCGCCCAGCGTAGCGGCAGCAAACGATCGGGTCCGTTGTCGTCGGGGGGTTGATCTACAATCACGTTGTTCCCTTCTGCTCAATCGAGGCGTGGGAAATTGGCGGTCCACTGTGGGCGCAGTGGACCGCCACCTGCCATGACGGTGTGCATCTGGTTGCGAACCAGGACTCCGTCCGATCGCAGTTCTACACCGACTCCGGATCTCCGTCAAATGCTCGAACGGCGGACTACGTCCGAAGAAGTATCCAAGGAAGTTGGTAAGCTGGACCAGCCTTACCCGACTGGTAGGGCCTGCGGTGCCTGTGGCGCTGAGGATCGAAACCTTGGTTACTTGCCGGAGAGTGTTCGCCGGCTCCAGGATGGATCGGGCATTGGCCCGGTCCATGCTGGACGTCGTTCCGGCTGGTGAACGCCACTCGACCCGTTTTTGTCGTACCGGTCGTGGATGCTCACACCTGCGGTTCGGGAGTGTCTACCGATGTTCATATCGAAAGATTTCCTGACCGTATATTCGCCTGGCTTTGGTTTTGGGAGGGATTTGTGCAGTGACGACGGATGTGGTCAACGGGCTGACTCTGAGGCGGAGCCCGGAGGGAGACCTCCCGGTTGTGGCGCAGGTCAGCGGCGAGTTCGCGTTGTTTTCGCGTCCTGAGCTGAAGGTGGAGCGGGTCAGTTATCCGGTGATGACCCCGTCGGCGGCTGTGGGCGTGCTCGAATCGATTTTCTGGAAGCCGGAGATGCGGTACCAGATCGTCGCGATCGAGGTGCTCAAGCGGGTCAGACAGTTCTCGATCCGCCGCAACGAGACCTCTGACGTCGCGCCGCTGGCTGAGGTGATCAAGGGCACCCGCCGGGTGGATACCGCAGCCAACCGTGACCAGCGCAACGCCGTCTGCCTACGCGATGTGGCGTACCGGATTCACGCTCACATCGAGCTGGCCCCGCACGCGGACAAGCCGGTCGCGGCGTACCGGGACCAGCTTCGTCGCCGGGTCCGCAAGGGGGCCTGCTTCCAGCGGCCGTACCTGGGCACCCGTGAGTTCAGCGCCGAGTTCAGTTGGCCGGATGACACCCGGCGGGCCGGCGTGAACGAGGAGATCGGCATCATGCTGCATTCCATCCACCGTGACGGGAAGCCTGGTCAGCCCCGGATGGAGTGGTTCGCCGCGCGGGTCGTCCATGGCGTGCTCTATGTGCCCGAACGTGGGATCGAGCTTGCGCTTCCGGCGGAAGGCCAGGTGGTCTAGTGCTGCTGCAACGGCTGGTGGAGTACGCCAACACCGTGGAGCGCACCAACACCAGTGAAGAAGCCGTCCCGGCCTACTACGCCCGCAAACCCGTGCGCTGGAGCCTGGACATCGACGCCAACGGCGTACCCCGGGGTGATCTGGTCGATACGGCGAACAAGGACGATCCGGGCCATCGGTTCGGAGTGCCCCGTCTGATGCCATCGGTGACCCGGACCGTGGGGATCGCCCCGGCGCTCGCGGTCGACAACGGCGAGTACGTCTTCGGCTGGCTGTCAGAAGGCGCCAAGCCGGAGCGTGTCGCAAAGCAGCACGAGGCTTTCCGCGCCCTGATCACTGAATGGGTCGCCGCCGAGCCAGACGGTCTCGGACCAGCCATCGCCGCCTTCTACCGGGACGGACACTCCGGCGCGATCCAGCCTCCCGCAGGGTGGAGCAGGGGTGACCTGATCGGCTTCTCGGTCGACGGGGTTGACGCGGCGAACACCCCCGCGGCGCAGCGGTTCTGGGCCGGAGTCGCCGGTGACCGGAAGGGATCCGGGCGGTCCGGCCTGTGTCTGGTCTGCGGGCAGGTGCGACCGCTGCTCAAGACCGTGCCGCAGCTGATTCCTAGACGGTGGGTGCCCGGTGCCACCCAGAACGCATCCTTGGTCAGCGTTAACGAGGCCGTGCACGGCTACGAGTTGCAGAAGTTCCTGATCCACACCCCGATCTGCGCCGACTGCGGCCTCAAGTTCATGGCGACGCTGACCGGTCTGCTCTCCGATCCGAGGCACAGCACCGCCCTGTCCGGGCAGAACGCCCGGCTCGCCTGGTGGGTGCTGGGCGGCTCCACCTTCGATCCGTGGGCCGCAGTCGAGTTGGACCCGAGCCAGATCCAGGAACTGGTCGCGGGTCCCGCCAGGGGCCAGGAAGCAAAGGTTGACGACCTGTCCCGGTACTGCTCGGTGACCGTGGGCGGCAACGCCGCCCGGGTGATCGTCCGGGACTGGGTTGAGCAGCCGATCCCTCAGGTGAAGGAAAGCATCCGGGTGTGGTTCAAAGACCACGAGATCGTTGACGCCTGGTCCGCGCAGGTGGTGCGGGTCAAGGTCTCCCAGATGGTCCGAGCGGCCGGGCGCTTCGAGGCCGGCCGTAACGGAAAACCCGGAAAGTGGGTCAAATTCGGAGCCGCCGGAGAGGACCGACCAGCCGACCTGTTCCATAGCCTGCTCGCCGCCGCGCTGCTGAAGCGGCCGTTGCCACCGAAACTGCTCAACCATGTGATCAACCGGATCCGCACTGACGGCCGGCTCGACACAGCCCGAGCCGCACTGATCCGGCTCGCTCTTCGCCGTCACCCGTACCTGTCCGAGCATGAACGAGAGAGGCTGACGCCGACCTTGAACGTGGAGCACAAGCGCACGCCGGCCTACGTGTCCGGCCAGATCATCGCCGTCATGGACGACCTGCAACGGACCATGTTCCGGGTCGCTGACCAGAAACTGAACACCAGCTTCGCTGACCGGTACTTTGGCCGAGCCATTGACAACCCACGGACCGTTATCGTCGCCGGTCGCCGCAACGTGCAGGCGTGGCTCAAACGGCTAGGCGGTCCCCTGGAACGTCCGCAGTGGTCAGCGGCGTACGCCAATCGACTCGACAGCCTCTTCGCCCAGCTCAAGGAGATTCCCGGCCCTGGCGTCCTGACTGACAAAGCCGAGGTCATTCTCGGCTACCACCAGGAGCGGGCGCAGATGCGGGCCGAACGGCTCGCCGCCGCCGCGAACAAGAAGCAGACCGATCTGCCCCCGGAACCCGACGACGTGCCGCCACCCACCGATGACGTGCCACCTACGACCGATGACGAAGGAGACGCCGCGTGACCGCCGCGCACCTCGACCCCACCCGCCGTCACGACGCCGTCCTGCTGTTTGACGTGACTGACGGAAACCCCAACGGCGACCCGGACGCCGGCAACCAGCCGCGTACTGACGACGAGAGCGGACAGGGCCTGGTCACCGACGTGGCTATCAAGCGCAAGATCCGCGACATGGTTTCGCTGCTGCGGGGTGACGACCCGCGCTACGGCATCTTTGTCGAGAGCGGCCACGCCCTGAACACCCGGATCGAGGAGGCGTTGAAGGCCAACCCGGGGAAGTCGGGCGACGCGCAGCGGTGGATGTGCGAGCACTACTTTGACGTCCGGATGTTCGGTGCCGTGCTCAGCACCGGCAAGGGCGGCGGCGCCGGTCAGGTCCGCGGCCCGGTCCAACTCACCTTCGCCCGCAGCCTTGATCTGATCGTGCCGACCGACCACACCATCACCCGGGTCACTCAGACCCGGCAGGACGACATCGACAAAGGTGAGCGTACCGAGATCGGTTCCAAGTGGACGGTGCCGTACGGCCTCTACCGGACGCACCTGTTCTACTCGGCGCCCCGCGCGGCAAAGACCGGCGTGACCAGCGACGACCTGGCCGTACTATGGCAGGCCGTCACCAACATGTTCGACCATGACCGGTCCGCGACCCGGGGCGAGATGAAGCTGTGCGGGCTCTACGTGTTCAGCCACCCGGACGCGCTCGGGGTCGCCCCCGCAGCCGCCCTCACCGAACGCATCACGTTCGACCGAGCCGACCGGAGCAAAGCGCCACGTGCACACACCGCCTACGACCGGGCAATTGATGAGTCCGGGCTACCGGAGGGCGTCACGCTCACCAAGCTGGTCGACCTCTGGCCGTGACAGACGACCACCCGACGGACAGCGGCACCGACCTGCGGGAGGTGCCGCTGTCCGCACTGGAGCACTACGCCTACTGTCACCGGCAAACCGCACTGATCCACGTCGAGGGCGTCTGGTCGGAAAGCCTCGACACGGTTCGTGGCGACCTCAGCCACACCACCGTCGACCTGCCCGGTATCCAACGCCGCCGGGGCCTGACCGTGGTCCGGTCACTACCGGTATGGAGCCATACCCACGGTCTGCGCGGGATATGCGACATCGTCGAGTTTGAGAAGGGTGTGGCCACGCCGGTCGAATACAAGGTCGGACGGTACAAGGCCGGCGGTCCGGCCGAGTTGCAACTGGGCGGGCAGGCACTCTGCCTGCTCGAAGCCGGCTTTGACGTACCGACCGGTTACATCTACTCGGTTACAGAACGGCGTCGGCACGCCGTACCCATTGATGCCGACCTGCTCGACCAGGTGGTGACCGCGACCCGGGCCGTACGCCGGCTGCTCGACACCCCGGCATTGCCGGCGGCACGCAACGACACCCGCTGCCGACGATGCTCGTTACGCGAGGACTGCCTTCCCGAGCTGACCGACGGCCGGCGGCGACACGTACCCGACCTGTTGACCCCACGACCATTGGGACAGTGGCGTGACTGAGTTGCTCAACACTCTTTATGTGCAGACTCCGGGCACGAGCCTGCACCTTGACGGTGACACCGTGCGGGTGTACCACCCCGACCAGTCCGGACGTCATCTGATACCGCTGGTCCGGCTCGACCACCTGGTCCTGTTCGGCGGTGTGACACCCAGCAACGACTTGTTGTTGCGGTGCGCCGAGGACGGTCGCCCGGTCAGTTGGCTCAGCGGCGGCGGAAAGTTCCGAGCTGGTCTGATCGGCCCCACTCACGGCAATCCGCTGCTCCGCCAAGCCCAGCACCGGGCCGCCGACTCACCCGATCGGCAGATGCCCATCGCGATCGCCTTTGTCGCCGGCAAAATACACAACGCGCGACAGGTGCTGTTACGCGCTGCCCGGGACACCAGCGGACACCGGCAGACCGCGCTGCGGGCCAGCGCTGAACTCGTAGCCGAACGGCTCGAACTGCTCGCCAAAGCAGCCGATACCGGCGGAGTTCTCGGAGCCGAAGGCATTGCCGCGCAGAACTACTTCGCCGCGATGCCGTACCTGATCCGTGAAAGCAAAGAATGGAAGGCATCCGGACGTAACAAACGACCCCCCACCGACCCGCTGAACTGCCTGCTCTCCTTCCTGTACGGCATGCTGCGTGTCGCCGTGCAGGGTGCTCTCGACCAGGTCGGGCTCGATCCGTACATCGGCTTCCTGCATGCTGCGCGGCCAGGCAAGCCGGCTCTCGCCCTGGATCTGATGGAGGAGTTCCGGCCATTGTTGGTCGATCGGCTTGCGCTGACCATGCTCAACCGGCGAGAGCTGAGCCTGGCCGACTTTGAGGAACTGCCCAATGGGGCATACCGACTCACCGAAGGCGGACGAAAGACAGTGTTGACTGCCTGGCAGCAAAGCAGGCAACGCGACTGGCCGCACGCCCAGCTGGACCGGCAGGTGCCCGCCGCGCTACTGCCACTTGTGCAGGCCAGACTGCTCGCCCGCCACCTTCGCGGAGACCTTGCCGTATACCAGCCGTGGACCGTGACCTGAGCAATGGACCTACTTGTCACCTACGACGTCGAGACGGTCACCCCACAGGGGCAGCGCCGGTTGCGGAAGGTTGCCAAGATCTGCGAGGCGTACGGCCACCGCGTACAGAAGTCCGTGTTTGAAGTGGTTTGCCGCGAGACCGATAAGCTGCGGTTCGTCGCCGCGCTCCAGGAAGTCATTGACCCGACCCAGGACAGCATTCGGATCTACCGACTGCCGGCCCGCTCGCTCGACGATGTGGAGCATCTCGGTAAGCCACGGCCGATCGATCCACGAGGAGCCTTAGTGATCTAGGAACCCCAAGTGAACACGGAAACTCTGGGGGGTTCCGAACCAGTAGATGCGAATCAGGTGGACAAATTGGACCGTGAGCAGAGTGGACACACATCACCAAGTCACTGTTTCCGCTGCTCACGAGCCGCTGCGCCCGGCCTACGGGTCGGGCGAGGATCGCAACCTCGGTGGGCGGGGTGAGGAGGAACGGCGCGGAGGCTGCGCCCGGCCTACGGGTCGGGCGAGGATCGCAACATCCCGGATCGGGAAGCAGGTGCGGCCGGCTACGGTCGGGCTGCGCCCGGCCTACGGGTCGGGCGAGGATCGCAACCTCCGGGACCGATGGAGGAACGAAGACGTCTTCAACCTCAGCTGCGCCCGGCCTACGGGTCGGGCGAGGATCGCAACACGGCCAGACCGCGTGACGGTGAGGGAGTGGAGACCCGCTCGCTGCGCCCGGCCTACGGGTCGGGCGA
>DASUSI010000071.1:0-18056 GCA_036375165.1 Micromonosporaceae bacterium | reverse complement strand
CGCTGGAGGAATGAGCAAAGAGGAACTCAAACGCGAAACGAAACCCTGACCGGTGTGACTCCAGCCCGGAGCCGCACCGCCCTGCCCCAAGATCTTGGAAACTGACCGCGACTATTTCACGGTCAGTTTCCAAGATCTTGCAGGTCGCGTCCCCCATTCGAGGGATTCATACCGCTCACCCCCTTGTTAGCGTTTCGTTAAGCCGTACAAGACACGGTCGTCACACACGGGGGCCCTCATGGCAGGGACAGCGCATCGTCGACCGCCCCACTGTGCCCCAGACCTCGGCGAGCAACGCGGGGTGGGCTCACTTCGCAATTATCCGGCCTCTTTCAGCGGATGTGTTTATGACGAGGAGTCGCCGTCCCCAGGTCCGCACAGGACCCTCGTAAATAACACTCACGACCGACGAGCACATGAGCGTTTTTGCTTACCAACAAATGTGGACAACCGCACTTTCACGACTTTGTCGTACGCCTGTAACATGACACTCTTGGCGGGAACGACAGAGACATCCGACCGAAAATCAGTCGCGATTCTCATTGAAAGGGGGCGGTCTCGGGTATGCCGGATCCCCGGTCACGCCGCGCTTTCCTCACCGGAGCCCTGACCACTGGCGTACTGTCCGCTGCCGGAATCTACGGCCTCCAAGCGAGACGCCAGTACGGCACCGACGGAGAAGTTGACCCTGACCCTGCTCAGCGCGGATGAAACCGGCGCCCGGCGACATCTGGTGGACGTCTGGAATGACTTGAATCCTGAGATCGTAGTCGACCTGAAGCCCGTCGGTGGCGGCTCGCCCGACCATCGGACCGAGATGGAGCAGGCTGCTATGCAGGACGATGCCGACATCCTGAACCTTGACATCGTCCACATCCTGGAATTCGCGTACAAACAACTGATCCAGCCAATTCCCTTGGCGGAACCTGGCAAATTCTTTAAATCCACTAAGATCCCCAGCAAATCCCATTCGGGAAAGTACTGGGCGGCACCATTCAACGCGGATGTCGGCATGCTCTTTTCCCGGCGTGGCGGCCATTCAGACGGCCCACCATCGATGGGGCAGGCGCTGGAAGAGGTCAAAGCGGAAAGCCGGGCCTTCGTCGCCCAGTTGGAATCAGAGTCCACCGGGTCACACGAGGCTTTCGTTGTCAATGTCTTGGAGCACGCGTTGGCGGTTGAGCCCCAGGTTCTCAGCGAGGAGGAGGGAAGGCCCAGCTCAGACCTGGAACTGTGGCTAGACGCCCTGAAACCGCGAAGCAGGCGATAAAGAGCAGTCGAATCCTACTTACCTCGGACGAAGGCACCAGTCGCGAAGAGTTCACCAAGGACCCCGGGAACCGCAAGTACATGCGGAATTGGCCCGCCCAGTATCACTCGACGCGCCACGAGGACAACAAGCAGGGCACCATAGCTGACATCCAATTGAGGTCTCTTCCAATTGGCATCCTTGGTGGCCAGAGCCTCGCAGTCACAGGGAAGACCCACCACTATGACGCGGCCGTGGAGGTAATCAATTTTCTGGCCGGCGACTCCGCACAGAAGTGTCACGGTCAGCAGGTCACACCGAGCTGGCGCGGCGTAGGGCGTCCGCCAGGACCTGCCCGGTAGCGTCGGGGAGGACGGCGGCGAGGTGACCGTCCGGGCGGATCACGTGCACGCTGCTCGCGGTGGCCCGGAGCGCCTGGCCGATCACGCCGTCAACGTCGATGTCATCCAGCGCGTACCCCGCCACCGGGCCGGGCACCGCCTGTTCCGCGACCCTGCGGACGGCGTCGGCCCGTGCCGCCGTGGCAGTGAGCACGAGCAGCCCCGACCCGATCAGCCGGCGCAGCCGGGTGGCCTCCCCGCCGACCACGGCCGGGCCATCCGGACACAACACGCCCGGCACCGGGGGTCGTACCGCACCCGGCTCGGCCGGGAAGTCCGGAGGGCCGTCCGGCGGGGTGTTGAGCGGCGAATCCAGATACCAGTACGGCTCCGCCAGCTTCCCCGAGTTGATCAGCCTGCGAGCGGCAGGGTCGGTGACCGCACGGTCCAGCACCGTCCGCCGCCGGCTCCACTCCTCCTCCGACCGCGGAACCAGGAACCGCATCGTGTCCCCGGTCACCTTCAGGTTCTCCAGGGCCGCCGCGCGCCGCTCGATGTGAAAGCTGTCAAGCAGCCGCTCCCCGGCCCAGCCACGCCGCACGTACCCCAGCTTCCAGGCCAGGTTCTCCGCGTCCTGGAAACCGGAGTTCAGGCCACGCGCGCCAAACGGCGCGTACAGGTGCGCGGCATCCCCCACCAGGAAGGCCCGGCCGGCCCGGAACGTCGAGGCGACCCGCTCGTGGAACCGGTACACGGACCGCCAGACCGTCTGGTACGGACGGTCACCGACGATCCTGCGGATCCGGGCATCCAAGGCTCCGTCCGCCTGCTCGGCGGCCAGGTCGAAGTCATCCGGGACCTGCCAGTCGATCCGCCACACCGAATCCGGTTGCTGGTGTACCAGCACCTGCCGACCGGGGTTCCACGGCGGGTCGAAGTAGAACCGCCGCTCGTTGGGAAACGGCAACTCCGCCCGGATGTCGGCGATCAGGAACTGGTCGTCAAAGGACCGGCCTGGGAAATCCACACCCATGTTCTGCCGGATCGTGGACCTGCCGCCGTCAGCGCCGATCACGTGGGAGCCGGACACGGTGACCCGGCCGCGTTCGGTGGCCGCGGCCACCGCCACGCCATCCCCGCCCTCCCGGTACGAGATCACCTGGTGACCGAACCGCAGGTCGATCAGTGGCTCCCGCCGGGCCGCCCCCAGCAGGACCTGCTCCACTTCGGACTGCGAGATGTTGATCCACGGCGGGAACACGCTCTTCCCCTGGTCCGGGAACGTCACCGAGAACATCTCGTGGTCCCGGTAGTACGTGCGTGCCACCTGCCAGACCACGCCCCGCTCGACCAACTGCGCGGCACAGTCCACCCGGTCGAGCACATCCAGGACGTCCCGCTGGAAGCAGATCGCCCGGGATCCCACGGGATCGAGGAGGTGCCGGGCGTCCAGCACCACCGACGGCACCCGCCAGCGGGCCAGCAGCAGGGCGCTCGCCAGGCCCACCGGCCCGGCACCCACCACGACCACGGGTTGGCTCATGAAGCCCCACCCTGCAACTGGTCCCAGACCTCGCGGTCGCGCTGCGCGGTCCAGATCCGGGGTCGGCGCACGCCGTCCAGCTCGTCCCAGAACCGGGAGACGTCGAACGGCAGGCAGTGCTCGAAGATCGGCCACCGTCCGTACCGGTCGACCAGGGCGGCGTGCGCCGCCTGGAACGCCTCCCGCAGGGTGCCGCCGCGCTCATGCACCGCGCCCACCTCGCGTCGCAGCACGTTCAGGAAGTGGCGGGTCTGGTCGATCGCGGCTGACACCGCTTCCGCGCCGGTGGCGACCTTGCCCCGACCACCGACCAGGGTCTCGGCACCGAGCGCGGCCACCCGGTCAAGCGTGGTCTCGGACCACTCCCGGTGATACGCGTCCCCGGTGTAGAGCGCGGCCTGCGATTCCACCAGGTCACCGGCGAACACGATCCGCGGTTCGGGCAGCCAGGCCACAATGTCGCCCTCGGTGTGGCCGAGCCCGCAGTAACGCAACACCAGATCGCCGCGCCCGCCGCCGAGGTCGATCGTGAACGTGTCGGAGAACGTGGCGGTGGGCCAGGTCAGCCCGGGAATCGACTCCGGTCGCTTGAACAGCCGGGGCATCCGCCCGTACTCGGACTCCCAGTCCTGACTGCCCCGTTCGGCGATCAGGGCTCGGGTGTTGTCGTGGGCGACGATCACGTCGGCGTCGAACGCGGAAGCGCCCAGCACCCGTACCGCGTGGTAGTGGGACAGCACCAGGTAGCGGACCGGCTTGTCGGTGTGCTCGCGAAGCCTCGTCAGCCACTCCCGGGCCGCGACCGGGGTGGCCAGGGCTTCGAAGCAGACCAGGAAGTCCTCACCTTCGATCGCGCCGACGTTCGGGTCCCCCTCGGCGGTCAGCGCGTAAACACCCTCGGCCAGGATCTCCAGGGTCCGCTGCTTCTCAGCCAGGTCAGCGGACGAGGCGAACGGCCTGGCACGTGCCCTGTCAGTTGTCATGATCCGCCAGCTCCGGCGCGGTCTGGATGATCTGATCCTCCATGAATGATGAATACACGCCGCCGTAGCCGAAGGCCAGAGAACAGCCGGGACCGGCACCGGCGCGGAGGCCGCCAGGGCACCCGCGGGTGCCCTGGTCAGGCGGCTGTGCCCGTGATCCGGGCGGCGGCGAGCTTTCCGGAGATCAGCACCATCGGCACGCCGACCCCGGGCTGGGTTCCGGAGCCGACGAACACCACATTGCCCAGGCCCGGGTGCAGGTTGCCGGGCCCGACCGCCCGGTTCGGCGGCGCGTTCCAGGACCGTCACGTCACGGCCGGCTCCGGCCAGGTGCAGCGCACCCGCCAGCCCGCCGAGACCGGCACCGACCACGACGACTTGCCGGGTGGGTCCGGCCACAGTCCGGACGGTGGCACGGGTGCGGCTCCTCATGCCTCGCGCCACGCGGCGGCGTAGGCCAACTCGGTGAGTGCGGCACGCGCTGGAGGGTGCATCGGGGTGGCGTCGAGCGCGTTGACGGCGTCAACCACCCGGTTGCCGATCATCCGGTTCAGTTCCGCCACCGCCCCGGTCCGGCTGATCAGCGCGGCCAGCCTGGGAAACTCCTCGGGCTCGGCCCGGTGCAGCAGCCATTCCAGTTCGGAAGCCTGGGATCCGGTGGCCATCGAGCGCGCCACCTGGAGCAGCACGGTGGGCTTGCCCTGGGCCAGGTCTTCGCCCACCGGCTTGCCCGTCACGGCGGGTTCCCCGTAGACACCGAGCAGGTCGTCGCGGAGCTGGAACGCCTCGCCGACGGCGGTCCCGTACCGGGCGTACGCCTGCCACAGCGGCGCTTCGTCGGTCACTCCGCCGAGCGCGGCGCCGTAGTGCAACGGGCGTACCACCGTGTAGCTCGCGGTCTTCAGCCGCACGGTGCGCAACGCCTGGTCCACCGACCAGGTGGGGGACGCATCTCCCAGCAGGTCGAGAAACTGTCCGGCGATGGCCTCCACCCGCATCCACTCGTAGCTGCCGCGAGCCATGGCGAGCAGTTCGCAGGGCAGCTCAGAACGGTTCATCAACTGGTCCGCCCACACCAGGCACAGGTCGCCGACCAGGATCGCCGCGGATTCCCCGTACCGGTCGGGGTCGCCGCGCAGCCCTGCCTCACGGTGGCCGTGGGCCAGCAGGTGGTGCGCGGTGGGCAGGCCGCGTCGGGTCGGTGACCGGTCCATCACGTCGTCGTGGGCCAGCGCGAACGCGTGCAGCAGCTCCAACGCGGCCAGGGCCGGCAACACCGGCTCCGGCGGGGGTGCGGCACCGACCGCGCCGCGCCAGCCCCAGTACGCGAACGTCGGTCGGAGCCGCTTGCCCCCGCCGAGAACCGTGCTGCGGGCGGCGGTCGCCACCGGCTCGATCGCCGGATCGAGCCGGACCAGGTCACCGGCGGCGGCGGTGACGAAATCAGCCAGCGTCCGTTCGACGGCGGCCGTCGTGGATTCCGCGAGTGTTGTCCCTGCAGCGGTGGGCACCTTGACCTCCCCGTCGTGCGTTTGCCCTGGTAGTTCCACGGGAAGGGTGTCGTTAACCATTCAATTAGATTAACTTGAGGTTCGTGTTGCATCGATATCCGCATCGATATTTGCCCGTTCGGCCCCCCGAGGATGGACCCGGGGAGGATCCGGCGCTCGCCACGGCGTACCGGCGCTGCCGGGAACTGCACCGCCGGCACGGTCGCAGCTACTATCTGGCGACCCGGCTGCTTCCCGCCTGGAAACGACCACACGTGCACGCCCTGTACGGGTTCACCCGATACGCCGACGAGATCGTCGACCGCACCGACGGCATGCCGCCGGCCGAACGGACCCGCCGGCTTGGACTGTGGCGGGAACGGTTCCTCGCCGGGCTGCGCGGCGAACCGGTGGACGACCCACTGCTTCCGGCCGTACTCCACACGGTCGTGGAGGGTTCGGCCGCCGTGATCGGCACCCTGCTGCTGCCGATCCTCGCGCCGGCCGACGCCGCGGCAGCCCACGAGCCGGCCCGGCAACTCGGCTTCGCGTTCCAGCTCACGAACTTCATCCGGGATGTCGCCGAAGACCTGGAGCGAGGCCGGATCTATCTGCCGCAGGCGGATCTGGAACGGTTCGGGGTCACCGCCTCCGACCTCGCTCAGGCTAACGCCCGGCACCGGGCTGACTCCCGGGTGCGCCGACTCATCCGGTACGAGGTGCGACGCGCCCAAGGGCACTACACCGCCGCGGCGCCCGGGATTCCGATGCTCCCGCGCAGCTCGCAAGCCTGCGTCCGCGCCGCGTACCGGATGTACGGGGGGATCCTCAACGAGGTGGCGCGGACCGGATACGACGTGTTCGCCGGCCGTGCCGTGGTCCCCAACCGCCGCCGACTCGGCATGGCCACCCGCAGCCTGCTGACCCCGGCCGGCACGCCGGTCCCGGTCCCGGCTGGCTAGGGGAGCCGGTTGCGGTACCTGCTGATCCTCGCCGGTTGCGTGGCAGTCACCCTGCCACTCGAGTTTCTGCTCGGTGCCAGGGTCTACCGCCGACCCCGACTGCTCGCCGCCACCGGTGCTGCTTGGGTTCGTCACCTGGGACCTGATCGCCACCGCGCGAGGGCACTGGTGGTTCTCCGAGCAGTACACGCTCGGGTTGACGCTGCTCGGGCTGCCGGTCGAGGAGTGGCTGTTCTTCCTCGTGATCCCGATCTGTGTGCTGCTGACCTACGAGGTGCTCGGACGCGCCCGCCGGGTCCAGCACGACACCCCGACGGTGCGGGGGAACCGGTGATGGCTGAGTACACGGTCGCGGCGGTGGTGGCACCGGTCGCCGTCGTTCTGCTGGAGCTGCTGGTGCTGCGCACCGGGTTGCTGCGGCAGGGCCGGTACTGGGCCACCCTCGGAATCGCGCTCGGGTTCCAGGTCCTGGTGGACGGCTGGCTGACCCGCCCGGACGCGACCGTGGTGCACTACGACCCGGCCCGAATCACCGGTGTCCGGTTCCCCTTCGACATCCCGGTGGAGGACTGGGGCTTCGGGTTCGCGCTGGTCACCCTGACCCTGGGGCTCTGGCGCTGGCACCAGTTGCGGGGCGGTGGGCAGGATGCCTGACCGGCCGGACCCGGTCGCCGGTGCGCTGCGCCGCGGCTTCGACAACATGGTGCGACGTGACCTTCGCGGGGTGTGGCTGGCCGGTGCCGTACCGCCCGGTCCGTTCGTCTGGGCGGCCAACCATCACAGCTGGTGGGACCCGTTCCTGGCGGCTGTGGTGCTCTCCCGACTCGGGCACACCCCGTGCCTGCTGATGCGGCAGGACAACCTCCAGCGGTACGGGTTCGCGCGCCGGCTGGGTGGGTTCGGCACGAACGAGCAACGGCGCGGCCTTGACCATCTGCGGGCCGGCAGGGTCCTGGTGATCTACCCGGAAGGTGGACTTCGGCCGGCTGGACCACCGGGCGACCTCGCGGACGGCGCCGCCTGGTACGCGCGCCACACCGGAGTCGCGCTGTGTGCCGTCGCCACCCGGGTGGTGTTGCGCGGGCACCAGGCCGCCGAGGCGTACCTGTGGTGCGCCGAGGTACCCAGCGATCGGTCGACGGCTGAGGTGACCTGCCGGCTCTCCCGACAGCTGGCCGATGAACTGGCCCAACTGGACGCCGCGATCCTGGCCACGGACCCGCGAGAGCCGCTGCCCGGGTTCCGCCGCGTGGTGTCCGGCCGGCGCAGTTGGGACGAG
Source organism: Micromonosporaceae bacterium (assembly GCA_036375165.1). Taxonomy (GTDB): domain Bacteria; phylum Actinomycetota; class Actinomycetes; order Mycobacteriales; family Micromonosporaceae; genus WHSM01. Next base: position 10,209 of record DASUSI010000071.1, on the reverse strand, counting down.
CGGATCGACACCCTCACCCGGTGGTCGCCGTGGCCGCGGTAGCCGTCGTGGTCGCGGCGTACCACGTCGTGAAGCTGGCCGGGCTGGCGGTGAACCTGGTGGCGTTCCCGACCCTGACAGCGGGTAGCAGCGCCCCAGGCCGGCCACGTACCTCGATCCTGGTGCCGGCGCGCAACGAGGCCGGACGGCTGCCGGACACCCTGCCGGGTCTGCTCGCCCAACCCGCCGACGAGGTCCTGGTGCTCGACGACCAGTCCTCGGACGGCACGGCGGATGTGGTGTCCGGATTCACCGAACCCCGGCTCAGGCTGATCCAGGGCACCGCCCCACCACCAGGCTGGATCGGGAAGAACTGGGCGTGCCACCAACTGGCCACTGCCGCCACCGGCGACCTGCTGGTGTTCTGCGACGCGGACGTCACGCTGCACCCGGGCGCGTTGGACGCGGTGTGGCACCAGATGTGCGGCCAGGCGGCCGACGTGTTCTCGGTCTTCCCCCGGCAGCACGCCGGGACGCTCGGGGAGCGCCTACTGGTGCCACTGATCGACGAGACCCTGCTGGGTTTCCTGCCGCACCCGCTGTTGGACCGGTCGGTGCCCAGCGCCGCCACCGCGAACGGGCAGTGCCTGGGGTTCCGCCGGGACGCATACCGAACAGTAGGTGGTCATCGCGCCGTCGCAGGACGGATCGTCGAAGATGTCGCACTCGCCCGACACAGCCGCAAGGCCGGCCTGAAACTCGGGCTGGCCCTCGGCGGGGACCTGGTGGCGGCGAGGATGTACCGCGACTACCGCTCGACGGTGCGCGGTCTCGGCAAGAGCCTGCGGGCCGCGCACGCCGGAAGTGACCTGCTGCTGGTGGGGAGCGCGGCATGGCACCTCACCGCGTACACCGTGCCCTGGGTGTGCTGGTGCCGTGGCCGAGCGTGGCGGCTCGCCGCACTGCTCGGGCCCGCCGAACGGCTACTGGTCAACCTCAAGACCGGCCGGAAGGGGTACGCCGAACCGGCCCTGGTGCCGGTGACCGCGCCGGCCGCACTCCCGGTGTACCTGGTGGCGCTGCGGCGTGCCACCCGGTGGAAAGACCGGAGCTACCGGTGACCCGGCCCGGCGAACCCGCCGGCACGCGCGGCGTCGGGCACCTCTGGCGGTGGGTGAGGGACCCGGTCGGCCTGTTGGAGGACGGTGCCCGTACCGGTCCGGTGTTCCGGCTCCGGCTGTGGCGGCCGGTGCTGGTCGGCTACCTTCCGGAGTGGAACCGGGCGGTGCTTCGCGACCTCGCTACCTTCCGCAGCCGCGGCAGCCTCAGCGGGCTGACCCCGTATCTGGCCGGTGGCGTGGTGCACACCGACGTGCCGGCACACACGGCACGTCGCCGGGAACTGGACCCGCACTTCCACGCCCGCGCGGTGGCGCCGTTGGCTGACCGGCTCCGCGCGGCGGCCCGGGCGGCTCAGCCGACCGGTGGCTTCGAGGCGGTGAGCTGGGCCGGTGTGGTGGTCCGCCGGATGCTGAACGCCGCGTTCTTCGGGGGCCGGCTCCCGGATGGGCTGTTGGGCGAGTTCCTGGCTCCACTGGACGGACGACTGCCGGGCCCGCTGGTGCCCCGTCCGATGCGGTTCGGCCGGTTCGACCGCGCCCTGCGACGGGTGCTGTGCGATCCGCCACCGGGCAGCCTTGCCGCCGCGCTGGCCACAATGGACAACGCCGTGGAGGAGACCCGGATCGCACTGGCGGCCGGGTACGACACCACCGCACACACGCTCGCCTGGGCGGTGTGGCACCTGGCCGGCGCGCCACAGCGGCGCAACGTCGAGACATTGCCGCTGGTGATCGACGAAATCCTGCGGCTGTACCCGGCCGGCTGGATCGGCAGCCGGGTCACATCCCGGGACACCGTCGCGGCGGGCGTCGAGATCCCGGCGGGCACCATGGTGCTGTACTCGCCGTACCTGACCAACCGGGATCCTTTGCTGTGGCCCGAGCCCGCCGAGTTCCGCCCGGAACGGTTCGTCGACGGCCGGCCCGCCTGGGGTTACATCCCGTTCAGCGCCGGTCGCCGCACCTGCCTCGGATCCCAGCTGGCACGGCTGATGCTGCGAGCGGCTGTGGAGCCGTTCTCCGAGGCTGACCTCGTCCAGGTGAGCGGCGACCCGTCGGTGCGGGCCGGCATCACCCTGTGCCCGGCCGGTCCACTCTGGTTGGAGCGGCGACCCGCACGCCACATCACGACGGCGGGAAGCGCCCCCGGTGGAGGTGCTTCCCGCTAGCCGGCGGCAGGTGAATCAGGCGACGTACAGGAACATGATTCCCATGACGTCGAACTGCGACGCCGGGGAGTCGTAGATGCTGTGCAGTCGCACCACGTCACCCCGGGCCAGGGTGGCGAGGTTGCCCGCGCAGGTGGACATCGACGACAGGTGGTCCAGGTACGCCGGATCCTCGCCGTACCCGGCGACCGAGTTGCAGATGGACGTCGAGCCGCGGCTGGCCTCGACCCGCACACCGTCATCGTGCTGGTGTCCGGAGGCGAAGACCACGCGACCCGGCACGGTCACCGACCAGTCCCAGTGGGTGTCGGAGAGCCCGGCGGGGATGGCGTACTCGGAGTCGCCGCACTGGTCGATGTCGAGCCACACTGGGCGTGCCGGAGACAGCGTCGAGGTCGTGAACGTGTAGCTGACCGCCAGGTCCGCTCACCATCACGTTTCACCACATCGTTCCCGAGCCAGTAATCCGTTACACGGTAGAAACAGTGGCTTTGAGGAACGACTCGACTTCAAATAGTGATTTCCCCTCTGTCCGTGGACGAGGATCACATGCCACAGTGCCTCCTAGCCTTGTCGTACTGAACGCAGGAGGTACATGTGAGGCGAGCAGGCAAAGGCGCCGCCGCCGTGGCCCTGGTGGCCGCAGTGATCTTCGCGCCGATTTCCCCAGCCAACAGCCACGTCGACCAAGAGGGCGATGACGTGGCCTTCGAGATCCACAAGAAAGGCGACCACGGGCACCAGCACGGCGGGGTGGAAGGTCATCTCCCACCGGTACAGAACAACGTCGACCTGGTATCCAAGTTACGGCTGACCGCCGAGCCGGGCCGCATCGCCGACGTTGCCGAACACAACGGTTTCGCCTACCTCGGCGCCTACTCCGAGCCGATCTGCCAGACCGGCGGGGTGTACGTGGCGGACGTGCGGGACGTGAACAACCCGACAAAGGTCGGATTCATCCCCAGCCACACCGACAGCTACGTCTCCGAAGGTGTCCAGGCGATCTCCGTCGACACCAGGTACTTCCGGGGCGACCTGTTGCTCTACAACAACGAAGCCTGCAACAAGAACGGCATCGGCGGGCTGTCCATCGTGGACGTCAGCAACCCCGCGAAACCGATGAAACTCGTCGAAGGCGCCGGCGACTTCGAAAACCCGGGCTCCAGCCAGCGCCACGTGCGCGAGATCCACAGTGTCTTCGCCTGGTACGACAGCACCACGCGCCGGGCGTATGCCATCATCGTCGACGACGAGGAAATCCTCGACGTCGACATTCTCGACATCACCAACCCGAGCAAGCCGACCCTGATCGCCGAGACCGGCCTGCCGCACTGGCCGGCGGCCACCAGCGAAGGGCTCGGAAACCAGGACTTCATCCACGACCTGCAGGTCCGTAAGTTCGGCGACCGGTGGATCGCGATGGTGTCGTACTGGGACGTCGGCTGGGTGAAGCTGGACGTCACCAACCCGGCGAGCCCGGTCTTCATCGACGACTCCGACTACGCGGCCGAGGACCCCGAGTTCCCAGGGAATCGCCCGCCGGAGGGCAACGCCCACCAGGGCGACTGGAACCGCTCCGGGCAGTACTTCGTCGGCACCGACGAGGACTTCGCGCCGTACCGCACCGGCCCGTTCAGCATCACCACCGGGCCGAACGCCGGCACGTACGCCTCGGTGAGCGTCGGTGGCGCGGCGTCCCCGGCGGCCCTGCCGGACCGCAGGCTGAACGGCCCGACGGTCTACGTCGGGTACGCCTGCCCCGGAACCTCCGCACCGGTGCCGCCGCCACCCAACGTCCCGCTGGAGCCTGGCGAGGAGAGGATCGCGGTGATCCAGCGTGGACCCACCGGCGATCCGGAGAACACCGAACCGGCGTGCTTCCCCGGCGAGAAGGCCGCCAACGCGATCAGCGCCGGCTATGACGCCGTAGTGTTCGTGCAGCGGCACCTCGGCAGCCCGTCGCAGGACAGCCAGCCTCCGTTCTGCGGCTCGGGCGCGTTCCCGGCCAACCCGATCGTGGGCGTCTGCACCACGCACGGGGCCTTCCACAGGATGTTCAACTCGGCGCCGCGCTACGACCTGCCGTACGTCTCAGGCACCGAGCCGGCACTCGGCGCCGTCGGGGAACGCGTCTCCATCGAGGCCACGTTCGACGGGTGGGGCTACATCCACCTGCTCGACGCGGGAAGCCTCAACGAGTTGGACACGTACGCCTTGGCGGAGTCCAAGCTGGAGGCGAACGCCGCCGGCAAGGGCGACCTGTCGGTGCACGAGGTCGAGGCCGACCCGAACAGCGACCAGCTGATCCACGTCGCCTACTACGCGGGCGGCTACCGGACGCTCAAGATCCAGGACGGCCAACTCGTCGAGGTCGGCGCGCTCATCGACCAGGACGGCAACAACTTCTGGGGCCTTGACCCGGTCAGCATCGGCGGACAGAGCTACGTACTGCTGTCCGACCGGGACTTCGGTCTCTACATCGTGCGGTACACCGGCGGCTGACGCCCCGGTGACCCGGCAGGTCGGAGGCCGCTTCCGGAACCCGGAGGCGGCCTCCGATCCACTTAGCCTGTGATCAGCCCGTAGTGACCGTCGTAGCGGTGATAGAGCAGGCAGCCGCGACGACTCTCCGCGTGACGGAAGAACAGGAACGGCGTACCGAGCAGGTTCAGTCGCTCCACCGCCTCGGACACCGTCAGCCGCGGTGCCCGCCGCTCGCTCACCGTGACCGGTGCCCGGTGCGGCGCGATCCGGTCCGGCCGGGGTCTGAGCTGCGCCAGCCGGTACCCCGTCGGACCCGACCGGTACAACACGCTGTCCTGCCCGGTACCGATCTCGGTGAACAGATGGAAGTCGTAGTCCATCTGGTTCATGTCCGCCACCGCGTCATCCAGGGTCGCCCGCGCCAGGGTGAGTGACTTGTGGCGTAGCACTTCCCGCTCCGCCACCGGCCGAGGGAAGTAGGGCGGTCGCGCCGTGAGTTCGAAATCATGACGCCACTCGTGTGCCGCCGCGCCGGACATCCCGCCGCGCCGGGCCTGCCAGTGGCGGGCGAACTTCGGCAACCGGCGCCGCAACTTCGCCTGCGCCTCACCGATCGCCTCACCGGCGGTGGCACCGTCAGCACTGACCCGGACCGGCCGGCCGTTCAGGTCCAGGTTGACCTGCACCAGCACCGGACGGGCAAGGGCCGGATCAGCGTGTCGAGTGATCTTCACCCGGGCGTACAGCACCGGTTCCGGGCTCTGCCTCAGTACCGACCCGAGTCGAAACACGGCGTTGTCGCGGGTGTCCGGCGGCAACTCGCCGCGCAGTGTCACGTCCAGGTCTGCGATCGCCAGGTGGGCCATGCTCGATCACTCCTTTGTCCACGGGTACCGGCAGTTCCCCTACCACCAGGCTGTGACCTTGTGCGGCGGTACGTCAGGGGCGAAAGCCCCAGCGCCCGGGACGGGTGGACCCGAAGCCGGGCCGACCCGGGCGCAGCGGGTTCAAGCGGCGGCTGCCGGACGGCCGAACACCTTCGGCGGGGTGTGGTCGGCCGCCCACGCCGCGAGCGCGTCGCGGTCAACCAGCACGATGTTCAGCCGGCGGGCCAGTTGCCGGGCCGGCTCGGTGAACCCGGCCGTAGTGACGATCGCCGCGATGTCGGCGCGGTGGATGGCCCGGCAGGTGCCGGCGAACTGCTGCACGTACCTGTCCGGAACGTTCCTGCGGTGGCGCTTGCACTGGAACACCGCCCGCTCACCGAGGGGCGTCGTCGCGATCACGTCCGCCCCGAGATCACCGGCCCCACCGCGGACCTTGATCCCGGTGAACCCGGATCGCTCCAGCAACCGGGCGAACCAGTGCTCGAACTCCGTGCCGCTCAAACCGTCCGCACTGCTGATGCTGCGCTCCAGTTCGGCCTGCCGGGCCGCCGCCCGCTCCCGGACGTGGGCCACCGACACCAGCCCGGTCACGGCGCAGATCAGCACGACCGCGAGTACCAGCCCGGCCCAGACCGGATTCCGCTCGGCCCACTGCCTCCCGACCTGGATGGCCACCACCAGGATGAGAAAGCCGGGCAGCCATCCCCCGGTCGAGCGCTTCGCCACGTGGCACCACTCCAGCCGTCACGTCGGACGCGCCAGCATCCTGTACCTGAGGTGGCCGGGAGCGTACAGAATGCCTGTGACAAAAACACCAGACGGCGTCTGCCGGGCACGGACCGGACAGGAGCCGGCGTTACCGGTCAGGTCAGCGCAGCGGGACCACGTTCGCCAGCCGTGCGACCACAGTGAGCAGCCGGTCGACGTCTTCAGCGGTGCAGTACGGCGCGAGTGATGCGCGGACGGCACCTTCTGGCAGTCCGATGTGGCGGGCGGGCTCGATCGCGTAGAAATGTCCCGAAGGTGCGCTGACGTCGGCGTCGGCGAGCGCCTGGGAGACATTGGGCGATGCCACCCCCCGGACCGAGAACAACACCGTGGGAGTACGCCGGGTTGCCCTGCCGTGCTGGACCACCGGCTCGATCTGGTTCAGTCCGGCTTCCAGGCGGGACAGCAGGCCCTGTTCGTACCGCTCGATGGCGGCCATGGATCCGAGCAACCGGGCATGCCGGGACCCGCTGCCCCGCGCGGCCAGCCCCGCGAGGAAGTCCACCGTGGCGGTGACCCCGGCGAGCAGCTCGTACGGCAGGGTGCCCAGCTCGAACCGCTCCGGAACCTCGTCGGTCGACGGCAACAGCCTGTCCGGTCGCAACGTCTCCAGCAGGTCCGGTGCGGCGGCCAGGACGCCGAGGTGCGGGCCGCAGAACTTGTACGGGGAGCAGGTGAAGAAATCCACCCCCAGGGCCGTCATATCGATGGCGGCATGAGGGGTGAGGTGAACCCCGTCCACGTACAGCAGCGCGGGACCGGCCGCGTGGACGGCCGCGGCGATGGCGGGAAGGTCCGGGCGGGTGCCGAGCAGGTTCGACGCCCCGGTGACCGCTACCAGGCGGGTCCGCTCACTCAATGCGGCGGCCACTGCCGTGGCGGCGAGTTCCGTGGTGTCCGGGTCGAAGTCGACCCACCGCGCGGTGGCCCCGGCCGACTCGGCGACCGTCAGCCACGGTCGGAGGTTGGCGTCATGCTCCAGCCGGGTCACCACGACCTCGTCACCAGGGCTCCAGGTCTTCGCCAGGGTACGAGCCATGTCGTACGTCAACTGGGTCATGCTGCGGCCGAACACCACGCCCCGCGGCTGGCAACCGAGCAGGTCAGCCATCGCGCGTCGGGCGGCATGCACGATGTCGTCTGCCCGCCGGGCGGCGTCGGTGAGCCGGCCCCGGTTGGCCAGCCCGGAATTCAGCGCCGTGGCGACCGCTTCGGCGACCACCTCCGGCACCAGCGTGCCGCCGGCTCCCTCGAAGTGCGCGACGCCACGGGACAGCGCCGGGAATTGGCGGCGTACCTCTTCGACGTCATAGGACACCGGGTCACCCACTTCCTGGTGGCTGTCGGAGCTGGCATGCCACATTGTCCCGCGTACTGACCCGACCCCAAACGGTGATCTTGGGTTGCGCCGGGCAACGGTTTCACAGATCGACTACGGGAGCATCTATACGGTCATGACCGGTCCTGCGGTGGCTGTCGTACCAATCCGGATCGACGGCTACGCGCCGCTGCGGGACTACGCGGTCATCGGTGACGGCCGGACCGTCGCCCTGGTCGCGCGGGACGGTTCCGTGGACTGGCTGGCGTGGCCCAACCTGGACTCGCCGTCGGTGCTGGCGGCCGTGCTGGACCCGGAACGTGGTGGCTGCTTCCGGTTGGAGCCGGAAGACCCGTACACCACGAGCCGCCGCTACCTGCCCCACACGAACGTCCTGGAGACCCGGTTCACCACGGCCACCGGCACGGTCACGGCGACCGACACGCTGACGCTGACCGACCATCCCTCGCTGGTGCCGGACGGGGAGTTGGTCCGGCGGATCGACTGCCAGGCCGGGGTGGTGCCACTGACCTGGCGGGTGACACCACGGTTCGGGTACGGGGCCCATACCCCGCGGATCCGGGTACGCGCCGGTGCGACCGTGGCGAGCCACGGCAGCGAGGCCGTGGCGGTGTCCGCCTGGAATGCGGGTGAGCCACGCTGCGAAGCGGGATCGGTACACGGCCGGTTCCGGCTCGACGCCGGGTCCCGGGCGGTGATCGCGATGACGTACGCCGGTCAGGAGCCACTGGTGCTGCCGAGCAGCGCTGACTGCGAAGCCCGAGTGGACCACACCGTTGAGGTGTGGCGGCGCTGGACCGGGCGACGGTCGTTCCCCGAGCCCTGGCGAGACGCCGTGATCCGCAGCGCGCTGGCGCTGAAGCTGCTGGTGTTCGCGCCGTCAGCGGCGCTCGCGGCAGCCGGGACCTGCTCGCTGCCGGAGCACGTGGGAGGGGTCCGCAACTGGGACTACCGGTACTGCTGGATCCGCGACGCGGCGTTCACCGTGGCCACCTTCCTGCGGTTGGGCTGCGCCGACGAGGCGGACGGCTACTTCTGGTGGCTGATGCACGCCTCGCAACTGACCCACCCGAGGTTGCGGGTGCTGTACCGGCTGGACGGAGGTCCTCGCACCCCGGAGCGGACCCTGCCGTTACGGGGTTACCGGGATTCCGCGCCGGTACGGGTCGGCAACGCCGCAGCCGGGCAGGTGCAGTTGGACACATACGGCGAATTGCTGCAGACCGCCTGGTTGTACGCGACCGGCAGGCACCGGCTGGACCGCGACATGGGCCGGCGGCTCGCGAAGATCGCCGACTACGTCTGCCGGCACTGGCGGGAGCCCGACTCCGGGATCTGGGAGGTGCGCAGCGCCCCGGAACACTTCACCCAGTCCAAGATGATGTGCTGGGTGGCCCTGGATCGCGCCCTCGACCTCGCCGGTCGGGGCCTGATCCCGTCCCGGCACGCCGCGTGGTGGCGTGCGGAACGCGACGCGGTCGCCGGGTTCGTGGAAGCCCGGTGTTTCGACCCCGACCTGAACAGTTACGTGCGATCCGCGGGCAGCCCGGACCTGGACGCCGCCGTGCTGCTGGGGCTGCTGCATGATTATCGGCCGCCCGACCCGGGTCGGCTCGACGGGACGGTCGACGCCGTCGGGAAACGGCTGCGGCACGGCCCGTACGTCGACCGCTACACCGGCCCGGACGGCCTGTCGGGCGAGGAAGGCGCATTCCTCGCCTGCTCGTTCTGGCTCGCCGAGGCGCTCGCCCGCCGGGGGCGGGTCGAGGAGGCCACGGCACTGATGGATCAGCTGGTGGCACTGGGCAACGACGTCGGGCTCTACAGCGAGGAGATCGACCCGGGCACCGGGGCGTTTCTCGGCAACCTGCCGCAGGGCCTGTCCCACCTGGCGCTGATCAGTGCCGCCTGCGCGATCGGGGACGCGGCGCGGTGAGTGTCTGGGCCGCGCTCGCCGGAGGCTTCGTCGGCACACTGGTGCTGACCACCGGGCTACGCGCCGGCAATGAGCTCAGGCTGACCCGTACCGACCTGCCGTTCCTGCTCGGCACCATGCTCACGGACGACCGCACCCGGGCCAAGGCGATCGGGTACGTCATGCACCTCTGCAACGGGCTGGTGTTCGCGTTGCTCTACTACGCCGTGTTCAGCGCGATCGGCCACGCCAGCTGGTGGCTCGGTGGCATCTTCGGGCTGCTGCACGGTGTGGTGGCCGGGACCACGCTGGTCAACATCCTGCTGCCGCTGGTGCATCCGCGAATGGGTACGCCGTTCACCAGCGCCCCGACGGTGGCCCGAATCGAGTCGCCCGGCTTTCTGATGCTCAACTACGGGCCCAGCACCCCGGTCGTGGTCCTGGTCGGACACTTCGCGTACGGCGCGATCATCGGCGGCTTCCTCGCGTTGGCTGGCTAGCCGGCACCCACCAGGCTGGCCGAGGGCGCGAGGTTGAGCCGGCCGAC
>DASUSI010000070.1:0-52869 GCA_036375165.1 Micromonosporaceae bacterium | reverse complement strand
CGGCGCACGATGAGGTGCAGCTCGATCGAAGCGCACATGACGATCGTCTTCGCCGCCCTCGCCATCGGCAGGTTCATCGAGGACCGCACCGGCTGGTCGATCAAGAAACTCGTCCGCACCACCCGCCGCCACCGCACCATCAACATCCGCGCCGGCCAACACACCCTCACCGCCGAAGACCCGCTACTCGCCGACCTACACGACACCCTCACACAAATCACCCGACCCGGCGGTGCGCACTAACTTGGCCCAAGTCGGGACTGAGAGCGAGGGTATTAAGCCCCATGCAGTCTGGTATGGCACCCAGTTGGGGCACTGTGCTGATGGGGAACCTTTGCTACTAATCAGAAATTGAGCTAGTGGACTCCTGTGTTTTTGACAGAATTCCAAACGTGAAGGACACGCGAGTATCGTACCGAGGCAGGCCACTACCTATCCGGTGCGGTAGGCGTAGCACGCAGCTTGACGGCCCTGACCTCGGCCTTGAGTGTTTCCCAAGGGAACAGTTCGACCCCAGCCGGCCCCATGTTCGGTGTGGGTAACGGATAGACCTCAGGGTCGAACAGGACGCGAATACCCCAGGAGCGCAGCCGAGCGACGCTCTCTACAAAGGCTGGGTGCTTGGCCAGGGCTGTGTTCGGGATCGGGACCGTGACGACTGGCAGGCCGAGACCGATGGCCTCGTTGAGTAGCCCGAGGGCCAAGGTGTCGCTGTTGCCGTACGCCCACTTGTTCGTCGTGTTGAACGTGGCGGGGGCGACCACCATCACATCGGGTGGCGGCAGTACGTCGGGTTCGTCCGGCTGTTTGTAGTCGGACCGCACGACGTGGCCGGTCAACTCGGCGAGCTTCGCCGTGTCCATGAACTTGAGGGCGGACGGCGTGGCGACGACGCAGACCTCCCAGCCGTCGGACTGGAGGTGGGCAACGAAGTTGGGTAGGTCGGCGGCGGGCCGGCCACCACAGGCAATGAGATAGAGGACCGGTCGGCGCGCTTGGTCTGCCACGCTGCTCCTTCAGACGAGTCCGATGCGACCGGCCAGGTCACGCAGGCCCGGTGCGGCGCCTGTGCGCTCGCGGCCAAGCAGGGTACGAGTGAGGTCGTGGACATCATGACTGAGCCTGACCTCCTGGGGCGCGATCTTTTCGGCTCGTAGCAGTGTCGCCACTGCCGCGCCGTCGTCGCCTTCGAGCACGTGGCCGTGCGCGACGTCAATCAGGAACTGCCCTCGTCGCTCGATGAGACTGGGGGGCAGGCGATCCGGGTTGACGTGGTGGCTACGGCGAAGAGCATCACGGCCGTTGCGCAGCCCAACCGCCACCTGCACCGCGTGAATGGCGACGTTCGTCGGCCCAAAGATGGAGTAGATGTCGGCATGGTCGGTGCCCACCAACCGGCTCGCCGCGCGGGCCTCACCCATGAGCTCCCAGGCGCCGGACTCGTCCGCGTTGCCGGCGGCTGCCACCGCGGCCGTGAGGAGCAAGCCGCCCCACGTGGCGAGGCTGCGCGATGTTTGCATCTTGCCTGGCTGGATCAGGTTCGCGGCCCGGAGCGCGACCGTCCCGGTTTCGTCGAGTCGGCGGGCCGTCAAGAGCACGTTTGCCAAGCGGTACATCGCGGCCGCAATCAAGACCGGGTCGTCAACCACCTGTGCAGCCCGTACGGCTCGATCGGCAGCGACGAGTGCCATCGGTCCATCGCCCAGTTTCTTTAGCAACGAGGAGGCTGCGTTGTAGGTGTGAACAACGACGCGGCTGGCCCGCTCCTGCTCGGTGTCGTGAAGAATGGTGGCGCTTGTCTCGGCCTGGCCGATGAGGGCGGGAAGGAGTTGTCCCAAGGCTGCATAGTTGGCGCGCTGCCGCAGCTGCCAGGCCGTGAGGACCTGCCTCGTCAGGTTGATTACCGGAGTCGGCCCGGTGCCACTGCCATCGGTCGGTGGAGTAAGCATCGCGCCCGTCAGGTCGGCGACACTCTTGCCGAGGAGCGGCTTCGCAGAGGGCGCGGTGGGAGCGCCCACGGGGGCCAGTGCGGCCACAAAGCCTGCGCTGGTCGTCGCTAGGAAACTCCGTCGCTTCACGTCCTCGGTCTCGCTCGCCGCGCTGCCGTCGTCGGGCAGCTTGAACCACAAATACCCGCCAGGGACGCCCAATACCCGCGCCCATTGGATCAGCCGGTCGAGGTGAACTATGGGAGGCCCGTTCTCGATCCGGCTGAGCTGTGCCTGAGTCACGCCGACCCATGCTGCGACGATCTCCTGAGCCAAGGGATGCCGACCGTGGTACGGGTGGCAGCGGTAGGCCCGGATTACACGTCCCATGTGCCTTGACATCAGTGCAACTTGTATTGCGTTGTCGTTCCAGAACTCAGGCGGTAGGTCGGGTGCCTGCGCCACCCGGTTTCGTTCAGCCGCTTGGCATGGAGCGCAACGACCGTCTGTGTTGTCTTTGGCGAGCCGCGCTCCGCACCGGCTGCAGCGAGGGGCGCCCGAGTGCGTCATGACTCTGACCTCGCCTTTGGTTGGGGCAATGAAACGATATCGGACGTAGGGTGTCTAGTCTATCCAACCGAGCACATATCCCTGATCGGTCCATATGCGTCCGGCGCATGATCCTTACACGTCATCCACCATCTTGCCAATCCGCCCGTCATCGATTATCTCCGGCACGGCATCGGGATGGGTGCTGGCAAGGGTGCCTGGAAGCCGTGCTCGGACAGGCAGTGCTCCCGCCCGACGACACGCTGCACTAACCCCGCCCGTCTCGGTGCTCCTCAAATCGATGAGGGAGGCGAGCAGCTTGGCCGCGATCGCGAGCAGGAGTGAACCCCAGCGTTTGGTGGACAGCGCGCAGCCCGACTTGGCCAAGCGGCATAGCGGCATGGATCGCACCGAGGAGAACTATTACCGAGCCATGCACTACTTGGCTGGCGCGCTTTGGTTTCTGGGCGCAGGCGACGAGGCGCTTGCGGCGCTCCACGAATTGGTCGGCAAGGCAAACGCCAAAGGGAAGCACGGAGAGTGAGGGTGCCATCGTGGCGACGTATTTGACGGCAGCCGCCCTTGACCAACTCGACCAGGCGCAAGCGGACCTCGAACAACATCTCTTGACCGGGCCGGACGGTCGTTGTCTTGGTTGCCAGGACCTTGAGCCATGTGCCACACGGGCACGCATCGAGGCCGTGTTCGTTCGCTACGGCCGACTGCCCAGGCGGCGGCCGGGAGTAACGAGAGTTGACGTGCGCTGCATCCGAGCGACCGACCGCCGCGCCCTGCTGCGGATGGCTTACACCTCAATACTTGTCGACGAGGCAGGCCAGGTGCATCCGGTGTGGCGGCACGAGGTTGAAGAGTCGCCAACCGGAACCCGCCCGCGATGAGCACGGGGTACGAAGCCGCGCAGCCGCCGCAAGCTGCTGGGCCGTGCGCCTGGTGTGGCAATCTCATCCAGAGCAGCGACATTGGCTGGATTCACGTCGACCGGCACGGAATCCCCACCACCGGCTGGCTGTGTCCGCCGCCGCACATGCACATTGCCCAGCCCCGCCCGGTTGACGCTCGCGCGGCGCCGACTGCACTCAAGCGTCGGCGACCCACGCCTATTCAGCCTCGCAAGGCTGATTCGGCGTCACCTCCGGAATGGCCACCCCTAGTCCCGAAAGCAGCCTGGTGGGAGGACCCATCGTGAGCATGCGCAGTCCCTGCTGTCCACCGCTAGCATCGATCGACGGCACGGCGACCCGAGGCGCGGCGACAAGCGCGACCGTCACCGGGGTGAGTGCGCTCACTACCAACTTGGCGATCTCAAGGCCGCTCCACGACGACTCGGCCGCCACGCTGACCACCGCCTCCGTACCCACAGGGCATCCTGCCATCGCCGTATCGGGAACGATTAGGCCGGATAGCCGGGAGAAGTCTCATCTCCCGGCTCTCACAGATCTGGGCGTGACAGTCACCCGTTGCCCAGCACTGTGACCCTGTCTGTCAGGCGGAGCGGACTCATGCCCAGTGGGCAAAGAGCCTGGGTACTGGCTGGTGATGCGCTGCCAGGCCGCCATGGCGCTCGTGTAGAGCCGCAGCTGCTTGTACTTCTTGTGGATTCACCGCACCAGGTAGGCGCTGATGCCCGCCAGAAGATGCGCATCAGCGACCGGTGGACGCAGGTGGTCCCAGTCTCTAGGAACCCTCCCAGACCATCCGGGCGCCGCTGTCCCCGGTCTGCACCAGGTACCACCCGGCACCGGCTGACAGCGCCAGCACCGCCACCGCGAACAGGATCCACACCACGATCGCGCCAGTGCGACGGGGATCCCCGGCATTGTCCGTGGCCGGCTCGGATCCGCGCCGGGAACGGTGTCGGGAACCCACCGCGAGCACCACCATCCCGATCGAGACCAACCCAAGCGCGACAACCAGCCACAGCAGGGTGAGACTGAACCCGGCGTGCTCGTCAACCCTGCCGACGAGTTCCGGGGGTAGCTGGTCACGCGCGGCCAGCCGTTCCTGGAACGCCTGTCCGCTGTTCCGCGCGATCACCACCGAGACCGGGGCGAGCAGCGCGAACGCCACCACGGTCCAGCCGAGCCACCGCCGCAGCGACGGGATCACGGCGTACCCGGCGGCAACCGCGATCAGAAGCGGTACCAACACCAGTGGGGCGTGCACCGCGAGCGGATGCAGCGGCAACCCGGAGATCTCTTCGAACACACGCGGCTCCTCACCCCTGTTGCTAGTGATACGAACGGCCCGGCCGTGAGGATTGACCGAAGATCCACCAGGTGAGACCACGGTACGCCGCGACAGGCCGCCACGGGGCGCGGCGGCTGGGACCGTATGCCTGGCGGCCGGCCACGACCGGCGACGCGGCAGGCCGAGTCACCACTCGACCTACGATGGAAAGATCCATACAGGACGGTGGATCTTTCCGCCGGTCGACAGTTACGGGGGCCCTCCATGGGAGAAGTGACCCGACCGTCGCCGATCGTCGACACGGCCACGCGGTCCAGCACCCGGGTGCTGTTCGGCTACGGCTTGGCCGGTCGATCGGCACCGGACCCGACCACCACCATGGCGCTGACGGACGTGTTCGACTACGGGCGCTTCACGCCTCACCTGGAAGCGGCGAGCCGCCTGATGCCTCAGGTGCGGCTGCTGGAACGGCTGCGCGGCGACGTACTGGGCTCGCGTGGCGGGTTCGCACTGCCCAGCTTCGCCAGTCTCCGGGTGCTTGTGCTGGCCACGCCACGAGGCGACAGGGTGCTGCTGCTCGACGGCGTGGTCGCCGGCCAACCCGACGCCGGGACGATCGTGAGCCTGCTCGCGACCAGTTGCTTCAACCGCACCGAACTGACTCTGGAAGGCGAGCCGATCCTGGAATGGCTGACCCGGCGACTCGACCTTCCCAGCAGGCTGCGGTTCGGCCGTGACGTACACCAGATGGTGGCCCCGGGCGGTGCCCTGCTCGACGAGGCGCTCGCCGTCAGTGCTCCGGACCAGGTACCGGCGGTGGTCGCGGACCTGGTCTACCGGGGGACCCTCCGGTCCGGGAGTGGCCTGACGGTACGCACGCCCCTGGTGCTGAACAATCCCGGTCACACCTTGGTGGCCCACTCCCGCGGGGTTTCGGTGGTCGCCGGGTGGGACGAGCCGGTGGAGAACGCCCTGTCGACCGGGGCGGTGCTGCTGGTCTCGGCGTTGGGCGTACTCCGGCGGGCCCGACACCAGGCGTTCGACGCGCTGTCCCTCAACGAACAGACCATGCTGCTGTCCACATCCGACGCCCGGACACTGGTGTCGCAGCTCTCGTCCCAGCTCAACGAGTTGCAGTTGGATCTGAGCTTCGGGGTCGAGGCGTACATCGACAGCCTGGTCATCCCGGAACTGGTGGTGGAGTCGTTCCAGGTCTCGCTGCGGGAAGGGATGGGGCTGACCGACGCGCTCGGCAACACCTCGCGGATGCTCGACCGGCTGCAGTCGGTGATCAGTGCCCGGGTTTCGGCGCTCGCCGCCGCGGCACAGGAGCAGGAGGAGCAACGCCACCGGGTGGTTTCGCTGGTCATCGCGGTGGGGTCGCTGATCGCCCTGCCTCCGGGCCTGTTGCTGGCGTTCTTCGGGGTGAACGCCCTTGAGGTGGACCAGAACTCTTCGATCTTCGACCTGGGACGGTACTGGCCGGCGTACGCGCTCGCGTGGTTGCCGTTCGTCGCGCTGGTCACGGCTGGTTTCCTGCCACTGTGGCGATTGCGGGCCGGCTCCGCTCAGCTGAGGATCCACAGTCGGCGGTCGCGCAGTAGGCTGAGATCCCCGGAGCCGGACGGGCCGGTGCGGGACCACCAGCTCCAGTTGCCCGCGCCACGCGACGCCCAGCAGGCCACGGATGTGACCGCCCGGCGGACCGACAGGCAGGAAACGACATGACGGCGCTGCCGAGGGCACCGGAGGTTGCGGTGTCCGCCCATCAGGGTGGCTCGGAGAGCGCTCCCGGCGGCACCTTCGAGGCGTACCGGAGCAGTGTCGAGACCGGAGCCGAGTACGTCGAGTTCGACATCCGCCGGACCGCGGACGGCGAGTTCGTGGTGTACCACGACGACCACGTGACCAGCGACCATGCCAGCCACGCCGGGAAAGGCCGCACGCCGGTCGGTCAGCTCACCCGTCCCCGGCTGAACGAACTCGCGGGCTACCCCGTACCGCTGGTGGGCGAGGTCATGGAACTGATCGCCGGAAACGCCGTCGGACACCTCGACCTCAAGGACGTCGGCGGCGAGTTGGAGGTGATCTCCCTGGCCCTGGACATTCTGGGGTCTGACGGGTTCGTCGCCACCACCCTCGAGGATGTCTCCGTGGCCCGGATCAAGCGGCACTTCCCCCGGGTGCGCACCGCGCTCTCGCTGGGTCGGGATCTGACCGGCGTCTCCCCCGTGCGCTGGATCCGTACCCGGTGCGGCGAGCTGTTCCCACTCCGGCGGATCCGGGACTGCGGTGCCGACTGGGTCGCGGTGCACCACCGGCTCGCCACGGCCACCGTCCTGGCCACCTGCGCGCGCCACGCGATCGGCGCGATGGTGTGGACGGTCAACGACGAGGCGTCGATCGACAGATTCCTGTCCGACCGGCGGGTGTCTGTGCTGATCACCGACCGGCCGGGGTTCACGGTCCGACGGCGGACGGCACTGGCCGGGGCCGGTTGAGGGAGCGGACACCGTGTCCGGGCGGTCCCCGACGCCGCGCCAGCACAAGGGTGCGGGACGGCGCACCTTGATCTCGGCGCACCGCGGCGGTGCCGAGGACGCGCCACTGGCGAGCTGGGAGGCGTACCTGGCGAGTGTCGGCACGGCGGCCGACTTCGTCGAGCTGGACGTCCGGCGTACCGCCGATGGCGAACTCGTCGCCCACCACGATCCGTACCTCGGGCCGGTACCCGGGCGTCCCCTGGTGCGCGAGCTGTCGTACCCCCGGCTGTGTGACCTGGCCGGGCATCGGGTGCCGAAGGTGCCGGAGGTGCTGGACCTGATCGCCGGGCGTGCCCGGGTCCAGTTGGATCTGAAGGAGATCGGGTACGAACGCCGGGTGATCGACCTGGCCCACGACCGGCTCGGCCGGGGCAACGTCCTGGTGAGCACCCTGGAAGAGGAGTCGGTACGCGCGGTCAAGCACGATTTCGACGACCTGCCCGTTGGGCTGATCCTGGGCCGCGAGTTGACCGGGCTGGCCCGGCTGCGGTGGCCCTGGGTGCGGTGGGGGGAACTGCGTCCGCTGCGCCGGGTACGCCGCTGCGGCGCGGACTGGGTGGTGACCCACCACGCGCTGGCCCGGGCCGGCGGGCTCAGGCTGTGCGCCCGGGAGGGTCTGCCGGTCGCGGTGTGGACTGTCAACGCGGACCGGATGATCGACCGTATGCTGTCCGATGACCGGGTGGCGATGGTGATCACAGACCGGCCGCGGTTCGCGGCGACCCGGCGAGCCGCGCTCACCGGCGACCCGGGACCCGGTGAGGCTCCGTGACGCCGTGATGTCTTCCCTGCCACGATGTCTTCCCTGCCACGTCGAGGTCCGGTCCGCACTTCCTGCCGCCGCCCGGCGTACCCCGGCGTGGCGGCGTGGCACTGTAGGGGCATGGATCCGGAGACCGACGTCGGACTGTTCGGGCCGGACAGCGTGACCTGGCGGGTACACGCGGAGCCGATCCTGTGGTTCGCCGGTCTGCGGGCGCTCTACCTGCAGGCGCTGTACCCCCGGGTGGTGGAAGGCGTGGTGCAGAACTCGAACTACCGCGCGGACGCCTGGGGTCGGCTGATACGTACCGCGAACCACGTGGGCGCGATGGTCTACGGCACCACCGCCGACGCTGAACGGGCGGCCGCCCGGGTCCGGGGCATCCACCGCAAGCTGCGGGCGCGTGACCCCGACACCGGGGAGGAGTACCGGATCGACGACCCGGACCTGCTGTGCTGGGTACACGTCACGGAGGTCGAGTCGTTTGTTTCGACGGCGCGGCGGGCTGGCTGTCCGGTGTCCGACGACGACGTGGACCTCTACTACTCCGAACAGTTGCGGGCGGCGGAACTGATCGGGTTGGATCCCGCGACCGTGCCGGATTCGGAGCGGGCGGTCCGGGCCTACTACGCGGACCTCCGGCCCCGGCTGCGGCTCAGCGACGGCGCGAAGGAGACCGCTCGGTTCCTGGCCGTACCACCGATGCCCTGGGGGCTGGGCTGGACCCCGGCGCGTGCCGCCTGGCTCGGGGTGTCCGGGCTGGGCTTCAGCCTGCTGCCGCGCTGGGCCCGCCGGCTCTACCGGATGCCCGGTCTGCCCGCCACCGACCTGACCGTGACGCTCACCCTGCAGGCACTGCGCCGGACGATCGGTGCGCTGCCCGACTCGGTGCTGCAGGGCCCGATCTACGCGGACGCGATGCGCCGGGCCGCCGCGGCACGCGACAACGCTCCCACCCTGGCCAGCGCCCTGTAACAACCCTTTCCAGTCGCTCGCGCCCCTGCCGGGTCATTCATGTGGTTCGGTACGGTGCTTCATGCTGTCTACCTATTCGCCCCGCCACCCGGGCGGGGTCAACCGATCCCGCCGAGCGACGGCCAACCAGCATTCCCACCCCGGCGTGGCCAACCGGCCCCGCCGCTCGGGCCCCGCCCGACGGGTGCCGTTGCTGGTCCTCGCCCTGCTCACCGGCATCAGCCTGGTGCCACCGGCCGGACACGCCTCGCCACCGCCACCGGACCCGGACGCCTACCGCCCGGTCCGGGGACCGGCCGCCCCGGCCGACTACCGGTACCTGCAGAAGACCCTCCCCGGCGAGACACTGCCCCGCCGGGCATACGAGATCGCGGCGGCCGAGGCCCGGCTGCTGCCCACGTCCGGCGGCGCCTGGCGACTGACCGGTCCCACCAATATCGGCGGCAGGATCACATCCCTGGCACTGGACCCGCTCCGGCCGGACACCGTGTACGCAGCCGCGGCCAGCGGCGGCCTGTGGCGCAGCGACGACGCGGGACACACCTTCACCGCGGCCTGGCCCGACGACGGGACCCAGGCGATGGGCGCGGTGGCCACCGGGCCGGACGGCACGGTGTACGCCGGGACCGGCGAGGTGAACCCGGGCGGCGGCAGTATCACGTACGAGGGCACCGGCGTGTACGCCTCCCGGGACGGCGGGGCGACCTGGGACCGGCTGGGACTGCGTGACTCCGCCACGATCGGCGCGATCACCGTGGACCCGGACAACCCGAGCCGGATCTTCGTGGCCGCTGCCGGCTCGCTCTACAACCCGGGCGGTGACCGTGGCGTGTACCGCTCCACCGACGCCGGTCAGACCTGGCAGCGCGTCCTGGAGGGAGCCACTCCCTTCACCGGAGCCACCGAGGTGTTCCTGGCCGGCGGCACCCTGTACGCCGTGATGTGGGACCACCGTCGGGAACCCGACCTGCGCACGTACGGCGGGGTCGGTTCCGGGGTGTACCGCTCCACCGACGGCGGCGACACCTGGCAGCGGCTCGGCGGCGGCCTGCCCGAGCCCGGACCTGGCGTCGGCCGGATCGGTCTCGGTATCTCCCCGAGCGACCCGCAACGGGTGTACGCCATCGTGAACCGCACCAGCGGCCCGTTCGACGCGTTCTACGTCTCCGCTGACGGCGGTGACACCTGGACGACGGCGCCGGCCAACGCCGGCCTGCGGGCGTCGCAGTCCACATTCGGGTGGTGGTTCGGGAAGATCTGGGTGGACCCCGACGACCCGCTGCGCGTCCACGTCGCCGGAGTGCCGCTGATGACCACCCGGGACGGCGGGGCCACCTGGACCGCCGACTACGACTCGATGCACGTCGACCAGCACGCGATGGTGTGGGACCCGAGCCACCCGACCCGGGTCTACCTCGGCAACGACGGCGGCGTGTACCGGTCGGACAGTGACGGCGACGGCGGCTGGACCAAGGCGGCGCACGAACCGTACACCCAGTTCTACAGTGCCGCGATCACTCCCGCGGACGTCACCCGGATCTCCGGCGGCACCCAGGACAACGGCTCCCTGCGTTCCTGGGGCGGGGCGCGGTTCAACGAATACCTCGGCGGCGACGGTGAGGAGAACCTGATCCACCCGACCGACCCGGACACCGTGTACGCCTGCTACCAGTACGGCAACTGCTTCTTCTCCACCGACGGTGGCGACACCCTGACGTACTTCGGGAACCGGGTCACCTACCAACGACGGAACTGGTTCACCCCGGTGGTGTTCGACCCGGTCGACCCGGCCGTCATGTACTACGGCTCGGAGGTGCTGAACCGGTCCGCGGACGGCGGGCGCACCTGGACGGCGATCAGCGGTGACCTTTCCGGCGGGCCCGGCCGGGACCCGGTCTACCGAAACTTCGGCACGATCAGCACGATCGCCCCGGCGGCGGACGGCCGCACGGTGTACGTCGGAACGGACGACGGCCGGGTCTGGGTCACCCGCGACCTCGGTGTCACCTGGACCAGGCTGTTCGAGGACCGGCCGTGGGTGACCCGGATCGCGGTGGCGGGCCAGCGGGTGTACGTGGCGTTCTCCGGCTACCGGGCCGGGGACCCCGTGCCGCATCTTTTGGGCAGCGACGACACTGGCCGCACCTGGACGGACCTGTCAGGAAACCTGCCCAACGCCCCGGTCAACGACGTGGTGATCGGACGGGGCCGGACCTTGTATGTCGCCACCGACCAGGGCGTCATGGTGAGCTGGGCCGGCGACGGCGGCTGGCAGCGGTTCGGCCACGGCCTGCCGTTGGTACCCGTGGACGACATCGAGTACGACACCACGCATCACCGCCTCGTGGCCGCCACCTTCGGCCGGGGCCTGTACGAGACCGCCGCGCCGTAATCCGAACGGCCTACTCGAGCGGGAGCGCCGACCAGGGCTCCCGCTCGGGTGCCTCGGCCCCGGCCGGGCAGACCCGCCGGAAGTCGCACCACGAGCACAGCTGGCTGGGTGCCACCGGGAAGGCGTCGTCGGGGTCTTCGCCGTCCGCCACCGACCGCTGCGCGGCCTGGATGTCGGCCACGGTCTGCTCGGCGCGGCGGATCTGACGGGCCAGCGACTCCTCGGTGTGGCGGTGTGCCGCCACGGTACCGGTGGGCAGGTGGTGCAGTTCGACCTGGCGGCACGGGCTACGCAGGGTGCGTTCCGCCGCGTACGCATAAAGCGCCAGCGCGGCCGAGCCCCTGGCGTCGTCCTCGTCGGGCTGGCGACGGCCGGTCTTGTAGTCGACGATCACGACCTCACCGTCCCGGCGGTCCAGCCGGTCGACCCGGCCGGACAGCGCCAGGGTCGCGGTTCGGGCCGCCACCGTACGTTCCACGCCGAGCGGCTCGTCGGCCTGGTCATGCTGCTCGAGGTAGTCGCGTAACCACTGGGCCGCCCGGGTGAACGCGGCCCGCTCCTGAGCGTCGTCCCGGTATCCCTCAGACACCCAGGTGGCGCGTAGCACCGTCGGGATCCGGGCGATGTCACGCTTTCCCGGCGGCAGGGCGTACCAGTTGCGCAGTGCGGTGTGGACGCTGGCGCCGAGGGAGTTGTGGGCCCACGCCGGCCCTTTCGGTGGGGCCGGCCGGTCCAGGTAGGAGTAACGGTAACGTCGCGGACAGTCTTCGTACGCTGTCAGCCTGCTGGGGGTGCCGACGAAGAGCTTTTTCGGCATGCCGGGAAAGCCGAGCTGCTCAGCCATACCCGTGATCCTCCCAGTCGGGTACGACAACGACATACCGCGACACGCCCGGCGATCTTGCGCGAGCTACCGGGAAGGCGAGGGTGATGGCGACTCCGACGGAGCCGGAGGCGTCGAGTACTCCGTGACGAAGCTGGCCACCGAGTCCGCGACCAGTTGCACCGCGATCGCGGCGAGCAGCAGGCCCGCGATCCGGGTGACCACCTCGATGCCACCCGGACGCAGCACCTTGACGATCAACGACGAGAACCGCATGAAGCAGTACATCAACAGGTGGACGGCGAGGATCGCGGCACCGATCGCGATGTGGTCCGCCGGGCCGCTGGCCGCCCGTACGAAAAGGATCGTCGCGACGATCGCACCGGGGCCCGCCAGCAGCGGAGTGCCCAGCGGCACCAGGGCCACATTGGAGGTGGCCTGAGCCGTCGGCTCCTCCTGCTTGCCGGTGAGCAACTCCAACGCCACCAGCAGAAGCAGCAGCCCGCCCGCGCCCTGCAACGCGGGCACCCCGATGCCGAGGTAGCGCAGGATCTGCTCACCAGCCACCGCGAACACCACGATGACCACAAACGCGACGGCCACCGCCTGCCACGCCGCGCGGTTGCGGGTCCGGGCCGACATGCCGCCGGTCAGCGCCAGGAAGATCGGGACCGTTCCCGGAGGATCCATGATCACAAAGAGTGTGACGAACACCTCACCGAACAGTCGCAGGTCGCCCATCACCCGCTCGCCACGGGCACGCAGCCCCCAGCGGCGGCCAGGATTCGCTGGTACACGTCCGGGGCGGTGGTGTTCTCCCCCAAGCGTGTGAGCTTGTTGCCACCGTGGAAATCACTGGACCCGGTGACCACCAGGTCAAGCTCGGCCGCCAGCCGCCGCACCTGTTCCCGCTCGGCCGGACCGTGGTCGGGGTGGTCAGCCTCCAGTCCGAACAGTCCCGCCGTGGCCAGTTCGGCGATCAGCTCGTCCGGCACGGTGGCACCGCGTCGGTGAGCCCTGGGGTGCGCGAAGACCGCCACTCCCCCGGCATCGACGATCAGCCGTAGTCCTTGGAAGACATCAACGTCCTGCTTTGGAAGCCGGTACCGCTCGCCGAGCCACTCCGGGGCAAACGCCGCTGACACCGATTCCACCAGGCCCCGTCGGACCAACGCCTGGGCCAGGTGCGGCCGACCCACCACGCCGCCCGCGGCGTACGCCCGGATCTCCTGCCAGGTGACGTCGATTCCGTCGGCGCGCAGCAGTCCGACGATCCGCTCCGCGCGGCGGTCCCGTGAGGACCGGATCCGGGCCAGTTCCTCGGTGAGTCCGGGATGCTCCGGATCCATCAGGTAGCCGAGCAGGTGCAACCCGATCGGAGGCGAACCGCCGTACCAGCGGCAGGACAGTTCCAGCCCGGGGAGCAGGGTGAGCCCGGGTGGTAGCGAGTCGCGGGCCGGCTGCCAGCCCGCGGTGCTGTCGTGGTCGGTGAGCGCCACCACGTCCAACCCGGCCTCAGCCGCGGCCGTGACCAGTTCGGCGGGGTCGAGCGTTCCGTCGCTGATGGTGGAGTGGGCGTGCAGGTCGATCCGCACTCAGGCGTCCTCGCCGACTTGCTCCACCTCGGTGTCCTTCGCCTCTTTGATCCGCTCCTCCACCGCCGCCGGCTCGTACATCTCCTCACAGATCCGCAGGTAGAGCTCCTTGGGATGGGGAAGATGCTTGACCTCGCGCAGCGCCTGGTCCTGACCGGCGGACTCCAGCACGAACGTGCCGTAGTCCAGCATCCGGCCGATCGGTGACTGCGCGAACTTCATGTCGGTGACCCGGCCCAGCGGCATCATCGCGACGTTCCGGGTGATCACGCCGGCCACCACCATCACCCGTTTGTTGGTGAGGATGAACCGGTCGAACCACCAGTCGACGACCTGCCAGCCAACCCAGCCCAGGATCAGCAACCAGCCGACCACGACGACGGTCATCGGGCCGTCCGCCTGATTGCGCGCCAGGACGCCGGACAGGTAGCCCATGAGGAACGTGGCGAGCACCCCGACCCCGATATAGGGCACCAGGTGCATCCAATGGCGACGCCACTCGCCACGGAACCGCTCGGTGGGGAACAGATAGAACGCGATCAGTGGGGTGGGCTCAGGTTCCAGTGGCAACACCCGGCGCGGCCCTGCCGGCAGGCCGGCCGCGTCGTAGCGGAAGCCGTCCAGTTCGGCCTCGGCCGGATCCGGCAGTGGCGGTGGCGGAGGGGGTTCGTCGACGGGAGGCGGTTCCGGGGGGTCCTCCACGAGACTGTCGTTCCAGTGTGGCTCGTCGGACGGCGGTGACGAGTGCGGCAACTCCGGAATCGGCTCGGTGTCCCAGTCGTCGCGCTCGTCACGCCCTCGCGGGGTGTCACTCGGCATGTCGCGCCGCTATGCGATCAGGTTGCTGGCGAAGTCGCCGAAGCCGGCCATCACATCCATCAGGCCGCCTGCGAGGGACTTCACCACGTTCGCCGCGGCGGTCGGCCGCATGGCCACGAAGAAAACGAGAAAGGCGACGCCGCCCCACGTGAGGATCTTCTTCATCTGAGTCTCCACCTCCCCGGACTCGGCGCTACTGAGCGTATCAGTCTGACCCTTTCGGGTGAACACTTCCCGAATCGCGGTCGTGTCCACCACCATTCTCTACCCAGTCTCTACCCAGGACGGGGCTTGCGGAGACAAGACTCCATCCGGGACAGAGCTCCGCATCGAGAGTAGGCGGAACCTGCCAGCTCCGCCCATGACATCACCGGAAAAGCCGTACCGGGATCCGGCGGGTGGCCGGACCACCGCACCCTGCCGCAGCCGTCCGGGCGCGGTCACGCGGACCCGTGCAGGTACGGAGACGGCGCCCCGTAGACGAGTTCGGCGGGAACCGAGTCCACGAGGTCGTGCAGTACCACGTGCTCGACCAGGATGTACCCGGCGGAGGCCGGCCAGGCGACGGCGTACAGCCACACCCCGCCCGCCTCGCCGACATACACGCTGCGGTCGTCACGGGTGTCTATCGCCCACATCGCGGTCGGGTGGCCGGCCGCCCGCACCTTGACATGGGGCGGGGTGCTGGCCATCCGCTCGCTGACCCGCGGACCGAGGTCCGGGGCGTCCAAGCCGGCGTACCGGGGTCCGAGCCCGACCCCGGGCTCCTCGGAGATCAGCAGTACGTCAGCGGGTCCGCCGCCCAACGGCGCCGGACCGCTGCACGCCACAGCGCCGGCCCGGCCAGGGCTGCGCTCGTCGCCGGCCCACGCCACACCGGTGATCGTCCACCCTGGAAGCAACGGCCACGGGCACCACAGCGGGACCCGGACGTGGGCCCGCATGGATTCCACGACGTCCTGGTTGACGTGCTCGGGCACATGCAGCGGCAACACCACGCCGTGGGTGTCGCAACGCCAGTCGGAAAACATCAGGTCGGGTGGCCGGACCGGGCCGCCACACCGGGGGCAGCTGACCGCGACGCTCACACCGTTCACGTTGCTCGGTGTCCGGGATTCCGTCAACCCGTACCGGGCGGTCAATCCGGTGAGCAATCAGACGCGCCATCCGGCGCCAAGGCGGGTCCGGCGCTTTCTGGAAGTGGGCCGGGGGCCGGCGGCGGCCCGCCGTACCTGCGGATCCATGCGTGCATCGCGATCGCGCTCGCCACTCCGGCGTTGATCGAACGGGTGGAGCCGTACTGGGCGATCGAACAGACCATCTCGCTGGCCCGGCGCGCCGGCTCGGACAGTCCCGGACCCTCCTGACCGAACAGCAGCACGCAGCGGCGCGGCAGCTCCACGGACTCCAGCGGCCGGCACCCCGGCAGGTTGTCGATCCCGATCACCGGCAGATGGTGCGTCCGCGTCCACTCCAGGAACCGCTCGACGTCCGGGTGGTGCCGGACGTGCTGGTAACGGTCGGTCACCATGGCGCCCCGCCGATTCCACCGCCGACGCCCCACGATGTGAACCTCGCGGGCCAGGAACGCGTTCGCGGTGCGTACCACGGTCCCGATGTTCATGTCGTGCTGCCAGTTCTCGACCGCCACGTGGAAGTCGTGCCGGCGCTGGTCGAGGTCGGCGACGATGGCCTCCCGACGCCAGTACCGGTACCGGTCCACCACGTTGCGGCGGTCACCGTGACGGAGCAGCTCGGGGTCGTAACGCTCGTCGTCCGGCCACGGACCTCGCCAGGGGCCGACCCCCACAGGCTCTCGACCGGCCTGGTACGGCTCGTCGGCGGCTACGTCCACCCGCCCAGTCTCGCCCATCGACCCGACGGGCCGGTCGTCGCCGGGTGCCGCGCGGTGTGGCGGGAGATCTGCGATGCCGGACATGCCCGCGCGCTATGACCTGGGTTTCGGCTCCGGGAAGGAGGGGGTTTCGCCGGCACTGGCGTACCCCTGCTTGGGCACCATGACCTTGCGCCGGAACACGCACACCAGGGTGCCGTCCTGCTTGTAGCCCCGAGTCTCCACAGCCACCACGCCACGGTCCTGTTTCGACGTCGACTCGGTCTTGTCCAGGACCGTGGTCTCGCCGTAGATGGTGTCGCCGTGGAAGGTGGGGGCCACGTGCCGCAGCGACTCCACCTCCAGGTTCGCGATCGCCTTACCGGACACGTCAGCCACCGACATGCCGAGCAACAGGCTGTAGATGTAGTTGCCGACCACCACGTTGCGCTTGAACTGGGTCGCCGTCTCGGCGTAGTGCGCGTCGAGGTGTAGTGGATGATGGTTCATGGTCAGCAGACAGAACAGGTGGTCGTCGTACTCGGTGACGGTCTTGCCGGGCCAGTGCCGGTAGACCGCGCCCACCTCGAAGTCCTCGAAATAGCGGCCGAACTGCATCGACGTCCCTTTCCGTCCGCAGGTACGGGCATCACATTGGCGTCAGCACGGCCGACAAACCCTGTCGGACCTTCCGTGACCATCTGATTCTTACCAGCCGGTAGTCACTCCGAGGGCCGACCCACCGGGGACGCGTGGCAGGGTCCACACCACGCCGTCGGCACACCGCCGGGAAGACGGGAACAGCAACGAGCGGTGGGGCCCTTTGGCAACCCACCGCCCGCGCGATGACCACGTTCATCCTCCCCGGATCGGAGCGGCTGCACAGCGATCAACATCACAATCCGCAACCCAGTTACCAAACTGTGAGTCGGCCGGTAAGGGCACCCGTCGTCGCCACCGCACCTCTCGGAGGTGGCACACTGCCCCCGTGCAGAACGAGACCGACGACGCCCAACAGCGGACCGAACGTCTCAGCCGCACGGGTCGCACGATCCGGGTCGCCGTGGCACTGGTCATCACGGGCCTGATGATCGTCGGGAACCAGTGGGGCGAGGACGACCACTTCCCATTCGGCCCGTTCAAGATGTACTCCTCGACCGATCCGCTCAACAAGCCGGTTCCGGACACCCGGGTGGAGGCCGTCAACGCCGAAGGCGAACGGTTCAGGCTGACCATGGCCAACACCGGCTTCCGGCGTGCCGAGGTGGAGGGGCAGATCCCAAGGCTCAAGACCAATCCCGAACTGCTGGAGTCCCTGGCGGACGCCTACCACCGCCGCCGCCCGACCCGCCCGAAACTGGTACGGATCGACGTCGTGATCCGGTGGTGGCAACTCGACGGCGCACGCGCCACCGGCGAGTACACCGAGGAGACCGAAGTGACCTGGACCGCTGCCGAGGCAGATCGATGACCGGCGTGGACCTCACCCACCGGGCCGGCAGTGCGGTCGTCAAGTGGTTCACCGAACCGGTGCCGAAAGGCCGGATAGCGGCGTTCCGTACCGTCGTCTACCTGTTCGTGGTGGCCGACCTGACCTACTTCACCACCTGGATCAGGGACCACGTGGACGTCCCGGGCAGCCTGTACCAGCCGCTGTTCATCGGCCGGGTGCTGCCGCTGCCGGTGCCCACGCCGGGTCTGGTCACCGCGATCTTCTGGACGCTGCTGGTGACCAGCCTGCTGGCGGCCACCGGCCGGTTCCCTCGGCTGCTCGGATGGACCGTCTTCGCGCTGTACTTCGAGTGGATGATCATCGCGATGAGCTACGGGAAGGTCGACCACGACCGGATCGCCTTCCTGGTGGCGCTCGCCGTGCTACCCACCCTGGGGCGGAGCCGTCACGGCGACCGCACGCTCACCGAGGCCGGGGGTTGGGCACTTCGGCTGGTGCAGATCGCGGTGATCGCCACGTACTTCCTCGCGGCCTGGGCCAAGCTGCGCTACGCCGGGATCGACTGGCTCACCGGGGCCACCCTGACCCGGGCGGTGCTGCGCCGGGGCACCTGGTTCTCCAACTGGACTGTCGAGGTGCCCGGGCTGCTGATCTTCGCGCAGTTCGCGATCGTCGCTTTCGAACTGTTCAGTCCCGTCATCTTCTTCGTCAAGCCCCGCTGGCGCTACTGGCTGGTCGCCTACTTCTACGGCTTCCACTTGGTGACCTACCTGGCGCTGACCATCGCGTTCTGGCCGCACCTGGCCGCCATGCTCTGTTTCCTGCCGCTGGAACGGATCCGCCCGGTGGCGTGGCTGCTCAGCCAGCTTGACCGGGAACGGGCACCGTCCGATCGAGGGCCGACCCCCTCGCCGGCACCCGCTGAGCCCTGACACTCCTCTTGAGACCCGGGTCGCGGCGGCATATGGTCGCGCCAGCGCGGGTGGCGCGTTATTGACGCCGCCACGGGGGGGCGCCGACCTGTTGACCAGATCTCAATGGAGAGACGATGGCATTGAGCGGATCCTCGTCACCATCGACGACGGCCCGAAGATTCCGTGCCCGGACGGCCACGGCGATCGCCGCGGTAGCCACGCTCGGAATCGCCACGCTGGGTGCCACTGTGACGCCCGCGGTGGCCACTGGCGAGAGCCAGACATTCGTGGTGCTGGCACCACCGGACACCGGCATGGCGTCGGCGGTCCAGCGAGTAAACGACCTCGGCGGCACGGTGACGCAGCGTTACGAGGCGATCGGCGTACTGATCGCGCGCTCGGACCGTACCGACTTCGCCACCGCGGTGAAGGGCAACGGCGTCCAGAGCGCCGCGCCAACCGCCGGCCTCGGCGCTCCCCTGATGGACGGTGAGGAGACCGAGTCGGCGACCCCTGACCCGGCCACCACCGGCGAGCCCGGCTGGCCCCGGCAATGGGACATGCGGGCCATCGAGGTGGCCGAGGCACATTCGGTCACGACCGGCAGCCCCAACGTGGTCGTCGGCGTTCTCGACTCGGGCATCGACGCCACCCACCCCGACCTCGCCAGCCAGGTGGACCACTCGCTGTCGGCGTCCTGCCTCAGCGGTACCCCGGACACCTCGTACGCCGCATGGCAACCGAGCACCAGTGACCACGGCACCCACGTCGCCGGCACGATCGGCGCCGCCCGCAACGGCGTCGGCATCGTCGGTGTCGCCCCTGGGGTCCGGATGGCGTCGGTGAAGGTCGTCAACGACGACGGCTTCATCTACCCGGAGTCGGCGATCTGCGGGTTCATGTGGGCCGCCACGCACGGCTTCGCGGTGACCAACAACAGCTACTACATCGACCCGTGGCAGTACAACTGCCGCAACGATCTGCGGCAGCGTCCGGCCTGGATCGCGGTGCAGCGGGCGCTCCGGTACGCCTCCAGCCAGGGCGTGCTGACCGTCGCGTCGGCCGGCAACAGCAACCACGACCTGGCGCACAGGTTCGTTGACGACGGCAGCCCCAACGACGGCTCAGCCCCGCCGGAGGAACGCCTGATCAACGGGGCCTGCCAGGTGCTGCCCGGTGAGGCCACCGGAGTGGTGACCGTCTCCGCGACCGGCCCGACCGGTGCGAAGTCGTTCTTCTCCTCGTACGGCCTCGGGGTGGTCGAGGTGACCGCACCCGGCGGCGACAGCCTGCAACGCGGCACCGAGCCGAACGGCCGGGTCTACTCGGCGACCTGGAACCGGGTCACCGGAGCCGGCTGGGGCTACAAGCAGGGCACTTCGATGTCCAGCCCGCACGTTGCCGGGGTCGCCGCACTGGTGGCCAGCGTGCATCCGGAGCTGTCCCCCGCGGGGGTCACCGCGGCGATGCAGCAGACCGCTGACGAACGGGCGTGTCCGGAAGGCCGGGCGTACGACCCGACCGGGAACGGTGCCTGGTACGCGTACTGCTACGGCAGCAGCGACAACAACGGGTTCTTCGGACACGGAGAGGTGAACGCGTACCGCGCGGTCACCGGGTGATCCGGTAGCACGTCAGGACGGGGTACGCGCCCGGCGCGTACCCCGTCCGCGCGTCAGGCGACGCTACGCCTCGCCTTCCCGGCGCAGCTTGTCCCGTTGCGCCTGGGGCAGCGCACACGCCTCGGTACCGCCGGGAAGCTTGGCCCGGTGGCGGGCGATCAGCCGGTAGACCGGCCACGCCAGCCACAGCACCGGGCGTAGGTCCAGCAGATAGCCGAGTGGCCGCCAGTACGAACCCGCGTCGCGCAGCAGGGCCGCGATCCCGGCCGGGCCGCTGGCGACCGATCCGTCCACATCGATCCACTGCACCGCTTCCTCGGCCTGCTGCCGGGTCACCCCGAGCGCGTCCAGATCGGCGAACTGCCACGGCGTGACCTCGGCCGTGGTGGGGATCCGTCGCTCGATGAACCTGGCGCAGGTACTGCAGAAGGCGCAGTCGCCGTCGAACAGGAACGCGGCTCGGTCGAAGCTCATGGTCCCATGGTCGCACCGGGCCGGGGGCGCCCCACGACGGCGGGCTCCGATCAGGGGCGGCGGTTCGCAAGGACGCAGAACTCGTTCCCCTCCGGGTCGGCGAATACGACCCAGCTCGCATCGCCTTGGCCGACGTCGGCGTGTCGAGCACCGAGGTCGAGCAGGCGACGGACCTCTTCGTCCTGCTCCCTGTCGGTTGGGTTGACGTCGAGGTGGAGCCTGTTCTTGACGGTCTTGCCCTCTACGAGACGCGGGTCAAACGCTGCCCTTCGTCCTCCCGGATCGCGGCCTTCACCGGAGGTACTGGAAGGCGCGAGCTTCACTTCCGGTCCCAGTGGGTCTCGACTCCTCGCCGGCCGTACCGGAGTCACCGACCTGCCGACGCGCGTTGTCGGGGCAGAGGAGCATGTGGCTGGTACCCATGCACTCGGCGAGCTGCCGCAGCACGAGCATGTCTCGAGTTCCGTAGAACTTCGGCAGCGGCCCCGTGATCGTCAGCCCGCCGTCTGGCTGTAGATGTCGAACGCGACCTTCGTCACCTGGGCCAGGTTGTGCAGGTTCGTCGGAGCGCCCTCCAGCAAGCCCTTCGCGCGGTCGAACAGGGCCTTGACCCAGCCCTTGTTGGGCTCGGCCTTGGCTGCCTCCCGCTCCAGTGCGGTGGCGACCTCCTCGTACTCGGGCTGCTGGTCCAGCGGCACGAGCTGTCCGAACTCGCGGAGGGCGTTCGCGAAGATGGCAAGTGCCTCGGCCTGGTTGGTGTTGGTCTGGTTCTGGGCGACGTCCCGGTTCGCCACCGCGAGCTGTCCGCTGTTGTTGCCCATGATCGTCACGTTCACGCCGGCACCGTCCCCCCGGTTTAGGTACTCCACCACGCCTCCGTACTGCTCGATGCACTCGGTCCCGGCAGGCTCGATGGTCGGGGTTTCGTCAGTTCCGTCTAGTAGCCGCCGCTCGCGGAGGAATCGGACCGCCTCTGCCAGATCGGCCGCGCTGAACAACATCCCGTTGAACCAGCCGTATGGGCCGTACGCGATCTCGGCGATCTCCGTCGACTCGCCGTTCGCGTCCCGCTCGTAGACCCACCGGAGCACCGCGTCCCGACAGGCGCTGCGACGGGCGCGGTTGTCCTTGCGGCGCTCGATCCGCGACACCGCTTCGCGCTGACCCGCGTCGGTAAGCCACACTGGGAGGCCCATGCCCTTGCTGCCGTAAGTCCTCGCCGAGTTGTTGAACAGTCCCGCCTCTTCAAGCACGGCCACCGCCACCTCAACGTGAGGCCCGACCAACGGCGCGAACTCCTCGACGCCCACGTCGGTCATCATCTCGGCTACTGACGGCACGAGTCCCGGCTTCACCTTCGAGTAGGTGTATCCCCAGTCGAGCAGCCAGCCGGCCACCAACTCCAGCTCGGAGCCGGTGACCGCGCTACCACCTGCGCTGCCGCTCGCCCTCGCCTCGCCGTTGACCGGAACCCGTACCGGAGTTTTCGCAAACTCTCGCTCGATCTCCCGCACAATCTGCCGGATGCCCTGCTTGTTGATTTTGAATCCACTCGCCATGCGGTCCCCTGGGGCGCCAACGGTCACGTCGAGGTGTAACGGTACTCCCAGGGTGCGACAGTATCGGCACGGCAACACCCAATTACACGGATGCTCGTCGTGCTGTTTGGTGGCGTACCCTGGCGCAGTGCGGATACGCATCGTGTCGGCCAGGTCGCCGAGAGTCTCGCTGTCCCGACTGTGGACCCCGCGCAGATTACACGGTGACGCTGAACTGGCTGGCGATCAGCTGGCGCCCGGACGTATGGTTCTCCGCCGTGAATCTCACAGTCGACGCGGCGATCCACCGGCACCTATACCTGGAGCCACCGGACGCCCAGGGGATCCAGTACAAGTCGAGCTTCATCGCCCTCCTGCAAGACGTACGGGGCGCGGCGGAGCGCGATGTCGACACCGGTCATGTTATGCCGGGCAAGCGGGGGCAGAGCTGGCTCGCCGCCACCGGCTACATGATGCTGCTCGACCAGATCGGCACCTGTTTCAATGTTGCCGGCCGGCCGGTGATCTTCGACAGGACCGCATTGCTGCACGCCCTCGACCACTTCTCCGCGGTCACCGTCCAGGGAGAGCGCGACGCGCTGTGGGCGCTGCGAAACGCCTTCGCCCACGACTACGCGCTGTTCAACCCGAACGGGAAGAACCCCGCCTGGCGGCACGGAACACCACCGATCCTTTGGTGACCCTCCCAGCGATGGGCTGGGAGGGCATATATGGAAGCACCCCGACATCCGCCGCGACGAAGATCAACCTCCGTGCCCTCGGGGACATGGTGGAGGATGTGGTCGTCACGGTGAGGTGAGAGCACGCCGCCGGTCAGCTTGAGCTGCGGCTTGACCCGGTCGAGTTCATGGCTCGCTACGGGATCTTCTACCGGCCGTAGGTGTGTGACACAGCTCCGTTCTCGCTGGAGGCGATGCCTGCACGCGGTGCGGCGTCGATTCCTACCTATCCGCAAGCCGGGTCGTGGGCCTGCCCGTGCGGGCGGCTACGGGCGGTGTCGACCGCGCATAGCCGCATTATCGGTCCGCTGGCGGCCGTCTACATGAACTGGCTCATCCGGTTCACCGCGTTCTCGACCCGCCCGACGACGTGCGGTAGCACCTCGGCGGCGTGGTTGAGCCCGTCGGCGGCGGCTTTGAGATCGCGGGCGCTGAGGACCTCGGCGGCGTAGGCGAGGCTCGCCGCGGTCGCGGCATTGACGCCGGTGCCTGTGTCGGACATGATCGCGATGATCGCTTTCAGTTCGGTCACCGTTTCCGCCGTGACGGTGTGGGTCTCCTCCAGCCGCTGCGCGATAGATTCCAGGCGCTTCACCGGCGGCTCGGCGATCTGAGCCAGCAACTTCATCAGCGCATCGGTGTCCATGACCCGCAAGGTGTTCAGGACCGCACCTCCAGCACCCTCATGCTGGATCTTCCACTTCCGGAGGAGTTCCGGGGGGTACCGCTTCTCGCCGTCCTTGCCATCGACTTCTTCGTGGTGCGGCATGCAGAGCAGCAGCAGGTTCTCGAACGAGTCCCGCTCGTTGGCGTCCATGGCGGCCCGGTACCGCGGAGTGTTTGGGCGCACGCCGTAGATGTGGGCGACCTGAGCGTTCTTCTGGAACTCGCCCGGGCGGACTTCGAACACGACCGGATGCGGGCACGAGGGGGCGTAGCAGCGGCCGTTGCTTACCGTCCACAGCGCGGCGAGCATGGCCGGCGACAGCTTCTTGCGTTCGCCAGCTCCGTCGGCGCGAGGCGTCGTCGTGGTAGTCATGCCAATGAGATTGAGGCTCGGGTATGACAACATCCGCCGGCCAGCGGCGGCGTCTACGGGGGTCGACCAATCGATCGATCTCTCAAACTGCTGGCCGTGGGAGCGATGTGCCAGGTTCCCTGGATATCGCCGGAGATCAGAACGAGCCGCAGCCAGCGTGTCCAGCCCATGCGACACGGCGCGTTCGACGATGTGATCTGATCACGCCGCTCAGGCGGGTCAACAGCCAATGGGGACGGGACCGTTAAGCTCGCACCGCCACCGCCACCGCCACCGCCACCGCCACCGCCACCGCCACCGCCACCGCCGTAATGCGGACGCGGAGATCGACCCCGTGTCCCGTGCGCGCCAGCGGGGCCTATCCCCGCCGGACTACCAGCACGGCGTCAACCTCGCCGCTGGTCCACCTGGACTGGCCAGCTAAAATGTCAAACGATCAAACCGGGGCCTGCGACAGCCAGGTCCTAACATCGGTTCTTGGTTCGTCACGTTTCCTCTCTGACTCATAAAGGAAAAATCGGGCATCTTGGTCAGCGTTGCCGCGGGCAACACCGACGAACCAAGAACCGGTCGGTGGGTAGAAGGATTCGTACGGGGTGGCACCCAGCGTTCACACAAGCCATCGCTGCACGGTGTGGATGCATCGACGCGTGGCCCGGGTGTCTGCCGACTACGAGGCGTTCACCGCCCAGGGCCCCGGCAAAGTAGAGATTTGTTTCGGTTCGTTCGGCCGCCCGATTCCTCCAGCGCGTGACATACGGGCAGCTCAGGCGAGTTGGATTCGAAGACGGTGCCGGACATTAACTCGGACATTTCTCTACTTTGCCGGGGCCCTGGTTCACCGCCGAAGTCGGCAACGATCTCCATTCGCCCGCCGACGGCCTTGACGTAGGCGGCGAGGGTTCTCAACTCGCTGGCATCAACCCTCGCGCGTTCGGTAGCTGAGACTCGTTCCTGGCGTATTCATCCGCTCAGCGACCTCAGCCTCCGTCAGCCCGAGACACTTGCGCATCTCTGCCAGCCGGTGGGCGCGACTACGTTGATGAGAGCCTGAGCACCAGCCTCGACCTCAGCCCGATCCGCGGCGTCGGGGACCGCGCCCAAACCAGCCACTACCAGCGCAGACTCCGAACCTGAAAGTGCGGCTGGAGTACTAACGCTGCGAGACGCGGGAGCAAACGCGGCCCGAAACGCGGGGGCAGACGCTGCGCTTCGGCCTACCGGAGGTGGTCCTGGGAGGCGCGAGCTTCGCTTCCGGTCACCGCTATCTCGACTCCTCGCGAGCCGTACAGGAAGAGTGAGGGGTTTCTGGGCGGCCAGCGGAGTAAGGGCCTGGATGGCTATTGGTCGAGCTCGTGCTGCCACTCTGCGAAGAAAGCACGCATTGTAGCGACATGTTCTTTGTCGACGCCGTACGCCTCAAACTCGCGGTCCGGGATGCGAGCGAGAAATCCGAGCGACTCGGCGAACATCGCTCGATCAAACCCGGGGTTGTGTTCCACGAGGAGCGCTTCGAGTTGCCGCCGGCCGTAGCGACCACTGACATGTATCGCGTAAACGTCAAGGAAATCGCGCGGGGCCCACCGGTTGAACAGGGCGTCCATCTTCCCCGCCGCAGCGTCGTCCGGGTGTAGGACAGATCCGATATCAAGGACAACCGGCTCCCGGGCACGCCAGAAGATGCCGAGGTCGACCTTGCAGGTCTCACCGCACGGCCCACTGACCATCATCTGGACAAGATCGGACGTGCGTCGGGTGACTGTTACCGCGAGCCGGTGCCTTCGGAACGCCGCCACCACGTCGGCCTCGACCTCCGCCGGCCCGCCACGGTCCACGCCGAACAGATCAATATCCTCGGAAGGACGTTCCGCCATGCCGTGGAGCTGGACTGCATGGCCGCCTCCCAAGACAAAGCCACGGTTGGCCACCACATCCAGTGCGATCCGGGCCAGCTGTGCCTGGAACGCATCCATCAGGCGCGGCCAAGCTCAGGGAATCGATTCTCCCATAACGCGCGAACCTGACGCGCAGGGAAGAGGTCACGCCAGTCGTGGCGGAGGATCCGCCAGTTGAGCAGGTTCCGTTGGTCTGCCTCCTGCCCCTCTTCCAGAACGATCTTGTACATAGCGGCACGGTCATACTCGTCATCGAGGTCAAACTCCCGACGCCCGCTCCAGGCCACATCGCGAGGAAGCGTGACGATGCCGTGATCCGGTCCTTGCAGGTCGTCAAGCCGTGCCGGTATCGCATAGGGCTTTACGTCCGCGACGCTGAACGGGCCAGGCTGGTCTGTGTTCATACACCCAGTATGGCTGGTCTTTAGCAGGGGCCTGGACGAGTGGCCGGCAGACGGCGGTGCCAGGCATCGCGTCCGGCACGCCATGTGGCCTCAGCTCATACCCGCGAATCGGTCCGACCAACGGCAGTGGCGACGACAGCGTGAAGGAACCGTCGGTGCTTCCCTCATTTCACCCCGAGATCACGCACTCCAAGCTCACCACACGTGTCGTACCAACCACGCAACCCACCGCGGAAAGCCCGAAGTCCAGTGCCCATCGCCACATGACCACGATAGGGCCGGACGCCAGAGTCGAAATGTATCCGCCAGCCGGAGGAAGGCGATATCCGCCATGAGGTGAGCCGCCCCGTTCCAGGGAGGCTATCCGGGCCGTCGTGACACGCCGTTCGGCACGGCATAGCCGAGGGCGGTCAGCGCCCGCCGGAAATCCGGTTCCCGGTCGGCGGGTACGGCCAGGTGCCGGTCGCCAAGCAGGGTGCACAGTGGCCGCAGCTTCCGGTCGTGGCTGATCAGCGTGGCCAGCGCCGGGTCCGCGCACGCGATGAGGCGTACCTGTCCCAGGTCGGTGAGCCGTCCGGCCCGTTCGGCGATCTTGTCCAGGAGTGTCAGGAGCGTGCCGGGCAGCTCGGGCTGCGCGGCCCGGGCCCGCAGAAACACGGCGAACTCGCCGGGCTCCCGCCCGGCATCGACGGCGGCGAGCAGGCTCTCCCGGCTGACGGTCCAGACGTGATCGCCGGTACGGCGGGCGTAGCTCTCCAGCACCAGAAGCTCGGCCGGGGTGAGGCGGCCGACAGCGACAACATCGAGGTTGGGCAGGACCTTCACCGTACGCCCGGGCGTCTCCGGCTCCGGCGGCGTGTACGACTTGCTCAAGCCGAACACGTAGGCGCCGAGGTCGTTGAGGCTGACCGCCCGCAGCCCGTCATACCGGCTGAGCGCGCCGATGTAGTCGGCACCCCAGTTTTCGCGGTAGTCGTCGCGAGCCCCCCCGGCTCGTCGTAGGCGACGTCGATCAGGCCCAGCGTCGCCGCGTACTCGAAGAGCACCGCGAGGGTGTAGCGGCCCTCCAGCAACTCCCAGTCGCCGAAGCCTGCATAGCCGAGGCTGCCGTACTGCGGATCCTCCAGATACAGGCTTCCACAGCACCCGCTCAGATCGGGGGTGCAAACGCGGCCCAAAGCGCAAGGCAGACGGGTCCGACTTGAGGCTGCTTAACGGGTCTGTGGCCCGCCGGGCGCGGAGAGCCCGGAGCTTGTGGCGGTTGCCGCAGCGCTCCATCGCGCAGGTGAGGTTGGGCTCCAGTCTTGGAGCGTGGGTCGATGGGGTAGGTGTCGCGAATCTAGCCGATGAGCGTGGCTGATCTTCAGTCCGTGGTCGCGCCCTGGTGCTGGTGGTGCTCTGCGAGCTGCTTCAGGTTCAGCAACTGCCGTCGAGCCATGATGAGGTCACCGATGGACAGTCCGAGGGCTGCCCAGCGGGTGGTCTGCATGACGACCTTGAGCAGCAAGCGCGTCGTGTCGTGCTCCTGGTCGACCGAGACGATCCTGCCCAGCTCCCGGCCGCCAGCAGTAGTGAACCGTTCTCCGACTTGAGGCTCCGGAAGCCCGACCAACTCTCGAGGTGAGCGGCGGCCAAGGTTGTCTATCCAGTCATAGGAGTACGGCGCAAGCCTCACCTGCGCAACCCACGGCCACACCGCCTCGGCAGGCGCCTCGACGCACACGCCCCGCCACGCCTGCAGTACTGGCGAGACGACGAAGTCGTCGCACGGATAGGAGCGCAATATCTCGCTGTCTGTCACGCCCCACCGATCACCGATCATGCATCCGTCCTCCCACCGACGCCCGGCATCCGATCTGTCCCGGAAGTCACCATGATCCGTCAGATACGCCCCAGGTTCGCGATCGGAACCGGACGCCTCGCCCTGCCATTGGTCTCCCGCCGAACCCACACGACACTCGGCAGATCAGGCCGCATCGGTGGTCACCGTCCTGGCCAGCGAGAACATGGCGATCAACCGGCTGGCCAGCCAGCCATCACCGGGGACATGACACTGCTTCTTGGTTCATCACGCACTGGGCCAAGGTGGTTCTTACCTTCAGGTGCCAGAGGGGAGCCAATTGTGACAATTCCGTCGTCTTCGTCTTGCACCTCATAGTCAAGGACCGAGCACCAGAACCGGGCGAGACCGTGGGGATCGGCACAGTCGATCGCAAGCTCGGTAAACTTACTGGTCATGTCAGGACCTCCCAGCCAAGTAGCAGCGACCGGGTCAGAGCTTGTACTCCTTGAGCAGTCCCCGACTGATGATGGTCTTCTGGATCTCCGACGTGCCCTCGCCGATCAGCAGGAACGGCGCTTCCCGCATCAGCCGTTCGATCTCGTACTCCTTGGAGTAGCCGTAGCCGCCGTGGATCCGAAACGCCTCCTGTGTCACCTCGGCGCAGTACTCGCTGGCGAGTAGCTTCGCCATCCCGGCCGCCACGTCGTTGCGCTCGCCGGAGTCCTTCAGTCGGGCGGCGTTGACCATCAGGGCGTGCGCCGCCTCGATCTTGGTGCCCATCTCCGCGAGCTTGAACGCGATCGCCTGATGGCCGGCGAGCTTGCTGCCGAACGCCTCGCGCTGCTGCGCGTACCCCACGGCGAGTTCGAAGGCCCGGAGCATGATGCCGCAGGCACGGGCCGCGACATTGACCCGACCCACCTCGATGCCGTCCATCATCTGGTAGAAGCCGCGTCCGAGACCCACATCGGGACCGCCGAGGATGGTGGACGCCGGGACCCGGTGGTTGTCCAGCACCATCTCGGTGGTCTCGACGCCCTTGTAGCCCATCTTGTCGATCCGGCCGGGGATGGTCAGGC
Organism: Micromonosporaceae bacterium; assembly: GCA_036375165.1. Classification (GTDB taxonomy): domain Bacteria; phylum Actinomycetota; class Actinomycetes; order Mycobacteriales; family Micromonosporaceae; genus WHSM01. The sequence goes on along the minus strand of DASUSI010000070.1, from coordinate 23,499 downwards.
CCGGCACGGTCTCGCCGAATCCCGGCTCCTTCTCCAGCAGGAACGTGGTCATGTTCCGGTACACCGAGTCGTGGCCGGTGTCGGTCTTCATCAGGGTGGCGACCACCGAGGAGTACGCCCCGTTGGTCAGCCACATCTTCTGCCCGTTGAGGACGAAGTGGTCCCCGTCCGGCAGTGCTCTGGATCGGATCGCCGCGACGTCGGAGCCGCAGCCTGGCTCGGACATGGAGAAGGCACCGCGAGCACTTCCGGCCGCCATCTGGGGTAGCAGCCGCCGCTTCTGCTCCTCCGAGCCGTGCTGCGAGATCAGGTACGCCACGATGAAGTGGGTGTTCACGATCCCGGAGATGCTCATCCAGCCCCGGGACAGTTCCTCCACCACCAGGGCGTACGTCAGGAGTGACTCGCCGAGCCCGCCGTACTCCTCGGGGATCGTGAGGCCGAACAGGCCCATCTCCTTCATGCCCTCGACGATGTCGCCCGGATACTCGTCGGCGTGCTCCAGGTGTTGCGCGTTCGGGATGATCTCCTTGTTCACGAAAGTGCGGACCGTGGACAGGATCTCCCGCTGGATGTCGGTCAGGCCGTGGGTCACGGCGAGGCGGGCCATGGCTGCTCCTCAGCGGGTCTCAGAAGCTGGTCGACGGGTTTGGCGCGGTGCCACGAGAACAAAGTTACCGGGCAGTATCTCTGGGTGAACGGGCACCTGAACAGTCGTTCATGGTGTGAACAACTCCACGAGCTCACCGGTAACTCGTCTCCCGTACGCTGTTGCCGCCGTCCACCACGATCATCTGGCCGGTGACGTACGAGGCCGCCGGGGTGCACAGGAACGCGATCAGCGCCGCCACCTCGTCCGGGGTGCCAGGGCGACCCATCGGTGTCTCCAGTCCGTGCCGAAGTTCCGACAGGGTTGACGCCCCGGTGTGGATGATCCCCGGTGCCACGGCGTTGACGGTGACCCCGTCGGCGATCAACTCCATGGCCAGCGCCCTGGTCAGGCCCACCACTCCCGCCTTCGCCGCCGCGTACGCCGCCTCGGCCGGCATCGCGTTGACCGGCCCCACCGTCGCGGCGACGTTCACCACCCGCCCCCAGCCTCGCTCCACCATCCCGGCCACCAGGGACCTCGACACCAGAAACGCCGTTGTCAGGTTGCGATCGATCTCGACCCGCCACTCCCCCAGGTTCAGCTGAGCCACCGGGCGGAACACCTCCGGACTGGTGCGACTGGCCAGTCCGGCGTTGTTCACCACCACGTCCACAGCCCCGAACTGGTCGGTGAGCGCATCACCCAGTGCCCCGACCTCCGCCTCATCGGTGAGATCGGCCACGAAGCCGGTCGCCCCCAACTCGGTCGCCCGGTCGTGGATCCGGCGCGTGGTGGACACGATCGCCACGGTGGCGCCCAGCACCCGTAACCGCCGGGCCGTGGCGTACCCGATGCCGTCCTCACTTCCCGCGCCGGTCACCAACGCGACCTTTCCCTCCAGCCGGTCGGTTGCGGGAACCCCGGCCGGGGCGCTCCTGGAATCACCCGCCGCCCCGCTGGTGCGACGGCGTGGACGCTTGGCGGGGATGTTGCCCGTCGGGGTCGTGACCATGCTGCGATCCTGCCCGCTCACCCGGGTGCCGGGCAACGCGATCCCAGCGACCCGCGCCAGCGGTGCTGCGGGGGTGGCCGGCAATGCCTAGGCTCAGCCCGACCGCCGAGCCAGGAGGAGCAGATGACCGAGCCCTATCCGGGGCAGTCCGGGTACCCGCCGCCGGAACCGCCCGGATATCCACCGCCACCGCTTTATCCTCCCGCGCCCGGCGGATACCCCGGCTACTTTCCGCCAGCGCGGCGTACCAACGGCCTGGCGATCGCCTCGCTGGTGGTGTCCTGCGCGTCGTTCTTCGTCTGCGCGCTGCTGGGCTGCGTCGGCGCGATCATGGGCCACGTGGCACGGCGGCAGATCCGCGAATCCGGCGAGGACGGCGACGGGATGGCGCTCGCCGGGATCATCGTCGGGTGGATCCTGACCGCCCTGAGCCTGCTCGCGATCATCGTTTACGTGGGCTTCATGATCTGGCTGGCGAGCACCGGCCAACTGGAATGATCACGGTGTCTTGACCGCCCGGCCGGTGGCGACCGGCCGGGCACCAGCCGATGTACGGCCTGATGTTCACCATCGGGATGGCGCAGCACCCCGAACTCAGGTGAGCGGCTTCACTCCGGCGGGGTGAACGTCGACGTGCGCCGCATCCCGGCAGCGCGGCCCTTCGCCGAAACCACGGTCGCCATCTTGCGCGAGGCCTCGTCGATCATCTCATCACCCAGCATCACCGCACCGCGCATGCCACCGGCTTCCGAGGTGTGGTACTGGTACGCGTCCAGGATCAACTCGGCGTGGTCGTAGTCCTCCTGGGTCGGCGAGTACACCTCGTTCGCGACCTCGATCTGGCCCGGGTGCAGCACCCACTTGCCGTCGAAACCCAGTGCCGCGGAACGCCCCGCCACCCGGCGGAACCCGTCCAGGTCCCGGATCTGCAGGTACGGTCCGTCGATGGCCTGCAGGTCGTTGGCCCGCGCCGCCATCAGGATCCGCATCAGGATGTAGTGGTACGCGTCGCCCACGTCGTACCCGGGCGGCTGCTCCCCCACCACCAGCGACTTCATGTTGATCGAGGCCATGAAGTCGGCGGGACCGAAGATGATCGTCTCCACCCGCGGCGACGCCGTGGCGATCGCGTCCACATTGACCAGACCGAGCGCGTTCTCGATCTGCGCCTCGATCCCGATCCGGCCCACCGCGAATCCGAGTGTCTTCTCGATCTGGGTGAGCAACATGTCCAGCCACTGCACCTGGGCCGCGGTCTGCACCTTCGGGAGCATCAGGCAGTCCAGGTTCGCTCCGGCGCCCTCGACCACCTCGATCACGTCCCGGTACGTCCACTGCGTGGTCAGGTCGTTGACCCGTACCACCCGGACCTTGCCCGGCCAGTCGCCGTCGTTGAGCGCCGCCACCACGTTCTTGCGGGCGTCCTCCTTGGCCAGTGGTGCGACAGAGTCCTCCAGATCCAGGAAGACCTGGTCGGCGGGCAGTCCCCGCGCCTTGCCGAGCATCTTGGTACTCGAACCCGGCACGGCCAGACAGGAACGGCGGGAACGGGCAGCGTCAGACATGTCAGGCTCCGTTTCCGGAAGAATGCGGTTACCGGGCAGTATCTAGGCTGCGACAGTAATCAGGACGCCACGACAGGGAGAATGCGGCTGTGGGAGATCTCACCTCACCCCGGGAGGTCACCCTTAACCGCCCAACCGGCGACCCGCCGGTCGCGGTGGTCACCGGGGCCAGCTCAGGAATCGGGACCGCCGCGGCGGAACGGTTGGCGGCTCTCGGGCACCACGTGGTGCTCGTCGGCAGGGACCCGGAACGGCTCGGGCTGGCGGTGCAGCGGGTGGCCGCCACGGGCCGTACCCCTGACGCGTACCGCGCCGATTTCGCGGCGCTGGACGAGGTCCGGGCCCTCGGAAAGCGACTGCGCGACCGGTACCCCCGGGTCGACGTGCTCGCCAACAACGCCGGGCTGATGTGCCATCACCGGTCCATGACGGTGGACGGATTCGAGATGACCGTACAGGTCAACCACCTTGCCGGGTTCCTGCTCAGCCACCTGCTGCTGGACAGCCTGCCGCCGGGCTCCCGGGTGATCGGCACCGCCTCGGCAGCGGAACGGCTCGTGACGGTGGACCCGGAGGACCTGTCCGGGCTGCGACACCGTTACTCGAAGTGGCTGGCGTACGGGGCGAGCAAGCAGGCGAACCTGCTGTTCACCGTGGAAGCCGCGAGGCGGTGGGCGGACCGGGGCATCATCCCGGTGTGCTTCCACCCCGGCGCGGTGAACACCGGGTTCGGCCGGGGCAGTCGGCTGTTCCAGATCGGGCTGCGGCTGCCCGGCTTCCAGACCCCGGAACAGGGTGCTGACACACTGGTCTGGCTCGCCACGACGCCGGACGTGGATCCCGGCCGTTACTACCACCGACGGCGACCGAAACCGCCGTCCCGGTCGGCCCGCGACCCGCGACTCGCCCACCGGCTCTGGGAAGCGAGCCTGGACGCCGTGGGTCTGTCCTGACCGCCGGTCGGGAGCGACGGCCCAGCCACCCGACCCGGCATGGCAGGATGGCGCCAGCGTGTCCGGGGAGGTGTCGAGGTGTCCGTGACGGTGCGCATCGGAAGCCGATATGTTGCACGCTCCGTGATCGGCCAGGGGTCCTTCGGCACCGTGTTCCGGGCGGACAGCCCGGACGGACCGGTCGCGGTGAAACTGCTCCGCCCGGACCTGGCCGGCAATCCCGACGTGGTACACCGCTTCCTGCGGGAACGGTCCGTGCTGCTACGCCTGACACACCCAGGCATTGTGCGGGTCCGCGACCTGGTGGCCGAGGGTGACGTACTGGCACTGGTGATGGACCTGGTGCCCGGTCCGGACCTGCGGGCCCATCTGCACAGCAGGGGTGGGATTCCGGCCGTGGAGGCGGCCCGGTTGGTCGCCGACGTCGCCGCGGCGCTCAGCTACGCCCACGGCCAGGGTGTGGTGCACCGGGACATCAAACCGGAGAACGTACTGCTGCGGGACGGCTCGCCCCGACTGACCGACTTCGGGATCGCCCGGCTGGTGGCCACCGCCGCCACCATGGCAGGGCAGCACGAGGTACTGGGCACACCGGCCTACCTGGCACCGGAGCTCGCCGTGGGCGACGAGCCCTCCAGCGCCGTCGACGTGTACGCCTGCGGCGTCCTGCTGTACGAGCTGGTCGCGGGCCGGCCCCCGTTCGTCGCGGACCACCCGCTGTCGGTGGTTCACCAACACGTGACCGACGTCCCGCAGCGGCCCGCCGGGATGCCGGAGGAACTGTGGCGGACCGTCGGGGCGTGCCTGGCAAAGTCACCCGAGCAGCGACCCGACGCCGACACTCTGCGGGTACTGCTGACCGAATATGCCGCCCGACCGGTTCCGGCGGCCGGGCACCACGAGACCCGGCCGGTGCCAGTGCTACCGGCACCGTCGCAGACCCAGACGATGCCCCACTACGACCGTCCGGCGCACGCCACACAGCCGGTGCCCCGGAGCACGGCAGATCACTCGCCCGGGTCGGTGGGTCGGGTCCGGATCGAACCCCGGCGGGCTGCCGCGTCCCAGGAGGACGACTGGCACCACGTGGGGCCGCCGCCACCGCGTACCAACTGGCTGGTGCACGGCGCGGTCCTGGTCGTGGTGGCGGCGTTGTTCTTCGCCGCCGGCTTCTGGGCCGGCGATGCGGGACGCCGGCCGGAACCGTCCCCGCCGGCCGGCAAGGCGGCACCATCCGCCAGTCCCAGCGCCGCTCCCAGGTCGGTTGCCCGATATCTCAACGAGACGGCGTACGTGCAGATCGCGAACGGCTGGGGCCCGGTGGAGCTGAACAAGGCAACCGGTAACACCGGAGTCGACGACGGTGGTCCCCTGGCCTTGGCCGGCACCACCTACGACAAGGGCCTCGGTGCCCACGCGCCAAGCCACATTCGGATCTATCCCCCACCGGGCTGCACCCGGTTCAAGGCGGTCGTCGGCATCGACGGTTCCTCCACCGGACCCGGCGGCGGCACGGTCACCTTCCAGGTACACGCCGACGGGCAACTCCGGCACGACACCGGCGTGGTGACCCGGGACGCCCAGCCAATGCCGATCGACGTGGACGTGACCGGCGCGAAGACAGTGGACCTGATCGTCACTGATGGTGGCGACGGGAACCACTGGGACATCTCAGACTGGGCCGACGCCCATCTGACGTGTGCCTCCGGGTAGCCCCGGGGCCGCAGGCCGACAGTGCCGGGTTGACCGGCCACGGGCCGGTACTGGCAGGATGCCCACATGAGGCCCCAGGCTGTGCAGCCGGTCACGACGAGCGAAGGCGCACTGCTCGCCACGATCGCGGCCGGAACGGTACGGATCTGCCTGGTCGGCCAGCCCACCACGGAGCCGGTCCCCGCTACGAAGGCCCTGCGCGAGCCCGGCGTCTCTTTTGTCACACTGGAACGCCGCAGCCAGCTGCGCGGCTGTGTCGGGAGCCTGCGGGCCACCAACCCGCTCTACCTTGACGTGGTCCGCAACACCCGCCGCGCGATGGCCGACCCCAGGCTGCCGCCTGTGAACCGCACCGACTGGCCGGAACTCGACATCAAAGTCTCGGTGCTGACACCGCTCACCCCGCTCGACGCCACCGGGCCGGACGACCTGCTGAGGGCACTACGTCCCGGCGTCGACGGGCTGTTGCTGGCCGACGACACCCGGCGGGCGACGTTCCTTCCGTCGGTGTGGCAGCGGCTGAGCGACCCCGGGCGGTTCGTGGCCGCGCTGCTCGCCAAAGGTGGCTGGCCGGACGACGGCTGGCCGGACAACCTCTCCATCCACCGCTACCAGGCGTACGAGTTCTGCGACCCCGCACCACGTGACCCACTCACCGAGTGAGACCGTCCCGAAAGGATGTCGCCATGCATCCGCTCGTCACAGAGACGATGAAGAAAGCCGCCGTGGTATGGCTGACCGTGGCTGGCGGTCGCCCGTACCCGGTGTGGTGCCTGTGGCACGAGGACGCCCTGTACGTGGTCAGCGGATCGGGTGAGCAGGCAGCGCCTGGCCTGGACACCGTGACCGCGGCCGTGGTCACGGGGCGCGGTGACCACGGTGGACGGGTGGTGAGCTGGCCGGCCCAGGTGAGCCGGGTGACCCCGGACAGTGAACTGTGGCAGCAGGTGGTGCCGCAACTGGCGAGCAAGCGACTCAACCTGCCCGCATCCGAGGACACCGCGGCCCGCTGGGCGACCGACTGCGTGGTGACCCGGCTGGAACCCACGGCGGACCCGGTGGAAGCCGGCGCAACCCTGCCGCGGGGGTCGCTGGCCGCACCACCGCCGCCGACGCCCGCGACGCGACGTCCCAGCAAGCCGTTCCGGCTGCACCGGGTCCGCAAGCCCCCGCCGTGACCGGCGGCAACCGTCAGCCGACGAACGGCGGCACCACGATATCGCCGCTCGCGACGGGGACCACGCCACCGGCCACAGTGGTACGGGTGGTCCGGCCGCCGCTCGCCACCACGGCGCATTCCAGGGTGGACGGACGATGCATCTCCACGCCTTGGCGCACCGTGTACGTCGTGGTGCCGTCCGGGGCTGCCAGGCCGGCCGCGACCAGCCACACCCCGAAACCGAGCGCCGCCGAGCCGGTCGCCGGGTCCTCCGGAACACCCACCGCGTCACAGAACACCCGGGAGTGCGCGACCTGGCTGTCCGGGTCCCAGACGAAGACGCTCAGGCCCGCCTGTCCCAGCGCTCGAAGCGCCGCCACATCGGGCACGGCCCGCGCCGGCGCGTCCGGACGGACCGCGAGGTAGTAGAAACTGATGCCGCAGCCGGCCACCCGGGGCACGGGACCCGCCAGGTCCTGCCTGGTCAGTCCCACCGCACGGAGCAGCGGCTCGGGGTCGAGTTCGGCACCCACGGTGGCGGTGCCACCGGTCAGCGTCGCGGCCCCGTCAGTCACCGACACCGACACCATCCCGGCACCGCATTCCTGGACCCGCTCACCCGGCTTGATCCGGCCCAGCCGGGCCAAGGTCGCGGCCGTGCCGACACTGGGATGACCGGCGAACGGCAGTTCAGTGCCGGGCGTGAAGATCCGGATCCGGTAGTCGGCGCCCGGCGAGGGCGGCAGCACGAACGCGGTCTCCGACAGGTTGAACTCACGGGCGATCCACCGCATCTGCGTCCCGTCGACACCGTCGGCGTCCAGCACCACCGCGAGCGGATTCCCGGCGTACGGGCGGTCGGTGAACACGTCGACGATCTCGTACCGCAGTCTCCTCATGGTGCGAGACTATGCAGCCGCCACCCGGTGGCGCCGGGCGTGTCCCCCGGCAGCGGAACGTCCCGACTGATCACCGTGACTACGCTGGCAGGGTGAGCACGCCACGTGACCACTCGCCGCGCTCCCGCCTGACACCGCACGGTGTCCCGCCGATGGCTTCGGACCCGCCCGGCCAGGCCCGCCACGGGGGTCCGGCGTGACCACGGCCACCCGTGTCTACCTCGCCCGACTCGCGGACATCGCGATCTACGACCCGAACGGCGACCAGGTCGGGCGGGTCCGTGACACCGTCGCCCGGCCACGGCTCAGCCAACCACCGAGGGTGATCGGCGTGGTCGCGGAGATCCAGGCGAGACGGCGGATCTTCGTGCCCATCGGCCGGGTCACCTCGCTGGATCCCGACGCGGTGGTGCTGTCCACCGGCACCCTGAACCTGCGCCGTTTCGAGAAACGACCTGGCGAGATCCTGGTGCTGGAGGATCTGCTGGACCGCCGGGTCACCATCGCCCAGCCGGGAGACAACGCCCTACGGCGCGCGGCGACGGTGGTCGACGTCGCGATGGAGCAGCAACGCACCGGCGACTGGACGCTGGCGCGAGTGGCGGTACGGGAACACACCGGCCGGCTCACCCGCCGGGGGCAGCTGTTGCAACTGGACTGGTCCGAGGTGTCCGGGCTGATCGGGGTGCCGGAGGCGCAAGGTGCCGCGAATCTGCTCGCGGTACTGGACAAGATGCGTGCCGCGGACGTCGCCAACGTGATGCAGGACCTGTCCGGGCGACGTCGGATGGAGCTGGCGGCGGCGCTGGAGGACGACCGACTCGCCGACGTACTCGAGGAACTTCCGGAGGACGACCAGGTGGAGATCCTGGCGGCGCTGGACAAGGAGCGGGCCGCGGACATCCTCGAGGAGATGGACCCGGACGACGCGGCCGACCTGCTGGCCGAGTTACCGCTGGCGCAACGCGAGGAACTGTTCGGGCTGATGGAACCGGACGAGGCGAATCCGGTACGGCAGCTGATGATCTACCGGCCCGGCACCTCGGGCAGCGTGATGACCTCCGAGCCGGTGATCGTCACCCCGGACACCACAGTCGCGGAAGCGCTCGCCGCGATCCGGGAACCGCAGCTCGCTCCGGCGATCGCGGCCCAGGTGTTCGTGTGCCGCCCGCCGACCGCCACGCCCACCGGCCGGTACCTCGGGATGGTGCATTTCCAGCGGCTGCTCCGCGAGCCGCCCAGTGAGCTGGTGGCCGGGGTGGTCGCCAACGACATCGACCCGATCTCGGCTGAGACCCCGCTGCTTGAGGCCACCCGGCTGATGGCGACGTACGACCTGATCGCGATGCCGGTGGTGGACTCCTCGGACCGGCTGGTGGGTGCGGTGACCGTGGACGACGTCCTGGACCAACTGCTACCGCCCGACTGGCGGGACCGTGACCATGCGTGAGGCACGCGATGGCTGACTTTCGTGATCTGCGGGGACTGAGGACACCGCGCCGCCGACTCGACCTGCCCCGCGAGTCGAAACGCCTGACCCTGCCCAGGTTCAGTTCGGAGACCTTCGGCCGGTTCGCGGAAAGGTTCGCCCAGTTCATGGGTACGCCGCGGTTCCTGCTCTACATGACCTTGTTCGTGATCGTGTGGCTGAGCATCAACCTCGTGGCGTGGCGCTGGGCGTGGGACCCGTACCCGTTCATCCTGCTCAACCTGTTCTTCAGCACTCAGGCGTCGTACGCCGCGCCGTTGATCCTGCTGGCCCAGAACCGTCAGGCGGAGCGGGACCGGCTGGCGTTGGAGGAGGACCGGCGGCGGGCCGCGATGCAGAAGGCGGACACCGAGTTCATGGCCCGCGAGCTGGCGTCGCTCCGGATGGCGATCGGCGAGGTGGCAACCCGGGACTTCCTGCGTTCCGAACTGGGACGGATCCTGGAGGAGCTGGAAGAACGTCGTACCGAACAGGTCGAGGACTTCGACGTGGAACCCGTGGGCGCCGACCACCGGGACCACAAGCCCCGCGACGCCGACCGACGGCGTACCCGGCGCAGGGCCGGGGACCGCTGACCTGGCCGGGCTCAGGTGGTGGCGGGGTTCCAGCCGTCAGGGGTGAAGGCCGTCACCCCGTCCGGGGTTTCGGAGTTCAGCAGTACGCCGTCCGGCCCGGCCACCAGGACCCCGTCGATGTAGACACCCCGACCCTGGGAGTTACCATCCGTGACCGAACGCCAGCGGACATGGGTGACTCCGTCGGGGAGATCGGCGTCGGCGTGGGCCCAGGCGCGTCCCGCATATCCGGTGAACTCGCCGGTGGTGGTCCACCGACGTCCGTTGGACAGGCCGGAGAACGGCAGCAACGACCAGGTGGCGCCGCCATCGACCGACACCTCCAGGCGGCCCCGGTCGTACCGGGGCTCGGTGTCGTACCACAGGGCGAAGGACAACCGGGCGGCGCGTGCCGGACGGTCCAGCGCGGCGGTCAGCGTGACGGTGGCGGCATCCCGTGGTTCGGCGCGCCACGCGGCGGTGCCGGCGGCTGGCCGTACGGGCATCGCTTCCCCGAAGTCGCGGGCCATCGCCCGGCGGGACTGGTTGTTCCCGCCCCAGTTCCGACTGGGATGTACCCGGTTGGTCAGGAAGACCACGAACGAGTGCGAGATCGGGTCGATCGACAGCGACGTACCGGTGTAGCCGGTGTGCCCGAAGCCCACCGGGGAGGCGAGCGGCCCCATGTACCAGTGCTTGTTCAGCTCGAAGCCGAGCCCACGGTCGCTTTCCGGGTAGCGGGCCTCCAGCCCGGCGTTGTAGTTCGCCAGCGCGGCCCGCACCGTCTCCTCGGCCAGGATCCGCGTGGCGCCGTACCTGCCGCCGTTCAGCAGCATCTGGCAGAACACCGCGAGGTCTGTCGCGGTGGAGAAGATGCCGGCGTGGCCGGCGACCCCCGCCAGTGACCAGGCGTTCTCGTCGTGCACCTCACCGCGGATCAGGGGCCGACCGGCCCAGGGCTGCTCCTCGGTGGCCGCCACGCGGTGGTGCAGGGCTGCGGGAGGGTTGTACCTGGTGTCCGTCATCCCGAGCGGCCCGGTGATCCGCTCGGCGACCGCCCGGTCGAGCGGCATGCCGGTGAGCCGCTCGACGATCGTGCCCAGGGTGATCAGGCCCAGGTCCGAGTAGATGTACTGGTTGCCGGGGCTGGCGCCGGGTTGCAGCGTGGAGGCGTACACCGCACTGATCCGGGCCTGCGGCGTGGGGTAGGCGCTGTACAACGGCAGCCAGGCCCGCATTCCGGAGGTGTGGGTGAGCAACTGCCGTACGGTGATCTCCGCCTTGCCGTTCGCCCCGAACTCGGGGATGTACCGGGTGACCTTCTCGTCCAGGCTGAGCTGGCCCTGCTCGACCAGTTGCAGCGCCACCACGGTGGTGAACAGCTTGGAGACCGAGGCCATGTCGAAGATCGTGTCCTCGCGCATCTCGACCCACTGATCCGGCGGCAGCTCCACACCGACGGTGCGACCGTCCTCGATCCGGGTGCCGCTGTAGCGCAGCGCGTGCCCGACCGCGGCGTGCTGCACGATCACGCCGTCCTTGGCCGCGAGCACGACGGCTCCGCCGTACGAGGGGTAGGTCGGGTGGTCGGGGGTCGGTTCCAGGTACGCCGCGGCATCCGCCGACATCCGCGCCACCTGGTCGGGCAGCAGACCTACTTCGACCGGTGACCCGGTGCGCAGGGTACGGGGCTGGAACACGATGTCGCCCGGGGCCACCGTGGGCGGTCCAGAGCCGTCAGCGTGACTGGACACCTCTGCCTCGTCCGGCGGCGTCGCTTTGTCCGACGGCCCGGTCTGATCCAGCGGGCCGGTGGGGTCGATGGTGTCCGCCCCCCATGCCGGTGACGGTACGACGGCGGCCAGGGCAAGCACTACCACGGCGACGATCATCCCGCGCTGGGCCACCATGGTAGTCCCCTTCCAGCTTGGTAGACGTACTGAAGAAATCCTGCATGGTGTGGCGGCTGGAGGGAACCCCTGGGCCGAAAACACTCGCCCGAAACACCCCAACATCGCGCTTGAGGTGCTGCCCGGAGCTTGCCCGGCCGACCGCGCGGACCAGGCTTTACGGTGCCACGCGGGCCCCCGACTAGCATGGACGCATGGCTTCCGAGCAGATCCAGACCGCGATACGCGAGGCACTGGCCCGGGTCGACGACCCGGAGATTCGCCGACCGGTCACCGAACTCGGAATGGTGAGCTCGGTCGACATCACCGCCGACGGCGCGGTCACCGTCGGTCTGCTGCTCACCGTCTCGGGTTGCCCATTACGTGACAAACTGCGCACCGACATCGAAACGGAGGTCGGCGCGGTGTCCGGCGTCACCTCAGTGGCCGTGGATTTCGGGGTGATGACCGAACAGCAGCGGCGCGAGCTCCAGACCAAGCTGCGCGGTGCGACGGGCCCGGAACCGGTGATCCCGTTCGCCCAGCCGGGTTCACGGACCAGGGTGTACGCGGTCGCCTCCGGCAAGGGTGGCGTGGGTAAGTCGAGCGTGACCGTCAACCTCGCGGTGTCGCTGGCACAACGTGGCCTGGACGTCGGCGTGGTGGATGCCGACATCTACGGACATTCAGTGCCGAGGATGCTCGGTGTGGATGCGCCACCGACCCAGGTCGAAGACATGATCATGCCACCCCAGGCCCACGGCGTGAAAGTGATCTCGATCGGGATGTTCACCCGCGGCAACGCGGCGGTGGTCTGGCGCGGCCCGATGCTGCACCGGGCGCTCCAGCAGTTCCTCGCCGACGTGTACTGGGGCGAGTTGGACGTGCTGCTGATGGACCTGCCGCCTGGTACGGGCGACATCGCGATCTCGGTCGCGCAGCTCGTCCCCAACGCGGAGATTCTGGTGGTCACCACACCGCAGCAGGCCGCGGCCGAGGTCGCGGAGCGGGCCGGCGCGATCGCGATGCAGACCCACCAGCGCCTGGTCGGCGTGGTGGAGAACATGTCGTGGCTGGAGCTTCCCACCGGGGAGCGGATGGAGATCTTCGGCTCCGGCGGTGGCGAACAAGTGTCCTCGGCGCTGACCAGGCTGCTCGGCGCGGATGTGCCGTTGCTCGGCCAGATCCCGCTCGACACCCGGCTACGCCAGGCCGGTGATGAGGGCAAGCCGCTGGTACTCAGCGAACCGGACACTCCGGCCGCGACCGCGCTACGCGGGGTCGCGGAACGGCTGGCGATGCGTCGCGAGAGCCTGGCCGGCAAGCCGCTCGGGCTGAGCCCGGCGCGGGGCTGACCGCTCGTCAGGTCGCGTCGGCGTCGAATTTCGCCGACTTGTGGCCATTGGGCAGGGACTGCGGTGAGCCGTCGGTCGTCTTGTTGAGGTCGGCCTGGTTGAGGTCGGCCTCCTGCGCGATGTCCCGGACATCGGAGTAAAGGCTCTCGATGGGACGCCGCAGCCGCGCCTCTTCCTCCTCGGACAGGATGTGCTTGCGTAGGAACGTCTTCGGGTGCAGGTCTTCGAGCCGCACGTCGGTGCCGAGTTCCCGACTGAGGTCCGAGGTCGCGTTGCGCGCCATCTGGCGTAGCTTGCGCAGGCCACGCAGCACATCGCCGATCACCTTCGGCAGGCGTTCCGGACCCAGGATGAACAGGGCTACCAGGAGCAGGCCGATGATCTCCGGCCACCCGAGGTTCTCGAACATCGGTGCTCCTCCCCACGCGATCCCTTGAAGCGTACGCGGAGCCCCACACCCGCCGAAAGCAATCGGAGCCGGGCGACGGGGCCAACGGAGGCCACACCAAGATCCGGAACCGGCCCGGATGGACTACTCGTCGGCCCCGAGGGTGATCCGCGCCGTGTGCCGGCCGGCACCGCGCAGGTACTCCACGTTGATCACCGAGCCGGGGGCGTGCTTGCGGATCAGCGCCACCAGGTCGATCGGTTCCCGAAGGGGTCGGCCGTTCAGCTTGGTGACCACGTCGCCCGCCTTCAGTCCGGCCTTGGCGGCCGGTCCCTCCGACTCCACCTTGGACAGCCGGACCCCTCCGGTGAGGTTTCGGTAGCTGGTGTCCATCTCGGCGCCGATCACCGGATTGCGGGCATGGCCGGTTCGTACGATCTCGGCGGCCACCCGCTTCGCCTGGTTGACCGGGATCGCGAACCCCAGACCGATGCTTCCCCCGGAACCGTCATCGCTGGGCTTCACCGTGTAGATGGCGGTGTTCACGCCGATCACCCGACCACCGCCGTCGAGCAACGCACCGCCCGAGTTGCCGGGGTTGATCGGGGCGTCGGTCTGGATCGCCGCGAACACCGACGGGTCGTTCTGACCGCCCGCGACCGGTCGGTCAACAGCGCTCACCACACCGGTGGTCACGGTGTTCTGCAGGCCGAGCGGTGCCCCGACCGCGATCGCGGGATCACCCACGGCGACCTTGTCGGAGTCCCCGAAAGTGACCGGCACGAGCCCGGTGCGGTCCACCTTCAGCACCGCGATGTCAGACTCCGCCGAAGCCCCGACCAGCTTCGCCCGCGCGGTGGCACCGTCGCTGAACACCACGCGCAGGTCAGCGTCCGCGCCACCCGCCATCGCCACGTGCTCGTTGGTCACCACGTAACCGTCGGCGGAGATCACAAACCCGGAGCCGTTGCCGTCCTGGCTCCGGTTGTGGATCAGGATCGTCACCAGGCTGGGCATGGTGTCCCGCACCACGCCCGCGACCGATTCCGGAGGGCGTTTCGCCAGCGGTGGCGGCTCACCCTGGCCCACCAGCGTGCCGACCCCGTTGCGGGCCGCCACCACGTAACCGAGGGCCCCGCCGAGGGCCCCCGCGAGCAGCGCCGTCATCAGCGACACCAGGAACACCAGGCGCAGGCCGGGGCGGGAAGCAGGCTGCTCAGGTGGTGGCTCCAACGGCGGCCCGGGATCTGCCGGCACGCCAGGCACCCGGATCGCGGCCGGTGTGGCCGGGTCCCGCCAGGGGTCCCGCAGCGCGTCGGTCCACCATGGCGACTCGTACGACGACTCGTACGACGTGTCGAACGGCCCACCGGCACCGGTAGGGCCGACGTGGAAGGGGCCGCCAGCCGGTTCCCCGGCAAGGTCGCCACGCTGCGTCACGTTCTCGACACCTCCTGGGCCGCACAACGTTCTCACCAGCATCGCACGTGTCGGCACCTTGGCGTCCAGACGCACGGGCTTCCTGAGGGGTACGCCGGGTGGGTCGTTGCCCGGGGAGCGGGCGGCCGGTCCATACACTGCCCTACAGGAGGTGCGTCATCGACAAGCCGACACTCCCCCCGGCGGTACGGCAGTTCACCGAGTCGTACGTCGCAGAGGACCCCGTGATGGCGGCTGCCCGGGGGCGTGCCGTGGAGGTGGGGGTCGTTCCGATCCAGCCGGGCGGCGGGGCGGCCCTGCGGTTGCTGGCCACCGCGATCCGGGCCCGCTCCGTGGTCGAAGTCGGCACCGGGACCGGGGTGAGTGGGCTGTGGCTGCTGCACGGGATGCGGCCCGACGGCATCCTCACCACGATCGACCTCGAGCCCGAACACCAACGGATGGCCCGGAAGGCGTTTGCCGAAGCCGGGTTCGCGCCGTCCCGTACCCGGCTGATCACCGGACGGGCGCTGGAGGTACTGCCCCGGCTCGCCGACGGCGCGTACGACATGGTGTTCGTTGACGCCGACAAGATCGAGTACGCGGAGTGTGTCGCCGAGGCGTACCGGCTGCTGCGCTCCGGCGGGGTGCTGGCGCTGGACAACGCGCTGTGGGGCGGCCGGGTGGTGGATCCCGCGGCACGGGATCCGGCATCGGTGGCGCTCCGGGAGGTGCTGAAGTCGCTTCGGGACGCTCAGGAGTGGACCTCCGCGCTGCTGCCGGTCGGTGACGGAATCCTGGTCGCGGTCAAGCGTTGAGCCGGGGACCCGGTCATCGGGCGTGGACCGGCTCGTTCTTGCCGAGCACCACGATCCCCGAGTCGGTCACCCTGTGGTGCTCCCGGTCGTGGTCCAGGTCGACCCCGATCCGTTCACCGTCCGGTACGCAGATGTTCTTGTCCAGGATCGCGTTGCGTACCACGGCACCCCGACCCACCCGTGCCCCGGACATCAGCACCGAATTCTCCACCCACGCGCCGTCCTCCACGAACACGTCCGGGGACAGCACCGAGCGGGCCACCGTCCCGGTGACGATGGAGCCGGAGCAGACCAGCGACTCGTACGCCCGCCCGCCGAGCACGAACTTCGCCGGTGGCCGCGGCGGCACGCTGGTCAGGATCGGCCAGTCCTGGTTGTAGAGGTTGAAGACCGGGTTGACGGAGACCAGGTCCATGTGCGCCTCGAAGTAGGAGTCCAGGGTGCCGACGTCCCGCCAGTACGCCCGGTCCCGGTCGGTGGCCCCGGGCACCCGGTTGCCGCTGAAGTCGTACACCGCCGCCTGGCCCTTCCCGACCAGGTTCGGAATGATGTTGCCGCCCATGTCGTGGGCGCTGCCCGGGTCGTCGGCGTCAGTCCGCAGCGCGTCGATCAGCACGTCGGCGGTGAACACGTAGTTGCCCATCGAGGCGTACGCCACGTCGGGGTCGTCCGGGGTGCCGGGCGGCTGAGCGGGCTTTTCCAGAAACTCGGCAATCGTGCAGCCGTCCGGGGCGGTCCCGATCACCCCGAACGCCCGTGCCTCCTCGCGGGGCACCCGGATCCCCGCCACCGTCACCCCGGCACCGCAGTCGATGTGCGCCTCGACCATCTGCCGGGGATCCATCCGGTACACGTGGTCCGCGCCGAACACCACGATGTAGTCCGGGCGCTCGTCGTACACCAGGTTCAACGACTGCAGGATCGCGTCGGCGCTGCCGGTGTACCAGCGCGGCCCGAGCCGCTGCTGCGCCGGGACCGGCGTGATGTAGTTGCCGAGCATCCCGCTCATCCGCCAGGTCTGCGAGATGTGCCGGTCCAGCGAATGGGACTTGTACTGGGTCAGCACGCAGATCTTCAGAAATCCGGCGTTGACCAGGTTGGAGAGCACGAAGTCGACCAACCGGTACTGGCCCCCGAACGGCACCGCCGGCTTGGCCCGGTCAGCGGTGAGCGGCATCAGGCGCTTGCCCTCGCCACCGGCCAGCACGATCCCAAGCACTCGGGGCACCGCCATGTCCAGACACTAACCGGATGCGGTGTGTCACCAAACCTGGCACGCGGAGTTGGCATGCCTGGAGCTCCAAGGGAACGCCCGGGTCAGAACGCGGCGACCGACCCGGGTGCCCGTTCCACGCGGCTGAACGTCCGGATCACAGCGAGTGCCCCGTGTCGTCGCGCGGCGACAGCGGCGAGCAGCCGGATCGTGGCGTCGAGCGCGTCGCCGGGCATCCGCGGGGTGTCAACATCGACACTCACCGCCAGGTCGTCGGAGTGCACCACCATCTCCATGATCCTGGTGATCAGGAAATCGTCCAGGGTGAGGCACCAGCCGGCCCAGGGCAGCTCGACCACCCGGCCCGACGGCTCGGTGGGTAGCCGCTGCCGTAACCGCTCCAGCGCCGCACCGGTCAGTTCCACCACTCCGTGCTGCCCCGCCTCGGCGTGCCGCTCCCCGCTCTCCCTGATCGCCACGTTGATCTCACTGTCCCGGTCGCTGTGGACCCAGTCACTGCGCTGGTAGTGATCCAGCAGGGCGATGGCGGAGTCCGGGGACGGAAGGCCGCGCAACACCGAGTCGGCCCGGGTGACCTGGCCGGCCAGGTGAGCCGCCAAGCCGCCGGTCGTGAACCCGGGCAGCGCGCTCGGCTCCGCCCAGCGGGTCCCCACCGCCCGGTCCCGCACCAGGTCCAGCACAACCTCGGCCGTGGCCAGGAAGACCTGTCTGATCATGCGGGCACTCTAGCCGGCGGGGCTCAGGGCACCGGCCTACCGCCCACGGGCCGACCTCCTATGGTGGGCGGATGCGGGCTGCGGTGTTGACGAGGGAGTTCCCCCCGGAGATCTACGGCGGGGCCGGGGTACACGTGGATTTCCTGGTACGGGAACTGCGCCGACTGATCGACGTGGACGTGCACTGCTTCGGCGTACCGCGCCCGGATGCGTACGCGTATCAGCCGGTGGCCGAACTGGACGGGGCGAACCCGGCGCTGCGCTACCTGTCGGTGGACCTGCGGATGGCGGCGAACGTCGGCGACGTCGACGTGGTGCACTCCCACACCTGGTACGCGAATCTCGCGGGTCACCTCACCGGGATGCTGAACGGGATCCCCCACGTGGTGACCGCGCACTCGCTGGAGCCGCTACGCCCCTGGAAGGCGGAGCAACTCGGGGGCGGGTACGCGGTGTCCCGCTGGGCGGAACGTACCGGCTACCTGGCCGCTGACGCGGTGATCGCGGTGAGCCGGGGGATGCGGGCCGATGTGCTGGAGGCGTACCCGGAGATCCCCTCGGACCGGGTCCACGTGATCCACAACGGAATCGACACCTCGCTCTACCGGCCGGTCTCGGCACCGGACGTTCTGGTCCGGCACGGTGTCGACCCGGACCGTCCGTACGTGCTCTACGTCGGACGGATCACCCGGCAGAAGGGCCTGCCACACCTGCTGGCGGCGGCACACCGGCTCACACCGGGGGTACGACTGGTACTCGCCGCTTCCGCTCCGGACACCCCGGAGATCGCCAAGGAGGTCGCCGCGGAGATCACCGCGTTGCGCGCCGAGCGGGGTGCCGGCGAGGTGATCTGGCTGGAGGAGATGCTGCCCCGTGACGAGGTGATCGCGCTGCTCTCGCACGCCGCCGTGTTCTGCTGCCCGTCGGTGTACGAGCCGCTCGGCATCGTCAACCTGGAGGCGATGGCGTGCCGGACTGCGGTCGTGGCCAGCGACGTGGGCGGCATCCCGGAGGTGGTCTCGGACGGCGTCACCGGGCTGCTGGCGCACTACCGGCCGGACGACCCCGGCGGGTTCGAAGCCGGGCTCGCGGAGGCGTTGAACGCGCTGGTGGCAGCGCCGGAGCGGGCGGCGGCGTTCGGGGAGGCCGGACGGCAGCGTGCGGTCGCGGAGTTCGGCTGGGACGCCGTCGCCGGCCGCACCGTCGAGCTGTACTGCTCCCTGCGCTGACGGCAGGTTCTGTCGTACCCCGGGGGCATGCTGGCCGGCATGACAGCGACCCTGCGTCACACCGCCCTGCTGCCGGCGACACCGCCGTACCGGCTCAGTTCCTCACTGCGCGCCTTGTCCGGTTTCCCGCCGTGCGTAGGGGACCAGTGTCTCCTCGGCACGAGCGTGCGCAAGGCGTTCCTGATCCCGGGGGCGGGCAGCGCCGCCGTGGTGGAGGTCGGCCCGCGCCCCGACCGGGAGCCGGGGGTGTCGCTGTCGGTGTATACCGACCGGGTGCTGTCCGTGGGCGAGACGACCGGCGTGGAGCGGGCGGTGGAGCGCTGGCTGGGGCTCTCCGACGACCTGCGGCCGTTCCTTCGGATCGCCCGTGATGATCCCGCGATGGGCCCGCTGCTGGCGCGGGCGGAAGGGCTGCACCAGGTGCGGTTCGCGTCGCTTGCCGAGGGCGCCAGTTACTTCCTGTTGACCCTGCGCACGTCGCAGCCGGTGGCGGCGGGTCGGAAGCGCCGGATCGCCGCTGACCTCGGGCAGCGGGTGTCGCTGGACGGCGAGGAGCACATCGCGTTTCCGGCCCTGGCCACGCTGGTGGAGACCGAACCCGGTGTGCTGGCCCGGTACGCGGGTGGCCAGCAACGGGCCGGCCGGCTCGTCGGGGCGCTGCACGGGCTCGCGGCACTGATCGCGGGCCGGGGCGAGGAATGGCTGTACCGCGCGCCGTACCAGCAGGTCCGGGACGCCCTGCTGGAGATCCACGGGATCGGCCCGTTCACCGCGTACGCGATCCTGCTGCGGGTCCTCGGCCGGCCTGACGGCGTGCCACTGGAGATAGTGCAGTTCGCCGACGTGGTGGCCCGGGTGTACGGACCGG
This sequence comes from Micromonosporaceae bacterium, assembly GCA_036375165.1. Taxonomy (GTDB): domain Bacteria; phylum Actinomycetota; class Actinomycetes; order Mycobacteriales; family Micromonosporaceae; genus WHSM01. The sequence goes on along the minus strand of DASUSI010000070.1, from coordinate 3,647 downwards.
GCACGCCCGTGGACACGGTGCGGGAACGGTACGGGCAGAGTGTCGGCTGGTGGTCGTACCTCGCCACGACCGCGCTGGCCTGGAGCGGCGTGCCAACCTCCCACAGCACCGCGCGCCGCCGGGTCGCCTGACATCTGGATGTGGAACCGGTGAGCCGTCGCGCCAATGACCCGCCGAAAGCCCCGGCCGGGTCGGGCAAGGCGACGGCCCACCGGGGCCTCAGATACGCCAGGTGATCATGGCGTCATGAACGACGGTGCCAACCACGATCCGGGCGATCAGCCGGCGGTACAGCTCCGTGGGACCGATCCTCGGGACCTGGCCGATCAACGCCGGGGAGTGACGTTCGACCGCGATGTGCACCAGCCGTTCGATGGCGGTCGCGTCGATCCGGGTCCGGCGACAACCGGTGTCGCAGCGGTACATCCCGGGCTGGCCAGCGCTTTCCACCGGCACGAGGACCCGCTCACAGCTGGCACACCACAGCAGGTCCTGGAGCGGAAACAGGTCCGTTTCTTGTCCGATCACGGTGTGACAGCCTGTGGCGACCGGGCACCGGCCGCTACACAGGCCCGCATCGATCGCACCGCAGTCCTATACCTGCCGGTATAGCGGTGACGGCGGTCCCGGGGAATCATGCGAGAGATGCGGAGCTGTGTCGCTTGTGGACAACTGCTCAGTCGGTACAACCCGGCCGAGCGGTGTCATGCGTGCACCCGGGCAACGCCGTCGTCGGCCGGTGTTGAGGTGCCACCGGAGCTGTTGTTTCGCCTCGATGTCAGACGGGCCTTGGCCGACTGGGACTGGTCCACCGTGTTACGAGTCATCTCCCGGGAGACAGGTGCGTCGCAGTCCGCCATCGCAACCGCGACGGGCTTGTCTCAGCCGCATGTTTCGCGTCTGATGAATGGGCGCAGCCAGGAACCGGGAATCCGGACCGTACGTGCGTTGTGCGACGGACTTGGCATTCCACGCGGGCTGGCGGGGCTGGGGCCGATCCCGATCGAGGACGTGGAGGAGGAGACGACGGAGCGGCGGGACTTCCTCACCGGAAGCCTGGGCGCGGCAGTGCTCGCCGTCGCCCCGGTCCTCGACGCCACTCCACGTCACATTGGCCACGCCGACGTCGAGCAGTTGTTCGCCGCCGCCCGGGAACTGCAGCGGCTGGATCGGCTTCATGGAGCTGACCCGCTGTGCGAGGTGGCCGTCCGATTTCTGCGACGCGCTGACGAGTGGCTGAACTTCGCCCGCTACCCGGCTGGGATCGGGCCCGAGCTTCAGGTGGCCTACGGGACGCTCGCTCATGTCACAGGCTGGCTGCACTATGACGCGAACCGGCAGGCCGCCGCCCGGCACTACTACCGTGAGGCGCTTGGCGCGGCGCAACTTGCCGGCGACGCCGAATTGGAGGTGCGGGTGCTCAACGCGATGAGCATGCAGGCCACGCACCTCGGCCGGCCGCGGGAGGCGATCCAACTCGGACACCGGGCACGGGAACGGGCCGCCGGTTGGGCGACTCCCCGGCTGAAGGCACTCCTTCTCATGCGGGAGGCCACCGGATGGGCTGCCTCCGGTGACGAGTCAGCATCACGACGTGCACAAGTGGCAGCGTCGAACGTCTTCAACCCGACACCGGACGGAGACGATCCCGAGTGGATCGGGTTCTTCGACGAGGCGGAGTTCACCGGGCTCAAAGCGGGGACTCTTTCTCATCTGGAACTACCTGAGCGTGCCGTTCCTGTCCTGATGAGGGCCACGGCCCTTCGGTCGGCGCAGGGCACGCGTCGGAACCAGCTCTGGTTTCGGGCGTTCCTGGCAGAACAACAGATCAGACAGGGAGATGTTGACGGAGCATGCAGGACGCTGGAGGACAACATCGAGGCCATCACGGAGATCACGTCGACCAGGATCCGCAGCCGGGTGGCCGGTGTGTGCCGTACCTTGGTGCGCATCCCTCGGCCCCGGACCCGCGAGTTGGCCGAACGCGCTCGACGGCTGGGGATCTCGTCCGCATAGTGCTATCCGGGGTCAGTGGAGTGGCCATCACACTCAATCGAACCACGTCCGACGAAGCCTGTGACCTGCTCGACGAGCTCTTGCCGGTATACGTCGAGGTCTACTCGGAGCCGCCGTACAGTCGTGGTCCCAAAGACTTCGAAGGCTTTCGCAGCCGATACGAGCAGCAGTCATCAATGCCCGGATTCGAGCTGATCACTGCGACGGCAGCGGAGGGCCTGGCCGGGTTCACGTACGGCCTACCGTTCTTGGCAGGAAGGTGGTGGAGGGGTGCTCTGGAAATGCCGCCTCCGGAGGTCAAGGATGCCCCGAAGTTCGCGATCGTCGAACTAGTGGTGCGTCGGGCGTACCGAGGGCAGGGGCTCGGGCGCAAGCTGATGGACACGCTGCTCAGCCAGCGACCCGAGAAATATGCGACCCTTCTCGCAAACCCACTGGCACCGGCCCGCACCATGTACGAGCGCTGGGGCTGGCGTCAGGTGGGAACCGTACAGTCGCACCCGCACTGGGACCCCAGCCACGCCATGGTGCTGCCACTCCACGGATCAGACTCCAGCCAATGACATCGGCGGGGAGGTCCAGCGGATCCAGCGACAAGTGGCTTCGGGGCGGTCAGCCCGGGGGTTCGGCGAGCCAGCGCAGCAGGGTGCGTACCCCCCAACCGGTGGCATACTTCGCCAGCACCCCGTCCGGGCTCTCCACCCAGGAGGTGGCGGACATGTCCACATGCGCCCACCGGTCTCGCAGGTCACCGACGAACTCGCGGAGGAACATCGCCGCGGTGATGGTGCCGGCTCCCATACCGTCCCTCAGGCCGGGGGCGTTGTTCAGATCGGCCACTTCGCTGTCCAGCGTGGACCGGTAGTCGTCGGGCATCGGCAGCCGCCACATCCGCTCCCCGACCGCCTCGCCGGCCGCGATCAGCCCGGCCACCAGCCGGTCGTCGTCTCCGAGCAGCGCGGCGGTGCGTTTGCCGAGCCCGATCCTGGCGGCTCCGGTCAGCGTGGCGAAGTCGAGCAGGACGTCGGGCTTGAGCCGGCGGGCGGCGTACGCCAGGGCGTCCGCCAGCACCATCCGTCCCTCGGCGTCGGTGTTCAGTACCTCGGTGGTGAGGCCACCGTAGTGGCGGACCACGTCCCCGGGCCGGTACGCGTCCGCCCCCGGCATGTTTTCGGCCAGCGGAGCGAGCACGGTGACCCGCACCGGAAGATTCAGTCGAGCGGCCCCGATCACAGCGGCGGCGACGGTGGCGGCACCCCCCATGTCCTTGCGCATCAGCAGCATGGCCTCCCGCGGCTTGATGCTGATCCCGCCGGTGTCGAAGGTGATGCCCTTGCCGACCAGCACCACGTGCCGGTTCGCGGCGCGGGGCGCCCATCTCAGTTCGACCAGCCGGGGCCCCCGGACCGAGCCGCTGCCCACCGCCAGGATCCCGCCGAAACCCTCCCGGGCCAACTGCTCCGGCTCCCGCACAGCGGTCTGTACGCCGTGCTTCTCGGCCTCGCGCACCAGCCGGCGGGCGAGTTGGGCCGGCGACTTGTCCAAGCTCGGCTGGTTGGTCAGGTCACGGGCCAGGCAGGTCACGTCGGCGATCACCTGTGCCCGATGGTGCGCTTCGGCGTACCGGTCAG
>DASUSI010000069.1:0-8779 GCA_036375165.1 Micromonosporaceae bacterium | reverse complement strand
TTTTTCGGGGCTCACCAGTTCAGCGGTCTCCGGGTGTACTGCACCACCTGCGCCTGCCGACCCGGGCCGTTACCGGCCGATGAGGTGGAAAAGCCGGTCTACGCCGAAATCCACGCCCTGCTGTTCGGCACCGACACGGTCACCGGTCTGACCAGGGCGCATTACGGCCGGCTCGCGTTGCGGATCTTCGCCCGGGTCGAGGTCGGCTCCACCGTCGATGACATCACCTTCACCGCCCGCATCTAACCGAGGAGAAAGACCGATGAGCACACAAGCGTTGGAACGCAACCCCTCCGGTCGGCTCGACACCACCCGACCCACCCGCCGGCACGACCAACCCGACCGGATGTCGCTGCGCACCGACCTCTACCTGATCGCCCACGACCCCGACACCGGCCAACCCCACCTCGACGTACACACCATCGCCGTCGGCCTCGCCCGTGCCGTCCTCCTCGAACTCTGGCACACCCGCCGCATCCACCTCGGACCCCGACACGGCACCCCGCGACATGGCACCTCCGGCACCATCACCCTGCTCGACGTCAGCGCCACCGGCGACACCATCAACGACACCGCACTCACCCTCCTCTGGAAACTCGGCGGCACCGTGAACACCCACCGGTTCATCGAACAATTCGCCACCACCAACCTCTACAACCAAGTCCGCGACCACCTCACCACCACCGGCATCCTCCACACCACCACCCGACGCAGATTCTGGCTGTTCCACACCGAAACCCGCCGACCGGCGAACGCCACCCACACCGTCCGCGCCCGCATGCGAATCCGAGACGTCGCACGCCTCTACAAACCCCACCCACAAGACACCACACTCGCCGCACTCATCACCGCACTCGGCCTCGCCCGGCACCTCCACCTCCCCGACCGGTCAGTGACCGGAGTGTTCCTCAGACTCGCCGAACTCCTCCCACCCAAACACCCCATCCACGACGTGACCCGCACCATCGCCCCACACCGCATCAGCCACCAGTAGAGATCTTGGTGAGTTTCGGTCGCTATAACGACCGAAACTCACCAAGATCTGGTACACCCACGGCGACCGACACCCACTCACGCGATCCCGGTCATACCGGGATCGCGTGAGTGCTCAGTGGCGTTCCCACCAGGGGGTGTCGCCGGGCGGCAGCGGCCATTCCGGGGGTGCCTCGGGTCGCTCCTCGCGGGGCGGGATCGGGGTGGGTCGCCGCCGGGCCGGCGACTCGGGGGTCGGCACTGTGGACGCCGGATCGGACGGCTGGACCCGCTCGGGGTGGGACGTGGGCTCCGCGAGCGTCATGTGTGGCAGCGGGCAGAGCCAGCCGGCGGGCACCCCGTACCGGTCAAGATGGCGGAAGCGACCCGGGACGACATCGTCCGGCACGATCAGTCCACCGCAGTGGCCGCACTGCTGCGGCTGCCCCGACTCCGGTTCAGGCGACCCGGCAGGCGAAGGCGTCACGATCACCACCGATCGCGGTATGCCTTTCCCGTTCCGCACGGTGCCGCCACACCGGGTTGAGCTGTCCCCGCCAGTCGACAATCACGTAGCCGAACGCGGTCCGCAGCATGCCGGCCCGGTCCCGGGGGTCGCACCACTGCCAGCGCCGTACCTCGGCACGGGACACCGGCGGCCCGTCAAGCCTGGCAAGCGTACGGCCGACCTGGTAGAGCGCGAGGCGGGCACGTACCAGAGCCCGGAGCAGAAGATCCTGTTCCACCGCGACAGCCGGCACTCCCGGCTGGACGCAACCCGACTGGCAGGCGTAGCGCCGGCCGGATCCGTCCCGGGCCGGATGCAGTGTCCGGCCGCAGAGGCCGCATCGCAGTAGGCCCAGCGCGAGGTATGTGGTCGCCGCGAGACGCGGCATCATGACCCGCCCCACCGCGTTATCTGCCGGGCCGGTCCTGACGGTCATGCCACAACACCTCTCCTGGGAGGCACCAGACCGGGCTCTGGTCGGCGCGACGGTTGCGCCCTGCCGGTGCCGGCGCTGGTCTTCGCCGGACAGCCAGCGCGTGTTCCTGGCGATGGCGACCGGAGGATGAGGCCCGCGTCGGCTGTCCGTGCCACAGACATGCCCGGTGGGAAACGCTTTCTCACCTCTCAACGGCAACCGATTTGCGTCTGTCGTCGCAATCGTCGGGTGTGGCTCGAGCTGGAGGGCGTAGTAGCGCTCACGTTCGCGCCGACCGCGCCGTCGCGTCAGGCGCCGACGTCGCGGAGGTGGTCGAGGATCTCCCGAAGCTCCCGGTTCTGCGCGGCGTCGCCGCCGAGGACCAGTGTCTGGTCGGCGAGCAGATCCCGTAGGACTCGACGTGCGGCGGCGCGATCCCCGGACGCGGCGAGCGTGAGGCCGAGTTGCAGCCGCACGTCGAACACCTCCTGTCGGCGTGGACCCAGCATCCGCGCCATGTCGGGCAGCAGGTCGTTGAGTTCGCGCACCGCCTCAGTGTTCGCCCCGAGGGCGGCGAGACACGTCGCTGCCTGGCGGCGGCAGTGCAACGCGAGTTCGTCGTCGGCTCCGTGTTCGGCGGCGAGATCGGCGGCCAGCGACCGGTACTCGGGGAGCGCGGCACGGTAGTCGCCACCAAGCAGGAGCGTGGTCGCGAGGTTCATGCCTGAGCGTCCTGGAGTTCGGTGACCCGCCGCAGCGTCCTGTCCACATCGAGCGGCGGTGCGGCATCCCTGGTTCTATCCATGACGCGCCCCCGCGCCTGCCACAAAGGGTGAACGGCAGACTACGTGCTGCAATGTACAGTCGATGCACTGCGACCTGCGTCACGGAGTCGGTCACCGCCCTCTCTCGTCACCCGATGTAACAGATTCTCACGTCGCCCGGCGGACCCGACAGGGACCTTCGGTTTCAACATGTCACTGTGTGGAGACTTTCTGTATTCGATCGAGACGGGCTGGTCGCGGCGACACCGGCTCAACACGTCCCGTCCCAGCCGCCAGAGCTGAAGGAAGAACCATGTCTCAGTCACCAGGCCCACCACCGATGCCCGGACCCGTGCCACCGCCGCCCAACTGGGGCGCGACACCACCCGCACAACCGAAAAGGCGCCGTACCGGGCTGGTGATCGGCCTAGTGGCCGGCGGCGTGCTGCTCATTCTGTGTCTGTGTGGTGGACTGATCGCCGTGCTCAGCGGCGGAGACGAGACACCGTCCGGAACCGAAACCACGGCCACCACCGAGGCTGACCAGGACACTACCGAGGCCCCAGAACAGACCAAAACGACCGCGAGAACCCCCAAGCTCGGTCAGCCAGTCCGGGACGGCAAGTTCGAATTCATAGTGAAAAGCGTAAAATGCGGCGTCCGTACGGTCGGCGACGAGTTCCTCAACAGGAAGGCACAGGGCCAGTTCTGCCTGGTCACACTGACCGTCAGAAACATCGGCGACGAATCACAGACCTTCAACGACTTCGACCAGCGTGGGTACGACTCCAAGGGCAGCCAGTACAAGCCGGACAGTGAGGCAGGAATCTACGCCAACGAAAACAACGAGGTCTGGTTGACCGAGATCAACCCGGGCAACAAGATCACCGGTGTCCTGGTCTTCGACATCCCGGACGAAACCAAGCTGACGACCTTGGAGCTGCACGACTCCGGTTTCTCCGGCGGCGTCGAGGTTTCCCTCTGACACGTCTCTTCCATCGCGCCTTCGCCCTTGCGGAGAACCTGATCCTGGCGGCGATGTACGGCGACAAGGAGTTGGCTGCGACGCTCGGCGGAGCGCCGCCACCGACACCGGCGGTCGGCCGCGGCTCCGCTGCCACACCGGCTACGGCATGGCTCACCAAAATCCAAGTTGCGGGCGTCCGCGGCATCGGCCCGGCCGCGACGCTGGAGATCGCGCCGCGCGCCGGGCTCACCCTCGTCGTGGGCCGCAACGGGTGTGGAAAGTCGAGTTTCGCCGGGGCCGCCGAGCTCGTCCTCACCGGAGACAGCCGGCGCTGGGCCGGGCGTACCGGAGTGTGGAAGGAAGGCTGGCGCAACCTGCACGCCGACGGCGACCCGTACATCCGGGTGGGCCTGGCCATCGACGGGCACCGACAGCGGGGTGACCGCGTGGCCGGCGGTGTTGACGGGGTGGGCTGATTACGCTTAGCAGCATGCCCACGCCGCCGCCCGAGGACGTCCGCTTCACGGTGCCGCTGTACACATCGGCGGAAGCTGCCCGCTACCTCGGCGTGCCGGCGAGCACGTTTGTGTCCTGGGTGAAGGGTTACCGGCGCGAGTTTCGGGACCGGCCGGCGGTCACCGGAGAACCGCTGGTCACGGGCCTGCCCCCGGAGCGGCCCGGCGCGGCATCCATCCCGTTCGGTGGCCTCGCCGAAGGGATGTTCCTGTCCGCGATGCGCAAGGCCGGAGTGCCGCTCCAGCAGATCCGCCCTGCGCTTGATCTGGTCCGGACGAAGCTGGGCGTCGAGCACGCCCTCGCATCCAGACGGTTGTACGTCGCCGGAGCGCAACTGCTGTGGGAGGTCAGCGCGGACGGGGACGTGGATCAGGAGGCGAGACACGGTGCCCGCAACCTGATCGTGCTGCGCAATGGGCAGTACGTCTTCCGCCAGGTGATCCAGCAGTACCTCCGCCACATCACCTACGACGACACCTACGCGCGCCGTATCCTGCTCCCCCGGTACGAGGTCGCGGAAATCGCCGCCGACCCTGAGATCAACTTCGGCAAACCCTACTTCACGCATACCGGAACCCCGTTGCACGTGGTGCGAGATCTGCTCCAGGCAGGCGAAACGGTAGAGGCGATCGCAGACGACTTCGATCTCCCGGTGGACCAGGTGACCGAGGCCGCGCAGCGGGAGGGGCTTCTCGCCGCATGAGCGAGCCGCCACCGCTCTGGCTCTTCCTCGACCGCAGTACGCAGGGAAAACGCTTCGTGGGAGCAGTCCGCAGCCTGGTCGAGGATGTGGTGACGATCAACGACATGTACGGCGGCAAGCCAGCGGAGAGCGTGGCCGACGTGCAATGGATCGCCGATGCCAGCGCCTCCGGCCGCATCCTTATCGGCGCTGACCGCTACATCCTGCGCAACCCGTTGGAGCGGCGCACCATCTGCCGGAATGCCGCCCGCTATGTGGTGTTCGGAACCAACAACACCCCGGTGCGGCTGCTCATCGAGATGTTCGAACGCGACCTGCCCCGCATCCGGCAACTCACTTCCACACCCGGACCGTGGGTGTACCGGATCGCCCGCCACGGCATGGAGCGGCTGGCGCTGAACTGCGCCGACTGCATGTGACCTGTGGTTCGGATCTGTCGCCGGGCAAGGTGGCCAAGCATCGCCCCGATCGGGGCCGAGATGCCGAACGTGAAGACTCCGAAACATGACACAAGAAGTGCGACGGGAGCCAGAACGTTGTTCATCTGGGCAACGCGTTGGGCGCTCTCCAGCGAGTTCGCCGCCGGGCCCTTGGGCCCGGCGGCGACGACGCACCCCCGTCAGACGACCGCCGCTGCTCTGGTGTCCCTCGCGCTGTCGGCTCTGATGTTCGCGAGTGATCCGGTGGCGTCTCGGTCAAGATTCGACCCTTCGGTATCTGGTGTCGCCGCCGAAGCCAACCAGTCAGTGGGTCAATGTATGACACACCACCCATTGAAGAGATCCAGCCGGTCCACTGTGTACCGGATGTGAGAGTCGCGAGCGGAGTGAATCAGTCCACGGCGGATGCGTCAGGCGAGGCAGGCGAGCGCGGTCCGCAACGCCGGGTCGAGCGGATGGTCCGGCGGGAGCCGGTCCACCGTGGCGGTGACGAAGTCCGCCGCTGACAGCTCCGCGCCGACATTGCCGACGCTGACCCGGAACCGGCCGTCCAGCGGCTCCACCTCGGCCGGGGAGTGCCGCTCAGCCAACGCGAACTGCCCCACCCGGGCCCGCCACTCGGTCCGGCCTGGTTCCTCGTACGACTCCACCGGCACCCCGATGTCGTCGGCGTGGGTGGCGTACTCCGAGGCGTAATGAAACGCCTGCAACCCCGCCGGGTACGGGCCGACCGACGTCTCCAGGGATCCCTCCCGGCCGCGGTCCCGCATCCGCCGCCGGGTCTCGCCGCTTTCGGTACGCCACTCGGCGAGCACGTCCCCGACCGGCAGATCCCGCCGCTGGTCGACGCACCACTGGTTGAAGCTGTCCATGCCGGTGACGCCCTCGCGTTCCAGGGTCCGGTAGAAGCCGGCGACGTCACCGTCCAGGCAGGCCCGGTTGTACAGTTCCTCCCCCGCCAGGTGGGCCAGCACGTCCCGGACCGACCAGCCGACGCAGCCGGACGGCCGCAGCCAGTCCTGGTCGCCGAGCGAGTCGAAGTGCCGGTCCAGACGGTCCGCCTCGGCGTCGAACAGGTCGAACGGGTCAAGGTCTTCAAGCTGTTCAGGTTTCATGGTCGTCCCCTCGCCACTCGCTGGGCCGGGTCCGGATCAGCGAGCCGCCGGGACCGGCCCCACCTGCCCAACGTAACGGCTGCCCGACCGGCTCGCGGGCTTACGGTCGCCAGCGGTTTGCCCGTACCCCCGCCCGGGTAGCGGCAGGGCGGAGGCAGCCTCTATGCGACCAACCCTGCGGCTCGGCCGGATCGCCGGAATCCCCATCGGCGTGCACTGGGGCGCCCTGGTGATCATCGTGTTGATCGCGGGCAGTCTGGCGCTGGGCACCCTTCCGGGCCTGTTCCCCGGCTCCGGCGGCGTCGGGTATGCCGTGGCCGGCGTAGTGGCGGCCGTGCTGTTTCTCGCGTCACTGCTGGCCCACGAGCTCGCCCACGCCGTGGTCGCCAAGGCGTACGGCATCCGGGTCGAGAGCATCACCCTGTGGCTGCTCGGTGGCGTGGCGCGACTACGTGACGAGCCCCGCTCCCCCCGGATCGACTTTCTGGTCGCCGCCGCCGGACCGGCCACCAGCGTGTTGCTCGGTGCCGGCTTCGGAGGCGCCGCCGGCGCGCTCGCCGCGACCGGCGTCGAAGGCTTGGTGGTCGCCGTACCGGCGTACCTTGCGGCGGTGAACCTGCTGCTCGCAGTGTTCAACCTGGTCCCGGCCGCGCCCCTGGACGGCGGCCGGGTGCTGCGGGCCGCGCTGTGGGCCTGGCGCGGCGACCGGACCTGGGCCGCTGTGATCGCGGCGCGGGCTGGCCGGATCTTCGGGTACGCGCTGATCCTGCTCGGAGCCGCACAGGTCCTGCTGCTGTCCCAATTCGGCGGGCTGTGGCTGGCGCTGGTCGGCTGGTTCCTGGTGAACGCGGCCAGCGCCGAGGCCGCCCAGGCGGCCATCACGCACCGGCTCAGCGGGGTCCGGGTGGGCGATGTGATGACCCGGCAGCCGATGACGGCCGACGGGGGCCAGACCGTCGCGCAGTTCATCGACGAGGTGGCACTGCGCCGGATGTTCTCCGCGTACCCCCTGGTGGACGGTGACCGGCGGCTGACCGGTCTGGTGACCCTGAACCGGATCCGGGCGGTCCCGCCGGAACGGCGGTTCGACACCCGGCTGGCGGACATCGCGTGCCCACCCGGCGAGGTGCCGCCGGCAGCCGCCGAGATGCCGCTCGCCGACCTGCTGCCCCGACTGGCCAGTTGTGCTGACGGACGGGCCGTGGTGACCGACCCGACCGGCCACGTGATCGGAGTGGTGTCCCCCACCGACGTCGCCCGCGCGATGAGCCTGGCCGACCTACGGGCCGCCGAACCGTACCTGGCTCGCGGCGCGGGCCTGAGCCCGGCCCGCCCCGAGCAACCCGGCCCAGAGCCCGGGGAACCCGGCAGACCGGAGCCCAGCAGATGGGCAGGCTGAGCCGGGGCCTGGTGGCGGGGGCGGTGGGCACCACCGCCCTGGAAGCGGCGGGCTACCTGGACATGGCGGTACGCGGCCGGCCCGCCAGCCGTACCCCGGAGCGCAGCGTGCGACGACTCGCCCGGACCGCCGGCCTCGACCTGGGGCGCGGCAGGCGGGCCCGGAACCGCCGCACCGCGCTCGGGGCGCTGCTCGGGTACGCCACCGGGGCCGGCGTGGGGGCCGGATACGCGGTGCTGAAACGGGACCGGATGCCGGGCCGGCTGGCACCGGTCACCCTGGCCGGGGCTGCGATGCTGGCCGCCAACGGCCCGATGTCCGCGCTTGGGATCACCGACCCACGTCGCTGGAGCGCCCAGGACTGGGCGGCCGACGTGCTGCCGCACCTGGCATACGGCGTGGCCACGGCGACCACGTACCGGATGCTGTCACGCGGCGCGTAACTCCAGTCCGTCGCCGCCTCGCACGACCGTCCAGCCGAACGGCCGGCAGATCCGGTCCATGGTGTCGCCCAGCCACGCAACCTCCTCCGGTACGGCCTGGTGCAGCCGCATCCGCCGGACCCGTACCGGCCACATCCGCAAGCTGAGCAGCTCACCGCCGCCGGGCCGCAGCGACGCCAGGTATCCCAGCCGCAACTCGCCGCGGAACCGTTCGTGTCCGGTGATCCCCTCGTAGTCGTCCACCAGGTCGCCGCAGCCATAGAGGATCAGCCGGTCCCGGTACACCTCCACCGGCCGGGGGTGGTGCGAGGAGTGCCCGTGTACGACGTTGACCCCGGCGTCGACCAACCGGTGCGCGAACCGTGCCTGCTCGCCCGGCACGTCGTACCCCCAGTTGGATCCCCAGTGCACCGACACCACGACCACGTCCCCGGGACGGCGGGCCGCGCGAACCCGCTCGGCGAACTGGCCGGCGGTGGCTTCGGACAGGTCCGCCAGCAGCGCCACGCCCGGCCGGCCGTCACCGGCCGCCCAGTC
>DASUSI010000068.1:0-2786 GCA_036375165.1 Micromonosporaceae bacterium | reverse complement strand
CGGGTACCGCGCCGGTCGAGCCACGGACGATGAGTTCCGGCCGGAACAGGTATTCCGAGTGCGGCGCGGGGTTGCCGCGGATCTCGTCGACCAGGGCGCGTACCGCGGCCACCGCCATCTGCGGGACCGGTTGACGCACCGTGGTCAGCGGCGGGTCGGTGAACGCCATCAGCGTCGAGTTGTCGTACCCGACCACGGAGACATCCCCGGGGACCTCGATGCCACGCTGCCGTACCGCCCGGATCGCTCCCAGCGCCATCAGGTCGGACCCGCACACGATGCCGGTCACGCCCTTGTCCAGCAGCCGGCCCGCGGCGGCCTGCCCGCCCTCGACGCCGAAGAACAGGGACAGCTCGATCAGCTCGTCCAGCTCCGGATCCGAAGCGCTCACCACGGACCGCATCGCGGCCCGGTAGCCGGCCATCTTGCGCTGCACCGGAAGGTAGCGGGTGTGCCCCGAGATCAGCCCGATCCGCCGGTGCCCGAGCGCTGCCAGGTGCCCGACCGCCATCTCGCCCGCCGCCCGGTCGTCGGTGGAGATGAACGGCGCGCCCACGCCCGTGACGTACCCGTTGACCAGCACGATCGGAAGCCGTCGGGAGACCAGCTTGCGGTAGCGGTCCGGGTCGGCCGTGGTGTCCGCGTGCAACCCGGAGACGAACACGATGCCGGAGACGTTGCGGTCCAGCAGCATCTCTACGTACTCGTCCTCGGTCACCCCGCCCTGGGTCTGGCTGCACAGCACCGGTGTGTAACCGTGCTGCGCCAATGCCGACTCGATGGACTGCGCGAACGCGGGGAAGATCGGGTTCTCCAGTTCCGGCACGATCAGTCCGACCAGGCCGGCGCTGCGTTTGCGCAGCTGGGCGGGTCGCTCGAAGCCCAGCACGTCGAGCGCGGTGAGTACCGCCTGGCGGGTTTCGCTCTTCACCCCCGGCCGGTCGTTGAGCACCCTGGAGACCGTCGCCTCGCTTACCCCGGCCTGCTTGGCTACATCGGCGAGTCGTGCGCGCATGCCGGAACGGTAACGCAGAATGACCATCCGTTGCGCGATGGCCGCAAAAAATCGCAAGAACTTCCATCGCCTGCAAGGACCTGTTACATTCTCGCGGTGACCAGCCCCACAGCCCCCGACACACCTCCCCGGCGACATCGATCGTCGTCGCTGGGAGCCCGGGAGCACAAGATCATTCCCTGCGCCCGGCCCTCGGTCACGCCCGGCCGGACTGGTTGACGAGGAGCACGCATGCTTCCTTCGAGAAGACTGTTCACCAAGGGCATCGTCGGACTCGCGGCGCTCGCTCTCACCCTCACCGGGTGCGGCGGCGACGACGGCGGCGGTGACAGCGAGAAGAAGACCGACCCCAAGTCCCTGAAAGCGGATCTGACCTGGTGGGACACCTCGGACCCGAAGAACGAGGGCCCGGCGTTCCAGGAACTGATCACCAAGTTCAACGCCAAGTACCCGAACGTGAAGATCAACTACCAGTCGGTGCCGTTCGGCGAGGCCCAGAACAAGTTCAAGACCGCCGCCGAGGCCAAGAGCGGCGCCCCGGACATCCTGCGCGCCGAGGTGGCGTGGGTGCCCGAGTTCGCCTCGCTCGGCTACCTGTACGCCCTCGACGACACCGCGCTCGCCAAGGACCACGCCGACTTCCTGGAAACCCCGATGTCCTCCACCATGTACGAGGACAAGACCTACGGCGTACCCCAGGTGACCGACTCCCTCGCGCTGCTCTACAACAAGGCGCTGCTGGACAAGGCCGGGATCAGCGAGCCCCCGAAGACCTGGGCCGAGGTGAAGACCGCGGCGAAGGCCATCAAGGACAAGACCAAGGCGGACGGTCTGTTCATCAACGCCGGTGGCTACTTCCTGCTGCCGTTCATCTACGGCGAGGGCGGCGACCTGGTCGACCCAGGTGCGAAGAAGATCGTGGTCAACAGCGACCAGAACGTCGCCGGCATCAAGGTCGCCCAGGACCTGGTCAAGTCCGGCGCTGCGGTCAAGCCGCCGGCCAACGACTCGTACGGCACCATGATGACCCTGTTCAAAGAGCAAAAGGTCGCCATGATCATCAACGGACCGTGGGAGGTCAACAACGTCCGTACCGCCCCCAAGTTCGGCGGTGTCGAGAACCTCGGAATCGCTCCGGTGCCGGCCGGCAGCGCGAAGGCCGGGGCCCCGGTCGGCGGTCACAACTACGTGGTCTGGTCCGGCATGCCGCAGGCCAAAGCGGACGCGGCGGTAGCGTTCATCGACTTCATGAGCTCCGCGGAGTCCCAGGCGTTCCTCGCCGAGAAGCTCGGTCTGCTGCCCACCCGCAAATCCGCGTACGACCTGGACAGTGTGAAGAACAACCCGATCATCTCGGCCTTCAAGCCGGTGCTCGACGCCGCGGTGGCCCGCCCCTGGATCCCCGAGGGCGGCAAGTTCTTCGGCCCGCTGGACGAGATGGCCACGGCGGTGCTGGTGCAGTCCAAGGACCCCAAGAAGTCCCTGGACGCCTGCGCCGAGAAGTACAAGTCCGAGGTCGTCCCCGACTACAGCACCTGAGGCCATGGCCGCTGACCTGACAGAGCAGCACCCGCGCCGGTCCTCCGTGGACCGGCGCGGGCGGCTGCGCCATTCATCTGACCGGCCGGGGTGGCTGCGCCGCTCGTTCGACCGGTACTGGTATGCCTGGGCGATGGTGCTGCCGGTGACGGTGGTGCTGGGTGTCCTGATCTTCTACCCGCTGCTGCGCGGCGTCTGGATGTCGTTGACCAACCTCAACGAGTCCAACCAG
>DASUSI010000067.1:0-25735 GCA_036375165.1 Micromonosporaceae bacterium | reverse complement strand
GACCGTCAGCCGGCCGGTGCGGGTGAGAAACAGGCGGTCGCCCATGTCGGCGTCAGCGTCCGGGGCCAGCCCCACAGGCGAATGCCGGACGAACTCAATGACGCCGAGGTCGGCGGAGGTGATCGCGCGCAATCCCACGTCCTCGGGGAGCCGGCCGTCGAGGGTCAGCGCGATCCGCACCACCTCGGCGGCATCCGATCCGGCTCGGGCTTTGGCCACAGTGCCCGACAGGATTTCGGCGAATCCTCCGGTCTTCAGCGAAACCATCGTTTACCTTCCAATTACTGAAAATCGGCCTCAGCCGCGAGACCTAAAGCGGAAACGCTGGTAACGAAAGAGATCCGCCCGACCCTTTCCCGGGCCAGGCGAACCGCTTCCTCGGCGTTGTCGGCACCGCACCGCGCCGACGCCGGCCGGGAGTAGTTGCTCGCCTGCCCGTGAAAGGACGCGCCAGGTGCGACGTTCACGGTGACCACCGCGTCGCCGGACTCCTCAGCGCCGGTGACCTCGATGAGTTCGCCGCTGGGTGGTGGCAGGGCGAACCAGATGGCCTCGGCCCGGGGTGGCCGGGGCATGGCCAACACCTCGCGGACGTGCGGGAGCACCTTCTGTCCGATGGACTGACGGAGCTGGCAGTCGATGAGGTCCACGCCGGTCGCGCCGTGCACCAACTCCCAGATCTCGTCGCCGCCCATCCGCACGTGGGTCTCCACCACGCGGGGCCCCGCGGCGGTGACCATGATCTCGGTGTGGGTCGCGCCGAACCGCACCTCCAGTGCGTCCAGGACGCCGAGCGTCAGCCGCTCGATCTGCTCGCGGACTCCGTCGGCCAGCGGAGCGGGCACGACGTGGCCGAGCTCCACCCGGGTGGCCGGATCGGTGTACTTCTTGGTGATCGCCAAGATCACGTGTTCGGCCGCCTCGGACAACGCCTCCACGCTGTACTCCGGACCGTCGAGAAATCCCTCTGCCAACACCCCGAGCTGCCGGTGCCAGCCATGCCGGGCCGAGGTCGATGCCTTGTCGAACGCCGGTCCAAGCTCGCGCTCCTCGCGAACCACCGACACCCCGAAACTGGCCAGCCCAGCCACCGGTTTGACCACAACCGGATAGCCGTGCCAGGCCGCGAACTCGCGCAACGCCTCGACATCGGGGACCACCTGTGTGGGGGTGTCGTCGAGTCCATTGCTGGACAGGACTGCCCGCATCGCGTCCTTGCGGGTGGCCAGCCGTACTGTTCGCTGGCTGTGGGTGGATATCCCCAGGGCCTCGCCGACCGCCGCGGCCCGGTCCTGGTCGTGCTCGCCGAGAGTGGCGATGTGGGTGACCGGGTGCACCTCGTGGACAACCCGGGCCAGGCCGACGCACTCTTCCGGGCTGGCTTCCGCGTCGAGCACCAGCAGCCGCGCGTGTTTCTCCGGCTCGACCAGCCGGTGCAGGTGATCGAGCCGGCACACCAGCGTGGTGCTGATCCCGTCTTCCAGCGCGCGGATGCGGCTGGGCAGGTCCCCGTTCCCGCTGCCGAACACCATGACGTGCTTACTCATGCGCGTCCCTCCCCCGCGTGTGCGTCCGCTCGGCGGATCAGGGTGTAGCTACGCACGGCAACCGTCGTTACGCCCAAAGCAGCCACAAACAGGACGGTCATCAGCAGCAGACCCGGCATTCCCCAGGGCAGCACGACAGATGTCATCAGCGCCGGGCCGAGAATCAGCTGGCCGGAGTAGCCGAGACTGAACAGGCTCAGGTACTGGGCGCGTTGCTCCGGCGGGGACATCAGGAACGACAGCTCCCACCCGGCCACGGCGTGCAGGTTCTCGCCGATCGTGAGCAGGATGACCGCGCTGGTCAGCAGGATGACCAGGAGCCACGGCGAGCCCGACTCGGCCCAGCCGAGGACGACCCCCGCAACGGCCAGGGCAACGACCGACCAGCGCAACAGCCGCATGGAGCCACCGAAACCCTTGGCGTACCTGGCCACCCGCACCTGCAGCAGCACCGTGATGACCGTGTTGAGCATCAACAGGATCGAGCTGACCGTCGCGGACAAGCCACTGCGCTGGACCACCCACAACGGGATCAGGACGAACAGCATGCTGTCGTGCAGCAGCATCACCGCATTGGCCACCGCCATGGTGATGAACCGGTGGTCGGTGTAGACGGTGCGCGGGCGGCGTGTCGGCTTCGGGGCAGGTGCCGTCTGGTCAACGCCGCGGGCGGCGACGGCGGTCACGGCCGCCACGACCGCGAACGCCAGTCCACCCACCACGAAGAGGGCGAGGTAGGCCGCTCGGGAGTCGAGCAGTTGGACGCCGCCGGCGAGGAAGAATCCCGCTCCCAGGCCGATGTTGTTGACCGTCCGCAGTGACGCCATGGTGCGGGTGCGGTCGGCCTCGCTCTCCATCACGCCGACGAGCACCTGCAGCAGCGGCAGCGCCGCCCGGCTCGCCGCGGTGAAGAAGATCGTCACCGCGAGATAGCGCCAGTACCCGTCCGCCAGGGCGTAGGCCGCCATCCCAATGCCGCGCAGCACCAGCAGCGCGATGTAGACCCGGGCCAGCCCCAGCCGCCGGGTCAACCGCGCGACGGGCATCGGGATGAGCAGGCCGCAAATGTTGGCGATCGACAGCACCAGCCCGACGGAGGCCGCGGGGATGTGCATCGTCTGCACGAAGTAGAGCGTGGCCACGGCGAGGTACAGCCCGGTGGCCATGGCGTCCAACAGGGCCCCCGCTACCAGGACCCGGCCGCGGTGGCTGTGGGGCAGGATGGCTCTCAGCACCCGCCGCACCCTGCCGCGCGGACGAACCTCGTGAACAACCGGGCATCCGGGCCCACCGTGCCGGCGGTTGTCGTGGGATCGACGTGCCAGTTTCGCCAGGACGCGTTCTCCTGGTGGCTGGTGACGCCGGTACGGGGCGCTCGAGTCATGGGGCGAGCGGGTCCATGACCCAGGCCGAGTTGTGCTGCTGGAACCCGACGTGCGGGTAGTAGTCCACGCTCGCCGGCGCTGACAACAGCACGAGCTTCGCGCGGGGAGTCGCCTCGCGGGTTTTGGCGATCAGGTCGCGGCCGATCCCGCGGCGCTGGAACTCCAGGTCCACCGCGATGTCTGAGAGGTAGGTGACGTAGGCGCCGTCGGTGATCGAGCGGGCGATGCCCACGAGCCGTTCGTCAATCCGGGCCACCACAATCAGGTTCGCGTTGCGGACCATGTCGGTGAACCGGGTGGTGTCCTCGACCGGGCGGCGCTCCGCCAGCGTCGACGCGCGGTACAGCGCGATGACCTCTGCCATGTCGAGGTCGTCGCCCCGGACGATGTCACATTTCCACATCGAGCAACTTCTCCATCCTGTCGCGCAAGACGTTCTGCCTTTCGAGGAACCGTTCCGGGCGGAACTGGTCCGGTGTGGTCACCACACCGCGATCGCCGAGGGCCTCACCCAGGGGCCGGCCGGTGTCGGCTGTGTCGGCCGCCGCGGCCTGCACGGTGCGGTACGCCTCGTCGCGGTCCATCCCGGCCGCCACGAGATCCAGCAGGATCTCGGAGCTGTAGATCAGGCCGCCGGTGGCGTCGAGGTTGGTCCGCATCCGGTCGGTGTGGACCGTGAGACCGTCGATGATCTCGGCGGCCTTGCTCACCTGGTAGTGCGCGATCGTGAAGGCGTCGGGAAAGACCACCCGCTCGACCGACGAGTGCGCGAGGTCCCGTTCGTGCCAGAGCGCAACGTTCTCGTACCCGGCGTCGGCGTAGGCGCGCAGCAGCCTGGCCAGACCACAGATCCGTTCGCTCGAGGTGGGGTTGCGCTTGTGCGGCATCGCGCTGGAGCCCTGGTATCCGGTGGTCCGCGGCTCCTCGACCTCGCGGACCTCGGTCCGTTGCAGCAGCCGCAACTCCAGGCCGATCTGCTCCACCACGGCACCGAGTACGGCGATCCCCCCGAGCAGTTCGGCGTGCCGGTCCCGGGCGACGACCTGGCTGGGAATCGGCTCGATGCCGATGCCGAGCTGCCCGCAGACGTAGTTCTCGACAAAGGGGTCGATCTTGGAGTACGTCCCGACCGGTCCAGAGATCGTCCCCACGGCCACCGACGTCCGGGCCGCCCGCAGCCGGGTCAGACAGCGGTCGACCGCGAAGGCGTGCATGGCGAGTTTCTGGCCGAAGGTGGTGGGCTCGGCCTGGATGCCGTGAGTACGCGCCACGCACACTGTGCCCCAATGCTCCAACGACCGCCGGATCAGGACCTGGCGCAGCCGGCCGGCCGTTTCCAGCAGCAGGTCGCACGACCGGGCCAGGGTGTGCCCCAACGCCGTGTCGACCACGTCGTAGCTGGTCATGCCGTAATGAACCCACCGGCCGTGACCGTTGGCGATCCGCTCGGTGTACGCCGCGAGGAATGCGAGGACCTCGTGGTCACGGGCGCGCTCGAAATCCGCGACGCGAGCCGGCTCGGGCACGGGCGCGGCCCGGATCGCGTCGAGTGCCTCCCGCGGGACGATGCGCAGCTCTGCTTGCGCCTCGCTGGCGAGTACCTCGACCTGGACCCAGGTGGCGAACTTCGCCTCCGGCGTCCACAGCCGCCGCATCTCGGGCAGGGCGTACCGGTCGATCATGCCGGCCGCCTACCCCACAGCGCGAGGCTGCGCAGGGTGCCCGGGACGGGTCCGCGGGCCAGGTCGGCCTCCAGGGCCGCAAGCCCCACGGCGTACTCGTCGTCGCTGATGAGGTGCAGACACGAGTACGACTTGTCGCGGAACCGGGACGCGTCGCGCAACTCGTACTCGCTCTCGACCAGTCGCTCGTACAACTCGCGGAAGCCGGCCAGGGCGAGCTCTCCGGCAAGTGCCGGAATTGGGTGGTACCGCGTGAACTCCACCTCGACGATGGCCGGGAAGTACCGCGCGATGGGCATCCGGTTGCGGATCACCCAGTCCGAGTCCGTGACCGTGACAATGCGCCCGCCAGGCTTCAGCGCGGCGAAGGCCCGCTCGAAGTAGCGGGACGGCTCGCGGATGTAGTGGATGACGTCCACCGACATGATCAGGTCGAAGGTCTGATCTGGGAAGTCCAGCTCCTCCGCGGTGCCCTGGACAAGGTCCAGTTTCTCCGGACGTTCGGCGGCTTTTTGCAGCATCTGGGCCGACGGGTCCACGCCGTAACATCTCGCCCCGCCGCGCCGGATCGCGGCCAGGTGGTTGGCCGTGCCGCACCCTACTTCGAGGACCGTGCTCGCCGCGGTGACGCCGGAGTACTCCGCGATGTGCTCCACCAGACCCGGGTAGGTGGTGCGGTGGCGCGCGTACTCGGTGGCGAGGTCGTCATAGTTCAGTGTTGTCATGTGCTTTCCCAGAACGTCCGGGCCTGCCACAGCCACCACGCGACAAAGGCGTAGGTGGCGAGCCAGGCCGCCGGGGTGCGTAGCGTCCGCTGGTACTTCAGCCAGCCGGCCAGCGAGGTGGCGGTGCCGATGTAGAGGCGTGTCCGGGCGTGCGGATCGTGCCAGGGCAGCGTCTGGAGCATTCGGTCCTCAAGGGCCCGCACCGCGGGCGGGACGGTGACGGGCAGTCGCATCGAGGACAGGTCGAGTTTGCCGTTGCCAGGCCGCACGTCCGCGGCGAACAGATCGCTGCCGGTGCCGGTTTCCGCCGCGTGCAGGATCGCCGCCATGGGCAGTACGCCGTGCAGCAGGGTGGCGAGGTCGAAGACCGGGTCGCCGTAGCCGACATCCGGCCGGTCTCGGCCTTCCCAAACCGTGCGCGGGTCAATCAGCATCGGGCTACCGTCGGCGCGCAGCAGCATATTGGCCGCGTAGATGTCGCCGTGCACCGCGCTGCCATTGTCGGGCAGCAGCCGTGGCGCGACCTGGTCCAGCCAGGTGACCGCCTCGCTGTATCCCGGCACGACGAGACCGCCCGGCAGGAGCACCGGTGCGTCGAAGAGATCGACACTCGGCAGGTCACCGAAGAACGACTCGTACGTCGCGACGAACGCCGGGGTCTCGCGCAGCACGTGGTAGCGCTCCCGATAGAGGTAGTCGACGACGGTCGGCCGCCGGGTGTCCGCGGTGAGCCGGTACCACGCGGCAAGCTGGTCCAGGTGCGGGGTCAGCATTCCGAGCGCCTCGTCGCTGAGAGTGGTACGGGCCGGATCGGCGAACAGTGGGGCGATCGGCATGGGCCGGCCGGCCTCCATGAGACTTACCGCCTGGTCACCCTCGACCCGGATTCCCTTCACCGCTGGGAAGAGACCGCGCCGGCCTTCCTCCGCCAACAGCGCGTTTACCTTCGTGGCGAACTCGACCTCGCCCGCTATCACGTCGCGGGTCCCGATCTTTGCCACGATCTCCTGGTCACCGACCCGGAATTGGACAACGCCGCGGGAGTCTGAACCCGGCTTGTGCATGGTGGTGAACATCGGCTCCGGCCCGACCTCAGCGGCCCACTCGTGTAGTCGGGCCCGTTGCACCACCGCGACGACGTCCGCACCGAGATCAGCCGAGTCGGCCGGCAGAACCGTGCCGTGCGGGGTGCCGCCGAGCAGATAGGCACCGCGCGGGACAGCGGGCTCGTCGAGCGTGTGGACATCGACCGCGAACCGGTGCAATCGCTGGGCCACGGATGCGTCAACGGACACGCCGACCAATACCACGGCGGGCGCATCGACGCTTGAGTTTGGTTGACTACGCGCGAGTGCCGTGTATATATGGGCCAACTCGTTCATGGTCGAACGCCGCGCGCCGCTCATATCCATCCTCCAGCGGTCCACGGCCTCGTGGACTTGGACTCGACCAGCAGCGCGTCGTTCGCGCCATTGACCAGCAGAATACCTGGGGGTAGGTCTATGTCGGTAGCAGCAAACGGTGCAATGTTCAGCCAGGTTCACAGGTGATGGCGCACCGTTCACCGTGGAATCACCCCCGCAGGTTGCCTGCATGTCGCACTGTTACTGATCTCTGCGTATGACGTCGTATCAGAGAATCAAGGAAATGACGGCGCTGCTGGCGGTGTGCCGATTCTCTGACAACGGTGGGGCTTTCACTGGCAGTGACGCACGAACACATCAGGGCCTTGGTCTAATGCCCAATTGGGCAGGGGTCGGCTGGTGGCCCGTAGCCCGGTGAAGGGCACTACGACAGCTTCCGCGACACGTCGGCCACTGTCCGGCCGGTCCCAGTGTAATTTGTCAAGTATGCCCGCAGTACCCCGTATTGCTGTGAAACGTAAAGGGCCAGCTCGCCTTCCCGTGCGTCAGGTCGCCCGGTACGGCCGAGCGAAAACAGGTGTTCCCATATCCAGCGACCGGCGCAACTCGGATGACATCCGCCACGGCTGCTCCGTCGTGCGTCGCGAGGCTTCCGGAGCTGCCTCCAGCGGCGGTACGAGCCTGGTTCACTGCTGTGACGTGCGGGTGTGGAGAAGTCTCGTAGTGGCGTCGGACCACCATGGACCAGAGTGCCGCCATACCCACGTAGCGCAGGTTAGGCCAGCGAGACCGCTGGGGAACATACGTTGCGTGCGGTCCTCGGTGGAGTCTCAAGGTGACCTACCTGCTTCCCAGCGACGTGCCCAGTCTCGACCCGGTGACATTCTCGGTGCCGTCAAACCCTTCGTCACTCGCACCGAGGGCATTCGCCATCTACGACGCGCTGGCGGTGGACAATCCGAAGACAGGGGCACTCGAGCTACGGCTCGCTGAGGCAATCACCTCGGCCGACAATCTGGTGTGGACGATACGGCTGAAGCCCAAAGTCACGTTCAGCGACGGCACACCGTTCGATGCCGCGACCCGCTGGCCACGATCGGCGGCAAGGCCACGAATCTCGGCGTACTTCCGGCACTGTTCGCGTCGGCTGATGTGCTTTGTGTCGTGCCTGGCATCGGCCTCGCAGCCGGTGCGGCGTCAGGGAATGATCAGCCTGACGGCGAGTCCGAAGAAGACCGCGGCGGCGATCCGGTTGAGCACCCGCTGCGGGCTTCGGTGCTTGAGCCACCTGTTGACGTGGCCGCCGAGCAACGCTACGGCGCTGTCCACCAGGAGTCCGATGATCACGAACACCAGACCCAGAATCAGGAACTGGGCCGTGACGTTGCCTCGCTGGCCGTCGACGAACTGCGGCAGGAATGCGACATAGAACAGCACGATTTTGGGGTTGAACACATTCGTCGCGGCGGCGCGCCAGAGCACCACACGCAGCGGGACCACCGGGCGTTGTTCCGCCTCGGGACCGTGCGGGTCGCTCCGCCACGCCTGGAATCCGATGTAGATCAGGTACGCGGCACCGACGTAGCGGATCACGTCGTACGCCACGGGCGATGCCTGCAGCAGTGTGGCGAGGCCCAGGGCGGCGGCCGTGGTGTGCACCATCATGCCGATCGCCATCCCCAGCGATGCCACCACACCGGCGAGGGTGCCCTGACTCAGCGCGTGTGCCAGCACGTACGCCATATCAGGCCCTGGGGTGATGGCGATGACCAGGACTGCGACGAGAAACAGAGTGAGCAGCGCGGGGTCGACCGGCATTCCGTCACAACCTTCGCAGCGAGCCGAGGAAGCGATACCTCGCAGAGTTTAGGCCACACCGGGAGCCTCACGGTTCGCCAAGCGGATTCCCGCTCAGCTGTCGGCATCGGTCAGGCGGGCACGCAGAAGCGGGGTCGCTTCGACGCGCAGTTGGGTCGGTGACCCCCACCAGAGCGCCTCGATGGCCGCCCGTCGGAAGTACAACTGCGCGTCGTTGTCCTCCCGCAGGCCGGAGGCGCCGTGTACCTGAAGCGCATAGGTGGTGACCTCGCGAGCCACCTTCGCAGCGGTGGCGAGACACTGTGCCGCGACGAAGCGGGGGTCGACGCCTCGGTCGGCATCTCGTGCCGCGTCCCGGGTGAGCGTACGTGCCGCTTCGATCGTGGCGGTGAGCGCGCTGAGCCGAAAAGCCACCCATTGAAAGCGTCCGATCGGCTGGCCGAACTGACGGCGCGACTTGGCGTACGTCACCGCCAGATCGAGCGCGGCCTGAGACATTCCGACCAGGTAACCGGCCTGGCGGATGCGGGCGGTCGCGAGCAGGTCCGCCCAGTGCTTCCCGTCACCGAGCCAGGCGGTCACCGGGGTACCGGAGAACCGGACCCGGTACAGCTCGCCACGGCCGAGGTCCTCATGCCGGTGCAGGCTCACGGTGGGATGGTCACGCGGCGTCAGTGCCAGGCGTACCCCGGCGGGGGTACGCCCCACCAGGAGCAGGTGGTCAACGTCCGCGGCGAACCCCACGAAGCTGCGGCGGGCGTCGACCACTTCCTCGCTTCTGTCAACCACCATGTTGGCTGGCTCTGCGGGGTTGGCCGCACCATCCTCCCGGACCGCCAGCGCGACGCTGGCTCCCCGGGGCAGGAGAGCTGACCGAGCCGACGCCTGGAGTAGCTCGGCAGCGACCAGGGTGTCCAGCAGCGGACCCTGACAAAGAACCGCGCCCAGCTGCTCCGCCACGGCGATCAGCTCCTGCTGCGCAAGACGTGTGCCGTCGGCGGGCATTGTGTCGGGGCCGACCAGAGCCTGCCAGACCATGGCTCGGATCGCCTGGTTGTCGGCTGTCGCCGCGGTGACACGCTGTGGCCGGTACGCCATCCGTCGCACCATGGGTGTCAACTCTTCGTCGAAGAACTCCGCGAGCCGCTCCATCTCTCCTGTCCTCCCGATAGTCGATCGCCTCACCCGAACCGGCTCGGTGCCTTCCCGCCTCCCCGCACGGGGCTCTGGCACGGCGACGACCGGCTACTACAGCAGCTCCAGACCCGACCCGGCGATCAGGTAGAGCATGATCTCGGAGGTACCGGAGCCCAGCGTCCATCCGGGCCCTTCCCGATACAGCGACTCGAACAGGCCCTCTTGCACCGCCTGCTCGTCCCGGCCATGGAGCACGGCATCGAGCCCCACCACTTCCATGGCTTCGCTGCCCAGCTCCTTGAGCAGCTCCGTGCTGTAGTACTTGGCTATCGCGGACCGGACATCATCCGGCGTGCCGTTGTCGAAGTCCCGCACACAGCGCCACGTCAACAGTTCGGCAGCCCGCACCCGGGCTTCGAGCTCCAGAATCCGCTGGGCGTATTCGGGCTCCTCCAGCCGACCGGTCTTCGCCGCGTGGCCCGCCAACCGGTCGAACAGCAGCCGGGCCTTGGCGACGAAATCAATCGTGATCCGTTCGAGACTGAGCACCTGATTGAGGGTGTTCCAGCCGTCGTCCACCGACCCCAGCACGTCGTCCGCGGTGAGCCGGACGCCGTCCAGCGTGACCTCGCCGAACCGTTCGTTGAGGAGGTTCCAGGTGGGCTCCACTGTCACGCTGAGGCTTTGCAGCGGCACCAGAAACAGCGTGATGCCGTGGTATTTCACGTCCGAGGCGGTGGTCCGGGCCGCGCAGAGCCCGATATCGGAGATATGGCTCTTCATGCAGTAGCTCTTCCGGCCATACAGGCGCCAGCCGTCTCCGTCCGGCTCGGCCCGGGTCTGTAGCGCGCTGAGGTCAGATCCGGTCCCCGGTTCGCTGAACAGCACCGCCGCCGTGGTCTCGCCACTGGCCAGTCGTGGCAACACTCGTTGCTTTTGCGCCTCGGTGCCGGCGAGCAGTACTCCGAAACCGACGATGTCGATCGTCAGCGTGTTCGCGAGGTCCGGAACCCGGTGGCGGATCAACTCCTCGGTGACGATCGCCTTCTGCAGGTAGGTGCCATCCCGCCCTCCGTACCGCTCCGGCCAGTTCACCGCCAACCAGCCGCGTTCACCGAGCTGGCGGTAGACGTCGAGCAGCTCCGGTTCCTCGCCTTCGGGGAGTTGACGGCGGCATTCCGTCACCCGCCGTCGCACCGACTCCTCGCACAGCAGGCCACACACCTGGTCCCGAAATCGTTGTTCGTCGGCGGTCAGCTCTGGAATCACCGGGCACCTCCGAGTGTCTGATCCAGAAAGACCCGAAGCGTCTTCGCCAGCACCGGCAGGTGCGGTGGCTGCAGCATCGTGTAGTGGTTGCCCGGCACCATCCGATGGTCGAGAGCGCCGCACAGCGCTCGCCACCGGTCCCAGTCCCCGTTCGGCTCCTCCGAG
Organism: Micromonosporaceae bacterium; assembly: GCA_036375165.1. Lineage (GTDB taxonomy): Bacteria > Actinomycetota > Actinomycetes > Mycobacteriales > Micromonosporaceae > WHSM01. The sequence continues at coordinate 14,643 of DASUSI010000067.1, read as the reverse complement.
GCACTCAGCAGGGCCAATGCTCCGTCGTACGGATCCGGCCGATAGTCGTAGAACGCCCGCCAGTTCGCCGCGAACACCCGGATTCGGGTACGGAGTTCCTCCCGCAGGTCGGCAGGCACCAGTTCTTCGGTCTCCAGCACCGCCAGTGCCGCCTCGACCCGACCGCCGGACGGCATTGCGCGCCACGCGTCGAGGTCGAGCGCGGGCACGGGGACACCGGCGATCCCGCAGACGTCGCGCACGAACCAGCTGAGCAGCTCCACCTCATCCGGTTCGCTGTGCTCCGCCGGCAGTTCGGTGTCGAGCGCGAGCACCAGAGGCACCTGATGGCCGTCGGCTCGCAGTCGCTGAGCCATCTCCAGCGCGACCGCGCCACCGAACGACCAGCCGCCGAGATAGTACGGCCCCCTCTCCTGAACCTCGCGGACCGCGGCCACGTAGCGCGCGGCCGCATCCTGAACCCGCGACACCGGCTCGCCGCCGTGCAGACTGGGATCCTCCAGACCGTAGAACGGTTGATCGGTGTCGAGCAGGGAAGCCAGCCGCATGTACGGCGCGACGGAGCCACCGATGGGATGCACGAAGAACAGCGGTGGTCTGGTGCCGGCGACGTTGATCGGCATCAGCGGGGACCCGCCGTGCGTGGGGTTTTGGTCGGGCACTTTTTGGGCGCGGTCGATCTGGACCGCCAGCCGCCCCAGCACAGGGTGGAGGAAGAGCTCGCGGGGGGCGAGCGAGACGCCGAACTCGCTGCTGATGCGGGCGATGAGCTGGGTGGCCTGCAGAGAGTTGCCGCCGAGATGGAAGAAGTCGTCCTGCCCTCCGACCCGCTCCGCGCCCAGCAGTTCCCCCCAGATACGCGCCAGTTGTCGTTCGATCGGGGTACGCGGGGCGACGTGGTCGGTGGCGTGCGGTGATCGCGGGTCCGGCAGCCGGGTGTGGTCGAGTTTGCCGTTGCTGGTCGTGGGCAGTTCGGTCAGGTTGAGGAACACACTGGGGACCATGTGCAGCGGTAGCCGCTCGGAGAGCCAGTGCCGTACCGCGTCGGATTCGACCGTCGCGTCGGGCTCCGGCACGAGGTAGGCAACCAGGTGTGCGTCAGGGGCACCGGGGTTGCGGACGACGACCGCGCAGTGTCGGCTCCCGGGGAAGCCGTTGAGGACGTGTTCGATTTCGCTGAGTTCGATCCGCAGTCCTCGCACCTTGACCTGCCGGTCGGCGCGGCCGAGGAATTCCAGCTCTCCGTCGGAGCGCCAGCGGACCAGGTCGCCGGTGGCGTACATCCGCTGTCCCGGACGCTCGGTGAACGGGTCTGGCAGGAACTTCTCAGCGGTGAGGTCGGGACGGCCGAGGTAGCCGTGGGCGAGTCCGACACCGGCGATGTACAGCTCGCCTGGCACTCCGATGGGCGTTGGCCGCAGCCGGGAGTCGAGCACGTAGGCGCGGTGGTTCGCCATGGCCCGCCCGATCGGTGGCTGGCCTTTCAGCGGCTGGTCCGGGCACCGGTAGTCCACGCACGTGATGGTCGCCTCGGTCGGTCCGTACCCGTTGTGGAATTCCCGGCCGGGGCGCTGCCAGCGATTCACCAACTCGGGGCCGAACGGCTCCATGCCGATGAACAGCACCCGGATGTCGGTCAGCGGCTCCGGGTTGAGCAGCCGTAGCACTGCCGGGGGGATGTCCCCGAATGTGATCCGTTCTTCCCGCATCAGGGCCTGGAGCTTGTCGGGATTCTGCAAAACCTCCCGAGGGGCTCCGACCACGGTGGCACCCGCGGCGAAGGTGGCGAAGAAGTCCGAGACGCTCACGTCGAACGTGGGGTTTGCCAGTTGCAGCACCCGGTCGGTGGGGACCATCCGGAACAGCTCCACCAGGTTGTGACAGAAGTGCGCCGCCGCCCGGTGCGGCATCAGCACTCCTTTCGGTCTTCCGGTGGAACCCGAGGTGTAGATCAAGTACGCCGGGCTTTCGGGATGCACGGCGACATCCGGCGGCGCGCTCGGGCGGCCCGCCAGCGGATTCGAGTCGAGCGAGATCGCCGCAAGCTCGGCGGGCAGCAGTGTGGCGAGTTCCGCAACGGTCACCGCGAGGACCGCGCCCGCGTCAGCGACCTGATAGTGCAGTCGCTCCTCGGGATGTTGCGGGTCGAGCGGCAACCACGCCGCGCCCGTCTTGAGGATGGCGAGTTCGGCCACCGGCAGGTCGAAGCCGCGTTCCAGCAGTACCGCCACCATCGCTCCGGGGGACACCCCTGCCTCGATCAGGACGTGCGCGAGCTGGTTGGACCGTTGGTCGAGCTCGCGGTAGCTCAGGTCGGTCCCGTTGAACCGCATCGCGGTCTGATCGGGCGCCCGCGCGGCGCGCTCGGTGAAGATCCGGTGCAGCAGCAGTGGCCCGGCCCGCTCCACCGGCGGCGGGTTCCACTCGGCGAGCACCCGGCGGCGCTCGTCGTCGGTGAGCACGTCCAGTTCCCGGATCCGGGTGCCCGGGTCTGCCACGATGCGGGCCAGCGCCGTCGTGAAGTGCTCTGCCAGGCGTTCGATCCGATCCCGATCGAACAACTCGGTCGAGTACTCCAAGGTCAGGTCGAGCCGGCCGGCAGGACTGTCGACAACGGCCGCGGCAAGGTCGAACCGGGCGTACCCGCCGGGACTGTCGATCGGTTCTGCTGATACGCCCCCAAGGTGAAAGCCGTCGCTGTTCACGGCGGCGGGTTGCAGGGTGAAGCTGATCTGGAACAGCGGGTTGAGTCCAGGGACGCGTTCGGGTTGCAGGGCATCGACGATCAGCCCGAACGGCACGTTCTGGTGTTCGGTGGCGGCCAGGACGCTTTCGTCGCAGCGGTGGATCAGCTCCCGGGCGGTGGGGTCCCCGGACAGGTCCGTGCGGAGCAGCGGGGTGTTGGCGAAGTATCCAACCAGCGGTTCGATCTCCGGTCGGGTGCGGCCGGAGAACAGGGATCCGACGGCGAGGTCGGATTGCCCGGTGTAGCGGTGCAGCACGACCAGGAACGCCGCGAGTAGCACCGCCAGCAAGGAGGTCCGCTGCTGGGAGGACAGCTCACGCGCGGCCGCCGCCAGCTCGTCGGGGAGCCGACAGGTCAGCAGCGCGCCAGCGCCGGTCGGTTGCGCGGGGCGTGGCCGGTCGGTGGGGAACTCCAGGCTGGGCAGGTCCCGTAGGGTCTCGCGCCAGTGGTCGCGCTGTTGTCCGAAGTCCTCGCTGGTGAGCCAGCGACGCTGCCACACGGCGTAGTCCGCCGGCTGCACCCCAAGCTCGGGCAGGTCGGCGGCGACGCCGGCCCGCGTGGCCCGGTACAGGGCGGAGAGCTCGGTCATGATCACGCTTGTGGACCATCCATCGGCGACGATGTAATGCATCACCAGAAGCAGAACGTGATCATCGGCGGCCAGCCGCAGCAGGGACACCCGGAAAAGCGGACCGTGCGCGAGATCCATGGGCGCTGCGGCTTCCGCGGCCACCCACTCCCGCGCTGACCGACCGTCCGGTTCCGATATCGACAGCGGGAAGAATTCGGGTGCCGGGTCCACCACCTGGTACGGCGTGCCGTCCGCGTCGCCGAACCGGGTGCGCAGGGCCTCGTGCCGGGCCACCAGCCCCGTCACGGCCCGCCGCAGCGCGGCCACATCCAACTCACCACGCAGCCGCAGCGCGAGTGGGATCTGGTACGTCGCCGAGGTCGGGTCCAGTTGGTGCAGGAACCACAAGGCTCTCTGCTGGTACGTGCAGGGCAGATCACCCCTCCGCGGAGCAGGGGTTATCCGGTTGAGTTCCGCCTTTTCCGCGCGCTTCTGCCGCATCCGGATTTCCCGCAGCGCACGCTTCACATCGGTGCGGTCCGTTGCGTCCGGCCTACCGGGAATCGACGTGGTCATGGCTTGTCACCAGTCCATTCACGTGTTCGTCCGGGGCCACACGCACCAGCGAGGCGCGAAGCACCGGAGCGGTCCTGAAACGGCGCGCCCCCGTGCGCGCTGCCGAAGCTGGTGCGCAGCGCCTCGTGCCGGCTCACCAGTCCGCATAGCGCGGCACGAAGGGCGTTCACATTGAGCGCTTCCCGCACGTGCGGAGGCGACGGGGTTGCGATGTCACACCCGCCCGCGCCAGCCATATCAGTCCCTTCCTCTGCCGTGCCGCCGCCCCGGGGTGGCTCACCTGGGCTGGCGTGCGCTCAGCGGGCGGATGTCAGTCCACACGTCGGTGATGTGGTCGAGGCACTGTCACTGGCGGTGCCCGCGGACACCCTGGTCGGCGCCTGTCGATCGGACGACATCAGTGCCTCCGGCGGTGTTCAGCTTTTGTCCAGGAGCGTGATGCGTAACAGATTTTTATGTCCGCATTCCCTGTTGAAGGAAGGTATTCCGAATGCCGATCAACTGCAATATTTACAATAAGCGGTTTTTCGACTACCCTCTCGCAGGGCATGCGCAGGTCTTCCTGTCGCCACTTGCGGTTTGCCGTACATCCCGTCCGGCGTCCCGTCGGACGGGGTTACTCATACGGCTGGATTCCGATGAATGCCCGGTCGGGCTACTCCCGTCCGGTGCCGTTCAGGTGTTTACACGTCGCCAGCCCCGAGATCGGGATTGCCGACGCCCACCCGAACACTGCGGCGAGCAGTAACCATATGTGTCCAGGGCGAGTACCGGCCCGGTCATCAGCGGCGGACCGGCCACCCGGGTGCTGACGGCATGGCCGGTCGCGAACCCGCCGAGGTGGGCGCGTGGTCTCACGAGGTCCGTCAGTGATCCGTAAGGTTCCAGGCTGTTCCAGCCGCGCCGACCAAGATTGGATAGGTGCCACTCGATTTCATGTGGAGGGTTCATGGTGGCGACGGAAGCCGATGCCAGCGCTGACCCGCTGGCATCGTCGCGCCTGAGCCGGGTGCTGGTCACTGTGACCCGGGTGGGACTGGCCCTGTTGTGGACGCAGGGTGCCGGGTGGAAAACCCCGCCGCGGTTCGAGGCGCTGCACAAGTGGACCTCATACGCGGTGAGCCGGCCGGTGTTGGAACCCTGGGCCTGGTTCGTCGACAACTTCGTGCTGCCGAACTTCATCTTCTTCGGCTGGACCACCCTCCTGGTGGAAGCCTCCCTGGGGGCGTTCCTCCTGGTGGGGCTCGCCACCCGGCTGTGGGCGCTGGTCGGCATCGGACACACCCTCGTGATCACGCTGTCGACGCTGTACGCACCTCACGAATGGGTGTGGTCGTACCTGCTGATGCTGATGCTGCACATTGTCGTGTTCGCCACCGCGGCCGGCCGTTTCGGCGGTGTGGACGGCCTGCTGCGGCCACGCTGGCAGCACGCCACCGGGAGGCTGGCCCGGCTACTGGTGCGTGCGTCATGAACGCCAGGTCGAGTCTCGACCGAGTCGCCGTCGCCGTCGGTGCCGGGTCCATCGCCAGTGCCGGGTTCGCCCTGCTGAGCGGAGAATTCGGGTTCGTACGGATGCAAGGTTGGACGATCGCGGTGGCGATTGGGTTCGGTGTGTTCGCCGTCCTGGCGGGCTGGGCCGGGCATCGCGGCCTGGTCCTGGTGGTCGGTGCCGGATTCCTGATCGCTTCTCTCACCCAGGTGACGTTGTGGACGTCCGGGAACAACTGGCTCGGCGGCAGCGGCTCCACCGCGTCGCTGTGGCTGGGATTCGGAACCGCCCTTGTCGTGACGCCACTGGCGGAGAAACTGTGGCCTGACAGATGAGTCAACCACCGGCCGAGCGGCAGCCCGGCGCTTGGCGGTAGCCCAGCCGTGGCGGACTGCTGATCCGACGCGGTCCCGCCGTACCGCACACCACTTTCGCAACCCCTGGAGGATCCACATTGACTGATCCAGTGATCATCGGTGCCGTCGCATACTCCCCTAATGTCGTGCCGATCTGGGATGGCATCCGGGACTACTTCGCCGGCAGCGACGCCGAGATGGACTACGTCCTGTTCTCCAACTACGGACGCCAGGTCGACGCGCTGATCGCCGGCCACATCGACATCGCGTGGAACACGAACCTTGCGTGGGTCCGCACCGTCGGCCAGACCAACGGGGCCTGCCGGGCACTCGCGATGCGCGACACGGACCAGACCTTCAGCACCGTGTTCGTCAGCCGGCTGGGCTCCGGCCTGCGTGACATCACCGACCTGAAGGGACGACGACTCGCGCTCGGCTCCCAGGATTCGGCGCAGGCGGCCATCCTCCCGGTTCATTTCCTGCGCCAGGCCGGCCTGGGTGCGGGCGAGGTGGAGTTGCTGCGGATCGACAGTGACCTGGGCAGGCACGGCGACACCGGTCGCAGTGAACTCGACGCGATCCGGGCGGTGCTCGACGAGCGAGCCGACGCGGCCGCGCTGGGGATAACCACCTGGGAGACGATCGGTCGTGACGAGTTGATGCCTGGCGCGCTGGAGGAAGTCTGGCGGTCTCCAGAGTACTGCCACTGTAACTTCACGGCCTTGGACTCGTTGCCAGAGGAGCGCACCGAACCGTGGGTACAGCACCTCCTGGCGATGTCCTGGGACAACCCCGAGCATCGGCGCATCCTCGAACTTGAAGGGCTACGTCGCTGGGTACGCCCGGACCTCGCCGGATACGCCAGCCTCTTCGAGGCGGTACGCGATCAGGACATTTCAATCAGATGGTGAGCCGGATCGTGCTCGACCTGACCGAGCGGCTGGGGCAGACCCCGCTGGGAGGCACGGTCGAGCTTCCGGCGGCAGCCACCGATGCGGCCACCGTGACGGCCTGGTGCGAGCGGACCGGCAATGAGCTGCTGTCGGCAACCGACACGGCTGTCGTGGTACGGCGGGGGCGGGCCGATCCGAACCGGTTACTCGACGACCTGCCGGCCGATCGACGACCGGGTGTCCGGCTCTGGTTGTACACCAACTTCGACTGCAACCTGGCCTGCGACTACTGCTGCTCCCGCTCCTCGCCCACGACGCCACGGCGGGCGCTCGGGGTGGAGAACGTCGCGCGTCTGGTCGCGGAGGGCGCTGCCGCGGGTGTGCGGGAAGTGTTCCTGACCGGTGGTGAGCCGTTCATGTTGCCGGACCTCGACCACGTGGTGGCGGCGAGCACCGCGCATCTTCCCACCACCCTGCTGACCAACGGCATGTTGTGGCGGGGTCGCCGGCTACAGATGCTGAAAAGCATGCCGCGTGGCCGGCTCACCCTGCAGATCAGCCTGGACTCCGCCACGCCGGAGAATCACGACAGGCACCGCGGCCGGGGTAGCTGGCAGCGGGCGCTCGGCGGGATCCGGTTGGCGCTCGGGGAGGGGTTCCGGGTACGGGTCGCCGCCACCGTCGCCGCCACGGACGCATCCGCCGAGGCCGGGGAGCTGGCGGCGTTCCACCGTCTGCTCGACGGTCTCGGCATCCCCCGTTCCGACCAGCTGGTCCGCCCGATCGCCAAGCGTGGGTTCGCAGACAACGGCGTGGCGGTCACCGTGGAGACCCTGATTCCCGAGGTGACGGTTACCGCGGACGGGGTCTACTGGCATCCGGTCGCCGCCGACCACGACGACCAACTGGTCAGCCGGCAACTGTTCCCGCTCGCGGACGCCATTGACGAGGTACGCCGCCGCTTCACGCGGTACAGACGGACCGCTGCGGTGGCCGCCGAGCGCTTTCCCTGCGCGTAGCCCTGCGGACGTCGGCCACTTTTCCCCTTTGCCGGCGGTACCCAGGTCCTTGGGCCTCGGTGACGACATCTGAACGGAGACCTGAATGGCTATCCGACTGGACGCCGCCCCTTGGCGTGCGACACACACCCGTATCGCGCTCGCCCTTGGCGTGGGCTGGATGCTCGACGCGTTCGAAGTCCAGATCATCGGGTCGGTGATCCCGGGCATCCAACAGGAGTTCGCCCTCGACAGTCGACACGCCGTGTGGATAAACGTGGTGTGGTTCGTTGGAATCGCGCTTGGTGCCCTGGGATTCGGCTACCTGGCCGACCGGGTCGGCCGCAAGCGGCTGTTCGTAGCCACGCTGATCCTGTACTCGGTGGCTGCCATCGCCACTGCCCTGGCGCCCACCTACTGGCTGTTCATGCTCTTTCGGTTCATCACCGCGCTGGGCGTGGGCGGTGAGTACTCCGCCGTCACCTCTGCCATCGCGGAATTCATGCCGGCACGCAACCGGGGCCGCAGCAACGGCCTCGTGATGACGTTCTGGGCGCTGGGCGGGATCCTGGCGAGTCTGGTGTCCATCGTGGTGATCTCCACGTTCGGCCTGACCTGGCGCTACACCATGCTCTTCGGTGTGATCAGCGCGGCGTACGGATTCCTCGCCCGGCGCTTGATCCCCGAGTCACCACGCTGGCTGGCCTCCCGGGGTCGTCTGGCCGATGCGGACCAGGTGGTGGAACAGATCACCGGCATCGCCAGTGAACGGGGGTACGCCCTGCCCGGCGGATCCGGCACCGCCCGAAACCGGCTCGGTGAACTGTGGCGTCACCACCGGCGTTCCCTGTTCTACGGGATGGCGCTGGACTTCTCCGAGGCCGCGGGCTACTACGGCCTGTTCACCGCGATGAGCATCTTTGTGTTCTCGTCGGCCACCGGGGCGGCGCCGGTGAGCGACACCACACTGCCGTACTACTTCCTGATCGCCAACCTCGGCGCCCTCGCAGGCGGAGTCGTTGTCTCATACTCACTGGACCGCATCGGCCGCCAGCCCAGCGTCACCCTCTCCTACACGGCGGCTGCGGTGAGCATGCTGGGCTGCGCGGTCGCGGCCGGGACGGGTTCTCAGGCGGCGGTTCTGGTCGCGTTCACCGTCGCGGCGTTCTTCGCCACCTGCGCCTGGGTGTCGGCGTACCCCTCGTTCTCCGAACTGTTCCCGACGCACCTGCGGGCCACCGGTGTGGGGGCCTCCGTCGGGGTGGGACGCACCGGTGCCATCATCGGTCAGATCCTGCTGGCACAGACGGCGGGCGCGTTCGCACTGGGCTCGGTCTTCGCCCTGCTCGGTGCGTTCTGGCTGATCGGTGCGGCCGCGGGTGCCCTGTGGTGGCGGCACGGCATCGAGGCGCGCGGCCTGACGCTGGAGACGCTGGTCTCTCCGGGCATCCCCGCCCCGGCCAGTGCGCGGGCCAACACCTGACCGCGGGCCCGGCCGAAGACAGGTCTTCGGCCGGGCCCGAATCGGCTGGTAAGTCGAGTGGGCTAGTAGACGGTCACGCCGTACGCGTTGGCCGCTTCGGGGACCGGCTGGTAGAAGGTGGTGCCACCGGTCCTGCAGTTTCCGCTGCCGCCGGAGGTGATACCCAATGCCCTCGTACCGTCGTAGAGCGGGCCACCGGAGTCGCCCGGCTCGGCACACACGTTGGTTTGGATCATGCCTTTCACGGTGCCGCTTCCGATGTAGCGAACCGTGACGTTGAGGGCGGTGACGGTTCCGCTGTGCGTGCCGGTCGTGGAACCGGTGCGCTTGACCGACTCTCCCACGAACGCGTTCGCCGCGGTGAAGCCACCGGGGTGGCTGAGCGAGGTGTTGTCGTAGCGCACGAGCGCGTAGTCATTGCCGGGGAAGCTGGAGCCGATCGTGGCGCCGATCAAGGTGGTGTGGCTGGAGTTGGTGTACCAGGTGTTCGCCACGTCTCCGCAGTGCCCAGCCGTGAGGAAGTGGTAGGTGCTCCCCTTGACGACGTTGAAACCGAGCGAGCAACGGTATCCGCCGCCGTAGATGGCGTCACCGCCGGACAACAGCTTGGTGAACACGCCGGGTGTGCGATTGACCTGAATCGCACCGGCGTTGGTGCCAGCAGCCCGCTTGATCGTGGTGAGCGCGGATGCGGAGACCGTGCTGTCAGCGGTCACGACGACACGGCCAGCCGCGGTGTCCACGTACCAGGCGATGCCCGCGACACCCGACGCCAGCACCGCGGCATCCACTGCGGAGAGTTGCTGCGCGTCGAAGTGCTGCGGCGTGGCCGCGGCGGCCGTCGGCAGGGCGAACGCCGACGCGGCGACCATGCCCAAGGCGGCGGCGAGCAGCCGAGCGGCCCGGACGAACTGGCCCTTCGCGGATCTGGGTTTGATCCTCACGGCACCTCCTGAGGAGTGGCGGGACCGGTTGGTGTTGGTCCCGTTGAGGCTGTTGCCGGGAGGCGCATCGTCGGGTCGGGCGATGTCGTTTCCCGACAAACCTTTCAGTGAGTATCGATCACGGTCAATCAGCCGACAAGGCACCTATACCCGGGGAAATCCCTATATTGACGTGTAACACCTGTATAGGGTTTTGATTGCGGCGGTACGGACGGCGTGCCTGGTCGGAGTCCTGCCAACGCCGGGAGTCCCAGCCGGCTACCGGGGCTGCCACCAGTCGTGGTCGGTGAGTGGCGGCCAGTGTCCGGGCGGCTCCGCCTGGTGGGCTCCGTGTCGCTCCGGGTCCGCGCGGGGTGGGATCGGTGTCGGTGTGGGGCGGGGTTGCCGTTCAACTGGGTGCTGTTCAACTGGTTGGGGTGCGGCCAGGGTCATGTGGGGGTACGGGCAGAGCCAGCCGATTACTTCGCCACCGGGTCCGGTGTGGCTCCAGAAGCCGAGTTCGTCCCGGTCGATGGGGTGATTGCAGCAGCCACAGTGGACTGGTTGTGGCGCTGGTTGCTGTGCCGGAGCCGCCTCAGTCATCCTGATCCGCACTGTCCGCTCAGTACCCAGAGCACCCTTGGTTCAGTCCACTTAGGAACCGAGGGCCTCATAACCCCGCGACACCGGCCGATCAGACGCATTTCCAGTCCCACTGGCCCTGACGGTCCGCTGCGCTGGGTGTTGGACCCGGTCGACGACACCGGGAACCTGAGTCATCGCACATGACGCCTTCCGCCTGATTCACGCTCGCAGACGCCGAACCCCAGCACCTGTGAGGGACCTACTCAGCCACAGGAGCGCCGGTTGGATGCGCCACGCCGGCACCTGTCTGACGTGCTTCGCAAGCCCCCACATAGGGCAGGTCCTGGAGCGTGACGCTATCGGAACGCAGCCGGGCATGCACGCTACGTTTGCGGTGATGGACTTCGCCAACGCGGTCGACCCCGAGCGGGTTCATATCGAGAACATGGCTGGCGCGCTCTACCTGGATGGCCAAGGAAGCGTTTTCTCCGCTGCGTAACAGCAATGGGGAACAGGAGCCAAGTCGTCAATATGGTATCCATGCCCGCGATACGCGCTAATGTGCTCAGCCGGGCGACCTCGAAAGCTGACTGCCTGACAATAGGTGGGATCGCGCCGGCATGGCCCTTCCTCCATATGGGACATGCCCGTAGTATCTGACGGGTTTCTACGGGGGAGGAATTTTCATGTTCAACCATTCGTCGGACTGGCCAACTCGTCTCGACACCGACGAGTTCTTCGCCGATGCCCACGGCATCTTCGCCACCGCGCGCGATGCGGCGCCGGTCGTCCCGGTAGTCATCACCGGAGGCATACCCGCCTGGCTCATCACCCGGTACGACACCGCGCGGGAGGCGTTCACCGACCGGCGGATGGCAAAAGACATCGCGTACTGGCGCGCGTACCAGGCCGGCGAGGTGCCGTTCACGGGCGATGTCGCGGTGGTAGCCCGTCGCAACATCCTGTCCACGGACCCACCCGACCACACCCGGCTGCGGGCGGCCCTGGGCTCCGCCTTCACCCCGCGACGGGTCGAGGCGCTGCGCCCGTGGATCGGCCAGATCGTCGCTGACTTGCTCGACGCGATCGCGCCGAAGGGCTCGGCTGATCTGGTGGCGGAGTTCGCGCTGCCGATACCGATGACGGTCATCTGCGAACTGTTCGGTGTCGCCGAGGAGCACCGGCCATGCATCCGGGGGTGGACCGAGACGCTGTTCCACGGCGCCGAGCCGGAGCGGATGCGCCAGGCGTCAGACGAGATCGACAGCCTGCTGGCCGGGGTCATCGCGGCCCGCCGGGCGGCGCTGGCCGACGATTTCACCTCGGCCCTCATCCGGGCGCAGGACGAAGGCAGGCTCTCTGTCCAGGAGCTGGTCATGCTGCTGCGGGCGATGCTGGCCGGCGGCAACGAAACCACCATCAACCTGCTCGGCAACGCCGCCGCCGCGCTGCTGCGCTGGCCAGATCAGCTCGCCCAGGTGACCGCGCAACCAGACCGCTGGCCGCCGGCGATCGAAGAGGTACTCCGCTGGGACGGGCCGATCCAGAACTCCATCTGGCGGTTCGCGGTCACCGACATCGAGATCGACGGCGTGACGATCTCCCGCGGTGACGCCATCATCGTCGCGCTCGCGGCGGCCAACCGCGACGAGCGGCGCTTTCCCTCGGGAGAGTCGTTCGACATTGGACGGACCGACCGCGCTCACCTCGCGTTCGGGCGCGGTATCCATCACTGCATCGGCGCGCCGCTGGCCAGGCTGGTTGCCGCGGTCGCCTTGCCGGCGCTCTTCGCGCGCCTGCCTGACCTGCGTCTCGCGACGTCCTGGCCGGAGCTGCGGCACCGGCGCTCGACGATGTCGCGTGGCCTGATCTCCCTCCCTGTCGAGTTCACGCCGGCATGAAGGAGTTGGCGGCCCTACGTTTCCTGAAGGGCCGCACGACCCGTACCCGGTCTTCGCGGAGCCGCACCATGCATGGCCGTGTTCGCCGGCACGTCGTGACCCTGGGCGGCGGTGAGGCTGTCCCACTGGTGGGGGAGTCGACCCCATCGCGTGGTCCAGACACGGCGCTGAGGACATGGGCCACCGGATAGACATTCCGAGGATCAGTCGATCGGATGACCCGTTACCCGATACCTAGATGTACTATGCATTGAACAACTAGGGTTGGGTGCCTGGATGCATGTCACAAAGGATCTCGTAGCGGCCTCGGCAACCCCGATGGTGCTGGGCATCCTCGCCCAGGGGGAGAGCTACGGATACGCGATCATCAAGCAGGTCAACGAGCTGTCCGGTGGTGAACTGGAATGGACGGAAGGCCTGCTCTACCCGCTGCTGCACCGGCTGGAGCGACTCGGCCACATCGAGTCGAGCTGGCGCACGCCGCCCAGCGGCCGGCGGCGTAAGTACTACCAGATCACCGATCGGGGACGTACCGAACTGGCCGACCAACGCCGCCAGTGGGCGGCCGTCGTCACGGCACTCGGAAACATCTGGCAGACCGCCGGCGACCTGCCGTCGGCCCCGTCACCGCTGGAGGCATGACATGACCATCGACAGCGACGAGGAACTGGAGACCCAGCTCTCCAAGTGGCGGGACTACATGCGGCGCCGTCGCGCCATCCATGACACCGACGTGGACGAGTTGGAAGATCACCTTCGGGCGACGGTGGCGGATCTGACCGAAGCCGGCCTTCGCCCGGACGAGGCATTTCTGATCGCGGTGAAGCGCATGGGCAACCTCGACGACCTGTCCCGGGAATTCGCCCGGGTCCACTCGGAACGGCTGTGGAAACAACTCGTGCTGACCGGCGGACCGGACGCCTTCGGACCCCCGGGGATCCGCCGGGACCTGATGGTGATGGTGGGCTGCGCGGTCGCCGCCGCGATCGGGATCAAGGTGCCGGCACTGTTCGGCCTGGATCTCGACGACGATGACGGCTTCTACCTGCGCAACATGGGTTTCTTCGCGCTGCTGCCGCTGGCGACGTACTTCGCGCTCCGCCGTCGGGTCGGGGCAGCCGTGATCGGCGCGCTGGCCGCGCTGTTCGTGCTCGGGGCAGTCGCCGCCAACGCGTACCCCTTGGATGAGGACTCGCAGAGCATCGTGCTCACCGCGATTCACCTGCCCCTGGCTCTGTGGCTGACGGTGGGGGTGGCCTACGTGGCCGGCGACTGGCGCGCTGACCGCAAGTGGATGGACTTCATCCGGTTCACCGGAGAATGGGTGATCTACTACGTCCTGATCGCGATGGGCGGCGGTGTGCTGGTCGGCGTGACAGCCGGTGTCTTCAACGCCATCGGTATCGACATTACGGGCCTCATCGAATCCTGGGTGGTGCCGTGCGGCGCGATGGGAGGCGTGGTCGTCGCCGCGTGGCTGGTGGAGGCCAAGCAGAGCGTCGTCGAGAACATGGCGCCGGCTCTGACCCGCGTGTTCACGCCGGTGTTCTCGGTGGCGCTGTTGGCGTTCCTCGGAGCCGTGCTGTTGAGCGGCGACCTCATCGATGTCGAACGCGATGTGCTGATCCTGTTCGATCTCGTGCTCGTGATCGCGCTGGGACTGCTGCTGTATGCGATCTCCGCGCGGGATCCGGCCACCCGACCCGGGTACTTCGACTGGTTGCAGCTCGCGCTGGCGATCAGCGCGCTGATCATCGACGTCCTGGTGCTACTGGCAATCGCCGGTCGGATCACGGAATGGGGGACCACGCCCAACAAGGCAGTCGCGCTGGGCCTGAACGTCATCCTGCTGGCCAACCTCGCCTGGACGGCATTCCTGCTCATCGACTTCGCCCGACGCCGACGCCCGTTCGAACACCTGGAGCGCTGGCAGAGCCGCTACGTCGCGGTGTACGCGGCATGGGCCTGGATCGTCGTATTGGTGTTCCCGCTGGTCTTCAGATTCGCTTAGGCATCTCAGGCCGCACCGCTGGTGTGCACGCTCGCCAGCGCATGGCGGATCGCAGCGGCGGGATCGCCGAGGTGGTAGACGCGTTCGCTGGGCTCGATGTTGTCGAGG
>DASUSI010000066.1:0-31093 GCA_036375165.1 Micromonosporaceae bacterium | reverse complement strand
GTTCTTCCGACATCTACAGTCGACAGAGCGCTCGGGCGGGGAACCACTTCTCCACCTCCGCCTGTTCCGGAACCGAACCGCCAACCTCGGGCTTGGCACCCAGCACATTCAGTGGCTCACGATGCAGGGCTCATTTTCGTGATCTCCGTGTTTCTGCAGGAGGTACGGGGCTACAACGCGATCCAGACCGGTCTCGCCCTGACCCCCGCCACGGTGGGGATCTTGCTCGCCTCCGGAGGTGCGGAAGGGTTCGCCAGGCGGCGTACGCAGCGGTGGCTGATCCTGACCGGGTTCGTGGCGACCGTGGCCGGGATCGGCCTGCTGCTCGCCCTGGTCAGGGACGACACCAGCGTCCTCCGCTTGGTGCCGGGACTGTTCACGTTCACTGACGAGGTCAGGATGACACCGACGCCGGCACCGACCATGAACCGACCAGGGCAGCGGCACCGGCCAGCTGATACTGGATCTTGGTTGGAGTCAACCGCAGCCGGTCAGAGCCCGCCGGACCCCGGCTTCTCACCCTCCCGGGATGATGCCCCCGTCAGCGGGAAGTCGCAGGGTGAGAGCACGGACGAGGAGGGACCAGACCATGAAGAACGACTACCCGCTGATCGCCGACCACGGACTGATCGGTGACCTGCAGACCGCAGCCCTGGTCGGCACGGACGGCTCCATCGACTGGTTCTGCGCTCCCCGGTTCGACTCGCCGAGCATCTTCGGTGCGCTGCTCGACCACCATCACGGCGGACACTTCCGGATCCGGCCGACCGAGGACGTGTTCACCAGCAAGCAGCTCTACTTTCCGGACACCGCGATCCTCATCACCCGGTTCATGACCGAGGCCGGGGTCGGTGAGGCCGTGGACTTCATGCCCACCGCCAGCAGCCAGGTCACCTCCGACCGACACCGGATCGTACGGATCGTGCGGTGTGTCCGGGGCCGGATGACCTTCGCACTCGACATCGCACCGCGGTTCGACTACGGACGTGAGCGCCACGAGACCGGCCTGAACGAGGACGGGGCCGTGTTCCGGGGCGCCCGTACCTCGATGGTGGTGGACCTGCTCCGGGAACCCGAGGACGAACGGCTCGCCCAAGCGCGGGTGGACGGCAACGGCGATGTCCATGTCGAGCTCACTCTTTCCGCGGGCCAGATGCGCGGCCTGGTGCTGGAGACCGGCACAACGAGACCGGCGAGGCAGGTCCGGGTGGCCGAGGCGCAGCGCCTGTTCGACGACACCGTGGCCTTCTGGGAGTCCTGGCTCGCGCAGTCGACGTACACCGGGCGTTGGCGGGAAGCGCTGCACCGGTCCGCGATCACGTTGAAGCTGATGACGTACGCGCCCAGCGGCGGGCTCGTCGCGGCACCGACCGCTGGACTGCCGGAACAGGTCGGCGGCGAGCGGAACTGGGACTACCGCTACACCTGGGTACGGGACGCCTCCTTCTCGATCTACTCACTGCTCGGACTGGGCTTCACCGAGGAGGCTGCGGCCCTGGGGGGTTGGCTGCGGGGCCGGGTTACCGAGCAGGCCGGAGAAGGCAGCCCCCTCAAGATCATGTATCGGGTGGACGGCTCCAGCGGCCTGACCGAGGAGATTCTCGAACACTGGGAGGGCTACCGGGGGTCCCGCCCGGTGCGGATCGGCAACGACGCGGCGGACCAGTTGCAACTGGACATTTACGGCGAGGCGATGGACAGTATCTACGTCGCCGACCAGCGAGGGATCCAGACCACCCACGCGGGGTGGCTGAAGATCACCCAGTTGCTGGAGTGGCTGACCGAAAACTGGGATCAGCCCGAAGAAGGCATCTGGGAAACCCGTGGCGGTCGGCAGGACTTCACGTACGGCCGTCTGATGAGCTGGGTGGCACTGGACCGTGGGATCCGGCTGGCGACAAGCCACGGACGACCGGCTCCGTTGGAGCGTTGGAGGCGGGAACGGGACGCCATCTACGACCAGATCATGACCCGGGGGTGGCACCCCGACCGCAGGGCCTTCGTGCAGCACTACAAGAGCGACGTCCTGGACTCGTCCCTGCTGCGGATGTCCACTGTGGGCTTCATCAGCCCGACCGATCCCATGTGGACCATGACGCTGGCGGCGATGGACGGCGAGCTCGTCACCGACAGCCTTGTCTACCGGTACAACCCCGAGGCGTCACCGGACGGCCTGCGAGGTTCCGAAGGCACGTTCTCGCTGTGCACCTTCTCGTACGTCGATTCGCTGGCCCGCGCAGGCCAGGTTGACAAGGCTCGGGTGATCTTCGAGAAGATGCTGACCTACGCCAACCACCTCGGTCTCTACTCCGAGGAGATCGCGCTCACCGGGGAGCAGATCGGCAACTTCCCACAGGCTTTCACTCACCTGGCCCTGATCGATGCGGCGATCACGTTGGACCATGCGCTGGATCTCCGGACCACCGCCGGGTTGACACGCTGGCCCGCCACGCCGGCTCCGGGGGCGCTCCCTGAGCCGGTCGGTGTGGACTGAGCACGCCTTCAGGGTTCCGGTCCGGCCGGCGGCTGATCCGACCGGACGGACACGCGCGTCGGCTGCCAGTCGTAGACCACCGAAGTTCGCAGTAGTACGTCCTGGAGCGACCGGTTCTGCGAATTGACCGCGCACCACAGCAGACCGATCGGAAACAGCACACAAGCCAGTGCCCGGACGAACGCGCCGGGCAGCCGCAGCCGGCGTCCCCGGGGACCTGTGACCCGCAGACCCATGACGAGTGCGCCGTAGCTGCGTCCTCCGACCGTCCAGCCCACGGTCAGATAGATCAGCGTGACCACGAAGGCCACGGTCAGGTTCAACAGCCACGATGGTCGGGGGAAACTGAACGTCAGCGGATCGATCATGAACCGCAACCCCGCGATCGCGGCGTAACCGAGCAGCAGAGTCGCGGCCACCACCAGTGCGTCGATCACCGCGGCGGACATCCGGGTCACCACCCCTGCCCGCTGGCCCTGGTAGCGCCGCGCCTCGCGCGGGATCGGAGAGATCCCACCCTCGGCGGCCATGGCCGGCTCAGCCTCCCGACGCGCCGGGCGACGAAATCTCCGTCGGATCGGGGACAGCCCCGGTTTCGCCACCCGGTCCCCGGCCACGGCGGAGCAGCAGCCGGTTCCTCACCCGGCCGATCACTTCGTCAGCGGCGATGCCCTGCATCCGGGCACCGCGTACCGAGTCGGATGCCATGGAGCCGGTCGACTCCCGGATGATCTCCGGAAGGTCGACCGCGTCGACCACCTCCTCGGCCAGCGCCGCGAGATCGATCCGGTCGAGAATCGCCCGGATCAGGGTGTCCAGGTCGACCCGTTCCATGACGACGGCGGTGAGATCCAACCGGTCGAGCACGGCCCCGATGTCGACCCGGCGCGCGACCGCGTTCACGTCGAGCCGCGTCGCGATGGCATCGAGATCCACGTCCGTGACTATCTTGTCGAGGTCCACGTACCGGGTGATCATCGTGGTCAACCCAGCCCTCCGGAGCACCTCGCTCAGCACCACCGGGACCAGCCGGTCCAACTCTTGGGAGAACTGCTGTCGGATCCGCGCCCGCCGCACGGCACCACGGCGACCCAGAGCCGCGAGCCATCCGCCCGGCCGCAGCTTCGGCGGCAGAATTGCCGGGTCAAGGACGATCCGGACCATCGGGACAACCACCGGCCCGGCGCTGCGTGCCAACCCGGCAACCGTCCCGACCACGAGCGCGGAAGCGCCAGCTACCACGTCCACCGGTGAAGTCGCCGGTACGACCTCCTGCCGCGGTGTCGGCTCCACGGTTCCATCCTGGCCGGAGGTGGGACGTCGGCATCCCCCGCAACGGATGATCCGTGCCCGGCCCTCCGCCCGGTTCGAGTCCGTCACCGTGAGCGAGACTCCCGGCGGGCCAGCCCTTCCTGCACCGCCCGGACCACCACGCGGGTGATCAGGCCGATCAGCACGAGGTCGCCGATCATCTGGACGGTGACGACCGCCCGAGCGTTGTCCGACACCGCGTGGATGTCACCGAACCCCACCGTGGCGAAGATCGTCACGGTGAAGTACATCGCGTCCAGGCGGCTCAACGGCTCGGACCAACTGGTCGGCTCGGCGCGACCCATCACGTAGTAGGCGGTGGCGAACACCACCAGGAACAGCGGCACGGTGAGCAACACGGTGCCCATCGCCCGTGCCCTCGGGTACGGAGAGACCCGAATCGCCCGGATCTGCCACACCAGCGAACCGGTGATCAGGGCGATACCCACCAGCAGGACGCTGACCGTACCGGCGGTCAGCGCCGAGGTGAACGGAAGGACGAAGTACCCGACGACAACGACGGTCGACACCAGCAGTGACGGCACGGTCGACAGGAAGCCCGACCGCCCCGGAACGCGCTGTCGAGAGCCGGTTTCGGTACGCATCCGGTCCCATCTGGTGCCACACCCGACAGGGACCGCCCCACTCTGATCGGCGGGCCGGTGGCATGTCCTCATCCACACGGGGTGAGAAAGCGACCGCCGTCACGGCGACCGCGCGGCCGCCACCTTCCCGGTCGGCCGGTCAGGTGCCGGCTCCACGCCGAGCCTGGTCCGGACCCGCCGCGCCCACGGCTCCGGCGCACGATCGAACTCCGCCGCCACCACAGTGGCGGTGACCACGATGAACGCGATGGCCAGCAGCCAGCCGACGAGTGCCAGCGTGACGCCGAACAGTCCGTACCGCACGCTGTAGGACTCCATGAGTCTCGGCATGTAGACCGTGGAGGCGACCCCGTAGGCGCTGACACACAGACCGGTCAACGCTCCGGCGGGCAACAGACGTCGCCAGTGGACCCGCCGGTCGAGCAGCAGCCACGGAATCGAGGTCCACAGCACGACGCCCGCCATGATGGACACCAGAGGTCCGAGCGCCCAGTCGAATGGCAACGAGCGGACCAGCGTCCCCACCAACGACAGCAACACGATCTCCAGTAGCAGGACCGCCAGCCCGGTCGCCGCGCTGAGCGACCCCCGGATACCGCCACGCGGCTCCACCCGCCACGCCAGCAGGTACATCCGCTGCATCCGTCGGGTCAGCGAGATCCCCGAGAACAGCAGCAGCAGTGCGCTGAGCACCCCGATGGTGCCCTCGTTGGGGCTGGCGAACACCTGTCGCACCGCGTCAGCCGCGCTGCCACTGAGTTCGAACCTGCGGATCAGAGCCTCGGCGACCAGGTCCCGGTCGCGTCGCGGGGCAAGCGCCGACGCCAGGATCAGCAACGGGATCAGCGCCGTGAACATCTGGGATGCGAGGACCATGGCACGGTCGATCGCCTGCACGGCCACCAGCGCACCGAGGCAGCGAGTTGGGAACGAACCTTCCAGCCGCTGCCGGAGCGGCTGCCCATTGTGGAATGACGGCATCGCTCCCCTCCAGGTGGGTTGTCACCGGACGCGCACGCCAGGCGGTCAGGCGGACGCGTGGGCGGCCGAGGGTGAGAACGGACGCAGCCGCACATCGCCGCCGTGGACCACCACACAGGTCGCTTCCGGCACCTGTTGCCACGCACCGTGCAGGTCCCCCAGTGGCTCGGACACCACGAGCCGGGCGTCCTCGGACAGGTCGTGCAGCACCGGGTTGTCCGGGTACTGCGACCGCAGTGTCGAGACATCGCCGCTGTGGAACAGCGACCGGGAACGACCCTCGGTCGAGTAGCGGAACGCCCAGGTGGTCTCGCCGTCGGTGGTCGCCACGGTCATCTGGATCGGATACGTCACCCCGTGACGCCGCCCGACCTCCTCGACCAGTCCGACAGCGCGCGCCACCGCCGTCGGGGGATCCGCCTCCAGCCCTGAGGTGACCGCGAGAAAGAACAGCACCTCGGAGTCGGTGGACCCTTCGATCTCCGGGAAGACCGCCGGGTCGACCGCCAGAACCAGGTCCCGCTTCACCATCGGGAAGCCGGAGATCAGCCCGTTGTGCATCCACAGCCAGCGGCCGTGCCGGAACGGATGGCAGTTGGTCTGTTGCACCGCGGACCCGGTGGACGCCCGGATATGGGCGAACACCCGGCCCGAGGCCGCGTGGGCTGACAGCTCACGCAGGTTGCGGTCGTTCCACGCCGGCTCTGTGCTGCGGAACAGCCCCGGCGTTTTCAGCGCCGGTCCGTACCACCCGACACCGAAACCGTCCCCGTTGGTCGTCTCCGCGCCCAGCCGCGAGTGCTTGCTCTGCACCACGAGTGAGTTCTTGGGCTTGTAGAGAAGTTCTTCGAGGCGTACCGGCGAACCGGAGTACGCGAGCCATCGACACATTTCCGCCACCCCCGGGGTCCATTGCACGCCGCCCCGGCGGCCGGTGGGATCATCCCCGGTGGGCGAACGGGCACCCGAGGTCTCCTCCGGCTCATCCCCGAAGGGTGATCTCGCCAGCTGGGTGGATCACTAACGTGGGGTTTCGGGTAGGAGGGCACATGACAGCCACCGCGCACCGCAGACCGGCACCGTTCACCGACCAGGACTACCGGGCGCGGATGACCCGTGTGATCTGCCAGGCTTCGGACGCCGGCCTGGCCGGGGTCCTGGTCGCTCCCGGCCCGGACCTGATCTGGCTGACCGGATACCGTCCCACGGCGATCACCGAGCGACTGACCCTTCTGGTCCTGACACCTGACCAGGAGCCCACGCTCCTCGTGCCCAGGCTGGAACAGCCCGATGCCGAGGCGGCCCCGGGAACGGGAAACCTCCGAATTCTGGACTGGGTGGACGGGGCAGACCCGTACCAGGCGGCCAGCGTACTGCTCAGACCCGATGGCAGTTTCGGGATCTCCGACTCGACCTGGGCGATGCATCTGCTCGGGCTGCAACAGAACCTGCCGGGCACCCACTACCAGGCGCTCACCCGGTGCCTGCCGATGCTCCGCGCGGTCAAGGATCCCGATGAGGTCGACAGGCTGGCCGCGGCGGGCGCCGCCGCCGATTCGACGTACTCCGAGATCGTCAACGTCCGCTTCGCTGGCCGGCGGGAGACCGACGTAGCGGCGGATCTCGCCCGGCTGCTCCGGGAGTTCGGGCACGAGCAGGTCGACTTCACCGTGGTCGGGTCCGGTCCCAACGGCGCGAACCCCCACCACGAGGCCGGGGACCGGGTGATCGGGACCGGCGACGCCATCGTCCTGGATTTCGGGGGTCTCCGTGACGGGTACGGATCCGACACCACCCGCACGATCTGTGTCGGAGAGCCCAGCCCAGAGATACGCGACGTGCACGACATCGTGAGGCGCGCTCAGCAGGCCGGGTTCGAGGCGGTACGACCCGGAGTGCCGTGCCAGGAGGTCGACCGGGCCGCCAGAGCGGTGATCACCGATGCCGAGTACGGCGAGGACTTCATCCACCGCACCGGTCATGGCATCGGCGTGACCACCCACGAGCCGCCGTACCTGGTGGAAGGAGAACCGCAGCCACTCGAACCGGGGATGTGTTTCTCGATCGAGCCCGGCATCTACCTCGCCGGCCGCTTCGGGGTCCGGATCGAGGACATTGTGACCGTCACCGATCGTGGTGGCCGGCGGCTGAACAACACCGACCGTGGCCTGCACATCGTCGAATAGGAGACGACGGGGTGTCGCTGCTCGGGACAGGCAGCGTCTCCGACATGCTCTGGGCCCGCCCGGCGCTGACCGTGCTGGGCATCGACTGCCCGCCGGTACTCGGATCGGCGGCGGCCATCGTGCCCCGCGCAGCGGCTCGGCTGAACCTGCGCATCCCGCCGGGAATGACACCCGACGAGGCGAAGACCGCCCTGGTGGATCACCTCCGTGCCGCCGCCCCCTGGGGGGTACGGGTCACAGTGGACACGGAGGTGACGGGCGCTCCCTTCCGCTGGCGCTGATCCACGCGCCCAACGAGAGCGTGGACCCGAACGAGATCGCGGCCATGGCGCTCACCGAGGCCCGCTTCCTTCAGCACTACGCGGCCGTGCGCGGCTGAGCGCGGGGTCACGGCCGCGGCGTCGCCCAGGTGGCCGGAACGTCGGCACCGCCCTCCTCGGAGACCCGCCGGCCGATCCGGAGGTACGCCGGCTGCGGCAGCAGTCTGCCGGCCACCAGCGCCTCACCCATCCGGAACGACGTCACACCGGCCATCAGACCCGGTGGCACAAACGAGAGCAACCCGGCCACGTCCGCGAGGTCGGCCTGCGAGTTCATCCGCAACAGCACCAGGTTGTCGCACTGCGACACCAGGTTCTCGGGCACCTTGTGCGGACGCTGCGTCGCGACCAACAGGTAACGGCCGTACTTGCGGCCCTCGGCGGCGATCTGCAGCGCCCGGTTGGTGGACAGTCGACTCAGCTCGTCCGGCGGGTCGGTGGGACAGATGTTGTGTGCCTCGTCCAGGACGATGAGGCAGGGTTGACGGGACAGCCGCGACTCCCAGAGTGTCGAGAGCACCGCGTCGGCGACCAGTCGCCGCTCCGGCACCGTGTCCAGGGACCCAAGATCCACCACGACGCAACGGGCCGCCGGATTCCGCAATTCGTCGACCAGCGAGGGCAGGTCCGGGCTCCACACCCGCCAGTCGAGTACACCCAGGTTGACCGCCCGCATTCCGAGCTGTGGGGCACCCGTGACGTCAGCCTCCAGAAGCTGCTCGGCACGACCGATGAGCGGCTTGCCATGTTCCCGGTGCCGGAGCAGATCGACCAGCACCGCGTACTCCTCGCGGTCCCGGATCGGATCCAGGCCCAGCACGGCGGCTTGGGCTGCGGGGTCCAGGTCCGCGAACCGCAGCCGCAGCGGATGTTCCGCCGCCGGGTCGTTCCGCCATACCATGATCTGATCCGCGATCCCCGCGAAACGCTCCACCAGGTGACGGTCGGCGTCCTCCCGGATTCGGGGTAGCCCGACATAGTCGGAGTTCGGATCGAGGATCACCACACGAAGACTGGTCTCCGCGAGCACCCGTTCCAACAGAACCCCGAGCGAGTACGTCTTGCCGGACCCGGACTGCCCACACAGAAAGGTGTGCCGGCCCAGGCCGCCACTGTCAAGCACAGCCGGCACGCCAGGTGCGAGCAGCAACTCGCCGATGTTGAGCCCCGCCCGGGGTGGCCGGGAACGGGCGAACCAGGTCGCCACCTCGTGGGACTCTGCCGGGCGTACGGAGGCATCGTGGAACGGACACCCGTCCGTGTCCAGCAGTACGCCCGAACCACGCACCAGCCGCACCAGGATGCTGGACCCGGTACCGGCCAGCCCTTCGCTGGCGGCCCGCTCAGAATCCACTCTCAGGTCCGTGATCTGGCCCAGCCGTTGCTGACCGTCGCCATGCAGGATCACGTAGCCACCCCGGCGTAGTGCCAGCCGGTGCAGGGACGCCTGGACGTCGAAGGAAACGCCGTCGACCGAGGTGGCCAGCGGCAAGATGGCACGCTCGACCTGTTCCCGGGCCCGCCGGTAGCTGTCGAGCCGTTCGGTCAGCCCGGCCCCGGCCAGGCCGCCTGGTTGCGTTGGGTGGGCTGTCTCGGCCCGGCCGCCCGATGGTGCCGGCTCAGACATCCGCGATCCCTGGGTCGGTGACGGGACTCGTGCAGCGTAGGCAGAGCCGGTGACCGATGGGTTCATCCGCGGCGGATGAGAACGCGGTCAGGCTTCGGCACCGGGTTGTCTGGTCGGGATGCCTTTCGAGACGAACAGTGCGATCAACGCGAGCAGCGCGAGCGAAGCCAGCGCTGCCCGCAGCCCGTCCAGACGTGCCTGTTGGTTCTCCGCCACGATCGCGGTCGCGGTGTCCCCGGTAACCCCGGCGTCGGACAGCGCCCTGCTGAGCTGGTCGTCCGGGATGAACGGCACCCCAGCCGCCAGTTCGACCTCCGCTTGTGCTGACAGTTGCTCGGGAACGTCTGGGTTGTTCTTGATTCCGGTGAAGAACGACGTGGTCAGCGCCGAGATCAGCACCGCCCCGGCGAGTGCGGTGCCGACCGAGGCCCCCACATTGGTGATCGTGTTCTGTACGCCACCGACGTCTGCGCTGCTCTCGTCCGGGACCGCTGACACGGTGACGCTGCCGAGTTGCGAGGCCAACGCCCCGACACCCAGTCCTGCCAGCAACATCGGCCAGGTGACCACCTCGGGTCCGACACCGACCTCCAGGGCGGCGGCCAGCGACACGACTCCCAGGAACAGTGACAGGAACCCGAGCCGTACCACCCTTCGGGGGGACACGTTGGGAAAGAACCTCGGGATTCCGACTGCGGCCAGCAACAGGGTCACCGATAACGGAAGGATCCGCAGACCGGTTTCGATCGCCGACAGTCCCAGCGCCACGGACAGGAACAGCGGGACCACGAAGAACAGCCCGGCTTGGAGCAGGTACTGGTAGAAGAACGAACTCAAACCGCCCCGGAGTAGCCGGTTGCGCAGCAGCAGCGGATCGATCAGCACCGGCTCGCCACGGTCCCGGCGGCGGCTCTCCCAGCCGAGAAACCCGCGCAGCACCACACCACCAGCGATGATCAGCCAGACTGCCGGCGAGAACCCCAACCAGGAGGGAGCCTCCGGTTTCGGCAGCACGAAGCCCCAGGCGCCGGCGCGCAGGATGCCAAAAACCACGAGACCGAGCCCCAGCGCGGACAGTCCGGTACCGGCCAGGTCCAGGCGGGCGATACGGTCCGGCGGCGCGTCCGCCACCCTCCGGGCCAACAGCAGGATGCCGGCGACGATGAACACCTCGCCCGCGAAGACCCATCGCCAGGAGGCGTACGTGGTGAGCAGCCCACCGATCAACGGCCCGACCGCCACCGCGATCGCCCCGGACGCCGCGACCAGCCCGTAGGCACGCGGGCGGTCGGCTCTTCCGAAGTTGGAGGCGACCAGGGCCACAATAGCGGGCATGATCAGCGCGGCGCCGAGCCCTTCCAGCAACGACCACCCGATGAGGAGCACCGTCAGGTTGGGCGACAACGAGGTCAGGAATGATCCCGAGCCGTAGACCACACAACCGATGGAAAAGGCGCGCTTCCGACCCAGGATCTCTCCGAACTTGCCACCCGTGATCATGAACGACGCCATGACCAGTGTGTACAGCGTGATCGCGGTCTGGATCCCGGTCACCGTGGTGTTCACGTCCTGGGCCACGGTCGCGATCGACACGTTCATCACCGACGTGTCGAGCGTCATCAGGAACTGAGCCGAGGCCAACGTCAACAGAACCGTCGAACTCGCCGCCCGCGTCGCCTGCGCGGCTACCTCGCCGCTCACCACCCCCACCCCTTCCGGATCGGCGTTCACCCACAAGCGTGCCCGGGCAGCCAACAGGATGTGGGGTGATTTGGCAGTTTCCCCAGTGAGTTAGCTCCACTCCAGCCGTCACGCCTCAAGCCCGAATAGCAAGGGTCAGGTAAGTGACAGCTCCGAGATCCAGTTGATCACTGAAGTGTAGAGTGTCGCTACCCGTATCTGAGGAGGATACATGGCGCAGGCGCGCTTCCTTGTGCAGTTCACCCCAGCCCCGCACGATGACGATTTTCAATTGGGGCAGTTGACTCACGAACTGGCGGCCGATCTCTCCGAACTTGGCGAGACCGAATACATCCCCACATCGATTGAACCCGACAGTAAGGGCGTCGCTGAAATCGCCTTGGCCACTCTAAGCGTAATCACCAGCACAGAACCGTCGTACCTTCAGGCCGTGGTCGAGACCCTGGTCGCATTTCTTAACCGGAATGCTGGCCGGAGGGGTTATCTACGAGTCGGGGACATCGAACTTGCCATTGACCGCCCCACGCATGAAGAAATCGCCGAAATGATCCGAACCGTACGGTACGCAATTGAACGGGCTGGTGAGTAATGGGCCGACACGCACTCCTGCTGGGCACAGCCACGTTCCCCGCGGACAGCACGCTCACGGAGCTACCCGGTGTCAGGCAGGACGTCGGACAGATGAAGTCCCTACTGGACACCGCAGGCCACTTCGACTCCGTGGACACCTACCTCGACCTGCCTCGGGAGCAGTTCGCGGGGACACTTGAAAACTTCTTTGGTGCGCGAGTACCTGGCGACCTAGCGCTACTTTACTACTCGGGACACGGCCTGATGAACGACCGTGATCGCGAATCCGTCTTCCTTGCCACCAGTGATACGGCGGCCAGCCAACTGCATGCCACTGCTATCGATATGGACGGTGTTCTTCGTCATCTGCTCAACATCACCAAGGCAAGCCAGAAGGTCGTCCTACTTGACTGTTGTTTCTCGGGTGCCTTCAGTGCACGTGGTCGGTTCCGGGGCGGCGTCCGAGAGGAGCCCCGACGCGGGATCCGGGAGCGAGGCACTTTCATCCTCACCTCAAGTACTCATTTACGGGCTGCCAAGGCTCAGGGATCACACCAACCGTCCCTCTTCACCGATGTCATGCTTCGCGGCTTGCGGGGGGATGCCGGCGCCCAGGGTGACGACAACTGGATCACCACCCACGATCTCGCTCGATACGTACAGACGGAGATGGCACGTCGCCATGCGCATACTCCTACAGAATCGAGTGAAGGCGTCACGGAGCCCATCAAACTCGTCGTGTCAGGTGACTCGGGCCGGCGGGAACGCCGAACGCCTTCGCGTCGCGGCGCCGTCCCGGAGGACGCCACGTTCTCGGCGGACCGCTGGCGTCGGCTGATCACCTACTACGTCTCATGTATGGAGCGGTCCGCCCAGTTGGATTCCTTTCTTAAACTGAATGACCGAGCATCGTACTGGCCGTTACCGGAGGGACCAGAATCACTGTTCTCCGGGGGGCCGACATCGCTAGCCTCAGACGCTGCCGGGTTGGCGCGGAAAGTCACATCTGAGGGTGGTTCCCTACTCTACGGCTATCCGGTCATGGTCGCCCATCATCGGCCTAAGCCAGAGTTCGCCCCGTTGCTGATCGCGGATGTCAACGTCAGCCCGGACGGCGAGTTGCACGTGACGCTACCCCCTCGGCCAAACGTTGCACTGGCCCGAGAACTGGGGCTGAGTGCTGTAGAAATCGAAGAGTTGACTCAGTAAGTTGAAAGCACGTTCATACCTGATGATCCACACGCGCTCGGCAAGACGATCCAACAACTCATGAGGGTGTTGGACCTCGATCCAGTTACCCCGATCAATCCGAGTGCCCTCACTGGCACAGTGGCTGCGGGTCCGCTGCGCCGAGTGCAGAACAGCGCCGTACTTTACACCGCGGACGGCAGCGACACCGCGCAACGAAATCTGATCTTAGACCTGCGTGAACAGATCGCCGCGCAACCCGGTTCAATCGCCGGGACCGCTCTCGGAGTGCTCGCCGAAGCAGACGCGTATCGGTCTGTACCGGCTCAGACTCCGGACGGCACCACCAATCTCCTCACGCCGGATCGGCTCAACGAAGCCCAGGAACAGGTGATTCAGTCGGCAATGACCCGCCGTCTCACGGTGGCTCAGGGTCCACCTGGCACCGGTAAGAGTCAACTCGTGACGGCGTTGGTTGCCACAGCTACGGCGGCCGGACAGACAGCTCTGGTCGCATCCACCAACAACCGGGCGGTCGACGAAGTCCGGGACAGAACCACCTCGACGGTAGGACCCGGACTCATTGTGCGGACCGGAAACAAGAGCTACCAGGCCAGGAACCCAAACTTCTGACGGAACTGCTGACGACATATGCGCAGGCGCCGGTCATTGACGAAAGGACCCCGGCCAGTGAGCTTCGGATCATCGCGGACGAGATCGGTCGTTCGCGGGCAGGCCTGGACAGGCAACGGTTGCTCGAACGGGACCTGTCCGAACTCGCAGCCGAGCGCTGCGGCTTGGACGCCGACACCCCAACGACCGACGGTACTGTGATTCTCCCCGACGACGACCATGAACTGGCTCGGTTGGTCCGCCTCACAGACCGCGCACTCGGCCGCGGAATCTTGGGATGGTGGGCGCGCCGGAGGCTGCGTACTCGCGGACTGTGGGATCACAAGGCAATTGAGGACTTCGGCCATCGGGTAACCATCGAACTGCGGTTTCGAGGCACCCGCAGACAGCTCCAAGAATTTCCCGACGAACAGAGAGAGTGGAGGCGGCTAGGGGAGTTCACTGATCAGCGGGTCAAGCACAGTAGACAGTTACTCAAAGCACAACTTGTCCGACGCGTCCGTACCGGTGCCACAGCGCTGCAACAACGGTGCGACGAGATGTCCAAGCCACGGCCAAAATCCTGGCAGCGGTTCGAACCACTGCTGCGTCACCTTCCCGCCTGGGCGGTCAGCGCACTGTCGGCACGTTCGCTTCCACCGAAACCTGCGCTGTTCGACCTGGTCATTATTGACGAGGCGGCACAATGCGCGATACCAGCGGTACTACCCCTGCTGTATCGGGCAAAGAGAGCCCTGATCATCGGGGATCCGAGGCAGTTGCCGCCAGTGATCAGTCTTCCGGAAAGAGAAGAAGAGACACATCAGATGAGAGCCGGAATCGGCGTGCAGTGGCTGGCAGACCGCCGGTTGACGTATACGAAGCACTCCGCTTTCGATGCCTTCGAGATGGTCGCCGGTGAAGTGCATCTGCTCGATGAGCACTATCGGTGTCACCCGGACATCGTGGCTGAACCGAACCGGCAGGTTTACCAGAACCGCCTCACAGTCTTGACTGACCAGTCACGGCTGGTGGCGGCAACCGATCCCGCAGTGCGTTGGCACCACATCGACGGATCCTTCAGCCACGGTCAAGCCGGTTCTGGATTCAACGAGGCTGAGCTGCACGAGGTGGTGGCGGAAGTATTCAGGCTCCGCGCTGTTCACCCTCAGGCGTCGATCGGTGTGGTGACGCCACTCGCGGCTCAGAATCGCCGGTTGGCTACCACCCTCGCAGCAGCCGGTTTAGACGAGAATCACGTCGTATGCGGCACCATCCACCGTTTTCAGGGTGGTGAACGCGATATTATGATCATCTCACCGGTTGGTGCCCACGGCATCCGAGACACAACCCGAAACTGGTTGGTACACCAGACCAACCTTTGGAACGTCGCGATGACCAGAGCGCGTTCGCAACTTGTCGTCGTAGGTGACCGGCCCCGGTGGGCATCACAATCAGGATTACTGGCTGCGGTGGCGGCACCAGAAGCCGGGTATGTTGATCCTACCGAGAAAAACACCCGAGCTGCCGATGCGCTTCATGCCTCCCTGCGACACGGCGGCCTCAGGGTGACCAGAGACGTACGACTCGATGGTTACCACTATGACATCGCGGTCAGTAAGAGCGGTGCTGCCTGGTCGCTGATGATTCTCGTAGATGATCCGCAAGGTGATCCTGCCGGTCGCCCTTTTCGCAAAGTACTTGCGCTGCTCGATGCGACGCCCTCCGTCCCAGTCATCAGAGTTCCCGCTTGGAAATGCCTGACCGAATCGGAAGAACTGGTGGATCGGATATCCGCGCTACTCCACACCCCTGGATAAGTCTGTCGAACTGCTGAGGATCCCACACCGCCGACTCCGCAGACCGGGATGAGCCCATCAAGCTCACACCACCGGGTTGCCAGAATCCAGCGGTGTGGGATTCGGCGGCGACCGGTGCCCGCAGGAGTCGGCACGACATCCTGGGACCGAAGTTTCGCGTACACCGCGTCGAAGGTCAGACCGGCTACGAATGCGACCGGCAACAAGAAGAAGATCAGACGGCGACCTCAGTCTCCCTGCAACACGTCCGGAGACGTCGTCAGCCTCGTCGATACGTACTCTCGTGGAGGCGTTCAGCCGGCCGGTGGCCGGGATCTCGAACTGGTGGGAGATCTCGGCCAGCGCCCGGGGTCAGGCCGACCGTGCCGGGTTGGCCGCCCCCGCCGACCAGAAGACCGTTCTTCGCGCCGGACCCCCGGTCCCGAATCGGAGCCACCTTGCCGTGCAACCCGGGGCTGGTGACCAGGACCCGGGCGTCACCCAGGGTGAGCCGCGCTGCCTCCCAGCTGAAGTCCTGGCGTACCCCTCATAGTCGACCAGGTTGGGTGGCACCCGTGGCGTGCCGGTCTTGCGGATCACTCGGTCCGTTGTCGCACCCCGACCCCCTGCGGCGCGAGTGCCGCCTCGGCCGCGGCGACGTTCTGTTTCACGGTGAAGAAGCTGTCCGGGGCGACCGAGATGGAGTCGATACCGGCGGCGACCAGCAACCGCGCGAACTCCGGGTCGTCACTGGGGCGTTGCCCGCACAGGCCCACGCCGCGTCCAGCGCGGTGGGCGGTCTGGATCAGCGCCTCGATGCTGCCGGTCACGGCCGGGCTACGTTCGTCGAACAACGACGCCAACCGCTCTGAGTCCCGGTCCACCCCGAGGGTGAGCTGGGTAAGGTCGTTGCTGCCGATCGAGAACCCGTCGAACCGGCGGGAGAACTCGTCGGCGAGCAGGATGTTCGACGGAATCTCCGCCATCACGTACACCTTCAGCCCGTTCTTTTCCCGGACCAGGCCGTTCTCGGCCATCGCGGCGAGCACCCGGTCGCCCTCCTCGGGGGTGCGACAGAACGGGATCATCACGATCACGTTGGTCAGCCCGATCTCGTCGCGGACCCGGCGCAGCGCCCGGCATTCCAGCGCGAACCCGTCCCGGTAACCCGGGTCGTAGTAGCGGCTGGCACCGCGCCAGCCCAGCATCGGGTTCTCCTCCCCCGGCTCGAACGCGGCACCGCCGATCAGCCGGGCGTACTCGTTGGTCTTGAAGTCGCTGGTACGCACCACAACCGGGTCCGGCCAGCGGGACGCCGCGATCCGGGCGACGCCGTCGGCGAGCAGGTCCACAAAATAGTCGGCCGGGTCCGGGTAGCCGGTCGTGAGCTCCGCGATCTGCGCTGCCGCGCTGGCGTCGACCAGTTCCGGATGCACCAGCGCCATCGGATGAATCCGGATCTGGTTCGCCACCAGGAACTCCAGGCGGAGCAGGCCCACCCCGTCGGCGGGCTGCCGCCACCAGCGGTACGCCGCGCCCGGGTTGGCCAGGTTGAGCATCACCCGGGTACGAGTCACGGGAACGTCGGTGAGGTCGACGTGCCGGGTCTCGTAGGCGAGCGTGCCCTGGTACACCCGGCCGTGATCCCCCTCGGCGCAACTCACCGTGACCTCTGCCGCGTCGGCCAGCACCGCGGTCGCGTTGCCGGTGCCGACGATCGCCGGCACACCGAGTTCGCGGCTCACGATCGCGGCGTGCGAGGTACGACCGCCGTGGTCGGTGACGATCGCGGCGGCCCGTTTCATCAACGGCTCCCAATCCGGGTCGGTGACCGCCGTGACCAGCACCGAGCCGTCCACGAACCGGTCGATCTCGGCCGGGCTGTGGAGCCGGCACACCGGGCCGGTGGTGATCGCGTCGCCGATCGCCAGGCCGGTGGCCAGCACCTGGCCCGCGCCGGTCAGCCGGTAGGAGTGCAGCGTGCTGGCCTCCCGCCGGGCCTGTATGGTCTCCGGCCGGGCCTGCACCACGTAGAGGTCGCCGCCGCGGCCGTCCTTGGCCCACTCGATGTCCATCGGGCTGCCGTAGTGGTCCTCGATGGCGACCGCCCACCGCGCCAGGGTGAGGATCTCGTCATCGGTGAGTACCAGCCGGGTGCGTTCCTCGGGAGTGGTGTCCACCTCGCGGGTGCCGCCACCCTCGGCGTACACCGTTTTGATCTCCTTGCCACCGCGGGTCCGGGACACGATCGGCCGTAACCCCGGGGTGTCGAGCAGCGGCTTGAACACCACGTACTCGTCAGGTTCGACCTCGCCCTGGACCACCGGTTCGCCGAGCCCCCAAGCCGCCGTGACCAGCACAGACCTCGGGAATCCGGTCTCGGTGTCGATGGTGAAGATGACACCGGAACCGGCCAGGTCAGAACGCACCATCCGCTGCACGCCCACCGACAGCGCCACCTTCAGGTGATCGAACCCGATGTGCTCCCGGTAGCTGATCGCCCGGTCGGTGAACAGCGACGCGAAGCAGCGCCGGCACGCGTCGAGCAGGTCAGGCTCACCCGTGACGTTCAGGTACGACTCCTGCTGCCCCGCGAAGCTGGCCTCGGGAAGGTCTTCGGCGGTGGCGGAACTGCGTACCGCGACATTCGGGGAGCCGAGCCGGCGGTACGCCTCCACGACCGCGTCTGTGACGGGCACCGGCACTTCCGCCGTGGCGATCATCGCCCGGATCGCCGTGCCGACCTCGTGCAGTGGCACGCCACCGCGCAACCGGTCCAGTTGGGCCGCGATCCGGGGACGCAGCCCTGAGGCGTCCAGGAACTCCAGGTACGCCTGCGCGGTCACCGCGAACCCGTCCGGCACCGCCACGCCGGCCGCTTGGAGCTGGCGCACCATCTCACCGAGCGAGGCGTTCTTGCCACCGACCGTGGCGAGGTCGCCACGGTCCAGCTCGGAAAACCACTTCACATACCGTTTGTCCGGCATCCCAGCCCCCCTCCGGTCTGTCCCTGCGCCGACCTCGAATCCCACGCTGCCGCGTGCCACCGGCTGCTGGCAGAGCCGAGATGCCGCCCCTCCGGGGCCCAAAGCCTCTTTGCTGGCGCGACGGCCTGGGATCCGGTTCAGCCAGCCCTGCGGGGCGGGCCAGCGGCGGCGGTTGCCGTCGCTGGCGCGGACCCCTCACTCCACTGGCAGCCGGTCACATGTACTGCTGGACCGTGACGAAGCTGTATCCGCGCGACCGAAGCTCGGTGATGAGCGTCGGCAGGGCGGCGGCGTCCAGTGTCGAGCCGTCGTCGGGGTTCGACCCGACGTGCATCAGCACGATCTGACCGGGTCGCAGCGTGTTGATGACACGTTGCACGACGGTGCTCGCGCTCTGCCCACCCGAGGTGCCCTTCCAGCCGAGCGTGTCGACAGTCCACCGGATCGACACGTACCCGAGGGAATTCACCAGCGACAGGGTGCGGGTGCTGCGGTCACCGTACGGGAAGCGGAACACCGGACGCGGGTCGTAGCGCGTCCCGGCCATGATGGCCGCCTGCGCGTTCAGCACCTGGGCACGTACCGCGCTGTCCGACAGAGCGGGCAGGTGCGGGTGCGTGTCGGTGTGGTTGCCCACCGGGTACCGCAGCCCGATCGCCCGCGCCTGATCGGGGAAGCTACGGGTCCACGACCCGGTGAGGAAGAACGTCGCCGGTACGCAGTAATCGTTGAGCGTGTTCAGGATCGAGGACAGCCCCGCGGCGTTGGCTCCGGCGTCGAACGTCAGGGCGACCACCTTGCTGGTGGTCGGCAGGACGTTGACGTCACGTCCGAGCATCGAGGACTTTGGGCTCTTCCCGCCACGGTCCCGGGCCAACGCCATCGTGCTGGACAGTGCGACATCGCACGCGCTGCCGTAGCGGAAGCTCCGCGACGACAATCCGTTGGAGTTGTAGTTACGCAGCAGCCAGAGGTTGCCGCGGATCATCCCGGGGTTGGTGTCGCCGTCGCCGTCCCAGTCGCCGACGATCGGACGGTCGGTTGCCAGGCCGTACGCGAAGTACCGGCTGGAACCGCCGGTGGAGTTGTAGTTGCGCAGGTACCAGACGTTGCCTCGGACCACTCCTGGATTGGTGTCGCCGTCGCCGTCCCAGTCACCGGTGACGACCCGGTCGGAGCGCATCCCGTAGCTGAAAGTCAGGTTGGCCCCGCCGTTGGTGTTGGAGTTACGCAGGTACCAGGTGTTCCCGCGAACCACACCCGGTGTGGTGTCGCCGTCGCCGTCCCAGTCACCGACCACCGGGGTGTCCCCGGGCAGACCGTAAGCGAAGGTGATGCTCGGGGCACCGGCCGAGTTGCTGTTGCGGAGCGACCAGACATTGCCGTGTACCACTCCCACGGTGGCGACCCCATCGCCGTTCCAGTCACCGAACACCGGGTAGTCGTTGGGACTTCCGTAGCTGAACGATGTCGTGGGACTTCCCGTTGTCAGGGTGTCCCGGATATAGAAGGTTGACCCGCTGACCACGACGGGGTCCGGCTGGGCATCCACCTGGATCGCGAATGCGGGCTGGGCCGGAACCGCCAGCGCGACGAGCAGGGCCGACACGACGTAATGCGACAATTTGATCATGGTGGCCCCCTTGCCGATTGCAGCGTCCATCGGGAACCGCTGCCGGGCCAGGGTCCAACGACCTCGGCGTACCGCCGATGTGCCTCCTTTCCGAACAGATCAGGCCATTCCGGACGATGTATCGACCGCCGTCAGTCGGAGACTCCACAAGGACCACGTACGGCGTAGGGGATCGCCTGGTAGCCGGAAACGTCGTACGACGCCAGGTCCCCGGTCGCCGCCGCCTCGATCACGGCGAGCGTGGGAATCCGGAAGAGATTCTCGAGCTGACCGTTGCTCTTCTGCCCGACCGACCGGACCTCGTAGAAGATCGCGCCCTTGGTGGGCGTGTCGATCACCGGCTGCTCACCAGCGGGTGCCGTGCCACCCAACAACATCCGCGACAGCACGGCGTTGGTGATGTCGATGTCCGGGTACTTCGCGATGTTGACCGGGCCGTACTCCGCCAGCGCGTCGACGCTGACCATCGCCATCGCCCGGTTCGTCAGCCACTGCTCCGGGCTCATCCGCGACGGGGCGATGGACCGGGCACCGATCTGGAACTGGTTGAGGTCGTCGGTCCCGGCGACCACCGGGGCCTCACTCATGTGATGCAGGTCCAGGCCGTACGCCGGGGCGGTGTCACGCCACAGCCGCCAGAACGCCCGGGACTCCGGTTGGGCGAAGTTCTCCCAGTCCCGATTCAGGTCGATCCGGGCGGGCATGGTGCTCTGGCGGATGTTCGCTTCGGCACCGTCCGGGTTGTACATCGGGATGACGATGATCGTGAGCCGCTCCCGGATCCGCTGCGCCCAAGGACTCGGAGAGCCCAGACTGTCCAGGATCTGCAACGCGGCCTCGGTGCCGTGCAGCTCGTTCCCGTGGATGCGTGCCTGAAGCCAGAAGGTCTCCGGCCCGTCCCCGACGGTCGCGTACCACAACTCTCTGTCCTCACCGGAGCGGCCAGCACTGGCGACCTCCACCACGCCCCCGGACGTCCGCGCGATCCGGTCCAGTTCCTGGGCGACGTCGGCGTAGCCGGCGACACTCGAGAGGCTGACATGCTGTGGCTCCTGGACGCACGGGCCACCGGGTTGGTGGGTCGGGTCGGCGTGCGCGGCACCTGGGCTCACGGCGACGGCCATGGCGAGTCCGGTCACGGCGATCAGATTTCGACGCATACGGGTGTCCTCCAGGCAGGCGGAGTCGTTGCTGTCTTCTGAGGACGTTATCCGGAATCGGACCTGCCCGCGGGTGTACGGGCGGGTCAGCGTCTCGCCCGCAACGCTCCACATCCCCGGTGGCCGGAGGTATGGTGCGAGCGAAGTGTCCTCATGGGATCCGGATTCCGGGAGGCGAGATGGTGCTGAACCTTCGTTGGAAGCGCCGGACGGCCGGAGCCCCGGTCCTGGTCACGTCGCTCGCGGTGACGGTCGCGCTGGTTGCCACACCAGTCACACCCGCCGCCGCACAGCCGTCGTGCGATCCGTTCACCGCACCGGTGCTGGACCCGTCGGTTCCGACGGCTGACGAGGTCATCGGCATCCCGCTCGGCGCGCGTGACGTCACCACGGCGGAATCGGACGCGTACCTGCGGGCGGTGTCGGCTGCCAGCCCCAAGGTCATCGACGGCGTGCTCGGCGAGTCGGTCGAGGGCAGACCACTGCGGTACGCCATCGTGGGCCAGGAGAAGTGGGTCACCGAGGACGGTCTCGCGCAGATCGGCCGGGACGTCAACAAGCTGCGTGACCCCCGGACCCCCGACGCTCTCGCCGCGCGGCTCGCCGAAACCACACCGGCCATCCTGTGGGTGTCGGGGAACGTCCATGGCGGTGAGGAGAGCGGTACGGACGCGTCGCTGCACGTGCTGTACGAACTGGCGGCCCGCGCCGACTGCGCCGCATCGACCATCCTCGACCGGGCGATCGTCGTCGTCCTCCCGGTCCAGAACCCGGACGGCCGGGAGGCGGACACCCGCCGCAACAGCTACGGGTTCGACATGAACCGGGACTGGTTCGCCCGCACCCAGCCGGAGACCGACGGGAAGCTGGAAAAGCTGCGGGAACTGCCGCCGCAGTTGTTCGTCGATGCGCACGAGATGGGCACGCGAACGTACTTCTTCCCACCCAACGCCGACCCCGTCTACCACGACATCGGTGAGACGCCGCTGGACTGGATCTACCACCTCTACGGCGGCGCGATGCAGGACGCGTTCAACCGGTTCCAGATCCCGTACTTCAACGGACGCGCGTACGACCTGCTCTACATGGGCTACGGCGACACGGTCCCGACCACCGGCTTCAACGCGGCCGGTATGACATTCGAGAAGCACAGCGGAGACCCGGCGGACGTACGGCTCCGCGAGCAGTACACCGCGATCTGGGCGACGTTGACGGCGGCCGGCGGCAGGGACTCGCTGCTGGCGGAGTGGCGGGCCGAGCACATGACGGCGTACCGCCAGGGCCAGGCGGGTGAGCTGGAGCCGAACCAGCTCTATTGGGAGGGATCCGGCATCGAGAACCCGGTCCCGGACATCAGGGTGCGGCACTACTTCCTTCGGACCGACGACCCGTCCAGGACAGAGGAGACCCAGCGGCTGGTGCGCCGGCTACAGCGGATGGACGTTGACGTCCACCGCCTGGTGCGGCCGCTCCGGGTTCCGGACTTCACGCCGTACGGCCGGGCGGCCCGCGACACCGTGCTCCCAGCCGGGACCCTGTGGGTGCCGATGGCGCAGGGTCAGAAGCACTGGATCCAGGCGATGCTGCACGAGGACACGTACGTCCCGTTCCCGTACTTCTATGACGTGACCGCCTGGAGCGGACCGCTGATCGGGAACATCCCGGGTGGCCGGTCCGGAGCCGAGTTGGCGCCGGAGGCGGTCCCGCTCGCCGAGCAACCTGAAGCCGCGCCTTCACCGGTCGTGGACGCGCCGAGGGTCGCCCTCTGGCAGATCTCGCAGACATCGAGTGGGTCGATCGAGTCGGCGGGCTGGCTGCGCTGGCATCTTGACCACCGGCTCGGGCTGCGCTACGACGACGTGTCAGCGGGCCAGATCGCGGGCGGCGCACTGTCGGGGTACGACGTGCTGGTGGTGCCCAGCGGCTCCGACAGCGCCGCCGCCACGTCGCTTGGCAGCGCGGGACAGCAGGCGCTCACCGAATGGGTGGCGCGAGGTGGAACGCTCATCACGCTGCGGGACAGCTCGCGGCTCGCGACCCGGCTGGGCCTCACCTCCGCGACGTACGCCGCATCCACCTCGGACATTCCTGGTTCCCTGATCCGGGTCGAGGTCGACTCGGGCAGCCCGCTGGCGCGAGGGGTCGGTGACACGGCGTACGCCATGTACGAGTACGACTTCGTCTGGAGCGTCGACGATCCGGCCGCCGCGCCGGTCAGGTTCCCGTCGCTGGCCGATCCCGACTGGTTCGTGTCCGGCTTCGCGGAGGGCGAGGAGCAGCTCGGCGGCAAGGCCGTCGTCATCGATGAGGCGTACGGAGACGGGCGGGTCGTGCTGTTCGGCTTCGACCCGAACTATCGCGCCTTTACGGACGGTACGGCGAGGCTGCTGCGCAACGCGCTGCTCGGCCCAGTGCCGGGGGCGAGCGCGGCGCGCGTGACACCTGGCGAGGTGACGGCGACGCAGGGGGCGCTGCCGACAGCGACCGACCGACTCGTGCTTACGGTCCAGCCGGAGGCCGCCGACGCGGTCGACGAGTTGTTGTCCCGTTACGGCGCGTCGGCCGAGGTGGTACGGGACGGCGACTCGGTCAGTTTCCGGGTGGATGTGGACGGTATGAGCGGCGACGAGCACCCGTGGGCGCAGCAGCTCGCCGAGGACGTGGCCGAACTTGGACGAGACGTGGTCGCGATCCGGCTGCCGTAGGGGTGGTTGTACCTCCGTTGCCTCACGGTCGGGTCAGGGCCGGCGGCAGATGGGGGTCGGTGACTCCGCCTGGGCAGGCGAGGCCGGCAATGTCCCAGCGGGCGAGGCGGGCACCGGCCTGGTAGGCGCTTTCGTAGAAGGCGAGCACGGCAGCGCGCGGCTCGGCTTCGGCGCGGGCGTCGTCGTAGCGCAGCACGGCCAGGTGGCTGGTGCCGCGCGGAGTCCACTCCGCGGCCCTGGGCTCCAGCGGCTGGTCTGCCAGGCCAGCCGGCTCGGGGGCGGTGTAGGAGTAGAACGCCGGTTCGGCGAAGGTGTCGTCGCCGAACCAGAAGCCGAAACTGATCACCTCCCGCGAGTACGCCTCACGGCTGACCGGGTCAGTCTCCCGCGACTGTGCGACAGGGCGTTCCGAGAAGCGGGTATGGGCGATGTCGAAGGTGTGCCAGAAGTGGTGCACCGGACTGACCTTGCCGGAGTACCGTGCGGCGAACTCCTCCAGTACCAGGTTCACCTGGCTGAGGACCTGCCAGTAGCGGATCGCCCAGACCGGGTCGTAATTGGCGTGCTCGGTGTCGTCGCGGAACGGTCGGTCGGCGTCCGGTAGATCGAAGGGCGCCGGCCGGTCGACGTCCACATGGACGCCCAGCGACCCCAGAGCGTGCATCGTCTCCCAGTAGAACGCGGCCACGGATCGGGCGTAGAGGGGGAACGACACGGCCCTGCCGTCTGCGACGGTGATCAGCAACTGGTGGTCGACGAAGTCGAAATCGATCGTGAAGATCGGGTTGCCGTCGGCCTGGCCCATCGGGCGGCTGGTGATGCCGCGCCCGGTCAGATGGAACGGGACGTTCCACCAGTGGTTGCGCCGGATGCTCGCGGCAAGCCGAATCTTGCCGATGACCTGGGCGAACCGATGGAGGGTGGCTTTCGTGTCCTGCCACTCGACAAGCGGCATAGCGGGGAACAGCTCCATGGCACCAGCATTGCCGTTGCGACCTGAGCTGGCGAGGCAATGCGGTCATGTCAGGGAACGGCACAGCGGGCCGTTGAGTGGCGCCCCTGGTGGATGTCGGCGCGGTGTTCATCGCGGATGGGGGGGCCGTTTTGAACGCGTGGAGCCGGGAGAAGGTGCGTTCTACCGGCCCGCGCAGCACGGCAGGTCCGGAGCGGCCGGCCGCCGCCAGCACGTCGATCCGGACACCTCGAACCTCGCCGTGGGTCTGCTGCCAGCCGATCGCGGTCCGCAGCACATACGAGATCCCCGCCAAGACGGTCCTGTCGTCACGGGCCAGCCGACCCAGATACCGAAACCGGGGCTGTCGTTTCGGGATCAACAGCGCCAACCGCTACACAATCCGTCACCAACCTGTCGTTCACGCACAGGTCCAGGCATCTACCGGACATCACGACTGTCCACGAGCGCCACACCGACCTCAAACTGAGCCGATCTTGGACCGTCCAGCGTCCCGCACTGATAGCCCTTGCGTGTCCGGCCGGGGGGGAGGCGCCTCGCCGATCTCCAAGTCCGGGGTCTGGGGCGTGGTGGGTTCGCCCGCCTACCGGCGGCAGCGCGTGCCGGCACGGTGCGCCCTGCCTCGCACGGCACGTTGAACCATGATGAAGACGCTCGGGCATAGCCAGATCGGGCTGACCATGAACACCTACGGTCACGTACTGGTGAGTTGAGCGGGCAGCCGTGGCTGCCGTGGCCGGGAACTTGTTCGGGTGATTGGCTGTGCACGCCGACTTGATCAAGCGGAGGAGTGAGGATCATGCCACTGACCTGAAGGTTTGTGGGTCGCCAGGGACTCGAACCCTGAACCCGCGGATTAAAAGTCCGCTGCTCTGCCAATTGAGCTAGCGACCCGACGGCTGCCAGGCTACATCGTGGCGGCGGCCGAGGGTGAGCAGGTTTTATGGCACTCTGCGCATATTGTCACCTTCGTACCAAGAAGCCGGTATCGCTCAGCCACGAGACTGCGGCGCCAGCCCGTCGCCCGTCCCTTGGAGTGCCGACGACTTCACTTCGACCGCACCTTGGCCAGAGTTGAGTCAATCAGTCGGCCGCTTGGACGGACATGCGCGGTGGCTCCGTGGGGACTGGCCGGCCCGGATCGCCGAGGCCGCAGCCGCTACCGCACACTCTCAGGTAATTCGCAATCACCTTTTCGGAGTAGCACAGCGCTGCGCGAATGAGAAGATGGCCCTGTCGCTTTATCACGCACCACCAGACAAAGTCAATAGGACATACTCCGACCGGTGAAGGTGCGCCGGCGGGTGCAGTGTGCCTGGGGAGATCTCTGCGTGCAGTCCTATACTTACGGCACGTGACAACGTGGTCCGTAAGCCCGCACCTGGATGGCCGGATCGAACAGGCGCAGGGAGTGCGGGCCGGCTCTTCAGTGGAACGTACGGATGGGCGGAGGCAGGCGTGCTCCATTTCTTCATGAGCTACGCCAGGGGAGATGACGATGCTTTTGTCCAGCAATTCTTCGCCGACCTCAGCGACGAGATCCGCGGTCGCGCCGGCGTGCACCGCAAGCAACCGGTGGGCTTCCTCGACACCGCGAGCATCCCACTGGGCGCACAGTGGCCCGCAGAACTCACCAACGCGCTCTCGACCTGCCAGTCTTTCCTGGCGCTGACCTCGCCCAATTACTATCTCAGCACGTCTTGCGGCAAGGAATTCCATGCCTTTTCGACACGGCTGGACGAGTACGAGCGCCACCACCGGGTCCGACCCCCGGCCCTGCTGACCGTCCAGTGGTTCCCCACCCGGAACGCTCCGGCGGATGTCGACCTGATCCAACGGCGAACAGCGGACCTGGGTGAGGAGTACCACCAGCACGGACTACGCCCGCTACTGAGGCTGTCGAATCTGCGGGACGCGTATCAACACTGCGTGTTCAAGCTCGCGGAGCACATCGTGCGCACTGCGGAGGCACATCGGATCCCTGAGCTGCCAACGCCGGTCACGCTCGACGCCCTGCCGAGCGCCTTCCACCCGGATGGGGTCCTTTCCCACAGATCCACAGCCATTGCGGACCGTGATGACCACTGGTCCGGCAGCCCGCGGTTCGTCTACTTCATCATCGCTGCGTGCACGCGGGACGAGGTGAGAACGACGACCCGGCGGCAGGTGGACTTCTACGGGCCGCACTCCGCTGATTGGGCGCCGTACCAGCCGGGGATGTCGGTACCGATCGGCCAGCACGCCACAGACATCGCAGCCGACCGGCAACTCGCCTCCGAGATACGCGACCTGGATGGCTTGGACGCGTTGATCGACTACGCCACCACCCACAACCAGATCGTCATCCTGCTCGTCGACGCCTGGTCGACCCTACTGCCCGGTTACCGGACCACGCTCGGTGCCTACGACAGGAGAAATGAGCCGACCACCGCCGTGCTGATCCCGTGGAACGCGGCCGACAAGGAAACTATGTCCAACCACATGATCCTGTCCACGGCCCTGACACAGACGTTTCCCCGCAACACGATCCGGAACGACAAGGAGATGTTCCGGCTCAGCATTTCCACCGCCGAGAATTTCCGCGCCGAACTGGCCGGTGTGCTGGCGGTCGCCGAGAACCGTCTCTACAAGTACGGCATCGTTTATCGGACGCCACCCGAACCGGGGCGGGCCCGCCCGACCCTGCAAGGGCCGTAGCCGATTGGAGAGTGCCACCCGTGCCCGAAGCCAGTTCCGCCCGCGGACGCATTATCACGTTCTACTCGTACAAGGGCGGCACCGGCCGCACGATGGCGTTGGCAAATGTGGCTTGGATCGCGGCCAGCAAGGGATGTCGTGTGCTGGCTGTCGACTGGGACCTGGAATCCCCGGGACTGCATCGTTACTTCCATCCGTTCCTGCTCGACAAACAATTACGGTCCAGTCGCGGCGTGATCGACATGATCCGCGACTACGCCGCAGCCACCCTGGACCGGTCACCGCCCCCCGAGGACGACCTGCTCTGGCTGGACCGGTACGCGCAGGTCTTCCAGTACGCGATCTCGCTGAACTGGGACTTCCCGGACGGCGGCCGGCTTGATCTGCTGCCGCCCGGTCAACAGGATCCGTCGTACACAAAGGCGGTCAGCACATTCGACTGGGACACCTTCTATGAGCGGCAGAATGGCGGTGCGTTTCTGGACGCGCTGCGGGAGAACATGCGGCGGCACTACGACTATGTGCTGATTGACAGCCGTACCGGTCTGAGTGATGCCGCGGGGATCTGCACCATCCATATGCCAGACATGGTGGTCGACTGCTTCACGATGTCGGATCAGAGCATCGAGGGTGCCGCCGCAGTGGCCCGTTCGATCGTCAATCAGCGGGTGGACGAACCGATCCGGGTCGTACCCGTGCCAATGCGGGTGGAGGACGCCGAACAGTTCAAGCTCGAGGCCGGCCGTGACATCGCAAGGCTACGGTTCGGCCCCTTCCTCACCGGCCTGTCAGCCGAAGAAGCTGAGACGTACTGGGGAGACGTCGAGATCCCGTACAAACCCTTCTACGCGTACGAGGAGATTCTCGCCCCGTTCGGCGACCGGCCCCGACTGGAGAATTCGCTCCTGGCCGCCTTCGAACGGCTGACCCGGATCCTCACCGACGGCGCGGTCCAGACAACGGGCCAGCTACCCGATGCGGATCGCCGCCAGTGGCTCGCCGAGTTCGAGCGGACCCGACCGGTGCCTGGACACGATGTCGTGATCAGCTACGCGACCGTGGACCGGGTATGGGCCGACTGGATCAGCTCGGAACTGATGTATGCCGGGCTCACCGTACGGCTACAGGCGGTGGACGCTGCTGCCGGACCGGCGGTGCTCGCTGATCTGGAGCGGGGACTGACCGCTGCCGGTCAGGTAATGGTCCTGCTGTCCCAGGTGTACGCGGCAGCCCCGTATGCGGCTGATCTCTGGAAGGCGGCAACTGCCCGGGACCTGGCCGGTAGGCCGAAGAGCATGGTGCCGGTACGCATCGACTCGGTGCGGCTCGCCGCACCATTCATAGAACGAGCTCCGGTGGAGCTTACCGGGACGTCCCCCGACCGTGCCCGGGATGCGCTGCGCCACGCGCTTGACCTCGCCGCACCCGCCCCGGACGAGCCACGGGCCGCGAACGCGCCCCGCTTTCCGGGCACGCCGCCGCCGGTGTGGAACGTGCCGCCGCGCGGCACCGCGTTCGTCGGTCGGGGCAGGGCGCTGGAGGAACTACGCGACCGGCTGTCCGGCACGGTGACCACGCTGATGCCGCAGGCGGTGCACGGCCTGGGCGGCGTTGGCAAGACACAACTCGCGATCGAGTACGCGCACCGATTCGCAGGCGACTACGACCTGGTGTGGTGGGTTGACGCGGAGGAGCCAGACAGGGTGCGTTCCGCCCTGGCCGACCTCGCTGGGGAACTACGGCTGCCATCAGCAGCCGGCGTACAGAAGGCAGCCGAGGATGTCCTGGAAGCGTTGCGTCAGGGCCGGCCGCATCCGCGCTGGCTGATCATCCTGGATAATGCCGACAATCCGGATGCCTTGCGCGAGTTTCTCCCCCAAGGCACCGGCCATGTGCTGATCACCTCTCGCAACCAACTGTGGACCAAGCACGTCCCGGCGGTGGAACTTGGTGTCTTCGACCGCGACGAGAGCGTACGGCTGCTTCGCGACCGGATGCCTGGGCTGTCCGAGGCCGAGGCGGATCAGGTCGCCGACAGACTGGGCGACCTGCCGCTCGCCATCGAGCAGGCGGCGGCGTGGCTCACTCTCACCGCGATGCCGGTCGACCAGTACCTGCACCTGCTGGAGACCTCAGAGGTGATCCGCATCCTCAGTGAGAACCAACCGCCCAACTACCCGCGGTCTGCGGTGGCCACCTGGCTGCTGTCACTGCAGCGGCTCCGGGACCAGAGTCCGGCAGCGGCCGGCCTGCTGGAGATGTGCTCGTTCCTGGCTCCTGAGGAGATCCCGGTCTCCCTGTTCGCAGGTGATCGCTTCGCGCGGCTGATCACGCGGTACG
This sequence comes from Micromonosporaceae bacterium, assembly GCA_036375165.1. Taxonomy (GTDB): domain Bacteria; phylum Actinomycetota; class Actinomycetes; order Mycobacteriales; family Micromonosporaceae; genus WHSM01. The sequence goes on along the minus strand of DASUSI010000066.1, from coordinate 1,204 downwards.
ACCCGACGCTGCGCGACCCGATCCTGCAGAGCCTGGTGATCCGCGAGATCGGCCGGTACGCGCTGGCCAAGGTGGACGCGCGGAACAACAGCATCAAGATCCACCGGCTGGTCCAAGCCGCCATCCGCGACCAGATCGACCCCGCCGCCCGCGACGAGATGCGCGAGAACGCCCAGGAGTTGCTCGTTGCCGCGAATCCGGGTGACCCCGACAAGCCCGGGAACTGGCCCCGGTACGCCGAACTCTCCCCGCACCTGCGTCCAGCTGGCATGGTGGACGCCACCAGCCCCGAGTCCCGGCAGCTCATCGTGGACATGGTGCGCTTCCTGCACCTCCGTGGCGACTCGGCCAGCAGCCAACACCTCGCGGAGGAGGCACTGAGCCGCTGGCGGGAGGCCGGCTGCTCCGAGGACGACGTCATCATGCTGATGCTGCGCTTCAACCTCGCTAACGTGCAGCGAATGCTGGCAGACTACGACGCCGCCCGGACGGCTGACGAGGACGTCCACGAGCGGCTCACCCGACTGCTCGGCAAGGGGCACCCATACACCCTGATAACCGGCCGCAGCCTCGGTGCCGATCTGCGCGCTCTCGGCCGTTACGGGGAGGCGGAACGACTGGATCGGCAGACCGTACAGGGCTTTGCCGCCACCTTCGGGGTGGAGCATCCGCAGACTCTGGGAGCCGAGCACAACCACGCGGTTTCACTGCGCCTGGTCGGCGACTTCAGGAGCGCCGCCGACCACGACCAGCGGATCTATCACACCCGCCTGGACAGGTTCGGCGAACGTGACCCCGCCACTCTTGTCTCCGCCAGCTACTTCGGTCGCGACCTGCGCGACATCGGCGACCTTCGTGGCTCCGCTGAACTGCTGAGTCGGACACTGGCGATGCAGCGCCAAGCCGTTGGGACGGATCACCGGCAGACTCTGCGCACCGCACAGAGCCTCGGTTCCACCCTGCGCCAGCTCGGTCGGCTCGCCGAGGCGTACGACCTGATCGCAGACACCTTCGCGCGGTATGAACGTGGGCACGGCTCCCGTCACCCAGAGACCATGAGCTGCGAGATGACGCTGGCCACTGTGCACAGCGCGGCTGGTGACGATGTCGCCGCCGTGCGCACCGCTCGGGCTCTGCTGTCCCGCCACCGAGAGGTGCTCGGTGAACATCACTCGTTCACACTTGCCTGCGCCCACAATCTGGC
>DASUSI010000065.1:0-17873 GCA_036375165.1 Micromonosporaceae bacterium | reverse complement strand
CCCAGCTGCACCAGTTGCGGGGCCGGGTGGGGAGGGGCACCGCGGCCGGACTGTGCCTGCTGGTCACCGAGGCGGAGCAGGGTACGTCGGCGCGGCAGCGGCTGAATGCCGTGGCGTCCACCCTGGACGGTTTCCGGTTGGCGGAACTGGACCTGGAGCAGCGCCGGGAAGGCGACGTGTTGGGTGCGCTGCAATCGGGACGGCGCAGCCACCTGAAACTGCTGTCCCTGCTACGGGACGCCGAACTGATCCGGCAGGCCAGAGCGGAGGCGATCGACGTGGTGACCGCGGATCCGGGCCTGGAGCGTCACCCGGTGCTGGCGGAGCGGGTCGCGGCCCTGGTCTCCGACGACCGGGCCGAGTACCTGGAGAAGGGCTGATGCCGCGGTCGTCGTCCCGCGACGTCGCGTCGCGTCGTCCTGGGGCACCCCGGGTGGTCGCGGGAACCCTCGGTGGTCGGCGGCTCGCCACACCGGCGGGCCGGGCCACCCGGCCCACCTCCGAACGGGTCCGCGAGGCGCTGTTCAACTCGCTCGCCGGGCTCGTCGAGTTGTCAGGATGCCGGTTCGCCGACCTGTACGCGGGCTCCGGTGCGGTGGGTGTCGAGGCGCTGTCCCGGGGGGCGTCGCAGGTCCTGTTCGTGGAGTCGGACCCGGGCGCGTCCCGGGTGTTGCGGGGCAACCTCGCACAGCTCGGCCTCACCGGGTCCGCCGAGCTGGTGGTGGCTCCGGTGGCCCGCGCGGTGTCCGGCGCGGCTGCTCAGCCGTACGATGTGATCTTCGCGGATCCGCCCTACGAACTGCCTGACGCCGACCTCGGGGTCGTGCTGGGTCACCTGGTGAGTGGTGGTTGGGTGGCTCCCGACGGTGTGGTGGTGCTGGAGCGCGGCACCCGTTCCGGGTCGCCCGCCTGGGTGCCGGGTCTCACTGGTTTCCGGATCCGCCGGTACGGGGAGACCACGCTTTGGTACGGTCGCCCATCGTGAAGCGCGCGGTGTGCCCGGGTTCGTTCGATCCGGTGACGAACGGGCATCTCGACATCATCGGCCGGGCGTCCCGGCTCTACGACGAGTTGTTCGTCGCCGTGCTGGTCAACGAGTCGAAGGCGGGCCTGTTCACCATCGAGGAGCGGATGGCGATGCTCCGGAGGGTGACCGGGGAGATTCCCAACGTGCGGATCGCGGCTTTTCGAGGCCTTCTGGTGGACTACTGTCGGGACAACCAGATCACTGTGGTGGTCAAGGGCCTGCGGGCGGTCAGCGACTTCGACTATGAGTTGCAGATGGCCCAGATGAACTACGGGCTCGCCGGTGTCGAGACGCTCTTCATGACGACGAATCCCCTCTACTCTTTTCTTTCATCGAGCCTCGTCAAGGAGGTCGCCCGGTGGGGCGGCGACGTCTCCGGACACGTCCCGGCGCCGGTGGCCCGCTCCCTGGCCGAGCGGTTGCCCCGGCAGGGCTGGTCGTAACCCGGCAGCACTGGTCGGAGTGGGAGGGGACGCGTGGACGCACTCGACCGGATCGACGAGATCATCGCGTACATCGAGACCGCCCGTGCGGTTCCGATGTCGCGTTCCAACTGCATGGTGGAGCGCGGGGAGATGATCTCGATGCTGGAGGAGTTGCGCAGCAGCCTGCCGGTGGAGATCCGGCGCGCTGAGGCCCTGCTCCAGGAACGCGACAAGATCCTTGAGGCCGGGAAGCGGGAGGCCGAGCGAATCATCTCCGAGGGGGAGGCCGAGCACGCCCGTCTGGTCTCGGTGAACGAGATCGTGGTTTCCGCGGAGCACGAGGCGGCCCGGATCACCGGAGAGGCACGGCAGGAGGCACAACGGTTGCGGGAGGAGGTCGACGACTATGTCGACACCACGCTCGCGAACTTCGAACAGTTTCTGCACCGGTCGCTGACCAGCATCGAACGCGGTCGGGACAAGATGCACGCGCTCCGCGAGATCGGTTCTTTCCGTGCCGAGGAATCGGACAAACCCTTGCCGACATGACCACCTCTTCTGTGATCTTGGAAACCCATCTTGGGATTTCTCGCCCGGTTTCCGAGCTCGGGTGAGCCGGTGGCAGGTCAGGAACGGCAGGTCGGTTCGACGGTCACCCACGGCCTCAGGTAACCTGCTACGGCGGCCTTTCCTGGCCGAGCCTTGACGATGCCTGATAACGGAAACCATGCCACTCCGCATTGATCCACGTTCGCCGTTGGTCCTCGACACCCGAGAGCTCCCACGGCGTCCGGGAGCGATGCGGGAGATGGAACGGACCGTACCGGCTCCGGAGGGACTCGGCCTGGCGTTGAGCGGAGTACCGGCAGATACCCCGATCTCGCTGCGGCTCCGGCTGGAGTCCGTCACCGAGGGCGTTCTCGTCACCGGGACGGCGCACATGCCGGTCTCCGGCGAGTGCGGACGGTGTCTGCGACCGCTCGACGACACGTTGGAGGTGTCCGTCCAGGAGCTGTACGCGTATCCGGACAGCACCACGGACGCCACCGCCGACGAGGAGGAGGTGTACCGGCTGCGGGACGATTACGCCGACCTGGAACCGGTATTGCGGGACGCTGTGGTGTTCGCTCTCCCGGCACATCCGCTGTGCCGTGAGGATTGCCCGGGACTGTGCCCCGACTGCGGGGTGCACTGGGACGAACTGCCGGTTGACCACAGTCACCAGCGGCTCGACCCGCGTTGGGCGACATTAGGTAGCCTGCTGTCGGACGCCCCGGCAGCGCCGGAGAAGACAACCAGACCCGACGATCAGGAGTGACCCGAGGTGGCGGTTCCCAAGCGCCGGATGTCGCGCAGCAACACCCGTTCCCGGCGAGCGCAGTGGAAGACCCGTGCCGTGGCCACCGTGCCCTGCCCACAGTGCAGGTCGCCGAAGCTGCCGCACGCCGCGTGCGGCGTCTGTGGTACGTACAACGGCCGCCAGATCCTGGAGGTCTGACCGGCAACCCTGAGGACGTGTCCGTGACCCGACACCACCCAGGTCCGTCCGAGGCGGCACAGCTGGAGGAGGCTTGCGGCGTCAGCCTGACGCCGCAGCTGCTCACTCGTGCCCTGACACACCGGTCGTACGCGTACGAGAACGGCGGCCTGCCGACCAACGAGCGGCTTGAGTTTCTCGGCGACGCGGTACTCGGCCTGGTGGTGACCACCGCGCTGTACCGCGGCCATCCGGATCTCCCGGAGGGCCAACTGGCCAAGCTGCGGGCCAGCGTGGTGAACATGCGGGCGCTGGCCGAGGTGGCACGCGGGCTCGGCCCCCGTGGCCTCGGTACCTACCTGCTGCTCGGTAAGGGCGAGGAATCGACCGGCGGCCGGGACAAGGCGAGCATTCTGGCCGACAGCCTGGAGGCCGTCCTCGGTGCCATCTATCTGGAGCACGGTCTGGACGTGGCCGCCACGGTGATCCACAAGCTGTTCGATCCGTTGATGGCCGACGCCGCCGGCCGGGGCGCCGCGCTGGACTGGAAGACGAGTCTCCAGGAGTTGACCGCGAACCACGGGCTCGGAGTTCCGGAGTACCGGGTGGAGGAGGCCGGCCCGGACCACGCCAAGACCTTCACCGCCCGCGCCGTGGTGAACACGGAGTTCTTCGGCACGGGCGTCGGTCGCAGCAAGAAGGAAGCGGAGCAGCGTGCCGCCGAACTGGCGTGGCGGCAGCTGTCCGACCGGGTGAACCAGGGGCGAGGGACGGCACCCGCTGAACCGGTCGTGCCGGGACCCCCGGCCAGAGACGTCGATGCCACCGCCGAACCCGGACCTCGCTGACACCCCGGAGCCGCCGGCTGGCACCGGATGCCGCACATCGCCCGGTTGGTCCCACCCCCCGGTAGTCCGGCGGCTGTCCACGGTTCGTACCGTCCGATGGTGGGTCTGGTCGGTCGGCGCGCCCCTCGGCCTGTTCGAGGTCACCCGGCTGGTGCAGCTCGTGATGCTCTCGCTGCTGAGCGGCGACCGGCCGGCCGACCTGGTCGGTTGGTTGCTGATCTGGGACGCGAACTGGTTCGTACGGATCGCGGAGGACGGCTACGAGCCGGGTTACAGTTACGACCCGACCGGCGAGCTGACCGGGAACGGTCTGGCGTTCTTTCCGCTGTACCCGATCCTGATCCGGGGCCTCGCCTGGCTGCCCGGGATCTCCCCGACCGGTGCCGCACTGGCGATCTCGTGGTTCGCAGCCGGCGCCGCCGCGGTGCTGCTCTCGTTGCTCGGCACCCGGCTCTACTCCAGGCGGACCGGGTACGCGTTGGCGGTCCTGTTCGGGGCGCAGCCCATGTCGGTGATCCTGTCCATGGGTTACACCGAGGCGCTGTTCTGCGCGCTGGTCGCCGCGGCCCTGCTCGCCGTACATCGGGAGGCATGGCTGCTCGCGGGGGGCCTCGCGGGGCTCGCCGCGCTGACCCGTCCGACCGGGGTCGCGCTCGCCGGGGCACTGCTGGCCGCCAGCCTCTGGTCACTGTGGCGCGACCCGGGCCTGAACCCCAGCTGGCGGATGCCGGTCGGGGTGCTCACCAGCCTGCTGGCCGCACCGCTCTACCTGCTGTGGGTCGGGGTTCGGGCAGGGGATCTGGACGCCTGGTTCCGGATCCAGCGCGTCGGTTGGGGCACCCGGTGGGACTTTGGCACATCGACGTGGCGGTTCCTGGTCGAGGTGTTCTCCAGGGGCGAGGGCTGGGTGCAGCTCAGCACAGCGGTGATCGTCGTCGCGGGCGTGGTGCTGACCGTGGCGGCGGTGTCCGAGCGCGTGTGGTTGCCGCTGTCGCTGTACGGGGTGTTCGCGTTCGCGATGGCGGTCGGCTCGTCCGGCTACTACCACTCCCGCCCCCGGATGCTGGTACCCGTCCTGTTGCTGCTGTTCCCGCTGGCGATCGTGCTGGGGCGGTGCCGGCCGCGAACCGCGGTACTCGTGCTCACCGGGGCGACACTGTTGGGCTGCTGGTACGGCGCTTACCTGGTCACGGTGTGGCCGTACACGATCTAGCGTGACCACCATGGCCGGACTTCCATCCTCCAGCCGGCCTGGTGGCGCTGCGCCGTAGACTTCACGCCGTGCCGGAACTGCCCGAGGTCGAAACCGTACGTGCCGGCCTGGACAAGTGGGTCGTCGGCCGCCGGATCGGCAAGGTCGCGGTGTTTCATCCAAGACCGGTACGGCGCCACGTCGCTGGCCCCGACGACTTCGCGGCCGCGCTGGTCGGACATACCGTGCTCGGCGCGCGGCGGCGCGGCAAGTTCCTGTGGCTGCCGCTGGACAGCGGCGACGCGATGCTGGCGCATCTCGGGATGTCCGGGCAGATGTTGCTGAGCCCGCCGGACCTGCCGGCACAGCGGCACCTGCGGGTGTGCTTCGAGTTCGCCGACGCCGGGCCGCAGTTGCGGTTCGTGGACCAGCGGATGTTCGGCGGCCTGTCGATTTCGCCCGGCGGCGCCGACCTGCCGGCCGAGATCGCCCACATCGCGCCGGATCCGCTGGAATCCGGGTTCGACGACGAGGCGTTCGTTGCGGCGGTACGGCATCGACGCACCGGGATCAAACGGGCACTGCTCGACCAGACCCTGGTGTCCGGGGTCGGCAACATCTACGCCGACGAGGCGCTGTGGCGGGCGGAGCTGCACGGCGAGCGGCGTACTGACACGCTGACCCGCCCGGTGGTACGCCGACTGCTCGGTCACGTCCGGGACGTGCTCACCGAGGCGATCCGGGACGGTGGTACGTCGTTCGACGCGCTGTACGTCAACGTGAACGGCGAGTCCGGGTACTTCGAGGTTTCCCTCGCCGCGTACGGGCGGGCCGGTGAGCCGTGCCGCCGTTGTGGCACACCGATCCGCAGGGAGCCGTTCGCGAACCGGTCCTCCTTTTCCTGCCCCCGGTGCCAGCCGCGGCCACGCCGGCTTGTGCGCTGAACCGTTCGGATATTCCGCGAAAAATGTCGGCGATCACCGCACGGTGGGATGTCACCTTTCGTACTCTGGGGTCGCCCCGCGGATCGTCCGACTGTCCTTACGGGAGCGCCATTGCGTCACAGGGCCACCCTCGCTGCCGTGACCGGTTCCGTCGTGCTCGCTGGCTGTGTCGTTGGCGGCGCGGATCCGGACCGGAGTTCCGCACAGGTCGCGACGCCATCGGAACCGACCACAGTGCTTGCCGGTGCCACCGACGCCCAGCTCTCGCTGGCGACGAGTCGGACGCTGTACCGCGCGCGCCCGCGGTGGTGCTGGCCGCCGCCGACACCGCTATGCTGCGCCGGGCGGCCCCGGTCGCGGCTCGGCTCGGGGTCCCACTGCTGGTCAGGGAGCCGGATGCGGTCTCCGGTGCGTCACATCCGGGCTCTGAAGCGCCGGACGCCGCCGCGCTGCGGACCGAACTGCGACGGTTGAGGACCTCCACTGTGCTCGCGTTCGGTGATCCGGCGGTCCGGTGGGTGGCCCGCGCCTTACCGGATTCCCAGGTGATACGGGCACCGGCCAACGGTCGCCGGCTGGCAGAGCTGGTCGACGACAGGCTGTCCGGGATCAGACGTCCGGACGGACTCGGTGAACTCCTCGTGCTGGTGCCCGGTGGGCTGGACACCACAGCCACGGCGGCGACGGCTCGGGCGGCCGGTGCGCGGGTGCTGTCAGTGGACCAGTTGGACCCCCGGGCCGACCGTACCGTGATCGAGGCGCTCGGCCGAAAACCGGCCGGGCGGGTGCTCGCGCTGGGCACCGGATTCGGCCCGCCGGACCGGTTGCGACGCAGGCTGGACGTGGCCGCCACCGGGGTGGAACTCCCAACCGGCGGGCAGGTGCTGTTCCCACGCCGTCGCATGGTCGCGCTCTACGGCCATCCCGGCACTCCGGTGCTGGGCGTACTGGGGGAACAGCCTGTGGTCAAGGCGGTCGCTCGGGTCAGGCGGCTTGCCAAGGGATACCAGAGCGTGTCCGAGGAGCCGGTGGTTCCGGCGTTCGAGATCATCGCCACGGTGGCCTCGGCAACGCCGGGCCGCGACGGTGACTACTCCAGCGAAGCGCCACTGGCGACGCTGCGGCCCTGGATCGAGGCGGCTGGCCGGGCCGGCGTGTACGTGGTGCTGGACCTGCAACCGGGGCGTACCGATTTTCTGACCCAGGCCAGGCGGTACGCGGAACTGCTGGCCGAGCCGCACGTCGGGCTCGCAATCGACCCGGAGTGGCGGCTGGCCCGTGGGCAGCGGCACATGGTGCAGATCGGGTCGGTCAGTGCCGCGGAGGTGAACTCCGTGGTGGTCTGGTTGGCCGAGTTCACCCGGACGCGCAAGCTGCCGCAGAAGCTGCTTATGGTGCACCAGTTCCGGTTGTCGATGATCGGTGACCGGAGGCGGATCGATACCGGCCGGGACGAGTTGGCGGTGCTGATCCACGCCGACGGCTTCGGGACGCCCGGTCAGAAGTTCGACACCTGGCGGAACCTGCGGGCGGATCCGCCGCGGCGGGTGTGGTGGGGCTGGAAGAATTTCTACGACGAGGACCGGCCGACCTTCACGCCGCGCCGGACCATGGCGGTCACGCCCTGCCCGGTGTTCGTCTCATATCAGTGAGCCGGCCCGCGCGGTGGCAGCCGGTGCAGGGTGACCTCGGTGAGGCCGCCGCCCGTGATCCGGGCGGTCATGTAGGTGTGCGCCGGCTGCCGGCGACGGTCGGTCGGGGAACCCGGGTTCAGCAGTCGCAGCCCGTCGGGTGCGGTGGTGTCCCAGGGGATGTGACTGTGACCGAAGACCAGAACGTCCACGTCCGGGAAAAGCCGTTCACACCGCCGCTCCCGATCCTTCGCCGGGCCGGTGTCGTGCACCACGGCGAGCCGGACCTTGGCCAGTTCGGTGTACGCCACCTCGGGCAGCCGGGCGCGCAGGGCCGGCCCGTCGTTGTTGCCGACCACGCCGACCAACCGGCGTGCCCGGCTCTCGACGGCATCCAGCAGTGCCACGTCGACCCAGTCGCCCGCGTGCACCACCACGTCCGCGGTCTCGATCTCCCGCCAGACCCGCTCGGGTAGGTCACGCGCCCGCTTCGGCACGTGGGTGTCCGACAGCAGCAGCAACCGGACCGGCGCGCCAGCCTCTTTCCCGGTGGGACCTGATCGCGGTGCCATGTGCCTGACCCGCGGCCTCAGACCCGCCCGAACATCTGGGTCCAGTACGCCGTCCCGTCCGACGTCCGGGCGAGGCCGACACCCACCGCCTTCGCCTCGCAGTCCAGGATGTTGTCCCGGTGCCCCTGGCTTTTCATCCAGGCGTCCATCACAGCTTCCGGGGTGGCGTACCCCATCGCCACGTTCTCGCTCATCGCGGCGTCGTAGCCGGCGCGTTCCGCGCGGTCCCACGGGGAGCTGCCATCAGATCCCTCGTGGCTGAGTGTCCCGTGCCTGGCCATGTCGACACTGTGCCCCCGGGCGGCGGTGCGCAGTCGTTCGTCCAGGTGTACGTCCGGGCAACGGGCCCGCCGCCGTTCGGCGTTCACCAGGTCGATCACCGCTGCTTCCAGCGCCGCGTCCCCCGTCAACCGTTCGGTACGGCGTGGTTTCGGTGACGGGCTGGGCGCTGGTTTGAACCGCTGGTTGCGGGTCACCCGGCCAATGCGCCGCACCGGGGAAGCCGAGGCCGCGGCGGTGTCGCCGGAACCGGCAGCCGGTGCTCTACCGGCGAATTCGGAGAAGCTGGGCAGCACCAGCCAGCTGGTGACTCCGACGAACACGCACAGTAGTGAGACGAGCGCGACACGACTCAGTGGGCGGGACACGCGGCGCCTACCTTCCCCCGGCGATGCGACCTGGTCGGCCCGTAACGTTACGGACGGTCTTCCCGCAGGACAATGCCTTCGTTCCGGGCCTTCGTTGCGGTACACCGATCCGCTGGCGACCTGTCGACCGGAGGCTCAGCCTGCTCCAGACTAGGCTGACGGCTTGTGATCAGCGACGCCGACGCACCAGTACGTATGGTGGCGTTGGTACGCGGTCGGGTGCAGGGCGTCGGCTTCCGGTGGTGGACGCGTACCCATGCCCTGGAACTGGGGCTCACCGGTTGGGCGCGGAATCTGGCGGACGGACGGGTCGAGGTCGTCGCTGAGGGTCCGAGGAACCACTGTGAGAGGTTACTGGACCAGCTTCGGAGCGCGGCGGCGCCGGGACGAGTGGACGCTGTGAACGAAGACTTCACGAAGCCCACCGGGGATCTTGTGGCATTCGTCACTGGCTGAGCCCAGAGTCCCGTTTCCTATGGTCTTATGGCCCATAGTTGAGTCCCCCCGGCTCATGCCATGCTTGACGATAAGGCCGGGGCGGCGGAGGATGGAGGTGTCGCCCAGTGGCACTCTGCCGTGCCGCGACTCCGGGGGGAATTTCTGGCCGGTCAAACCCCGGCGACACATCGCAAGGAGAACTGATGGCGAAGGCCCTGTACGGCCACGTCGGGAGCGCGCCGGATCGACGCGTGCTCGACGAGGTCACCCGACTGCGTGCCCAGGTACGGGCGTTGGAGTTCGAGGTAGCTCGACTCCGCGCGGAGAACGACCGACTTTCAGCGGCTGCCTCATCTGAGGAATTGCTGCGGGTGGGAGAACCTGCGCTGACCTGACGCGCCCCCCTGGCCGCCCCAAGAATCGAAAACCGCGCGCCGACACCCTCAGGGTCTCGGCGCGCACTGCTGTCCAGGGTCGCGGTCCCGGCAGCGGCCGGCGGAGACTACAGGAGTGCCGGAGCCCGACAACAGGGGCCTGGAGACCGTAACGAGATACGAAACGTCACGAAACGGGTACGGAACTGGCTGCGCGTTGTCCGGAAACTCGGACCTCGCGCGGTAACCTGCGCCAGAGGACGTACCAGTTTGCGGCCCGGCCGCCAAGCGACCAGCCACCGACGCTTCGGAGACCTGTGTATCTCAAGAGCCTCACGCTGAAGGGCTTCAAGTCCTTCGCGTCCGCCACGACGTTGCGGTTCGAGCCCGGGATCACCTGTGTGGTGGGCCCCAACGGCTCGGGCAAGTCCAACGTCGTGGACGCCATCGCCTGGGTGCTCGGCGAGCAGGGGGCCAAGGCACTACGCGGCGGCAAGATGGACGACGTGATCTTCGCCGGCACGTCGGGTCGCCCGCCACTGGGACGCGCGGAGGTCACCCTCACCGTCGACAACTCCGACGGCGCGCTGCCGATCGAGTACACCGAGGTTTCGATCGCCCGACGACTGTTTCGCACCGGCGACTCCGAGTACGAGATCAACGGCAACTCCTGTCGGTTGCTCGACATCCAGGAACTGCTGTCCGACTCCGGCATCGGCCGGGAGATGCACGTCCTCGTAGGACAGGGACAACTCGACACGGTGCTGCACGCCAAGCCGGAGGACCGTCGGGCGTTCATCGAGGAGGCCGCCGGCGTACTCAAGCACCGCAAGCGCAAGGAGAAGGCGCTGCGGAAGCTGGACGCGATGCAGGCCAACCTGACCCGGCTCACCGACCTGAACGCCGAGTTGCGCCGTCAACTCAAGCCGCTCGGCAGGCAGGCCGAGATCGCCCGCCGGGCCGCTGGAATCCAGGCTGACCTGCGCGACGCTCGGCTGCGTCTGCTGGCCGACGACCTGGCCAGCCTGCGTGCCGCCCTGGACAAGGAAATCGCCGACGAGAGCGCCCTGCGCGTCCGCAGGGAGCAGATCGAGGCGGAGTACGGCCAGGTGCAGCGCCGGGTGGCCGAACTGGAACAAGCCATGGCGGCCGACGCACCTGCGCTGGCCCGTGCCCAGGAGACCTGGTACCGGCTGTCAGCGCTGGAGGAACGGTTCCGCTCCACGGCGCAGCTCGCAGGCGAGCGGCGACGTTTCCTCGCCGAAGAGCCGGACACCGACCGCCATGGCCGCGATCCCGACGCGCTGGAACGGGAGGCGGAACGGACCCGTGCCGCCGAGCGGGAGTTGCGGGAGGCGTTGCAAGCCGACCAGACCCGACTCGCCGAGGCACTGGAGCACCGCCAGTCCCTGGAGCAGGAGCTGAGGCAGGCCGAACAGGCGCTGGTGGCTGCGGTCAAGGCGGTGGCCGACCGTCGGGAGGGCCTTGCCAAACTGGCAGGGCAGGTGAACGCACTCCGTTCCCGGACCACCGCCGCCCAGGAGGAGATCGCACGGATCGCCGGCTCGCTCGCCGACGCCGATCAGCGGGTGGCTCGGGCCGAGGAGGACCTCGCGGTCGCCGAGGCCCAGGCCGAGAGCATTGACGAGGGTGACGCGGACCTCGGGTCCCGGCTCGCCGAATCCGAGCGGGAGCACCAGGCCGCTCTGGACCGGGTGAAGGAACTGTCGGACGCGGAACGAACCGCCGAACGCGAAGCTTCCGAGTGGGGCGCTCGGGAAGAGGCGCTCGCCATGGGGCTGGCCCGCAAGGACGGCGGTGCCGCCCTGCTGGCCGCCACCGACCGGCTGCCTGGCGTGCTCGGCAGCGTCGCGGCGCTGCTCACCGTCGAACCGGGATACCAGGGCGCGGTGGCCGCAGCCCTCGGCGGACTCGCCGACGCGGTCGCGGTGCGTTCGGTGGTGGATGCCGCCGAGGCGATCCGGATGTTGAAATCGGACGAGGAGGGCCGGGCCACACTGCTGGTCGGAGGGGCGGCCGCTCCGGATCCGGCGCACCGGCCGGAACTCCCGGACGGGGCACGCTGGGCGATCGACCTGGTTACCGCAGCCGAGCCGTTGGTCTCTGCCGTGCACCGGGCGCTGGATCGGGTCGCGATCGTGCCGGACCTGGACACCGCGCGGCGGTTGGTGACCGGGCACCCGGAAATCCGCGCGGTGACCGGCGAGGGCGACATGATCGCGGCCGACCGCGCCAGCGGCGGCTCCGCGACGAACCCGAGCGTGATCGAGGTGCAGGCCGCGGTCGACGAGGCGCGGGAGCGGCGCACCGAGGCGGCGCGGCGGGTGGAACGGCTGCGGGCGCGGCTGGAGTCGGCTCGCGCCGCGGCGATCACCCAGGAGACCACCCGCAAACAGGCCGCCCAAGCGGTGCGGGAGGCAGAGCAGCGCAGCAACGCAGCGGCCCGCCGGGTCGCCGAGCTGACCGCGGCGTTGCGGTCGGCGCGGGGCGAGGTGGAACGGCTGCGGCAGTCCCGGGCGGCGGTGGAGCAGGCTCGCTCCCAGGACGTGACGGGCCTGGAAGAGATCGAGGAGCGGCTGCGGATCGCCGAGGCGACCCCACTGGAAGAGGAGCCGTCAACCGCGGAGCGCGACGAGTTGGCGGCTGCGGTGAGCCAGGCGCGCCAGAACGAGATGGAAGTGCGGCTCGCGGTCCGTACCGCCGAGGAGCGGGTACGTGCGCTGGCCGGCAGGGCCGACTCCCTGGCCCGGCAGGCGCAGCAGGAACGGGCCGCACGGGAACGGGCCGCCGCTCGCCGCGCGGCCCGGGAACGCGGCGCGACGGTGGCTCAAGCGGTGATGCTCGGCGCCGAGGCCGCGCTGGCGCACATCGCGATCTCGTTACGGGCGGCCGCGACCGAACGGGACGCGATCGCCGCCACCCGGGTCTCCTGGGAAGGGGAACTGCTCGACGTCCGTGAGCGGGCCAGGGAACTGGCCGGCGAACTGGACCGGCTCACCGATGCGGTGCACCGCGACGAGGTGGCCCGTGCCGAGCAGCGGTTGCGGATCGAGCAACTGGAGGCGAAGGCCGCCGAGGACTTCGGCATCGACGTGGAAACCCTGCTCGGCGAGTACGGCCCGAACCAACTCGTGCCCGCGACTCCGGCTGAGATCGCGGCCGCGGAGGCCGAGGACTGCCCGCCGCCCGCACCGGTGCGTTACGACCGGGCGGTGCAGGAGAAGCGGGCGGCCCGGGCGGAGCGGGAGCTGGCGCTGTTGGGCAAGGTGAACCCGCTGGCACTGGAGGAGTTCGCGGCCCTGGAAGAGCGGTACAAGTTCCTCTCCGACCAACTCGAAGACGTCAAGAAGACGCGGCGTGACCTGTTGACCGTGGTGAAAGAGGTTGACGACCGGATCCTGGAGGTGTTCGCCGCCGCGTACCAGGACACCGCCCGCGAGTTCGAGGTTGTGTTCTCCACGCTGTTCCCAGGCGGCGAGGGCCGGCTGCGGCTCACTGAACCTGACGATCTGTTGTCCACCGGGATCGAGGTGGAGGCCCGGCCGCCCGGCAAGAAGGTGAAGCGGCTGTCGCTGCTGTCCGGCGGCGAGCGGTCGTTGACCGCGATCGCCCTGCTGTGCGCGATCTTCCGGGCCCGGCCCAGTCCGTTCTACCTGCTGGACGAGGTTGAGGCGGCACTGGACGACGTGAACCTGGGCCGGCTGCTGAACCTGCTCGCGGAGTTGAAGGATTCCAGCCAGCTGTTGATCATCACGCACCAGAAGCGGACCATGGAGATCGCCGACGCGCTGTACGGGATCAGCATGCGCACTGGTGTCTCGCAGGTGATCAGTCAGCGGCTACGCCAGCCGGAGGACGCGTGACGCCCCGGCAGCCGCGCGAGGCGCCGCTGCCTCCCCGCGTTGACAGACAGAGGAGTGAGTCGTGGCTGAGCCTTTCGCGCCGTTTGTCAGCCTGGCCGGCGTGCTGGTGCTGATCGCGGCGATCGGTTGGATGATCTCACCGGGATTTCGGGGCTGGCTCCGCCACAGGATGATGCGCTGGCTGGTGGTACTGGCCTTCGTGGTGGTGGCGTTGGGCCTGCTCAGCTATGACTGGAAGTGACCAACCCGCCGAATTGGGTGACGGTCAGCGGGCTCGGTCCGGCCAGGACAGCGGGATCTGGTCCAGCGTGACCAGCCGGACATCGGCGTCAGGGGTCCGCTCCGCGCCGTACACGCTGAGCCTGGCCGAGCGATGGTGCTGCACCAGCAACGCGAGAGCGTTCTGAAAGTACGGACCGGACAGCTTGCGCCACCGGATCCGGCAGCGGGCACTTCCCGACAGCCGGGCGAACGCCACGGCGGCCAGACGCGCGGATGAGCTCCAGCCGACCAGGAAGCCGAGCCTGAGGGCGTGCGGTGCCTGGTTGTAAATCGGTGAGCAGGTGGCCTGGTAGATCGGTGCGCCGGTACGGGCGTCCGGTTCCAATCTGGCCAGGTAGCTGTGGTGGACGTCCCCGGAGATCACGGTGACCGTGGCGGGGCGCCGTGCGGTGTACCGGCCCTCGGCAACGCCGACCAGCAGATCGCCCAGCCGGTGGAAGGAACCCCGGAACGCCGCCCAGTGCTCCAGGTCGCAGAGCTGGCGCAGCCACTCCGCCGCGGCGGCCACCGGGCGTACCGGTGAACCGCACAGTTTCTCGTTCGCGGCCTCCACCTCGTGGACGGCCGGCGGAAGCAGCCACGGCAGTGAGGAGCCGACCACGAGGTGGTCGTAGTTCCCGGTGAGTTGCTCGGTGAACCAGCGCCACTCCGCGGCTGGCAGCATGTCGCGTCGTGCCTCGGAGAGCACCCGGCTGCACCGGGTGTCCAGCATCACGATCCGGGTCCTGCCGAGATCCACCCGGTAGCTCCAGCGCGGCCCCGGCTGCCCGTCGGCCTCGGCGTCGGCGGCACAGGTGAACTCCACCAGCATCTGTCCGGCGTCGGGAACCCGGTGGACCGCCGCGAACAGCGGATCGGTCGCCAGCTCGTCAGGTGAGAGGTTGCCGAGGTGCTGGTACACCCAGTACGCCGCCAGCGCCCCGGTGATCCGGTCCTGCCACCACGGGAACCTCCGGATTTCGCGGCGCCAGGCTGCGGAGGTGTTCCAGTCGTCGATCACCTCGTGATCGTCGAAGATCATCATGCTGGGCACTGTGGACAGCAGCCACCGTAGTTCCGGGTCGCTCCACGATTCCCGGTACAGCTGGCCGTATTCGACGAAGTCGGTCACCTGTGTCACCGGTCCCGGGTGGTGCCGGCGACGGCGTCGCAGGAACCGGCGGGTGTGCGGTGAGGTCTGGTCCGCGTACACCTGGTCGCCGAGCAGCACCAGATAGTCCGGCCAGGCCGCCTCACCACGGGCGAGTCGGACGGCGTACGTGTCCAGCACGTCGGGCCACCCGCCGTTGCCCATCGTGTACGGGGTCGCCTCCCGGCACGAGCCGAACAGCAGCCGCACCGGACGGCCCGGTCCCGGAGTGCGGATCCGGCTCACTGGAAAGCCACTGCCCGACTGTGGCCACACCTGGGCGCCATCCAGGCGGACCTGATACGGCACCGCCGTTCCCGGCGTCAGACCCGCCACCACCACAAGGGCGTAGTGGTTGCCGAACGCGGTGAAGGTGCCCGCCCGGCCGTACCCGGCACCGGCGGTCACCTCGACCCGGCAGGGACGGTCCGTATGCACCCAGACAGTTGCGCGGTGCGGGTCAACCCAGCGCAACATCGGGCCGAGCAACAGGCGAACGCGATCCTCGGGCACCCCCGAAGTGTGCCTGACAACCTGGTGCCGAATACCACGACGGTGTGATCAGCCGGTTCGGTCGGACTGACCCCTGGTTCCATGGGCGCCGACGTTCGCCGGACCGCGGCGGCTCGACGGGTCGGACGAGACAGCGCATGGAAGGATCGGGGCCATGGAGTACGTGGTCGCCGCCGTGATCCTGGGAGTGTTGCTGCTCGTGGCCGCGCTCACGCTCATGGTGCCCAGGGTCCGCCGGCGACCTCACGCCCCACCGGTGATGGGCGCGCCACCCACCGTCGAGGTTCCGGCCGCACCGCTGGAACCCGCGGTTGCGGAACCAGGCGTGGCAGCCGTTGTGGAGGCACCAGAGCCGACCGCCGGTCGGTTGGTCCGGTTGCGCGCCAGGTTGGTGCGCTCCCAGAACCTGCTCGGCCGGAGCCTGCTCACCCTGCTCGCCCGGGACCACCTCGACGACGAGGCGTGGGAGGAGGTGGAAGCCACACTGCTGTCCGCAGACGTCGGGGTGGCGGCCACCGCCGAGATCACCGAGCGACTCCGGGAACGTACCCGGGTGCTGGGCGCCCGTACCCCGGCTGATCTGCGGGCCATGCTGCGTGAGGAGCTGGTGACCGCGCTGGAGCCCAAGCTGGACCGCACCCTGCGCGCGGTGCGCCACGGCGACCGACCCGGCGTGGTCCTGGTTGTCGGCGTGAATGGTTCGGGCAAAACCACCACATGTGGCAAGATCGCTCGTGTGCTGGTCGCTGACGGCCGTAGCGTGCTGCTCGGAGCGGCGGACACCTTCCGGGCCGCCGCCGTGGACCAGCTCGCGACCTGGGCGGGCCGGGTCGGTGCGGAGGTGGTGCGTGGTGTCGAGCGGCAGGACCCGGCGAGTGTCGCGTTCGACGCGGTACGCCGGGGACACGAGGTGGGTGTCGACACCGTCGTCATCGACACCGCGGGCCGGCTGCAGAACAAGGTCGGCCTGATGGACGAGCTGGGCAAGATGAAGCGGGTGGTGGAAAAGCACGGGGAGGTCGACGAGACCCTGCTCGTGCTCGACGCCACCACCGGCCAGAACGGCCTGGCGCAGGCGCGGGTTTTCACCGAGGTGGTGAACGTGTCCGGGGTGGTGCTGACCAAGCTCGACGGCACTGCCAAGGGCGGCATCGTGATCGCCGTGCAGCGCCAGCTCGGCATTCCGGTGAAACTCGTCGGCCTGGGGGAGGGCCCCGACGACCTGGCACCGTTCGATCCGGAACAGTTCGCTGACGCCCTGGTCGGCGAGGCGGCCTGAGTTCGGCGAGCGGGAGTGCCGGGTGACGCAACAGGAGATCCCACTTCACGGCGGTAACACCAGCCAGGTGGTTCGGGTCGGGGACACGGTTCGGCGCAACACCGGACCGTGGACCCATGCGGTACACGCCTTGCTCCGTCACCTGGAGCTGGTTGGTTTTACCGGAGCGCCACGGGCGCTGGGCATCGACGAGCGCGACCGCGAGGTGCTGTCGTACATCGAGGGGGAGTGCGGTGAGTACCCCCTGGCTGAGCACTGGACCACTGACGAAGCGCTGGTCACCGTCGCCAAGATGCTGCGGATGTTCCACGACGCGCAGTACGGCTTCCTCACCCCGCCCGGCGCGGTGTGGCGGTCTTTCGGTCCGCCGCCCCCGGACACCGAGGTGGTGTGCCACCACGACGCGGCACCGCACAACGTGATCTGGCGGCCGGACGGCACCCTGGCGCTGATCGACTTCGACCTGGCTTCGCCCGGTGCCCGGATCTACGACGTGGCGTACGCGGCGTGGACCTGGGTGCCGCTGTTCAGTGACCGGGACTCGTTCACGCTCGGCTGGAAGCGTCCGGACCGGCCGCGCCGGCTGCGGATGTTCGCCGATTCGTACGGCCTCACCCCCCGGGATCGTTACCGGCTGGTCCGGGTGATCCGCAAGCGGATCATCGACCACGTGGAAGGGATCCGGCGGATGGCGGCCGCCGGTGAACCGGCGTTCGTCCGGATCGTCCGCAAGGGACATCTCCGCCGCCCGATGCGTGACTTGCGGCTGCTCGACCATGAGCGGCACATCCTCGAGTACGCCCTGCGCTGATGGCAGGGCATGATGGCGGTGGTCCGGCTTGCCGCTCCGGATGTGGACGAGCGGCGGATCAGTCACCACTGCGAGCCCGGTGACGCCGGTGGCGGCATCGATGGCAGACCAGGCAAGACCTCGCGACGCGTTTCCGCCAGTGCCTTGGTGCGGGAGGATGCTGGCTGTGGGGGTCTTCGCCCAAGGCAGCCGACCCAGAGCCGGAACGCTGGCCGGTGCAGCGGCTATTGATCCGCCCCGACGAAAAGTGCTGCAATAGCCGCCATGATCGGGATTGAGCATGCGCCGGGGCAGCCCGGTCCGGAACGGACATGCGGACGCGGCGATCCGTGCGTGCCGCCTGGATGCAGGCCGGCGCGGTCGTCGTGGGAGGCGCCGCCATGGTCTGATCGTTGGCCAC
>DASUSI010000064.1:0-7340 GCA_036375165.1 Micromonosporaceae bacterium | reverse complement strand
CGGAGGGGACGCCGCTGCCGGGCCCGCCGGTTGGGGGGTCAGGGGAGGGAACAGGTGTTGACCAGGTCGCCGGAGGCGGGTCGGGGTACGGTGCCGCTGGCCGGTGGCGCGTCGTGGTTCTCCACCCAGGCGGTCAGGGCGGTGAAGGCGGCCCGGTAGCAGGGCAGGGTGGGGCGCAACTGGGTCGGGTACGTGTCGTAGAGGCTGTCCACGTGGGTGCCGCCCGCCACCAGGTAGTAGCGGTGCGACGCGGACCGTCCGGCGTCGGCGATCATCTCCGTGTACACGTCGGAGTCGGTGGCGATCGGTAGCAGTGCGTCCAGGTCACCCTGCACGGTGAGCATCGGCTTGCCGATCTTCCCGGTCAGCGACACCCGCTGCACCGCCCGCCTCACCGACGAAGGCCGCGACGCGTAGTCGTACCGGGCGTCGGACGGGCATGGCGCGAGGATCTCCGCCACTGTGGAGCCGGCGGACGGGCCGGGGCAGGCGGTGTCGTACGACGGGTCGAACTCCGCCCGGTACACCTTCTGGGTCAGTCCGTAGTAGACCTTCTCGTGGTACGGCCACAGGAACTCCGTCGATGCGCTGAACCCGACCGCGAACATGTCCTCCCGGGTGGCCTGACCGAGTGAGTGCGCGACCGCGGTCGGCAGGTACGTGAACAGGTTCGGCCCTTGCGGGGTCCACAGCGCGCCTTCCCAGTCCAGACCCGCGTCGTACAACTCGGGGTGGTTTTCCAACTGCCAGCGGGTGAGGTAGCCGCCGTTGGAAATCCCGGTCATGTAGGTACGCCGGGGGGCCTTGCCGTACGCCTGCTTCACCACCCGTTTCGCGGCGAGCGTGAGCTGCGTGGTGCGCAGGTTCCATTCCACGACGGCGTCGCCGGGCCGTACCCCGTCGGTGTAGAAGTTCTGGCTGCTGTTGCCCTTGTCGGTGGCCGCGAACGCGTACCCCTGGTCCAGCACCCAGTCCGAGATCAGGGTGTCCAGGGAGTACTGCTTGCGTACTCCCGGGGCCCCGGTGACCACCAGACCACCGTTCCAGTTGTTCGGGAGCCGGATCACGAACTGCGCGTCGTGGTTCCAGCCGTGGGTGCGGTTCAGTTTCGAGGTGTCCGGGAAGTAGCCGTCCACCTGGACTCCGGGCACGCCCGTTGGATTCCGGGTGCCGGTGGCGGTCAGCCCGGCCCAGTCCGAAGGATCGGTGTACGGGGTGCCGGCGAGTGCGGCCGTGGTCAGGTCGCCGAGGCAGGTGACCTGCTGCAACTCCGCGCCGGGCACGGCGATCTGGTGCTGTCCGGTGCAGTGGTCGGGGTCCCCGGTGGACGCCGTGGCGACGGCGGCGGAGCCCGCCATCGCCAACGCGACGGACAGGATGGGGATGGTGCGTTTCAGGCGCATGGGGAAACCTCCAGGTCAGGGAGTGAAGCGTTCGCGCAGCACTTTCTTGTCGAACTTGCCGACGCCGGTACGCGGAATCGCGTCGACGACCTCGATCCGGTCCGGCAGTTGCCAGCGGGCGAAGCCGCTGCGTTCCAGGTGGTCGCGGAGCCGGTCCACAGTGACCGTCTGTCCGGGACGTGGGGCGAGGCAGATCAGCGGCCGTTCCTGCCACTTGTCGTCGGGTACCGCGATCACCGCCGCCTCGGCGACCTCGGGCAGTGCCATCACCGCGGACTCCATGTCCACAGAGGAAATCCATTCGCCGCCGGACTTGATCAGATCCTTGGCGCGGTCGGCGATCACCAGGTACCCGTCGGGGGAGCCGACGGCGATGTCGCCGGTACGAAACCAGCCGTCCTCGGTGAACTGCTCGTCGCCTTCGCCGCCCAGGTAGGCCGAGGCGATCCATGGGCCGCGTACCAGCAGTTCTCCCATGGACACCCCGTCCCAGGGCACGGCATGCCCGGACTCGTCCCGGATCTCCATGGCCACCCCGGGCAGCGGCAGCCCGGCCCGGGTGCGCACGGTGTCGGTGACCCGGTCCTGGTCCCAGTCCCGCATCCGTTCCTTGGGCCAGGCGAGGCTGGCCAGCGGGGAGGTCTCGGTCATTCCCCAGACCTGCACCAGCGGGATGCCGAACTCCTGTCGATAGCGTTCGATCAGCGCCCGGGAGGGCCGGGATCCGCCGCACAGCAGGTGCCGCAGGTCTGGGAGGCCGCTCCGGCCGCCCCGGACGGCGATCTGGTCGGCGACGGACATCCAGATGGTGGGGACCCCGGCGGCGATGCTGACCCGCTCGGCGGCCATCAGGTCCACCAGCGCGGCCGGGTCCAACGGGCCGGAAGAGAAGACTTGCTTCGCCCCGTACGGGGTCGCGGTGTACGGCACGCCCCAGGCGTTGGCGTGGAACATCGGCACCACCGGGAGAACGCAGTCGCCGGGTCCGATTCCCATCGCGGCCCGCGACGACGCGGCGATGGCGTGCAGCACTGTGGACCGGTGGGTGTAGACGACGCCTTTCGGGCGGCCGGTGGTGCCGGAGGTGTAGCAGAGGCCGAGCGGGGTGCGTTCCTCGATGTCCCGAGGGGGGTATTCGTCTGGTTGGGCGCTGATCAGCTCCTCGTATCCGACGGCTCCGGACAGTGTGGTGTCGGGCACCGGGCCCAGTACCACGATGTGTTTCACCCCGGTCAGCCCGCCGAGCCCGTGTACTTTCTCCAGCAGCGGCAGCAGGTCCGGGTCGACCAGGATCGCCCGGTCGTCGGCGTGTCCGATGATGTATCCGAGGTCGTCCGGGGACAGCCGCAGGTTGAGGGTGTGCAGCACCCGCCCGGTGCAGGGCACCGCCCAGTACGCCTCGAGGTGCCGGTAGCTGTTCCAGGCGAGGGTCGCCACCCGCTCACCGGGTGCGAGGCGGAGCGAGTCCAGGGCGTGCATCAGCCGCTGCGCCCGGCGGCCGAAGTCGGCGTACGTGTACCGGTGTGTCCGGCCGTCGGCGAACCGGGTGACCAGTTCGGTGTCGGGGAAGTAGCGCGGGGCGTGGCCGAACAGCAGCCACGTGTTGAGCGGGATGTCCATCATCGCCATGGCGGCCATCCTCACGGCCGGTGAGCGCCGGAACCACGGAGGAAAACCACGCTCCGCCGACCCGGTCAGTGGAGTGAATCTCCGGGTCGGGCTGTGATCGGGGGCACCGGTCAGTGGTGGAATCCGCCACCCGGAACAGAGACGGTGTGGAGGTTGGCTCTGTAGCCGCGCTGGGTGCCCGTACTTAACGTCTGCGTTACGTCGGCAACCCGTCGGCGGGTCCCCTCGCATTCGAGGTCGTGATGAGCCAAGCGATTCTGGTCACGCAGCGCCTGTGTAAGGAGTTCCGTGGCTTCCGCGCCGTCAACGCGGTGAACCTGAGCGTCGCCGAGGGTACGGTGCACGCCCTGGTGGGCCCGAACGGGGCCGGCAAGACCACGCTGTTCAACCTGCTCACCGGGTTTCTCAAGCCGACCAGCGGGCTGATCGCGGTGGCTGGGCGCGATGTGACCGGCGAGGCGCCGGAGCGGATCGCCAGGCTCGGTGTGGCCCGGTCGTTCCAGGTCACCAGCCTGTTCCCGCAGGTGTCGGCGCGGGAGCACGTGGAACTGGCGTTGCAGTCGGGCACCGGGCTGGGCCGGGTGTTCTGGCGGCCGGACTCCCTGATGCGGCGGTTCTCCCGCGGGGCTGTGGAACTGCTGGATCAGGTCGGCCTGGCGGACCTGGCCGAACGGCCTGCCGGGAGCCTCCCGTACGGGCAGAAGCGTGCTTTGGAGCTGGCCTTGGCGCTCGCCCTGGATCCGAAGATCCTGCTGCTGGACGAGCCGACGGCGGGGATGGGCCTGGAGGACGTGGACCGGACCACTGACCTGATCGCCCGGATCCGGGGCGGCCGGACCGTGGTGATGGTGGAGCACAACATGAGCGTGGTCGCGTCCCTGGCCGACACCGTGACCGTGCTCCAGCACGGCGAGGTCCTGGTGCAGGGGCCGTACCCACAGGTGAAGGCCGACCCTCGGGTGGTCAGCGCGTATCTGGGGGCGAACGTTGCTTGAGATCGCGAACCTCAGCGCCCATTACGGCGAAGCCAGGGTCCTGGACCAGGTCACCCTGTGGGCCGGTGCGGGCGAGGTCGTCACGCTGGTGGGCCGGAACGGCGCGGGCAAGACCACGCTGTTGCGGTGCGTCATGGGCTTGCACCAGGCGATGACCGGTCGGGTGATGCTGGCCGGTCGGGACATCAGCACCACGCCGCCGCATCGGCGGGCCCGGCTGGGCATCGGGTACGTGCCTGACGACCGTGGCGTCTACGCGGGTCTGTCCGTGGAGGAGAACCTGATCCTGCCGCCCGCCGATGCCGACTCCGCGTGGCCGTTGCCCCGGATCTACGACACGTTTCCGGTGCTGGCCGCGCGTCGCCGTTCACCTGGCGGCAGGTTGTCGGGCGGTGAGCAGCAGATGCTCGCGCTCGCCCGGGTGCTGCGTACCGGGTCGCGGGTGCTGCTGTGCGACGAGCCCACGGAAGGTCTCGCTCCGGTCATCGTCGACCGCATCGGGGAGATCCTGCGTGAGGCGAAACAGGCGGGTGTGACGGTGCTGCTGGTGGAGCAGAACCTGCGGTTCGCCGCCACCGTGGCTGACCGTCACTACCTGCTCGCGCAGGGCCAGATCGTCGAAGCGTTGGACAACACCGACGTGCGCCAGCGGGAAGGCGAGCTTCTCGCGTACCTCGGGCTCTGACCGGGATCCGAGCCAGACACCGAATTCGAAACGACCGGGAGAATCTCATGACGAGACGGAGTCAATTGAAACGCCGGTTATCCGGCGCGGTCGCGGTGGCCGCCGCCGGAGCGCTACTGGCAGGCTGCGGAGGCGGCGGACCCGCCTCCGGCGGCGGCAAGGTCAGCGACGACAAGATCGTGCTCGGTGTGCTCACCGACCTGTCCGGGGTCTACGCCGACATCAGCGGACCCAATTCGGTCGCCGCGGTCGAGATGGCCGTCGAGGACTTCACGAAGAAGTACGGCGACGACGCGGTCACCAAGAACATCGAGGTGATCAAGGCCGACCACCAGAACAAGCCCGAGATCGCCAACACCCAGGCCCGCCAGATGTACGACCGCAAGCAGGCCGACGCGCTGTTCGACGTACCCACGTCATCCGCCGCGCTCGCCGTGGCGACCGTCGCCAAGCAGAGCAAGCGGCTGTACTTCAACACCGCCGCCGCCACCACCGAACTCGCCGGCAAGGCGTGCAACAAGTACATGTACGAGTGGGCGTACGACACCCACATGCTGGCGCAGGGCACCGGCGCGGCGGTGACCAAGGAAGGCGACCGGAACTGGTACATGATCTACCCGGACTACGCGTTCGGGCAGGACATGCAGGCCAAGTTCCAGTCCGCGGTGGAAGGCGCGGGCGGCACCGTGGTCGCCAAGGACCCCACCCCGTTCCCCAGCGACGACTTCGCCACCTTCCTGCTCAAAGCCCCCGGGCTGAAGCCCAAGCCGGACGTGCTCGGGGTGTTCCAGGCCGGCGGTGATCTGGCCAACGTGGTGAAGCAGTACCACCAGTTCAAGCTCAAGGACAAGGGCATCAACCTGGCCATCGGACTGCTGTTCGACAGCGACATCAGGGCCATCGGCGCGGACAAACTGGCCGGGACGATGTTCACCACGGCGTGGTACTGGAACCTCGACGACGAGGCCCGCGCCTGGGCCGACCGGTTCACCGAACGCACCGGGGAGCGGCCGACGTTCGACCACGCGGCGAACTACTCGGCGGCCACCCACTACCTGGAAGCGGCGCAGAACGCCGGCACCGACAAGCCCGACACCGTCATCGAGGTGCTGGACGGCAAGCAGTTCACCGACTTCTTCGCCCGCAACGCGCTGATCCGCCCGGAGGACCACCGGGTCGTCCACGACGCGTACCTGGTCACGGTCAAGGACCCCGCGAAGGCCGCGGAGGACGGCGACTACACCGAACTCGTCGCGAAGATCCACGGCGAGCAGGCATTCGACCGGCCATCGTCCGACTGCCAGATGAGCTGAGCCGACCGTACGGACCGGTGGCCCGTCCCCCGCCACGGGCGGGCCACCACCGACCACAAGGGACACCCATGACCTCGTTCCCGCAACAGGCGTTCAACGGACTGGTCAGCGGCGGCTTCTTCGCGCTGCTGGCGCTCGGCCTGTCCGTTATCTTCGGGATGCTCCGGGTGGTGAACTTCGCGCACGGCGCGATCTACACCCTCGGGGCGTTCGGCGCGGTGTGGCTGGCCGACAGCGCCGGACTCGGATTCTGGTACGCCCTGGTGCTCGTACCCCTGGCCCTGGCGCTCGCCGGAATCGTGGCCGAACGGCTGCTGATCCACCGGCTGATGGCGCTCGACCCGCTCTACAACTTCCTCCTGACCTTCGGGATCGCGCTGGTCTGCCAGGACCTGCTGCGGGCCAGGTACGGGTCGCACTCCCAGCCGTACGACCACGCCCCGGTCACCGGCTCGTTCGACCTCGGGCTGTTCGAGTTTCCCCGCTACCAGGTGCTCACCCTGGGCATCTCCGTGGCGGTGTGCCTCGCGGTGTGGCTGCTGCTGACCCGTACCCGGATCGGCGTGATCGTGCGGGCCGCCACCGAGCGGCCGGAACTGACCCGGGCTCTCGGCATCGACACCGGCCGCTGGGTGACCCCGGTGTTCGGTTTCGGGGTCGGGCTGGCCGCGCTCGCCGGGGTGCTGGCCGCGCCGATGCGGGCGGTGAACTCCGGGATGGGGGCTGACCTGATCATCACGGTCTTCGCCGTCGTGGTGATCGGCGGGCTCGGCTCGGTCTTCGGATCGGTGGTCGCCGGATTCACCATCGGCATGCTCGCCGCGCTCGGCAACCTGTACGTCCCTGTCCTGTCCCAGACCTCGGTCTATCTGCTGATGGCCGCCGTGCTGCTGATCCGCCCCGCCGGGCTGTTCGGCAAGGAGGAACCCGCATGATCCTCACCGTTATCGACAAGCTCCACGGCCGCCCGGCGTGGTTGCGGTGGGGCCTGCTGGGCGGCGGGCTGCTGTTCGTGCTGGTGCTGCCGTGGACGCTGTACCCGCCGGTCGCCACCGACATCCTGTGCTGGGGGTTGTTCGCGGTGGCGTTCGACCTGCTGCTGGGGCACGCCGGGCTGTTGTCGTTCGGACACGCCGCGTTCTGGGGCTCCTCCGCGTACGCCACCGGGCTGATCGCGATCCACAGCGGGCTTCCGTTCTACGTCGCGGTGCTCGCCGGGGGTCTGGTCGCGGCGCTGCTCGCGCTTCCCATCGGATATCTGGCGGTACGCCGCAGCGGGATCTACTTCGCGATGGTGACCCTGGCGTTCGCGCAG
>DASUSI010000063.1:0-6243 GCA_036375165.1 Micromonosporaceae bacterium | reverse complement strand
GCGAGATCATTTTCACGTTCGACGGGGATGCCGCGGGACAGAAGGCGGCCCTGCGGGCGTTCGAGGACGACCAGCGGTTCGTAGCCCAGACCTTCATCGCGGTGAGTCCGGACAACATGGACCCCTGTGAGCTGCGGATCGCCAAAGGCGATGCGGCGGTACGCGACCTGGTGGCCCTCCGGGAGCGTCTGATCGATTTCGTGCTCCGCAGCGACCTGGCCCGCTACGATCTGGACAGTCCGGAAGGTCGGGTCGCGGCACTGCGGGTGACCGCGCCAAAGGTGGCGCAGATCAAGGACAAATCGCTTCGGCCAGAGTATGCCCGCAAGCTCGCTGGTTATCTCGGCATGGAGATGGAACCGGTGTCCCGCGCGGTGGCCGCCGCCCAGGCACGACCGCAGGGACGAGGAGCCGAGTCGGTCCGCTCGGCCGCTCCTGCCGCGCCCGCGCCGAACAGCCCGCAGGGCATCGTGGAGCGGGAAGCCCTGAAGATCGCGATCCAGGCGCCGGTGCTGGCCGGGCCGTTGTTCGACGCGATCGACGACACGCCGTACCGGAATCCGGTGCACGCCGCGGTGCGTCGCGCCATCGCCGCGGTCGGGGGAGTGGCGTCCGGGGCCGCCGGAGCGGACTGGGTGGAGCGGGTACGCGAGGCATCCGACGACCTGGCCGCCAAGGCGCTGGTCGGGGAGCTGTCGGTGGAGCCGCTGCGCTACGACGGGGAACCCGACCCCCGGTACGTGATGGTCACCCTCGCCCGGCTGCAGTTGCCGACCGTGGTGGCGCGGATCCGGGAGATCAAGTCCAAGCTGCAGCGCACCAACCCGGTTGCCGAGCAGGACGCGTACCGGCAGATGTTCGGTGACCTGATCTCGCTGGAGGCTCAGGCCCGGGGGCTGCGGGAACAGGCAGCCGGCTCGCTGTAGCTGACCGGTCGCCAGATCGCGTTGCGGCTCCCACCCACTGTGGACACGACCGGAAATCATCGGCGGTTTGACGTACTCCGCAAGTAGTCTCGCGGGGTGTCCTCCGCAACCACATTGATCACCGCCCGTGGCCTGGTGAAACGGTTCGGCGACCGGGTCGCGGTGGCCGGCATCGATGTCGAGGTACGCCGTGGCGAAGCCTTCGGATTCCTGGGGCCCAACGGCGCCGGCAAGAGCTCCACGATGCGGATGATCGGCTGCGTCTCACCGCCCAGTGCCGGCGAGCTGCGGGTGCTTGGACTCGACCCGGTGCGTCAGGGTCCGCGGATCCGGGCGCGGCTGGGCGTGGTGCCGCAAGAGGACACCCTGGACGCGGAATTGACGGTCCGGGAGAACCTGCTGGTCTACGCGCGCTATTTCGGAATCCGGCGTCGGGCCGCCGAGCCCCGGGTCGGCGAACTGCTGGAGTTCGTACAGCTCGCCGACCGTGCTGACGACCGGGTCGAGCCGCTGTCCGGAGGCATGAAGCGGCGGCTCACGATCGCTCGCAGCCTGCTCAACGAGCCGGAGCTGGTGCTGCTGGACGAACCGACCACCGGACTTGACCCGCAGGCCCGGCACCTGGTGTGGGACCGGCTGTTCCGGCTCAAGCAGCAGGGCACCACACTGGTGCTCACCACGCATTACATGGACGAGGCGGAGCAACTCTGCGACCGGCTGGTGGTGATGGACGGCGGACGGATCGTCGCCGAAGGGTCCCCACGCGAGTTGATCGGGCGGTACTCCACCCGCGAGGTGGTCGAGTTGCGGTTCCCGCCGGACGAACCACTCGACGGCATCGCCGGCAAGCTGGACGGGGTGGGCAGAGTCGAGGTGTTGCCGGACCGGCTGCTGAGCTACGTCGACGACGGCGACGCCGCACTCGCGGCGGTGCACCAGCGGCAGATCACGCCGGCCAGCGTCCTGGTACGCCGCAGCACCCTGGAGGACGTGTTCCTGCACCTGACCGGCCGGACCCTGGTGGACTGAGATGGCCGTACCGGACACCGCCGGCCTGACCGGGCACCCGGCGGTCGCCGCACTGTCGTACTGGCTCACGCAGTACCGCCGGACCTGGCGGTCGGGAGTCTTCTCCAGCTTCGTGATCCCCCTGATGTGGCTGTCCGCGATCGGGCTGGGGGTGGGCGGCTACATCGACCGCGGTCCGGACCGGCTCGGTGTCGACTACCTCTCCTACCTGGCACCCGGCCTGCTCGCCAGCGTGATCCTCAACTCCGGCGGAGGGGAGTGCACCTGGCCGGTGTACGGCGCGATCAAGTGGAACCGGCAGTACCTGGCGATGCTCGCGACCCCGCTTCGGGTGGTTGACGTGGTGCTCGGCCACCTCGGATTCGTCATCGCCCGGATGCTGATGAACGCTGTCGCGTTTTTCGTGGCGATGGCGCTGTTCGGCACCCTGCACTCGGCGTGGGCGCCACTGGCGGTGCTCGCGGCGGTACTCACCGGGTTGGCGGCGGCCACACCGATATACGCGTTCGCCGTAGTGGCGAAGTCGGAAAGCCGGTTCCCGGTGCTCTACCGGTTCGGGGTGGTGCCGGTGACCCTGTTCTCGGGGGTGTTCTTCCCGATCGACGAGCTTGCCGGGCCGCTGCGGCTGCTGGCGTGGGTCTCGCCGCTGTGGCATGGCGTGGAGCTGTGCCGTGCGGCCACGCTGGGTGTGGCTCCGGACCTGCCGGCCGTGCTGCACGGCGGTTACCTGATGCTCTGGGCTGGAGCGGGCTTCGTACTCGCCCGCAGGCTGCTGACCCGCAGGCTGGTGGTGTGATGGTCACGTTGCTGCTGGGTTCCCGGCTGGTGCGAAACGGTGTGGTCCGCGATGCCGCGTGCCACGCCCGGGGTGGCGTCGCCGTGATGACCCGTAACGCGTACGTCCACCGCTCCAACCTGGTCCTGTTCCTGTCCGGTCTGGTGGAGCCGTTCCTCTACCTGCTGTCTCTGGGCGTCGGGATGGGGCAACTGGTCGGGGAGATTCCGTACGCGGGCGGCACGATCGCCTACCCGGTGTACGTGGCACCCGCGATGCTCGCGGCGGCGGCCATGACCGGTGCGGTCACCGAGTCCACGTACAACTTCTTCGCGAAGTTGAAGTTCATGAAGCTGTACGAATCAATGGTCGCCACTCCGGTCACGCCGCTCGGGATCGTCCTGGGCGAGATCGCATGGGCGCTCCTGCGCGGCGCCGTCTACGCCGGGTGCTTCGTGGTGATCATGAGTTTGATGGGTCTGGCTCCGTCCTGGTGGGTGGTCCTCGCGCTGCCGGCCGCGGTGCTGATCGGCTTGGCCTTCGCGGCGGCCGGCCTCGCGTTCTCCACCTACCTGCGGAGTTGGCAGGACTTCGATTACGTGACGGTCGCGATCTTTTTGCTGTTCCTGTTCTCCGCGACGTTCGCGCCGTTGGACGCGTACCCCGGCTGGCTGCGAGCCGTGGTCGCGGCCACCCCGCTCTACCACGGGGTGTCGCTGGTACGCGGGCTGTCCACCGGCGCGGTGTCAGTCGGCCTGTTGTGGCACGTGGCGTACCTCGTAGGGCTGACCGTGGTCGGGCTCGCGGTGACCAGCCGGCGGGTGCGGCGGCTGGTCACTCCGTGACCTGGAACGGAGCTAGAACCCCATGGTGTCGCGGGGTGGCCGCTCCTCGATGGTCACCGTGTCGGTGTCCTGGTTGGGCCGCGGCCCGACCCGACTGTTGGCGAACCGGGTGCTGCCCAGCCGGTCGTTCATGGTGCTGCGTACCACGTCGCGGCCAGTGTTCACGAGACGTGTGGTCTGGGCCTGCACCATGCCGGCTGCCTCCTGGACGGTGGGGTTCGCCTTGACTCGCTCGGCGGCCCGGACGATCTGCTCGTAGCGCTCCCGTCCGGCCCGGCTACCGAGCACGTAGCCGATCGCGACTCCCACCAGAAACGTCATCTTTCCTCGCATCGTGCTCCCTCCTGACCGTGTCCCCCGCTCGTCTGTCCGTCTGCTGATCCTCATCCTGCCCTGGTGAGCGTGACGCCGCCCCCCAGACCTCTCATGCCCGGCCAACTGAGTGGGCTAACCCAATATCGCTCAGCCGGTGGCGTCCGGTACTCTTGTGCGGGCGCCGCCGAAGGCGGCCCTTCCCCCGTAGCTCAATTGGCAGAGCATCCGGCTGTTAACCGGAGGGTTAGTGGTTCGAGTCCACTCGGGGGAGCATCTACCGAGGTAAGAGCCTTGATCAACAAGGTAGCCCACAGCAGCGCCATGGGTTGACCCATGGTTTTCGTCGAGGCTCGGCGGCCCTGCTAGGGCTGAGCAGTTCGCCCCGGAGCGGATGTGCCACATGGGTCTTCGCGGTCTGGAAGTATTCCTCGATCGCCCAGCGGGCGCCGGCCAGCCTGATCAGCTCCTCGTCGGTGGTGGCGCATGGCCCGTGGCACAGGTAGTAGGTGATCTGGTTCGGGGTCGGCGGGGCTGCGGCGGATCAGCAGTCACCGGGCCATGCCTTCGCTGGCTGATCCTGTGTCGGGTGGTGAGGCTACGGCCCAGTCGAACAGCTGCGGCCCCTTGGCGCCATCGCCGCAGCTCCAGCGTTTCCACGCCAGCGCGGGCGCGCGAGCTGCGAGGGTGTCGGCGCGGCTGCTGCGGCGAGCTGCCCGTGCTGGTCGATGTGGGTCCACCCGGCCGCGGTGTTCACCACGTAGCCACGGCAGTGCACGCATGGGGGGGTTCCGGTGGTGGTGTCGGGGCACCAGGGGCCAAGGGGTACGTCAACGCCGCCGCTCCCGTCCGCACACAGATGGAGGGTCAGGAGCGCAAGGGTCATTGTCCAGTCCATGGCAGGGTTGGACCGACAGCCCCGCGCCCCCGACCACTTCGGACAGTAGGAGTGGATCAGCGTCCGGTGGTGCATACCTGCACCACGGGTCAGGCGATGTTCATCCGTTCGCACAACGCCCGCAGCTCGACGCCGCCGGCACGCCGCTGTGCCCGGTCGAGCAGGCCACGCACGGTCTCCCTGATCAGCGGGGATGAGTGAACTCGTACCGGGGCCATCCGCTCGGCCTGCAGCAGGAACCGGATCGCATCGCGGTCGCGCCGGACCCGGGCCAGCGCGCGGGCCGTGTCGGTGTAGAACGCGACCTGCCTGGACGGCGAGTCCACCAGGGTGGGGTTCGTGCCGGCTGCGATTTCCACGGCGCGCCCTGGCTCCCCACCGTCGGTTTCCATCGCGATCCGCCAAAATCGAGTGTTCGTCGGCCCGAACATCAGCCCCAACGTGTCGGTGTCTCCGGTGCGTTCAGCGATCCGCTCGACCTCGGCGACCAGGTCCCCAGCATCCCCGTGGTCACCGATCGCGGCGAACGTGATGGTGAGGTAAAGCTGGCCGAGCATCTCCAGCGCTCCGGGAGCGTCCGTGTGGCCGTCCAGCACATCGACGCCACGGCGAGCCAGGGTGACACCCCGCGAGTACGACCCGCATCCGGTAGCGGCGTGAGCCCGTTCGTACAACCCGAGACCCATGCACACCGGGTCCTCCAACGTCTGCGCGGCCTGCCAGCACCGTTCAGCGGCCAGCCACGATTCGGCCGGCCCAACGACGTACCGCATCACCCCGGACGCGGCGACCGCCACCAGGACCTGCAGACGCAGCGCGTCCCGCCGGTCCGGCCCGTGCGTCGCGGCATGCAGTTCCCGGATGAGCCGGGGCAACATCCGGCCGATACCCGCGTAGTCGCAACGCCGAAGCAGGTCCGCCACCAGCTCGGTTTCCCGCGCCAACTCTGGTAGTGGCCGAGCCGTGGTCACTGGATCCTCGGTCAGGTCCGCCTCGACGAGCGCCTGGCGGATGCCGGCGATCGTCGCCTGAGCGGCTGCGGTGGCATTGTCCGGGCTGGCTGCCGGCTGCCCGGTCAGATCGGCGACGGAGCATTCCAGTGCGGCGGCGATGTCGGCGACCGTGAAGCGGTTATCAGCGCTGACCAGGCCGCGTTCGATGCGGGACCAAGTGGTGTGGGCGAGGCCGGCACGATCTGCTGCGTGCCGGATGCTCCAACCGCGGATCTGCCGGCGCGCACGGACGCGGTCACCGATGGTGGGGTCGGGGGTGGGACGTCGTGCCATAGCGGGTCTCCCAGGGTGCGTCTGGGGTGGTCGGGGTGCCGACGCACCCGACACTCCGGTACGGCCAGTATGTCACCCGAATGAGGGCTTGCGATTTCGACTGCGGGGGTTGCCCGGTCAGGGTTCTCACAGGCAGCTCAGGTTGACCGGGCGTAGGGGGAGCGCGGTGTGG
>DASUSI010000062.1:0-23234 GCA_036375165.1 Micromonosporaceae bacterium | reverse complement strand
CCTCGCGTACCAGGGTCGCGGTCAGGCCGAGCCGGCGGCGGGCCTGCAGGTCGGCGGTGAACCGGAAGATCGGGGCCGGCAGCAGGTGTACCTCGTCGTAGACGATCAGGCCCCAGTCCCGGGCCCCGAACAGGTCCAGGTGCGCGAACGCGCCCTTACGCCGGGTGGTCAGCACCTGGTACGTGGCGATGGTGACCGGTCGGATCTCCTTGCGCTCCCCGGAGTACTCGCCGATCTCCTGCTCGGTGAGGGAGGTACGGGCGACCAGTTCCCGTTTCCACTGCCGTCCGGCGACCGTGTTCGTCACCAGGACCAGCGTGGTCGCCTGAGCCCGCGCCATCGCACCCGCGCCCACCAGCGTCTTGCCGGCCCCGCACGGCAGCACCACGACACCGGACCCGCCGGCCCAGAACGAGTCCACCGCGTGCTTCTGGTACGGCCGCAGCGACCAGCCGTCCTCGTGCAGCGAGATCGCGTGCGCCTCGCCGTCCACGTACCCGGCCAGGTCCTCGGCGGGCCAGCCGAGCTTCAGCAGTGCCTGCTTGAGTCGGCCGCGCTCGGACGGGTGTACCACGACGGTGTCGTTGTCGATCCGGTTGCCGAGCATCCCGGCGAGCTTCTTCGACTTGGTGACCTCCACCAGCACGGCCCGGTCGGACGCCTCCAGCACCAGCCCGTGGGTGGGGCTGTTGTGAAGCCGTAGCCGCCCGTACCGGTCCATGGTCTCGGCCACGTCGACCAGCAGGGCGTGCGGCACCGGGTAGCGGCTGAACCGGATCAGCGCGTCGACCACGGACTCGGCGTCGTGCGCGGCGGCCCGTGCGTTCCACAGCCCGAGCGGGGTGAGCCGGTACGTGTGCACGTGCTCGGGGGCCCGTTCCAGTTCCGCGAACGGGGCGATCGCCATTCGGCATGCGTCCGCGTCGGGGTGGTCCACCTCGAGCAACAAGGTCTTGTCGGACTGGACGATCAATGGTCCGCCGGGCACGGCACTCCCTCGGGTCTCGCTGGTGGCCAGTGTTCCCCACCGTACCGACATTCCGCGTCGGCGCACTTTCCGTGATCTTGGAGGGCCATCGCGGGATGCTGCCGGTGACTCTCCGGGATCGTGCCGAAGGGGTGGGCGGGGCGGGGTGGCACGAAGCCGGGAGCACAACGGTCGTGACAACTGGCAGAGTTGCCACTCCAGGACGGAATATTTTGCCGGCCGGGGCGACCGTCCCGGCAAGTGGGATTCCCCGTCCTGGTTGGCAAAGTTTTGGTCACGACGGCCACCTTCGGGGGTGTCCCGGACGTGTTTGGATGCGTCCGGGGCGGTACGCAGAGGAGAAGCGATGCGGCGTAGCACTCACGCGTTGGTCTTGACGACAGCCGCCGCGCTCGTGGCGCTCGCCGCCGCGGGCTACGCCTTCGGGAACGAGCCGGCCCCCAGGGCCCGGTTTGTCAGCGGTACCCCGGGCACGAGCGCGTCGCCGACGCCAGAGGGGTCGGGTCGACCGTCCGCCACGGGGGAGGACGGCCGACCGGCCCCTCCGGCGTCGGCCAGCGCGTCGGCCAGTGCGCCGGCCAAGCCGCCCTGCCCGAAGGGCCCCTACCAGCGGCAGGTCGAGTCCTATCTGGCGCGGCTCGGCGGCTACGGGAAGGTCACCGTGGACGGTGAACAGTCCCGTAAGGACTGCCGGGCGATCAAGAGCTTCCAGCGCCGGTACGGGATCTACCCGATGACGGGACGTCCCGGGCCGGTCACCCTCGCCGTCGCACGCCGAATGGTCCGTACCGACCTGGACGCCTGCGACACCGGCTCGGGGATGACCGTCTGCCTGGACCTCACCCACCAGACCATGTGGCTGGTACGTGGTGGCGACGTGGTGCTCGGCCCCACCGTGGTACGTACCGGACGGGCGGGTCTGACGACACCTTCCGGACACTTCAGGATCACCGAGAAGAAGCCGCGGCCGATCTCGTCCTACTACGACGTGCCGTTGCCGTACTGGCAGCGGTTCGTCGGGGACATCGGGTTCCACCAGACCCCGTCGTACCTTCACGAGGGCCCCGGTTCGCACGGCTGCGTCAACCTGCTCCCTGGCGATGCCGTGACACTGTGGCGACTCACCAGCGTCGGCACCAGGGTCCACGTGTTCGGCCGCAAGCCCGGCACCTGACGGAGTGCGGCGTGGCGCAAGGAACTGTAGGACGACCGTGCCCCGGGGGGTAAGGCGGGAGGCTCGCCGTATCCCCCGGGGCTCAGCCGGAGAGCCGCCGCACCACCAGCGGCTCTACCCCCCGGAAAGGTTCGCGCTTTCCACTGTGGGGGGCGGACCTGGGACCAGGCTTAGCCCTGCCTGGGAGGTTCCTGAGAGTGTGGGAGTGCCAGTGACCGCTGCCCGGATGGTCCGCGCACCCTAGGCTGGGGTGGTGCGCGCGAGGGATCTTGCCACTGACATGCCGACCGTGACCCTGTTGACGCCGGCCCTGGAGGCGTCCCGCCTGCTGGCCGAACAGAACCTGCCGGGCCTGATCGTGCTCGATGAGCAACGCAGGCCGTGGACCGTGTTGCCCGGTACCCAGGTGTTGCGGCTCGCGGTGCCGCAGTACTGCCAGGACGATCCGGCGCTGGCCCGGGTGGTCGACGAGCAGCACGCGGACCTGTTCCTGGAGGCCCTCGACGCCAAGACGGTGCGCGAACTGCTGCCGGAAAAGCCCCGGGAGCTTCCGGTGGTGGACGGCGACGCCACAGTGCTGGAGGTCGCCGCTGTGATGGCCCGGATGCGCAGCCCTGTGGTCGCGGTGATGGAAGAGGACCGAATGGTCGGCGCGATCACCCTGGACAACCTGCTCGACCGGATGCTCCCGGCATGAGCGTCCAGGCATGGCTCGCGGTGGCGATCTTCGTCATCGCGTACGGGTTCATCGCCACCGAGAAGATCCACCGGGTGGCCTCCGCGCTCGGCGGGGCCGCGCTGATGCTGGCGCTCGGGCTCACCGATTCCGAGCACGCCTTTTTCTCCGAGCACTCCGGCATCGACTGGAACGTGATCTTCCTACTGCTCGGCATGATGCTCGTGGTCAGCGTGCTGAAGCGGACCGGGATTTTCGAGTACGTGGCGATCTGGGCGGCGAAGCGGGCCAAGGGCGTGCCGTTCCGGGTGATGGTGATCCTCTGCCTGGTCACCGCGTTCGCGTCCGCGTTACTGGACAACGTGACCACGGTGTTGCTGGTGGCCCCGGTGACGATTCTGGTGTGTGAGCGGCTCGGGGTGCCGGTCGCGCCGTACCTGATCGCCGAGGTGCTGGCGAGCAACATCGGCGGGACCGCGACCCTGGTCGGTGACCCGCCGAACATCATCATCGCGAGCCGGGCCGGTCTGAGCTTCAACGACTTCCTGGTCTATCTCGCCCCGATCGTGCTGGTGCTGTTGGTGGTGTACGTCGGGATGATCCGGGTGCTGTTCCGGAAGGCGTTCGTCTACCGGCCGGAGCGGGTGGCCGAGGTGATGGCGCTGCGGGAGCGGGACGCGATCCGGGACACCCGGCTGCTGGTCGTCAGCCTGACAGTGCTGACTGTGATCATGGCGGCGTTCGTGCTGCACACCGCCCTGCATCTGGAACCGGCGGTGGTGGCGATCGTCGGTGGTCTGCTGTTGCTGGCGCTCTCCCGGCTCGACGCCGAGGACGTGGCCAAGGATGTGGAATGGCCCACCCTGGCATTTTTCGCGGGGCTGTTCATCATGGTCGGTGCCTTGGTCGCCAACGACGTGATCGGCAAGCTCGCGGATGCGGCGGTCGAGCTGACCGGGGGCCGGCTGTGGTTCGCCACCATGCTGCTGCTGTGGGTGTCGGCGTTCTTGTCGGCGATCGTGGACAACATCCCGTACGTCGCGACGGTGAGCCCGCTGGTGTCCGAACTGGTCGAGGCCACCGGAGGCGACGGGGCCAGCAACGTGCTCTGGTGGTCCCTGGCACTCGGGGCGGACCTGGGCGGCAACGCGACCGCCGTCGGGGCCAGCGCGAACGTCGTGGTGCTCGGGATCGCGGAACGTAGCGGTCACCCGATCTCGTTCTGGCAGTTCACGAAGTACGGGCTGGTGGTCACCCTGGTCACGCTCCTGATCTGCGTGCCGTACCTGTGGTTCCGGTTCTTCTGACGGGCCTCGCCGGGCGTCAGTCCGCCCGGCTCACCGACGTGATGCGGTGCAGCGCGAAGGTGTGCACAGTGTCGGTACGGGCGTCCTCGGCCCGCAGGTAGCCGCCGCCCACTGAGACCGGGCGTACCAGTCGTGACGCATCGCCGCCATCCGCGTCCACGTACCCGACCAGGACGTTCTTCCGGTCGTGCAGCGCCTGCCGCAGCGCGGTGAGGGTCTCACCCACGGACTCGGTGGCACGGGTGGACACCGGCGCCCGCCGGACCCGGCGGGCCGCTTCCTCTCCGTGCCGTACCGCCGCCACCACAGTGAGCGCCCGGGTCTCGTCCAGTCCGGCAAGGTCCCCGACCGGGTGCGGCGCCCGCGGCCGGGCCGGTGCCCGTCGCAGTTCCGGTCGGGTCAGCACCACCGCGCCGGAGGGGTCCTCCGGCACCGGGGCGTAGCCGTACTCCCGCAAGGTCGCCAACAGGCGGCTCGGGCCGAACGGTGTGATCAGCACCGTCGGGGCGAGCCGCCGCAGCACCAGACGCTCCAGTCTGCGGTCGGCGAGCAGTTCCGCGAGCCGGGCCTCGTCGTCGCCGCGCAGGTACGCACCGGCCGACCCGACCCGGATCCGGCCATGCCGGCGCGCGGTGTCCTCGATCAGGTAGCGCAGTGCCTGCGGCACCGGGGTCACCGAACGGTGGCGGAACAGCCCCTGCAGGTCGTCGGCGGTCATCCCGGCGTCCAGTGCCCGCCGCACGCTCGCCGGAGTGACCCGGTAGACGCTCGCGCCGCCGGCTGACTCCGGGTCCGCGGCCAGCGACAGTTCGGCGGCCAGGGTCGGCTCCGGTGGTCCCGGCACCACCACGGTGAGATCGGCCTGCACCAGTACGTGCGACACGGGCTGGGGCAGCAGCTTGGCCAGCGCCTCGGCGGCGTCCTCCGGGCCGCCGCCGAGCAACAGCCGGCCGTACGACGTGATCGCGCCCAGCCCGGTGATGCCCAGAGCGGCGGCCTGGCCGAGCGCCCACCGCACCGCCTTGTCCCGATTCCGGCCGCCGCGCCGGGGAGCCTGCCAGGCCAGCCGGTCGTTCACCTGGTCGGGCTGTGGTGTCGCGCCCCCGGGCAACTCTGCGAGGCAACCCAGGACATCCCGACGGACCACCGGGGCGGCGATCCGTTCCGCTTCGGCGGCCAGTACGTTGACCGGACGGTCCCGCTCGTCCCGGCTGGCCACCAGTCCGGGCTGGCGGGTCATTGACAGCCACGCCAAGACCAACCGGGTCCACCGGGCGGCCAGGTCCGAGTCCCGCCAGCCGTCGTAGCCGGTGGTGGGCAGCCAGTGCGGATCCGCCTCCCGGTCGTCGTCGAGCAGTCCGGCGGCGGCGGCGACCTCCAGCAGCAGTGCCGCGAGTGACTCGTCCAGCCCCGTGGTACGGGCCACCCTGCGCAGTTCCCGGACCCCCATCCCGCCGGACCGTAGTACGGCGGCCGGCTCGGCGGACAGCGCCTCCAGCACGGCTTCCACCTGGCGTACCACTTCCATCGCCTGGCCGGCTCCGGCGGCGTCGGTCTTGTCCGGGTCTTGGCGTGCCGGCTGCCATTGCGGCGGATCGGGGTGCAACTCGCCCAGCGGGCCGGTGTCCTGACGTAACAACAGCCCCACCTCGCGGGGCAGCTCGACCGTGTTCTCGTCGATCGGCACCAGCAGGTGCCGGGCGATCAGCCACCGTACCGGGGTGTCGGCGGTGGCGACCTGTCGAGCGCCGGAGACCTTGCCGACCGGTGGGCCGGCGGCCAGCCGGTCGAGCACCTGCCGTGCCGGCTCCGGGGCATCCAGCACGGTGCGTCGCAGTTCCGTCGGGTCGGCGGCCAGGTTGGCCGCCACCGGGTCCAGATCCGCGGCCGGCCTGCCGAGATTCGCCGGGTACGGCGAGCAGCACTCCGCCACGGTCCGGACCACCCGCAGCGCACTGTCCGGTCCGTACACCACGGCCCGCTGCCGCAGGGTGTCGATCGCCCGGCGTACCCGAGGCTGAGCTGCCTGGCCGGCGGCCAGGCAGCTCAGTTCCTCGAACGTCGCCGGCTCCGGACCGAGTAGCCGCAGTGCGTCGAGTATCTGGAGGGTGAACCGGTCCAGATCCTCCAGTGCGCGTGTCATGGACAGCCGCGACTGGGCCCGGTTCGCCAGGGCGGAGAAGTCGCCTGGGACTGGCATCGCGAGATCGGGCCGGGCGCGCATCAGCGCGGCCAGCTCCTTGTCGGGCAGGCTGCGGAGATGGTCGGCCAGAGTCATCGCCTTACAACGTTAGTGCCCTGCCGGAGTGACGCCCGCCCGTCGGGTGGTGCCCTGCGGGTGGGTCGGTGCTGGTGTGCCAGAATTTCCCGGGAAAAGTCACGAGGAGGGGACATGGCGTCTTCGCCAGACACCGCCGCGGCGCGATCGGCGGCACCTGACACCCCGGCTGAGCGCTCCGAGGGGCCAAAGGGGCACGTCGTCAAGGCAGGTCACCTGCCGGTGTCGGAGTTCCTCTTCGACAAGGCGGGTGCCGGCTCGCCCTACGGTGACGAGGTGGAGTTCCCGCTGCCGACCGACAAGCTTCCGTACCGCCACCCGCAGACAGCGACGCCACGCGACCACTGACAGCCCGCCAGTGGTTGGTGCGTCCTGGTGGGGTGCCGGACCCGGGGTGTCCGAGCCGCCGCGCGGGTATCCCCGGCTTGCCGCAGCCCCGTCGGTGGGCCGGAATTTCAGCGTTTTTGTGCTCGCTCGCCAGGGTATGACGTCGCCAACTTTGCTTGATCGACGGTGTGGGGTTGGGGATTGTCCCCGGGGGGAGCGGTGCGGCGGGTGCGGAGTCTTACAGCTGAACAACAGGTGGTCCTGGAACGACATGTGGTGCTGGCCGGCTACACGCCGCTGGGGCATCCGGCTCCGCCGAAGTTGAGATCCCTACCGGCTCCGAACCTCCGTACGGGACGACCTGTGGTGCGCTGGTTCCGCTCGGTGGCGACCCTGGTGTTCCTGCTCGCCGGGCTGCTTGTCGCGTTCGACACTGCGAGTCCCAGCGACATCGCCGCGAACGGGGGCTATCTGCCCCCGTTCGCCACGATTCGGGTCGAGCCCGATGTCTGGCCCGCGACCGCCGGCCGTGTCGTGTACCGGCCCCGGATGACGGTCGTGGCACACCGGGGAGCGTCCTGGGAAGCCCCCGAGAACACCCTCGACGCGGTACGGCTCGCCGCCGAGCAGGGCGCGGACCTGGTCGAAGTGGACATCCGCCAGACCAAGGACGGGGTCCTCGTGGCGATGCACGACTCCACCGTGAAGCGGACCACGAACGCGGAAAGCGTCTTCGACAAGCGCAAGTCCTGGCAGGTCAAGGATTTCAGCTACCGGGAGATCCGACGCCTGGACGCGGGCAGCGGGTTCGATGCCGACTATCCGCAGGTCCGGGTACCCAAGCTTGACCAGGTGCTGGACGTGCTCGAGGGCACCGGGGCCGGGCTGATGATCGAGGTGAAATCGCCGGAGAAGTACCCGAAGATCGGGCAGCGGATCGCCGAGCAGTTGACCGGTCGCCGGTACTGGAAGCGACCGGGCCGGCTGGTGGTGGCCAGCCTGGACTGGGATTTCCTCAAGACGTACCGGCACGACAACCCTGACGCCACGGTGGCGGTGATCGGCGAGCCCGAGTACCGCGGCCTGTCGAGGGTGGCACGCTACGCCGACATGGTGAACCCGGAGTTCGGCACCGTGGACGCGGATTACCTGCGGCGGGTGCGGGAGTTGGGGATGGCCAGCTTCGGATGGACCGTTGACGACCTGGCTGACCTGCGGAAATTGCGCGGCCTCGGCGCGGACGGCGTGGTGACCAATCAGCCGGCGACCGTGGTGGGCGGGCTTTACACGCCGAAGGGAGTGGTGGCGTGACTCGATCGGTATCGGAGCGCGCGGTCGCCGGAATCGGTTTCCGCGATGGGTGGCCAATCGGCTTTGGGGCCGAGCGCGGCGCCAGATAACCTTGGGAGGGCAGTGGCGAGCTGCCCTCGTGTCGTCTCCTTCGGATAGCTGAGGATCGGGCTGTGCCTACCGGCCGAGTCAAGTGGTACGACGTGGAGAAGGGCTTCGGGTTCCTCACCCGCGACGACGGAGGAGACGTGTTCGTCCACAAGGGTGCGCTACCCAGCGGGGTGTCTGAACTCAAGCCCGGACAGCGGGTTGACTTCGGCGTGGTGGAGAGCCGCCGGGGGGATCAGGCGCTGTCGGTGCGGCTGATCGACAAGCCGCCGTCCCTGGCCGAGTTGCGGCGTCGTTCCCCGGACGAGGTGCACGGGCTCATCGAAGACATGATCAAGGTGTTGGAGATGAAGGTGCAGCCGGAGTTGCGGCGCGGCCGGTACCCGGACCGCAAGGTGGCCCGGAAGGTCGCCGAGGTGGTCCACGCCGTGGCCCGTGAGCTGGAGGCCTGAGCGGCGACCCTAGCTCCAGACGTTGTCGATCCTCAGTTCCACGACCTCGGCATCCAGGTCGGGCCGGGTCGTGAGCACCGCCCGCAGCGCTGTGGCGGTCTCCGGGCTGTTCACCACGATGATCCGCCTCGGACCCTGGTAGTCCAGGACCTTCACCCCGTGAAGCTGCTCCGCCCGGTACAACGGTCCGGCGGCCTTCGGCCGGTGGTGCAGAGTGCCGTAGTCGCGGTGCAGCACCGAGACGAACAGGGAGCTCAGGTAGCTGGCGTCCTTGCCGTCGAACACCACCTGGGTGAGCCGGCCACCGGAGTCCGGGTAGCGTTCCAGCACCTGGCCGACCACCCTGCCGACACCGGGGTTGCGCAGGTTGCCCGCCACGTGTGCGAGCCCCCAACTCACGTTGCGCAACGGTTCGACGCCATCCACCCTGGGCCGTTGCAGCGGCACCGCACCGAAGCCGGCGAGGATCGCGAAGCACACCAGTCCGGTCACCGCGAGGTCGCGCATCCGGCTGGTCCGCCGCAGCTTCGCCAGCAGCGGTTTGATCCCACTCAGCCCCACCAGGCAGGTCACGAACAGTCCGTGCACCGCCTTGTCGAAGTAGTACGACAGGTGCCCGATCGAGGCGATCTGGTAGAGCCCGAGCGCGATCGACAC
This sequence comes from Micromonosporaceae bacterium, assembly GCA_036375165.1. Taxonomy (GTDB): domain Bacteria; phylum Actinomycetota; class Actinomycetes; order Mycobacteriales; family Micromonosporaceae; genus WHSM01. The sequence continues at coordinate 13,977 of DASUSI010000062.1, read as the reverse complement.
GCTGGCGACGATCACCAGTTGGATGCCCACCATCCGCCAGACCGGAGACCGGGGAACCGTGGCGAGTCCGGCCAGCAGCAGCGCCGCGACGCCCACGGTGAGGCCCCGGTCCACCCCTTCGACCGGCCCGCCGGGCAGCAGGTCGTCGAGCGGGCTGGTGCGGTCCGCGTACATGATCAGCGCGGGCGTCAGGGCCAGTGGGACCGCCGCCAGGGCGGTCACCAGGGCGGTTGGCCAGTGCGCGAGCACCCGGTGCCGGAATCCGACCAGCGAGGCCATCGTCACCAGGCCGGCCATCGGCAGCAGAAAGAAGTACGCCCAGCCGATCCCGACGAGCAGCGCGGCGACCGTGACGACCAGCTCCCGGGTGTACCGGGGCGGCCGGGCCAGCAGCGCCAGCAGCACCGCGAACAGGGCCAGGCCGAGGATCTCGCTGGGGTAGCCGCGGATGAACATCGCGACCAACTCGCTGAAGCTGACCGCGGCGGCGACGAAGGTGTAGACCGCGATCTTCGGCCAGCCGGTGAGGGCCGGTCCGGCGACCCAGCGCACCGCCCACACCATCACCACGCCGAAGAAGGCGTACCCGGCGATGTGGTACCCGATGTAGTGGCCCCAGGAGTCCAGCGCACTGCCGGGCTCGTTGCCCGAGCGTAGGAACGAGTCCAGCAGCGCGTACAGGAAATGCGACCCCTGCGGGTAGGTTTGCAGCCCCGGCAGCAGGTACGCGTCGGATTCGTGCCGGTCGAAGAACGTGTAGCCGTCGACGATCCGGATCGCGTCGTACAGCGAGAAGTGCCGGGCGAGGTCCTCACCGAGGGCGGCCAGCGCCATCCGTTCGGTGAGGTTCGCGCCCAGGTACGGCAGGCCGACCACGACGCCGGCCAGCAGTCCGGAACCCAGCGCCAGCAGGTCCGAGCCGCGCGGTGTCAACGGCAGGTTCGGCCGACGCCGCAGCACCGCCGCCACCAGCACCAGGACGGACAGTGCGGTGCCGGCCACCGGTACCGGGGCCAGTCCCCACGGCCAACGTGAGAGCAGTAGCCCGGCGGCGCAGGTGGCCCCGATCAGCAGGGCCGCCGCCAGCACCAGCCGGTCCAGTGCGCTACGACCGCTGCGCAGCAGCGACGCGGTGAGTGACCAGATGACCAGGGGAAGCAGCCAGTCCACCCCGGCCCGGTGACTGAGCACCGGCAGCAGCCAGGCCGCCGCGAGTCCGCCCAGGGTGACCAGCGACCAGGCCGGCCAACGCCGGCCGGGGCCGGGCTCGGAGCCGGATGGGGTCGGGGCGGGATCAGGTGTCTCTGGCTGTCGGGTGGTGACGGCGGACATCAGTTCCTCAACAGGTGCGGGGCCACCGGGGGGACCAGTCCCGCTTCGCTGGCGCGGCCGAACAGAGTCTCGATCGCGGCGTACCCCTCGTCGCCGAGGTTCTCGGTGAACTGGTTCACATACAACTGGATGTGCCGGAACATCACATCGGGTTCCAGTTCCTGGGCATGGTCGCGTACGTAGTCCAGGCTGGCGCCCGGGTGGGCGAAGGCGTACCGCACCGAACGCCGGATCCACTCCGCCGGCCCTTTCAGACCGGCGTCCCGGCGGGCCAGAACCGCCCCCAGCGGGATCGGCAGCCCGGTCTCGCCCTCCCACCACTCACCGAGGTCTGCCACCGATCGCAGCCGGTACGACTGGTAGGTGAACCGGGCCTCGTGGATCACCAGACCGGCGGCGACGGCTCCGTCCCGTACCGCCGGCATGATCTCGTGGAACGGCATGGTGACCACCCGGTCCGGCGGGAACTTCGCCGACCACATCCGGAACAGCAGGTACGCCGTGGTCCGGTCGCCGGGGATCGCGACCGTGCCGCGCATCGCCCGCTCCGGGTCCGGCTCCCCGGCGGTCAACACCAGCGGGCCGCAGCCGCGGCCCAGGGCCCCACCGCACGGCAGGAGTTGATACCGGTCCAGCAACCAGGGCAGTGCGGCATAGCTCACCTTCACCAGGTCGTACCCGCCCTGGCCGGCGGCGGTGTTGGTCACGTCCACGTCCGCGTACCTCACGGTGATCTCGGGTGCCCCCTCGACCAGCCCGTGCACCAGTGCGTGGAACACGAAGGTGTCGTTCGGGCAGGGTGAAATCGCCAGTGACACCGTGCGGTGGGTCATCCCAGGTCCTCCGTGACGGCCGTGACGGCGTCCCGCAGCGCGGTCAACGCCTCGGTGAGCCGCCACGCGGTACGGTCGCGAGGTCCGACCAGGTTCGAAACCGTACGTATCTCCGCGAACCGTACCCCGGCCAGGTGGGCGGCGGTGGCAACTCCGAAACCTTCCATCGCTTCTGCGACCGCGTCCGGGTAGCGGCGGGCCAGTTGTTCAGTGCCGTGCGCCGTCCCGGTCACGGTGCAGACGCTCAGCACCGATCCCAGCACCGCGTCCGGATGCTTCAGCACCGGGTCCGCGTCGACCACCTCGTTTCCGAATCCGAGCCGGGAGATCGGCAGGAACCCCTCAGGGGAGTCGGCCCCCAGGTCGGCCGCGATGCTGCGGGTGGCGACCACCACGTCACCGATCCCCGCACGGCCCGGCATGCCACCCGCCACACCGGCGCTCACCACCAGGTCGTACTGGACTGTCGCGAGCCGCCACGCGGTCCCGGCCGCCGCAGCCGCCGGCCCGACACCCACCGTGATCACGTCGAAGCCCACCCGGTCGGCCAGGCCCGCCGTGACCGCGTCACGCTCCGCGGCCACCGCCGTGGCTATCAGGACCTTCATGCCGGGCCGCTCCCTTGTCGCCATGCCATGTCGCCGGTGTCCGGCTGGGACCGACCGTGGGCCGCTTGGTCGTGGGCCGCTTGGTCGTGGGCCGTGCCCGGACCCGGTGCCGTGGCGTACGCCTGCGCGCTGGCCGCGTCGTGCGATGCCACACCGCTCAGCCGCTGGTCCGGCAACCGGGCGGCCCACCCGGCGACCCGTACCGCAGCCAGGGTCAGGACGGACACCAGAATCGCCAGTCCCAGCTGACCGGAGATCGGTATCAGCCCGATTCCACCACCGGCCACCCACGCCAGAATCAGCAGGGTCTCCGAGTGGGCGAACGCGCTCGCCCGGACCTTCTCCGGGAGCCGTTCCTGGATCACCGCGTCCACCGCCAGCTTCGCGACCCCGCTGGCGAGCGCGGTGAGCAGACACAGCGCGGTCACGGTTCCGATCGAATACCACCACGTGGCGACGACCGTGGCGAGCACCGCGACCACGAGTCCGGTGGCCTGCAGGGTGAGCGGTCGCCGGATCGTGAGCCGGGCGCACAGCACGGTGGCCAGGAGCGAACCGGCACCCAGCCCCGCGGCGACCAGCGCGATGGCCAGCGTGTCGGGCACGGCGAAGTCGCCTTCCCGGATCCGGAAGGCGAGGAAGAGCAGCAGGAAGCCGTACCCGGTCCGCAGTGCCGCGCTGCCGGTGAGCGCCACCGCGACCAGCCGTCCGGTGAGCACCTTCGCGGTCCGGTGTCCGGGCAGTTGCAGCATCCGGGGGATCGTCTCGGGCGGGTCCGAGTCGGCGCGCGGCGGCAGCCGTAGCGCGATCACCATGCCGGCCAGGAAGACCACACTGGACAGCCGGAGCGTCCATTGTGGTCCCAGGTAGAACAGGGCGACCCCGAGCGGCGCCACCAGCGCGCCGGCCACGGTGCCGAACAGGGATGCCCGAGCCCCGGCTTCGACCAGGCCGAGGTTGGCGGGGAGCAGCCGGGGCACCGCAGCCGAACGTGCCACCCCGTACGAGCGGGAGAGCACCAGCATCACGAACGCCGCCGGGTAGAGCGCGATCTCGTCCAGGTTGTCCGAGATCACCCAGGCCAGGAAGGCCCGGCCCAGCATGGTGCTGGCGAGCGCGTACCGCCGGCCGTGCCGGAACCGGTCCAGCACCGGCCCTACCACCGGCGCGAGCAGTGCGAACGGTGCCATGGTGAGCAGCAGGTACAGCGCGACCCGGCTGCGTGCCTCTCCCACGGGTACTGAGAAGAAAATCGTGCCGGCCAACCCGATCGCCACCAGAGAGTCACCAGCACAGGACGCCGCGTGCAGGTCGAGTAGTCGGATCATGCCGATCTCGCCTTTGGCGCTGCGATGCCGGAGCCACCGCAGCCGGGCACCGGCGTAGCGTCCGGCGCGGCGACCCGTCGTGGCTGCCCGCCGTACCAGGGCCTTCGTGTCGCGTGCCGTCGCCGTGGCGGCACCGGTGAGTCGACGCAGGACGGCCACGGCTCCATCCTCTCGCACGGTCGGTGGCGATTCGGCGGGCATGCGCAGGATTCCCGGTGTGGCGGGGGATCGTCGCCCGGTTGGGTGACGGGGGTGGGGTGCTGGCGGGGTAGATGAGAGAATCTCTTGGTGACCACAGGCTCCACCACCGCGGAACCGACTGCCCCCCGGCGTCGCGCCAAGCTGGATCCGGTCTGCGCTGAGGCGGTTGACCTGGCCAGGGACGCGGTCTACGGCGTGGTGGACGACACCGCGAGCGTCGGTCACCACATCGAGGCCGTGGCCGAAGCTGACCGGCTGGTGACGCATCTTTTTGAGTGCCTGACGCCGGGTTACCGGGGATGGCGCTGGGCCGCGACGCTGACCCGCGCGCCCCGCGCCAAGAAGGTCACGATCTGCGAGACCGAGTTGCTGCCCGGCCCGGACGCGCTGCTTTCGCCGGACTGGGTGCCGTGGCGGGAGCGGCTGCGACCGGGTGACCTGGGCGTCGGTGACCTGATGCCGACCGGGTTGGACGACGACCGGCTGGTTCCCGGATATCTGGAGTCTGACGACCCGGCGGTCGAAGAGGCGGCGTGGGAACTGGGCCTCGGCCGGCTCCGGGTGATGAGCCGGGAGGGCCGCGGCGACGCCGCCGATCGGTGGTACGAGTCTGACCACGGTCCCCGGGCGCCGATCACGAAGGCCGCCCCGAAGGACGCGCAATGCGGCACCTGCGGGTTCTACCTGCCGCTCGCCGGCTCACTGCGGGTTGTGTTCGGGGTTTGCGGCAATCTGTACGCGCCGGACGACGGCCGGGTGGTGAGCGCCGACCACGGTTGTGGCGCCCACTCGGAGGTGCTGGTGGAGTCGGTAGCCGACGTGGAGGAGCTTCCCACGGTGTACGACGACAGCCAGGTCGAGTCCGTACCCGGAGACTCCTGACCGGCCGCGCCGGGACTGATCACTGGGACTGATCACCTGGGCGGGATCGGCAGCCGGCGCCGCCGCCGGTCCCGGACGTGCATCACGACGCTGCCCAGCAGCCCTCCGATAACACCGGCCAGGCAGGTCCACAGCCACATGGTGCGCCCTTGCTCGACCAGTTCCTCCCGGTAGAGCAGTAACACAAGGCCGGCCGCAGCCCACAACACCGTGCCGCCGACGGCGAATGGCATCATCGGGACCTCGAGCGGTTCGGTGAGCTGGCGTGGTGGGCGGCGCGGCACACGGCAAGCCTAGACATCGCGTGTCTGGATGCCGCGTCCTGTCCACCGCCTGGCCAGGTGCTGGCGCGTACCCGTCGAGGCCCGCGCCGCTGACGCTTGTTGATCCTGGAAAAACTCACATCACATGACTGCCTGATTATTCCGATTGTGTCTGTTATCTATCAGTTCTGCAACATCCTGCAGTTCGCAGGTGTCATGTTGATAGATGTTTTCGTCAGAGATACATCCCTGATCCCCGGCCCCGAGGAGGTTCTCGCGTACCTGTCGCTGTCAACGGTCGGTTTTCTGTCAGTCATGCAACTTTTTGCAGTTCTCGTACGTCTGCTTGATAAGTGTCTTCGGTAACGGGTCGCGGAACCCGGATCCCCCGCCCCCGGACCCTCAAGGGAGGTTCTCGCGTGATGTTGTCCAGAAATCGCCGGCTACTGCCGCTTGCCGTAGCGGTGCTGGTCGGCGTACCGGCTCCAGGGGTTGGGTACGCGGAGCCGTCACCGCAAGCCGCGGCAGCCATCGCCCGCGGCACCAGCATGCGCACCGTCACCCTGATCACCGGGGACCAGGTGCGCGTCCACCAGCAGCGTGGCCAGCAGGTCCCGGTGGTGGAGCCGGGCAAGGGACGCGACGGTGTCGAATTCGCCGTGACGCGGTCCAACGGTCACCTGTACGTGGTGCCCAGTGATGCGACAACCTTGGTCGGCCGCGGTGTGCTCGACCGCCGGTTGTTCGACGTCACCGGCCTGATCGCGCAGGGCTTCCACGACGCGGGCCGCTCGGACCTGCCGTTGCTGGTGCAGGGTGACAGCGCCGACAGTGTGGCACCGCTGGCTGACGACGCGGGTGGCACAGTGACCCGCAGGTTGTCCGCGGTGGACGGCGTGGCGCTACGCCAGCCGAAGCGGTCCACGGCAAGGCTCTGGTCCTCGCTGACCCAGGGCACGGCGGTGCGGTCCGGGGTCAGGAAGATCTGGCTCGACGGCACCCGCAAACCGCTGCTGGACGAGAGTGTGCCGCAGGTCGGCGCGCCTGCGGCGTGGCGGTCCGGCCTCACCGGCAAGGGCGTGAAGGTGGCGGTGCTGGACAGCGGTATCGACGCCACTCATCCGGACTTCAAGGACCGGATCAGTGCGGTACGTAACTTCACCACCGCGTCGAGTGCGAACGACAGGATCGGTCACGGCACCCATGTGGCCTCGATAGTCGCCGGCACGGGGGCGGCGAGTAGCGGACGCTACAAGGGTGTCGCACCGGGTGCGAAGCTGCTGATCGGCAAGGTCTGCGGCGGCTGGTCCTGTAGTGACTCGGCGATCCTCGCGGGCATGCAGTGGGCGGCCCAGTCCGGTGCCAAGGTGGTCAACATCAGCCTGGGCGCCCGGGACACCCCGGACATGGATCCGGTGGAGCAGGCGGTGAACGACCTGACCACCAGGTACGGGACGCTGTTCGTGATCTCGGCCGGCAACTCGGGTGACGATGGCGAGACGGTGGGATCCCCGGCCAGCGCGGACGCCGCGCTGGCCGTGGGCGCTGTGGACAAGTCCGACAAAATCGCGCATTTTTCCAGTCGTGGCCCACGAGTCGGTGACGCCGCCCTGAAGCCGGAGATCACCGCCCCCGGCGTGAGCATCAGGGCGGCGAACGCGAAGGACGGCGAGCTCGGCGAACCGGGGAAGCGGTACACCACGTTGTCCGGTACGTCGATGTCCGCGCCGCATGTGGTCGGTGCGGCGGCGATCCTGGCGCAGCAGCACCCGACCTGGGATGCCGACGAACTCAAGGCCGCCCTGGTGGGTTCCGCGAAGACCGATCCCACCCTGAGCGCGTACGCCCAAGGGGCGGGCCGGCTCGACGTGGCCCGCGCGGTGAAGCAGCCCGGGTACGCCACCCCGGCGGTGATCTCCGCTGGTGTGGCCATGTGGCCGCACCGCGACGACCAGCCGATCACCAGGACCGTCACGTACCACAACCCGGGCAGCCAGCCGGTCACGTACCAGCTCGGGCTGCGCACCATGGGCCCGGACGGCGAGCCGGCGTCGGGCGGGATGTTCACGGTGTCCGCCGAAAGCGTGGCCGTCCCGGCCGGCGGCACCGCGGCGGTTCAGGTCACTGTGGACACCCGGGTCCACGGAGCGGACGGGTACTACTCGGCGTGGCTGACCGCTACCGCGGGCACCGCGAAACTGACCACCCCGATCGCGGTGAACAAGGAGGTCGAGAGTTACAACGTCACGTTCAACATCACCGACCGGTCCGGAGCCGTGTCTGAGGACCACTTCGTGGTGGTCGAGAGCCTGGACGGGCACAAGGAGTGGTTGCTGTACCAGACTGACGGCTCTGTCACCTTGCGGCTACCCACGGGCCGGTACCACGTACTGGCTTTCCTACGGGCCAACGATGGCAGCGGCTTCACCCTGATGACCTACCCGGTGTACGAGGTGAGGGAAGACGGCACGATCGACCTGGATGCCCGTACCGCCAAGCGGATCTCGGTCAAACTCTTCGACCGGGCCGCCAAGCTGAGGTACGCGGCGGTCGGCTACAACTACCGATCGGATCGGTTCGTGACCGGTGCCGGAGTGATCACGAGCAATCTGTCCCGGGTCAGCACCGCGCATCTGGGTCCGGAACTACCTCCCAACGAGATGTACTCGGACGTCACCGGGCTGTGGTACGTCCCTGATTCCAATGGCGGGACGAAGCGCAGTCCCCGCCTCTACCACCTCGCGTACTACGAATACGGCCACCTCATGACCGGCTTTACCCGGAACGTGGTGCCGGAGGAACTCGCCGCTGTCCGTACCCACTATCACAGTGACGGAAGCAGCACGTCCGGTGGCGGAGTCTGGTTCCCCCGGCCCACCGAAGTGGCGGCCTACGGGTCGTACGGGTTCGGAGCGTCTTTCGCGATCCCGTTCGCCCGGACCGAATATGCGAGCGCCAGCGGGGTCCAATGGGCCTCGTTCGGGTTCGTGGGCGCGGCGGAACTCGAAAGGGAATTCACGACATACCAGCCGGGCCGTTCCTACCGTGAAGCCTGGGGCAACCCGGTTTCCGGCCCAGGCTTCACGGCGTATCCCTACGACGGTGTGTCGAGGGATGGCAACCGCATCCGGGTGGTGATTCCGACGGCCACCGACGGGTCGGGGCACTTCGGGATTCCGTTCAGCGAGACGGGTTCCATGAAGCTCTACCGCAATGGAACGAAGATCGGTGAGCGGAAACGACCTGGAATCGGCTCCTTCACGGTGCCATCGGAGACGGCCGACTACCGGCTCACGGTGGATGCCGCCCGGACCAGGTCGCGGTATTCCACGAAACTGTCGTGTTACTGGACGTTCCGATCCGGTTCCACTTCCAAGGAGCAGATGCTGCCGGTGATGACAGTGGGTTTCATGCCGGCGGTGGACCTGTACAACCGGGCGATTGCGGGTAAGCGGCAGTACGTGCCGGTGATCGTGCGCCGGGCCGACGATGGGCCGCTGCGGGTGTCCAGTCTGACCGTCGAGGTGTCGTTCAACGACGGGACGACCTGGAAGAAGGTACGGGTCACCCGCAGTCATCCGCACGGCGGCTGGCTCGCGGACATCTCGCACCCGACAGGTAAGAAGTACGTCTCGCTGCGTACCAGGGCGGTGGACAACCAGGGCAACGCCGTCAAGGAGACCATCATCCGGGCGTACGGACTGAAGTAACAAAAGCAGAACGGCGCTCCCGACACGGGTAGTCGGGAGCGCCGTTCTGCGTTTGAGCGTCACTTCTCTTCAATGTATTCCGCGTGGGCCGGTTTAGATTATTGCGATTAGTCGTCTTTTTCTCGTCGCTTCGGCAACCATTTCGTTTTCCTTCGTGTCTTGATGGTAAGAATGACATACGGGCCACTTGAGACAACTCGCGGCCCGGGACACGGGGGAGGTGTCACGTAATGTCTTTCCAGCGGTACCGTCCAATGTCAACAGCGTCGGGCGTGACGCATGCCGGAACGTCGCGGTGGCAGGGGTCAACAACGGTTCCCGGTGCGGTGCGGACCGTCACCAAGGTCGGCCGTCGCCCGGCCGGGTTGCGTGGTCGCGGTGTGGGGTAGCCCCGGATCCGGCAGACCGGTGGTAAGTGCCGGGAGGCGCGAAGGCTGTCTTTGTCGGCGTACGGACTGAGCAGCCACCCTGAACAGGCGGCATCCCCGGGCCGGGGACGCCGCCTGTTCAGGTCGCGGCGCACGCGCGATCGGCGGCCATCCGGTCAGCATGCGAATAAGAACACGATTGGAACCATCGTTCATTGGGCTGTCTGCGCTATCGGGGAGCTCGCGTAGCGTCCGCCTGATGACGCAGTGCGGCAAAGTGTTCGAGGAATAGTCGATGTATGAACGTGTAGCCGCCACCGACTCTACGGAGCAGGATATGTTCCGTGGAATATTCCAGGAAGCGAATCCATCGAAATGGGATCTTGCCACTCGACCAGAGTGCCACGTGGAGCGCAATATGGTGCAACCACGCCTTGCCGCCTGAATGAAGTGCGGTGAGTAGGAATATCGACATGCCTACCGTCAGGCCGTCGATGATTCCGAATAGCAGCGTCATACGTGCTCCGAACGCCAGGCCAATCGCTGTTCCTACCAATGCTCCTGCGGGAATTCCCACGATGAGAGCATTTCTCATTGACCGGCGTATGCCTTCATTGGGTACCGTGTGCACATCGCGAAGCGCTGGTGAAATACCGCCGATCACAAGGTAGAACACAATCGGCATCGCCTCAAACAAAACGGCAAAGGCAACAGCGGTTGCGATACCCCACACATGCATGATCGCGGCTATGATGATCGCGAGAACCGTCCCCGCGGTGAGCCCTGAGCGAAGTTGTCTCCGAGCGTTGGCCCTGAGCGCTTCCCAGGACCATGAGATCGTTTCTGCCGGCTGGATCGTCCGATCGAATGCGGAGACCGTGACGAGTCCACCGATAGCGATACCAGCCAGCCATCCTGCGGAGATGCCCGCAATATAGACGTCGTTCCCAAGCCCGAACAGCTGCGCGCCGAGCCTGTTCGCGTAGTCTATGGTAAAGCCGGTTATCAGTGCGGTGAGCGCACCGAGTAGTGCTGGAAATGTCCACATGGCGACTGCCTTCAGGGCGCGACTTGAGATCCAAGTTGGCTGCGTCCATTCGACATGATAAATGACCTGATCATGTCTGGTCATCTGAAACGCCAGTTCGCTGAGCCACCGGACGACTTGAGTGTCGGGATACTGATTCAGTGAAGATCGACGCTGAAGTGCTCTGGATACATACTGCTCGATCAACTGTTTCCGGTGGTTCGCGCGTTCGAACTTCTCAAGACTCACGTTCTGATACGCCAAAGTCGCGATGCTTAACAGCAGCGGTGTTGATATCAGTGTCAGAAGTGAGTCGTCTTGTTCGACGGCCAACCTCAAGCCAGCCAACTGATCGGCTGTGGAATCCAGGTACGACATGACCTGCTCGGAGGTGAGCGGCTGAATGAAGACTGCCGTCCCCAGCCGCAGGCGTGCTCCGCCTTTCTCGTACTCGGAAAGGCGGGAGCACACCACTATCTGCATGGGACCGTATCCCTGAAGATGCTCATTGATTGCCTTCACACATGAGCCCCGCTGGTCCGGCCTGACTTCATCCAGTCCGTCGAGCAGGGGAAGAATCAGTTCTTTGTCAAGCCACTGGCGAGCGAGTCGTCTTGGCACGGTGTAGCGGCGTTGCAGTTCCTTTTCGAGCCACTGATCGAGCGGCTCCCGAGTCCTGCCCCAGGTCGATAGGCTGAACACGACTGGTATCGGTAGCTCCTGGTTGTCGGCCGCCCGTTGGAGGAGGGTTGCAGTCAGTTCCAACATCAGCGTGGTCTTGCCGGCGCCCGGATCTCCGAGTATAAGAAGCGTTCCACCGGACATGTCAAAAATCTGAGTAATTGAGGTTTCCCGGTTGAGTTTACGCGATTGCGAATTGGCTTCCCTTAATACCAGGTTCCAGGGCAGTTCGAGAGCCCCAGGTCTCTCCTCCAGACCGAGTTCGATTTTGGACACGGATTCCAAGGAATGATGAAGGACGCCGTCAATCCATATCGAGCGCTGACGCTGGATCATCAGTTCTCGATAGAGCTGACGCATGGTTCCCTGTTCCAGGGAAGTAGTCTCGTTGCCGGGCGTCAGTTGCCAGGCCGCAATTGTCAGGCAGCCGAGTGTGGCCGCACCAAAGGCACTCCACGTCAATATGACGTTTTCAACAAGCCAGGGTGGGAGTTTCTCCGAAACGATGTTTGTTGTAATTCCGAGTACTATTGCCGCGATTGCACCTGCAATTGCCATCCCGCCGCGGGTTTCCCGATTCGGCACCTGGTAGCTCCAACATTGCTGGGTGGTTGCGATACGACCAGCTATGACATGAGTCCACGGGCTTCTTGGACTTGGATCTGCGCGTGAACCCTGGCCTATGTGGTATGCGCAGGCTAGCAGTGAATCGTTCAACTATGCTAGATCGGTAGCCTTGCGGAGTAGTCAGAAAGTTGACTCGGAACAGATCCTGAGCAGTTGATCCGACCTGCGGTCAGTTGTACCAGTTTGGTCGTTGGTATCGTCCATCATGCCTGTCCTGTGGCCCGAGACCATCGTCTCGCGCCGGCTTGTTGGACAAGGATCCACGTGGGCACAAGGTGCCGGGTGGTCCGCAGGACCGGGGGACTGGCGGTCCATGCCATCGCCGTTCACTGTCTTACGTAATGTACAATTCGTGCCAGTACGGATTTTTCCGGATGACTGACGAGCTCAAGGCCAGTGCCGGGATGCACTGCTCATGGCCTCCACGGACGGGCAGGGGCCGGATGCGTTTTGTGGTGGAAAGTGAGTAGGGGCGCGGCCGGGTACTGGCCGCGCCCCTTTGGAACTTGGGTTGTGAAGTGTGGACTATGCGGTGAAGTCGAATTCGCCGTCTTTGGCTCCGGTGAGGAAGGCGACCCATTCGGCACGGGTGTAGATGATCACCGGGCCGTCGGGGTGCTGGCTGTGGCGCAGGGCTACGCGGCCGGTGCCGTCGTTGAGCGGGCCAGCCTCCACGCAGGTCCCACCAGCCCCGCTGCCGCTGCGGCTGCTGATGCGCCACTGCACACGGGACAGGTCGACCGGGGTCACGTCGTCATGGGCTGTCGAATGCGTCATGTGAGTTGCTCCATCCTGGTCTTGATGAACACCCGGGAGTCCTCGTCGTCCAGAGCGTGGCGTTCCAGGCGAGCGTACGCTGCCTCGAACCGGGCGGCCTTCGGCATTTCGACATAGATCGCGCCGGCGTCTGTAGTCACCTGAGCTACCACAGGGAACGGTGTCGGCATGGTGAGCAGCCTGAACGTACTCTCCGGACAAGCCAGTGGGTTGGTGGAGAACGGTAGCACCCGGATCGTGATGTTCGGCCGTGCGGAGATGTTGAGCAGGTGAGCGAGTTGATCTCGCATCACCTGTGCACCACCGAAGGGGCGATGGAAGACGGCGCGGCGTCCCCGGCCCGGGGACGCCGCCGCGTACTCACCGCGCCTCACCGTCGCCCAAGATGACCTTCAAGGCGCTGGGCGCACAACGCCATCGCACCGCCACCCAAACCACGTCGGAAAGCATCACTGTTTGAGGCTTGGATGGTCGCAGGTTATGCGGTGAAGTCGAATTCGTTGTCTTTGGCTCCGGCGAGGAAGGCGTTCCATTCGGCACGGGTGTAGATGATCACCGGGCCGTCGGGGTACTGGCTGTGGCGCAGCGCTACGCGGCCGGTGCCGTCGTTGAGCGGCCCGGCTTCCACACAGGTCCCGCCGGCCGTGTCGCTGCTGCGGCTGCTGATGCGCCACTGCACACGCGATAGATCGACCGGGCTGACGCCGCCGTGGACTGTCGAGTGTGTCATGTGAGTTGCTCCATCCTGGTCTTGATGAACACCCGGGATTCCTCGGCATCGAGGGCGTGGCGTTCCAGGCGAGTGTAGGCCGTCTCGAACCGAGCGGCCTTCGGCATTTCGACGTAGATCGTCCCTGCCTCAGTGGTCACCTGAGCTACCACAGGGAACGGTGCCGGCATGGTGAGCAGCCTGAACGTACTGTCCGGACAAGCCAGTGGGTTGGTGGAGAACGGTAGCACCCGGATCGTGACGTTAGGACGATCAGAGACGTCGAGCAGGTGCGCGAGTTGATCTCGCATCACCTGTGCGCCGCCGAAGGGGCGGTGGAAGACGGCTTCGTCCAGGATCGCTGTGTATTCCAGTCGATCGAGCACCTCTTGGCGCTTCATCCGGAAGTCACGCCACTGGGCTATCTGCTTGTCAGGCACGTCGGGTTCGGCGGTCCGCATGACAGCTTCGGCGTAGTCCCGAGTCTGTAGCAGCCCATGAATGACCGGGAGGCTGAAGTTGCGGAGCTTCTCCGCCCTTGCCTCCAGCCAGGCGAGATCGATGATGTGCACGTGGACGTTACGGGCATAACCGTCCCACCAGCCCTTCACCCAGATGTCCCGGGCGAGTG
>DASUSI010000061.1:0-46465 GCA_036375165.1 Micromonosporaceae bacterium | reverse complement strand
GGCGTTGCGGTTCCGTCAGGAACGGACGGTCGATGTGGAGTCGCTGGTCGAGGCGGTGGACGCGGCGGCCACCGGTTGGGCTCGACTGCCCTGGTCGCTGGTCGGCGTGGCCGGTGAGCGGGAGCTCAACGCGCAGGGCGTGACCGTGCGGTGCCTGGTGCGTGCCGACGGGTCGGTGCCGGACAGTGAGGACGAGCCCGACCTGATCGCCTACATAGGCCGGGCCTACTGACCGGCGGTCCCGCCCTCACGTCCCCGGCCGACTAGCCCGAGCTGCCGCCCGGGACCTCGGCGACCGTACTGGCAGCGGCCATCTGGGCGATTGTCGGGTTCTGGAACAGCCGCTGCACGTCCAGGTCGATGCCATGGGACCGGGCCCGGATGACCACGGTGATGGCCAGGATCGAGTCGCCGCCGAGGTCGAAGAAGCCGTCGTGAATCCCGACGTCCGGCCGGTCCAGCACCTCGGCCACGATGCCGGCCAGGGTGCGCTCCAGCTCCGTCCGGGGCGGTACCGCAGGGACTTCGGTGGTGTCCTCGGGAGCGGGCAGCGCCGTGAGATTCACCTTTCCGTTCCTGGTGCGAGGCAGCGACGGCACGGCGACCAGGTGCGACGGCACGAGGTAGTCAGGCAGACGTTCCTGGAGGAACTCGCGCAGCTTCCCGAGGTCCGGGTCGGCTCCGGGCCTGGGAGCCAGGTAGCCGGCGAGCCGGGTGGTCCTTCCGGCCACCGGGACCACAGCGGCCTCAGCGACGTCCGGGTGGCTGGTGATCGCGGCCTCCACCTCGCCCGGCTCCACCCGGAACCCGCGGATCTTCACCTGGCGGTCGATCCGACCCAGATACTCCAGCAGGCCCTGGTGGTTCCACCGCGTCAGGTCACCGGTGCGGTAGAGGCGTCCCGATCCGGTCACCCGGTCCGGCAGGAACCGCTGGTCGGTCAGCTCCGGCTGGCCGAGATAGCCCCGGGCGACCCCCGGCCCCCCGACGTACAACTCGCCGGGTGCCCCGACGGGCAGTAACTGTCCGCGTTCGTCCAGCACCAGGCACCGGGCTTCGGCCAGCGGCTGGCCGATCGGCACCTCCGCGTCCGGGGGTCCGTCGAGCTGGTACGCGGTGCAGAACACCGTGATCTCCGTCGGCCCGTAGTCGTTCTGCAGCGTGGTCTCGGGCAGTGCCTGGAAGTGGGCGCGGGCCAGTTCCGTGGGCAGCCGCTCACCCGCCAGACACACTGTGCGCAACGAGTTGAGCTTCGCCGGCTCGGTGGCGGCGAGCAGTTGGGCATACAGCGCCGGAACTGACGAGAACCGTTCCACGGCGTTACGGTGCACCAACTCGGCGAGGCGTTCCGGGTCCGGCTCCGGACACCATATGGTGCCGCCGGTGAGCAGCGCGTAGTAGAGCCAGACGACTGAGCCGTCGAACCAGAGCGGGAACAGGGTGAGGCACCGGCCGGCCGGTTCCCCGTGGTAGGCATAGCGGGCCCAGGTCGTGTAGAGCAGGTTCCGGTGCTCGACCACGACCCCTTTGGGGCGACCGGTCGAGCCCGAGGTGAAGATCACGTAAGCCGGGTCGGCCGGGCCCGCCAGCGGTGGCGGCGGAGTGGTGGGCTGGTCGGCGGCCACCTGACGTGGGGCGAGCACCGGGACCCCGGCCAGCCCGGTGGGCCGCGCGGCGTCGGCGAGGATCAGCACCGGATCGGCCAGCGACACCAC
Source organism: Micromonosporaceae bacterium (assembly GCA_036375165.1). Taxonomy (GTDB): domain Bacteria; phylum Actinomycetota; class Actinomycetes; order Mycobacteriales; family Micromonosporaceae; genus WHSM01. Next base: position 44,750 of record DASUSI010000061.1, on the reverse strand, counting down.
CGACTCCTGCCGGCCCGGCGGTGCCGCCAGGTCCAGCGGCACGTACGTGCCGCCAGCCTTCAGTACGGCGAGCATCGCGGTGATCGCGTCGACCGGCCGGTCCAGTAGCAGCCCGACCTGGGTGCCGGGTCGTACCCCGTGCTGCCGCAGCCCGTGAGCCAGCCGGTTGGCCCGGACCTCCAGTTCCCGGTACGTCACCGGGTCAAGAGCGTCACCGACCGCCACCGTATCCGGGGTCCGGGTCACCTGCGCCTCGAACGCAGCCGACACCGTTTCGTAGCCCGGCAGGCCACCCGGCACTATCAGTGGCGACCCTTCGGAGAGCCGGAGCACGTCCTGGCGTTCGGCGTCCGAGAGCAGGGTCAGTTCGGACAGTCGACGGTCGGGGTGGTGTACCGCGTCATCGAGCAGCCGGAGCAGGTGGCGAGTCAACTGCTCGACGGTGTCCACGTCGAACAGCGCGGTGTTGTATTCCAACGCACCGCCGATTCCGTCGTCGTCCTCCCGCAGTTCCAACAGCAGGTCCAGTTTCGCGGTTCCGGGATCGACCTCCAGCGCCTCCAGGCTCAACCCGCCGAGGTCCACCCGGGGGTTCGGGGTGTTGTGCAGGATCAGCATCGCCTGGAACAGCGGAGACAGACTGAGGTCGCGAGGCACCCGCAACTCGTCCACCAGCCGTTCGAACGGGATCTCCTGATGCGCAAAGGCACCGAGGGAGGTGTCACGTACCCGGTCGAGCAGGGCCCGGAACGTCGGATCGCCGGTTGCGTCGGTACGGACCACCACGGAGTTGACAAAGCACCCGACCAACGTTTCGGTTTCCGGGCGGTTCCGACCCGCCACCGCGGTTCCGATCGCGAGGTCCGTCTGGCCGCTGTAGCGGTGCAGCAGGGTGACGAACCCGGCGAGCAACACCATGAACGGTGTCACCCCGCAGGCCCGGGACAGCCCGCGCAGCGCCTCGGTGAGTTGACGGTCGAACCGCACCGGATGCCGGGCGCCGTCGTGGCTCTGCACCGACCCGCGGGGTCGGTCGGTGGGCAGTCGCAGCGCCGGTACGTCGGCCAGCGCCTGCTTCCAGTACTCCAGCTCCTGCCGGATCCGCGGGCTGTCGCCCTGCCGGCGTTGCCACACCGCGTAGTCCGCGAACTGGATCGGCAGGGGCGGCAGCGGTGACGGACGGCCGGTCTGGAACGCCACGTACAGTGCTGCCAGTTCCCCCAACAGCACTCCGGCGGACCAGCCGTCGGACACGATGTGGTGCATGCTGATCAGAAGCACATGCTCGACCGGCGGCTGACCGGCGTCACGGGCGTCGCCGGTTGCGGGCAGCCGCAACAGGCAGGCTCCCAGCAGCGGCCCGGTGGCCAGGTCGAACGGCCTGCGGGCGTGCTCGCGGGCCAGCCGGTTCACCTCGCCGGCCACCGCGTCCGGAGTGTCCCCGACAACCTCGACCACCGGCAGATCCACAGTCAGCGACGAGTGGATCACCTGAACCGCGCCCTGCTGGGTGGCCGGGAACGTGGAGCGCAGTACCTCGTGCCGGCGTACCACCTCTTGCAGTGCCCGGTGCAGCGCGGACACGTCCAACGGCCCACGCATCCGCAACGCCACCGGGTTGTTGTACGCGATGTTCTGCGGTGACAGATGGTCCAGCGACCAGAGCCGCTGCTGGGAATACGACAGCGGCAGCGGACCGTCCCGATCCACCGGTCGGATCACCTCCGGGGCGTCCGAGACCGGGCTCGCCAACTCGGGGGTGGCCACGGGGGCCCGCTTCGGCGCTGGTGGCAGTAACTCCAGCATCCCGTCGGCACGCCAACGGGCCCGCTGCCGGGTCACCGGGGAGCCACCGATGGCCAACCCGCCGACCACGCCCACCCCCAGTTCCCGACCGGACTCGTCCAGCACCCGTACCCCGGCGTCCGGATCCGGGCGGATCGTCAACTCGTCGGGCACCGGGCCGTACCGCGCCCACGCCGCGATCCGTGGCCAGCCGTTGACGGTGTGCCGGACCATCGTCCGTGCCCCAGTGTTGACCAGCCGGTCCAGGATCTCGCGGGGCGAGCGGTCCGCAGGCTCACCAGGCTCGGTAGCCACCAGCACGGCACGCCCGGCCAGGGCGTCAGGGTTCAGTTCGGCCAGCCAGGCGGCCAGGTCCGGAGTGGCCAGTACGCCCGCCACGCCCGGCTCCCGCAGTCGCGTGGCGAGTGCGGAGACCACCGCATCGGTCTGCCGCGCGGTGACCTCGCTGGCGGCCCTGGCCCGTGCCTGCTCCTGTTCCAGCACCTGGCCGAGCAGTTCCACACCGCGCAGTGCGGCGTCCACCGGAACTCCGAAGTCGATCAGCGCGGCCACCTCGTCCACGCCCAGTTCCCGAACCCGGTCCACCATCGCGGTGCAACTGTCCGGGGTACCGAACAGGCCACCGTCGTGCAGGTACCGTTCCAGCCCGTGGCGCAGCAGGGCATCCAGGTCCGCTTCGGACAGATCCTCCGGGCGCACGTCGATTCCCTGACTGGCGGTGAAGCCCCGGACAATGTCGACCGAGCTGCGGAAATAGCGCAGCAACGGGGCCTCGGCCACGGCGTACGCCTCGGCTTCCCGTTCGGCGAGGAAGGTGTGGAGCATCAATGTGACATGCCCCTGGTCGGGTCCGTGTCCGGCTTCGCGCCAGGCCCGGCGGTAGCGGGCGATCTTGTCGGCAAGATCGTCCAGGGTCTGGCCCATCAGGTTCGTGAGCACATAGCCACCCAGCTCACCGGCCAGTTGGAAGGTGGCTGGGCTACCGGCGGCTGTCAACCAGAACGGCAGTTCGGCCTGCACCGGACGGGGCCGGATAGCCACGTCCACCAGCTCGCCGGTGCCGCCGCGCCGCCGCACCGGCTCGCCCCGCCACAGCCGGCGTACCAGGTCGATGCTTTCCAACATCACCTGTTTGCGTTCGTCGTAGTGGTCGGGTGCGAACACGAAGTCATCCGCGTGCCAGCCGGACGCGAACGACACTCCCACCCGGCCACCGGACAGGTTGTCGATGACGGCCCACTCCTCCGCGACCTGGATCGGGTCGTGCAGCGGCAGCACCACGCTGCCGGCCCGGATCCCGAGCCGCTCGGTGATGGTCGCCATCCCGGCACTGACCACGGCGGGACTCGGGTAGAGACCCCCGAACGAGTGGAAGTGCCGTTCCGGAGTCCAGATCGCCGCGAACCCCAACCGGTCGGCCAGCCGCGCACCCTCCAGCAGCAGCCGGTACTTCGGGCCGGAGACCCCGGCTTCGTCATTCGCGAAGTAGGACAGGCTGAACCGCAGGCCACGGGGGTTGCGTCGGTGAGCCGGCACCCAGCGGGCTGTGGCCTGCCGCGGTGTCGCGGCCAGCCGTACCGGTCGTCCCCTGGTGAGCGCCCACAGCAGGTCCAGGGCAGCCCGGACGTTCGACGGTGACTCGGTGACCACCAGTCCGCCGGCTCCGATTTCGGTTCCGACGGTGAGGTCCAGGCTGGTGAGGTAACCGGCGACATCGACGCCGCTCCAGGTACGCCACCCAGCCGTGCCGCCGCCGTCCGAGCCCGACGGCGCGGGTTCCACGAACACGGCGCGCTCCGGGTCCCCGGGTGTGGTGTGGTGCTGATGCCCCTGGGACGTCGTCGAATCCGGAATGTCTTCCAGCAGGTCGATCGTGTGGTGACCGGAACCGCCTTCGATGAGCCGCCAGATCGTGATCGCCAGCCCTTGCGCGGGGAGGGGATCTCCGACGGCAGGCAGCCCAGCCGTCCCGGGCAGCACCACCGGGTAGCCGGCCCGTACCGCACCGAGCACGGCGGCCAGCCACCGCGCCGAGTACGGCAACTCCGGCACCACCACCGTCCCGATGGCCGGCACCCGTTTCCGGAGCCGGGATGCGACCCGCTCGGCCTCGGCGGCGAGCTCGGCCCAGGTGGTCACCGCATCCGGCTCCAGGACGGCCGGCTGGTCCGGTTCGGTGCCAGGATCGAGGACCAACGGGTCGGACGCCGATGTGTCCGTGGCCCGTTCCGTGGGCAGGGCCGGTGTGGCCGGCGGGCCGCCCAGGTCCAGTTCGGACAGCCGGGCCTCCGGCCGGCGGGCCGCGTCGTGCAGCAGGGTCTGGAACTGGTCGATCAGGCGTTGCGCGGTCCGCGGTTCGAACAGTTCAGCGGCGTACTCCAGGACGCCGGAGAGACCCTCGGGACCGTCTGCGAGCATCAGCGTCAGCGCTGACAGCGTCGCACCGAACTGCGAGGGCAGGTCGGACACCTCCCACAGTCGCCAGGTGACGCCGGCGGTGTTCTGCTCAGCGACGATCCCGGAGTGCAGGACGAAGACCGCGTCGAACAGCCGGGACCGGGCATCCGCCGCCGGGGCTGCCCGGTCTGGATCCAACTCCGCCACCAGGTGCTCGTACGGCAGGTCCGGGTTCTGGTACGCCGACAGCAGCACCTGCTGCACCCGGCCCACCAGCTCGCTGAAACTGGGATCCCCAGCCAGGTCGGTACGCAGCGGCAGCGCGTGAGCGACGTACCCGATCAAGGGTTCCAGTTCGGCGCGATCCCGGTTTCCGACCGGCGTGCCGACCACCACATCGTCCGTGCCGGCCACCCGGCCCAGCAGTGCGGTGTAACCGGCCAGCAGGGTGACGAACGGGGTGACTCCGAGGTGCTGGCTGAGGTCTCGCAGCCGCTGGGACAGGTCGCCGGGGATCCGGACCTGGGTACGCACCCCCCGCATTCCGCGCTCCCGGGTGCGAGGTTGGTCGCTGGGCAGGGCCAGCGGGGTCCGCTGGGCCATCCGTTGCCGCCAGTACTCCCGCTGCCGGTTCAGGGCGCCGGTGCTGATCAGCTGTCGCTGCCAGGCGGCGAAGTCGGCGTACTGCACTCCCAGCGCTGGCGGTGCCGCCGGCTCACCGGCCAGGTGAGCCTGGTATCCGGCGGTCAACTCCTGCAGCAGGGTCACCAGCGACCAGGTGTCGGACACCACGTGGTGCAAGGTGACCAGCAGTACGTGGCGGTCCTCGGCCAGCCGCAACAGTCGGATCCGCAGCGCGGACCGGGACAGCTCGACGCCGCGTCCGGCTTCCTCCCGAGCCAGTTCCTGGGCCCGTTCCTGACGGATTTCGGGAGGACCGTCGAGTTCCTCGACGTCGAGTGCGATGGTCACCCGTTCCTGGACCCGGGCGGTCCAGGACCGCCCATCGAGGTGGAACGTGGTCCGCAGGGTCTCGTGGCGACGGATCACCTCACCGAGCCCGGCGCGTAGCGCGTCCAGGTCCAGTCGGCCTTCCAGCAGCACGGCCACCGGCATCAGCAGCGCCGGGTTGTCCGGGTCCGCGGCCTCCATCGCCAGAGCACGCTGCTGCACCACCGACAACGGGACCGCCCCGTCGCGGGGCACCGGGCGGATCGGTGGCAGCCGGTCGGTGTCGGACCCGGACTGTGGCTCGCCGTCGAGCATCGCCCGGATCCGTTCGGCCAGCCCAGCCACGGTGGGAGCCTCGAACAAGGCGTTCAACGGGATGGCAACGGGGAACGCGTCCCGTAGCCGGGTCAGCATCTGTGCCGCCATCAGCGAGTTGCCGCCCAACTCCAGGAAGTGGTCGTGGATCCCGAACTCGTCGGTGCCGAGGCGTTCCCGCCAGATCCCGAAGACCGTGCGTTCCACCTCGTCGCGGGGCCCGTCTCCGGAATCGGACGGCGGGGTGGCCGGGATCGGGGCGTCGCTGACCCCGGCAGGCTCGGACTCCGCCGGTTCGGCGGGCGGGTGCTCCGGTGACGAGGTCGGTGTGGCATCCGCGGTGTCCGGGTCGGCGCGGCGTGGCCGGGCCCGCTCGACCGGCTCGGTCGTGGGCAGGCTGCAATCCACCCCCTCGAACGGATACCCGGGCAGGGAGATCCGGCGAGCCGGCTGATCCCGGTGGAACGACTCCCAGTCCACGGGCACCCCGGCACGCCACAACCGACCGGCCGCGTCCAGCAGCATCCGATGGTCCGAACCGGACCCGCCGTGGCGTCCCAGTGACGGCACCACCCGAGCACGGTCCCGTAACTGGGCCCGGGCCAGCATGGTCAGCGTCTGATCCGGCCCCACCTCCAGCAGGACCAGTGACGCCGGGTCCACATCGACGTCGTCGTGCAGGCTACGCAGCGCGGTCGCGAACCGTACCGGTTGGCGCATCTGCCGGGCCCAGTAGTCCGGGGAACCGTCCTCGTCCTCCCACCAGGTACCGGTCAAGCTGGACAGCAGCGGCAGGCTCGGAGGACCGGGCGGACAGTGCTCGGCCACCGCCCGCAGCTCCGGCAGCAGCGGCTCCACCGCCTTGGAATGGAACGCGTGCCGCACCGGCAACGACACGCTGGCGATCCCGTCCGTGGCCAGCTGGTCGGCCAGTTTCGCGACATCCTCCGGGGATCCGGACACCACGCACCGCTGGTCGCCGTTCACCGCGGCGAGAGACAGTTCCGGTCCCAGGTAGCGGTCCAGCTGCGGCGGGTCCAGCGCCACCGCCAGCATCGCGCCCTGCGGCATCCCGGACACCAGGCGGCCCCGGGCCACGGTCAGTTCCGCCGCGTCCGACAGCCCCAACACCCCCGCCAGGCACGCCGCGGCGTACTCGCCGAAACTGTGCCCCAGCAGGGCGTCCGGCCGCACCCCCCAGGCCAGCCAGAGCCGGCCCAGAGCGTACTCCATGGCGAACAGTGCCGGATGCGCCAGTTCCGGTTCCTCGATCGGACCCGTGCCCGCCAGCAGCACCGGCAGCAGGCTACGACCCAGGCGCGGCTCCAGCTCTGCCAGACAGCGGTCCAGTTCTTCCCGGAACGCCGGCTCCGCCCGGTACAGGTCCGCCGCCATCCCGTGCCACGCCGCGCCCTGGCCCGGGAACAGCCACGCCACCCGGGGCCGGTCAGCCGCTGACGGCTGCGGGCGTTCCGGCTTGCGGAGCGCCGCCACCAGCTCCCCGGGTTCGGCCACCACGTAGCTCCTGCGGTGGTCGAACTCGGCCCGCCCGACCGCCCTGGTGTAGGCCAGGTCGGCCAGGTTGATTTCGGGGGCCCGTTCCACGTGGTCGGCCAGCTCGGCAGCCATGGCCGCCGCAGCGGAGGCGGTACGCGCACTCACCGTCACCAGGTGGTGGGGCCTGCCGCCGTCCGGGTCGGCCGGCCGGGGTGGGAGCACCGGGGCTTCCTGCACCACCGCGTGGACATTGGTGCCGCCAATACCGAACGAGCTGACCCCGGCCAACCGCGGTGTGCCGTCGGCCTGCCACGGGCGCAGCTCGGTGGCGACCCGGAACGGGCTGGGGGCAAAGTCGATCGCCGGGTTCGGAGCCTGGAAATGCAGGCTCGGCGGGACCTCTCCGTGTTGCAGCATCAGGGCGACCTTGATCAGCCCGGCTACGCCGGCAGCGGTGTCCAGGTGCCCGATGTTTGATTTCAGGGAACCGATCCGGCAGTAACCGGTCCGGTCGGTGCCGGGTCGGTACGCCCGGGTCAGTGCCGCGATCTCGATCGGATCCCCGAGCCGGGTACCCGTGCCGTGGGCCTCCACGTACCCGATGTCCCCGCCGGACACCCCGGCGACGGCGAGCGCCTCGGAAATCACCTCAGCCTGGCCCGCCACGCTGGGAGCTGTGTAGCCGATCCCGCGGTGGCCGTCGTTGTTGATCGCGGAACCTTTGATCACCGCGTAGATGTGGTCTCCGGCGGCCAGTGCGTCCCGCAGCGGCCGTAGCACCACCACCCCGACGCCGTTGCCGCTCACGGTGCCACCGGCCCGGTGGTCGAACGGCCGGCAGTGCCCGTCCGACGAGAGGATCATCCCGTCCTGGTACAGGTACCCGGTGTGTTGCGGCAGCGCGACCCGGACCGCCCCGGCGATCGCCATCGCCGACTGCGCCATCAGCAGGCTCTGGCAGGCCAGGTGCACCGATGCCAGACCGGTGGAGCAGGCGGTCTGCACCGTCACCGCCTCACCCCGCAGTCCCAGTGCGAAAGCCACCTTGGTGGCCAGATGCTCGGGGGTGGCGCTGCCGAGTGCCTCGTACAGCGACGCCGGGTCACCCGCCAGGTCTCCGAGCAGCCGCAGGCTGTGCCCGGAAGTGCCGGCCCCGGCATACACGGAGATCCGATCGGCGAACCGGTATGGGTCGTACCCAGCGTCCTCCAGCGCGTTCCAGGCCACCTCAAGGAACACCCGCTGCTGCGGGTCCGTCCAGCTCGCCTCGCGGCGCGACATCCCGAAGAACCGGTGGTCGAACCGTTCCGCGTCGGTCAGCACGCCGCCGGCCGGCACGAAGTCCGGGTGCTGGTGCAGCCGCTGCGGCACCATGGCCGACGTCTCAAGCTCCCGCTCGTTGAAGATGGAGATCGATTCCTTGCCTTCGCGCAGGTTGTTCCAGAACCGACGCAGGTTCGGCGCGCCGGGGAACCGCCCCGCCATGCCGATGATCGCGATCTCGTCCCCAGTGGTGTCGAGATCACCACCACGATCCGGATGACCCTGGCCGGTTTCCCGGTCCGGATCGGTGCCACTGGATTCGTCGGTCCGCGGAGTCCGGGCTGGAAAGACCTCGACCATGACCGCTCCATTTCCGGGATCCTGCCCTTGGGGGGTTGGCAGTCGATGTGAGCTATCGCCGGTTGCGCCGTCTGGCCAGCGCGTTGCGGCGGGCCTCGGCCACACGCTGTCCCTGGAGATCTTCGGCCGCCTCGGTGACCGGTGCGTCACCGGCGGTTTCGTCCCGCAGCCGGCGGGCCAGGGCTTCCACTGTGGGGTGCTCGAACAGGTGGGTGACCGGGATCTCCCGCCCGAGTCGGCGGCCGAGTTCGGCGGTCACCTTCGCCACCACCAGCGAACTGCCCCCGAGTTCGTCGAAGAAGTGGTCCCGCGACCCGACCGTCTCGTGCCCCAGGGCCGCCGCCCAGACCTCGGCCACGGTGCGTTCCAGTTCGGTCCGTGGCGCCACCCTCCCGGTCACCCCCCGGTCGGCGGGGGTCGGTGCGGGCAACGCCTGCCGGTCCAGCTTGCCGCTCGCGCTGCGGGGCAGCCGGTCCAGGTAGACGAATGCCGAGGGCACGAGCGGTTCCGGCAACTCCGCGCGCAACCGGGCGCGCAGTTCGGCGACTACTGGTCGGTGAGTGTCCGGCACCAGGTACGCCACGAGTTCCACGGTTTCGCCAACCCGGCCGCCGGACCGGTGGCGTGCGATCACCGCGACCTCACGGGGCCGCGCCACCTCGATCAGCCGGGCTTCCACCTCGCCAGGCTCGATCCGGATTCCGCGGATTTTCACCTGCTGGTCCACCCGTCCGAGGAAGTCCAGCACCCCGCCGGCCAGCCAGCGGACCCGGTCCCCGGTGCGGTACAGCCGGGCACCGGGTGTCTCACCGAACGGGTCGGGCAGGAACCGCTCGGCGGTCAGATCCGGTCGGTTCAGGTAGCCCCAGGTGATGCCGGGTCCCCCGATGTACAACTCACCAGGCACTCCCTCCGGCACCGGCCGCATCGACTGATCCAGAACGTAGAGCCGAACGTTGTCCAGTGGACCGCCGATCGGAGGTCGTTGCCGGCCGGGCTGGCAGACCTGAGTCGTGGCGCACACCGTGATCTCCGTCGGGCCGTACGCGTTGAGCAGGTGGCGACCGGGTCGCCACCTGTCCACCACATCCACCGGGCAGACGTCCGCGGCGCTGACCAGCCGGGTCAGGTGCGGCAGTCCCGCCTCCGGGAGCGCGGCAAGCACGGCCGGAGCCAGGATCGCGGCGGTGATCCGTTCCCGTTCCAACAGCTCCACCAGTAGCGGCCCTGGCGGAACCGCCTCCGGCGGCACCAGATGCAGCGCCGCGCCCCGCAGGTGCGCCGGCAGGGTCTCGAGGATCCACGCGTCGAATCCGCAGGAGGCGTACTGCAGCACACGGTCGGATTCACCGATGCCGAAAGCGGTCGCGAACGACTCGACCAGGTTGCACACCCCTCGGTGGGGAACCAATACCCCTTTGGGGCGGCCGGTGGAACCGGAGGTGTAGAAGACGTACGCCAGGTCGCCTGGTCCGGCTCCGGCGTCATCGGCCGCAGCCGGGTCAACCCCGGTCCAGTCCACTTCGTCCAGACGGCACACCGGGCCGGCAGGCTCTGGCAACCGATCCGCCATGCTCACGTCCGTGATCACGGTCACCGGGCAGGCGTCGTGCAGCATCCACTCCAGACGGTTGCGGGGCAGTCGCGGATCCAAGGGCAGGTACGCCGCGCCCGCCTTGAGGATTCCCCAGAACGACGCGACGATGTCCGGGTCGTCGCGCCTCAGATGTACTGCCACCAGGTCGCCGCGAGCCACCCCGAACCGGCTCCGCAACAGTGCTGCCACCTGGTCGGAGCGCCGGTCGAGTTGGGAGTAACTCAACGTCCGGGTCCCGGACGCCACTGCCACGGCGTCCGGACTGCGGGTGGCCTGGTGTGAGAACAGGGCATGCACCGTGGTCTCGTCCGGGTACGGCACCGCCCCCCGATCCCCGATCGCCAGCACCCGCTTCCGGGTTTCGTTGTCCAGCGGGTCCACCGTCTCCAGTGGCGCGTTCGGGCTCGCCACAGCTGCGGCCAGTAGGCCGGTCAGGTGACCTGTCAGCTCGGACATGGTGGCCGCGTCGAACAGGTCGGGGCAGTACTCCACGACTCCGGAAAGGCCACTGGCCACCTCGGCCAGGATCAGTGACAGGTCGAACGGGGAATCCGAGGCGGCCAACCGGAGCGGCCGCACCCGCAGTCCACCCAGCTCCAGCCGTGCGGTCTCGTCAGCAACCGCGAAACCCCCCAAATCCGGCGTTCCGGCCGGTGGCTGGTGCAACACCAGCATCGCCTGGGTCAGCACCGGGCGACTGGGGTCACGCACCGGCTGCACCGCCTCCACCAGACGGGGGAACGGTACGGCGTGGTCCAGCGCCCCCAGTACGGTGTCGCGCACCCGTCTTGCCAAGTCCCGGAACGAGATGCCCGATGGCACCGGAATTCGTAGCGGCACCGGGTTGACGAAGTAGCCGAGTCTGTCGCGACTGTCGGGCGCGTCGCGTCCCGCGGTTGGGCTCCCGATCACCACCTCCTCATCCCCGGTGTAGCGGACGAGCAGCGCGGCGTAGCCGGCGAGCAGGGCGACGAACCGGGTCACCTCGGCCTGCCTGGCGAAGTCGTCCAGCGCCCGTACCTCGTCAGGTTCGAGTCGGAACGGTTGCCGCGCACCCCGCAATGACTGCAGTCTCGGCCGTGGGTAGCTGGTCGGCAGATCCAACATCGGAGGCGCACCCCGTAGCGTCTGTCGCCAGTACTCCAGCCGTTCCGGGTCGACGTCCGGATCCGGCGGCGCAACCCGGCCGGCGGACGATGCCTGATCGGCGGACGATGCCTGATCGGCGGGCGCCGACCCGGACCGGTAGCCGGCGATCAGCTCCCGCACCATGAGCGACAGCGACCAGAAGTCGGTGATCACGTGGTGCACCGCCACCAGCAGCACATGGTCGGCAGGGCCCCGGGTGAACAGCACCGCGCGGAACAGCGGGCCGCGTGCCAGGTCGAACGGTCGGTCGGCTTCCGCCTGGACCAGTTGTCGCAGCCCCGGGTCGTCCAGGCCGGCGGCGTCGCGGCGAGCCAACACCGGGCCGGACCATCGGCGGACTCGCTGCATCGGCTCGCCGTCGCGGTCCGGAAGGCAGGTGCGAAGCGACGGGTGCCGGTCCACCAGGTCACGAAACGCTTGTTCCAGTCGGTCGACGTCGAGTTCAGAGCTGACCCGGGCGGCCCGGCTGATCTGGTACGCGGTGGTCTCCGGAGCCCACCGCTGTACGAACCAAAGCGCCCGCTGGCCCTCGGTCGCGGGCAGTTCGTACTCCGAATCCGCGGGCGTGGCCGGGGATGTCGGCCGGTCCGAGGCATCCTGGCCCGCCGAGGCTGTCCGGCCCGTCGACTGCCTGGCGTGCCGGGTCAGGGCGTCGAGGTCCGCTCCGCTGAGCAACTCGGACAGCGACACCCGGACTCCGAGTTCGGCCTCCAGGACATGTCGAAGTTCCATGGCACGCAGTGAGTCCAGACCCAACTGGGTCAGCGGGGTGTCCGGTCGTACGGCTTCGGCCGGAACCTCAAGCGCCCGGGCCACCGCGGCGGCGAGTGGCTCGACGGACCCAGCGGGTTTCGCGGCGGGGGTGTCGTGACCTGGTGCCAGGTCCGAGTCGTCCCAGCAGGCCACCACACCGGACGAACCCGGGCGGAAGTCGCCGGCGGCGTGGCTGAGCCGGCACGCGTACCGCTGGATCTTGCCGCTGGATGTCTTGGGCACCTGTCCGGGTGCGAGCAGGACCACGACGCTCAGGTTTACCTCGTGGGTTTCGGTGACCGCGCGGCGGATCGCAGCGATGATCTCCGTGGCCGGCGGGGTGTCATCACGCCGAGCAATCTCGCAGGCGATACCGACCCGTTCCCCAGACTCCCGCTCCACCGCGAACGCGGCACTGCAGCCTGGTCGTAGCCACGCCACCTCGGTCTCGACCGTGCGTTCCAGGTCCTGCGGATAGAAGTTGCGGCCCCGGACAATGATCAGATCCTTGCGGCGCCCGGTGACCACGAGTTCCCGGTTGGCGTCCAGGAAGCCGAGGTCGCCGGTGCGCAGGTAGTGCCGGTCGGGATCGGACCGCAACCGGGCACGGAACGTCTCCTCGGTCTGCTCCGGACGATGCCAGTACTCCTGGGCGATGCTCGGGCCACTGAGCCAGATCTCTCCGACCGTCCCCGCCGCGCATTCGGTGGCGGTTTCGGGGTCGACGATCACCAGTCGTTGCCCACCGAGCACCTGGCCGCACCCGACGTGCCGGCTGGTGTCCGGTCCTGCTCCCAGCGGGTGGACGGTGGGTGGTTCGTGCCGCCGACCCCCGGTGACGATCAGGGTGGCTTCGGCCATCCCGTAGCAGGGGTAGAACGCCTGAGGCCGGAAGCCGGCCGACGCGAACGCCTCGGCGAACCGGTCCAGAGTGTCGGCGCGGATCGGCTCCGCGCCGCAGAACGCGACATCCCACCGCGACAGGTCCAGCTCAGCCCGTTGCCGCGGGGTGGATTTGCGGACGCACAGATCGAACGCGAAATTGGGGCCGCCCGAGATGGTGACGCCGAGCTGGGAGATGGTCTCCAGCCATGCCATCGGCCGTTGCAGAAAGCTGAGCGGCGACATCAGGGCAGTGGGGAACCCGCCGTAGATCGGCTGCAGGACGCCACCGATCAGGCCCATGTCGTGGTACGGCGGCAGCCAGCTCATCCCGATGTCGTCCCCGGTCGCCGCGAACCCGCTGTGGATCAGCCCGGAGTTGTGCAGCAGGTTGGCGTGGTTGAGCAGCACTCCCCGTGGGGTGCCGGTGGAACCCGACGTGTACTGCAGCAGGGCGGGTGTCCGCTCGTCCAGGCGGGGCTGCCGCCATGAGTCGGCGAGGCTGTCCGGGAGGGTGTCGGTGCTGAGCCAGCGCAGTGCGGCCAGTTCCGGCGCGTCTACGGCAAGGCTCTGTGCCGCCTCGGCGAGCCCGGCAATGCTGAGTGCGACCTGTGCACCGCAGTCGGTGATCAGCGTGCGCAGTCGGGGGAGGGTGCGCCCCAGCCGGGTCGGATCAGGCGGGTACGCGGGCACCGCGAGCGCTCCCGCGTACAGGCAACCGAGGAATCCGGTCACGTACTCCCGGCCGGGTGGGTAGAGCAGAAGCACCGGTTTGCCCGCCGCGCCGGCGTCGATCAGAGCCGCGGCGACTTTGCGTGCCGCCGTGTCGAGCTGCTGGTAGCTCACGGCCACCATGCCCTCGTCTACGAAGAGGAAAGCGCGGTCGGACGGTCCGGTGTCCGCGTGTTCCCGCAAGAAGTGGACCGCGGTGGCCATGTGGCCAGAGGCTAGTGCGTCTGGTTAGGGGCGACAAGGCTCGGCATGTACGACTCTTCTGACACGGAACGCAGTCACGTGGCATGCCGTCATTCGTGACTTTTCGCGCCGAGGCCGCCACCAGCGACAACACCAGTAGCTGGTGATCAGCACGGAAAGCCGATCACGGCACCATCGGATCCAGTCCACGCCTGGAATCAGTCCCCGGGGTCTCACAGGGAAGATCCCCGGGCATACCGCCCGGGGTTTCGGGGTCACCGGATACCGATCGAGCGGGTCTGGCACAATGGCAGGCTGGTCGGTGCGCGTCCGCTGCCCTCTACCTCGGGCGTGTGACCAGTCCAATTGAGCAGGGGTGACACTTCCCCACGTGTCCACCGCCGCTCACACCAAGACTCTCAGGAGCCAAGACTCTCAGGAGCGAAGAGCACTGTGGCTGTACGTATCCGGCTGATGCGGCTGGGCAAGATCCGTAACCCTCAGTACCGCATCGTGGTCGCTGACTCCCGCAAGAAGCGGGACGGACGGGCCATCGAGGAAATCGGGATCTACCACCCGAAGGAGGATCCTTCAAGGATCGAGGTCAACTCGGAACGGGCGCAGTACTGGCTTTCCGTCGGTGCCCAGCCCAGTGAGCCGGTGCAGCGGCTGCTCGAGCTGACCGGTGACTGGCAGAAGTTCAAGGGCCTGCCGGCGCCGCCGCCGCTGAAGGTCGCCGAGCCGAAGGCCGACAAGAAGGCGATCTACGAGGCCGAGGCCAAGGCCGTGGCCGCTTCCGGGGAGGCGTCCGAGAAGAAGCCCGCCGAGAAGAAGAAGCCGGCGAAGAAGTCGGCGAAGGCCAAGGCCGACAAGCCAGAGACCGCCGCTGCCGAGTCCAAGGAGAAGGCCGGTGCCGATACCGGCAAGGACTCCTGACTCGGTGCGTCCAGCACTCGAGCACTTGGTGCGTGGGATCGTCGAGCACCCGGACGACGTGCGGGTTCGGATGGTGAGCTCCCGCAAGGGCAAGCGGCTCGAAGTCCGGGTCCACCCGGATGACCTCGGCACGGTGATCGGCCGGGGTGGACGCACCGCCCGTGCGCTACGCCAGGTGATCTCCTCGGTCGGTGGCCGGGGAGTACGGGTCGAGATCATCGACGACTACTGATGCTCCTGGTCGTGGGCGTGGTGGTCCGCCCCCATGGGGTGCGCGGTGAGGTCCTGGTCGACGTCCGGACCGACGAGCCCGGCGAACGCTTCGTGCCCGGGTCGGTGATGATCACCGACCCGGCTGACGCCGGACCGTTGGCCATCGAGTCGGTACGGTCACATACCACTGGTGGTCGGCCGAGGTTGATCGTCGGGTTCGAGGACGTTCTGGACCGGGATTCCGCCGAGGCGCTCCGTGGTGTGGCGTTGCGGGTGGACACCCCGGACCTGGGTACCGCCCGGGAACCCGACGAGTACCACGACCAGGAACTGGTGGGCCTGGTGGCGGTGGACGAGACAGGGGAGCGGCTCGGTGACGTGGTACGGGTGGAGCACGCCCCGGCCAGCGACCTGCTGGTGCTGCGTCGTCCGGACGGCCGGGAGACTCTGGTGCCGTTCGTTCGGGCGATCGTGCCGCGAGTGGATCTGCGGGCCGGTCGGGTCATGCTGACCCCGCCGGGCGGCCTGCTGGAGTTGTGAGTACCAGTCGACCATGCCCACGAAGCCGCCTGTTGACCCGCTGCCGAGCGGGGCGATGTCCGTCGACATCGTCACGATCTTTCCGGACTACTTCGCTCCGCTGGACCTGTCGCTGGTGGGGCGGGCCCGGCAGACCGGCCGGCTCACCACGCGGGTCCACGACCTGCGCCGTTGGACCCACGACGTGCACCGCACGGTGGACGACACCCCGTACGGCGGCGGGCCGGGCATGGTGATGCGTCCCGAGCCGTGGGGGGAGGCACTGGACGAGTTGCTGCCGCCCGGTGTGCGGCCACCGCTGCTGGTGGTGCCGACCCCGGCCGGGACGCCGTTCTCGCAGCAGGCCGCGCGGCGGCTCGCGGGCGAGCCCTGGCTGGTCTTCGCGTGCGGCAGGTACGAGGGGATCGACCAGCGGGTGCTGGAGGAGGCGGCCACCAGGATGCCGGTCGAGGAGATCTCGATCGGCGACTACGTCCTGTTCGGTGGTGAGGTCGCCGTCCTGGTGATGCTCGAAGCGGTGGTACGGCTGCTGCCCGGTGTGGTGGGTAACGCCGATTCGCTGCTGGAGGAGTCGCACGCCGAGGGCATGTTGGAGGCGCCGCTTTACACCAAGCCGGGGTCTTGGCGGGGACGGGACGTCCCGGAGGTCCTACGGTCCGGCGACCACGCGCGGATCGCTCGTTGGCGTCGCGACCAGAGCCTGCTGCGTACCGCGTCCCGCCGCCCGGACCTACTGGCGGAACTGGTGGCCGAACACCTCAGCCCGGCGGACCGGACGACCTTGGAGGGGGGCGGGTTTCAGCCACCGACGTCTGGTGTGGCAGAGTGGTGAGGTTGCTGCGGACGCCGTTCGCACCGTGTGGTGCGGGGGCCGCACCGGGCCCGGGTGGTCAGTCGTGCCGGGCCAATGAGCAGGTATTCAGCCGGCGCTACTGCGCGCCCTTGAGCACGAGGAAGCATCGCGATGAACACGCTGGACGCACTCGACGCCCAGTCACAGCGGGCAGACATCCCCGACTTCCGGGCGGGTGACACGCTCAAGGTGCATGTGCGGGTGGTGGAGGGCAACCGTTCCCGGATCCAGGTCTTCCAGGGCGTGGTGATCCGTCGACAGGGCGACGGCCTGCGGGAGACCTTCACGATCCGCAAGATGAGCTTCGGTGTGGGCGTGGAGCGGACGTTCCCGGTGAACAGCCCCGTGATCGACCGGATCGAGGTCGCCATCCGGGGTGACGTACGCCGGGCCAAGCTCTACTATCTGCGCAAGCTGCGGGGCAAGGCAGCGAAGATCAAGGAGAAGCGGGAGAAGCCGGCCAGCTGACCCGGACTCTCGGTGCGCAGCGGGTCACAGCCACGCACGGCGGTCGTACCAGATCCTGGCGGGACGGCCTTAGGCTTCGGTCATGGACGGTGTGCCCTCCGACCGCGACCGCGGTCCGCGACAATCGGTTCACCGTCCCGGCATACCCATGGTGCGCCCTGCGGCCGAAGCCGCTCAACCGGCAGCCCGGGGCCGGGCCCGGGTACCCGATCCCGGGCTGGTGCTGCCGGCCCCTCCAGCCGCCGACCACGTCGGGAAGCGCGCCTCCGGGACGATCTATCCCGGAGTCAGGCACGGTCCGAACGGGACATCAGCGTCGGCCCGTCCGGTGTCCCCGGGTGGTGCTGTCCCAGGCTCGGACGAGTCCACGCGGCAAACCACCGGCTCCCGGACCCAGCCCGCCGGTCCAGCGCCCCGGCCCGGCCGGTCCCGGCACCGGTCGAGTCGTCGTCGCCCGCAGTTGCCGCTGTGGCAGGAGGTGCCATTGCTCCTGCTGGCGGCGTTTCTGATCGCGGTGCTGATTCGTACGTTCCTGCTCCAGGCGTTCTACATCCCGTCCGGGTCCATGGAGCACACCCTGGACGTCGGGGACAAGGTGCTGGTCAACAAGGTGGTGTACGACGTCCGGGACCCGGTTCGCGGTGAGATCGTGGTGTTCCGTGGCACCGACCGGTGGGCGCCCGAGCACCAGGAGCCGCCGACCGGTTTCGGGGGACGGATCGGCCGCACCCTGGGAGACCTCGTGGGATTCGGTCAGCCCGGCGAGAAGGACTTCATCAAGCGGGTGATCGCCGTGTCGGGAGACACCGTCGCGTGTTGCGATGCCGGGGGCCGGGTCACCGTGAACGGACACCCGCTGCGGGAGTCGTACATCTTCGAAGATGCTCTCGACGATGTGCCACCCAGCGCCACCGAGTGTCGGTCACGCGAGTTCAAGCCGGTGACCGTGCCGCCGGGGCACATCTTCGTGCTCGGCGACCACCGGATCGTGTCCCAGGACTCCCGCTGCCAGGGACCGGTGCCGATCGAGAACGTGATCGGGAGGGCCTTTCTGGTGGTGTGGCCGGCGGGCCGGTGGGACGTCCTGGAAGTGCCGGACACGTTCGGTGACGTACCGAAGCCGTACGCGGCCGGGGCGACCGGGTCGCGGTACCGGCCTGACGGGGCAGGGGTGACATCGCTGGTGCCCGGCGATGCCCGAAGTGCTGCGTGTTGTCAGGCGGTCAGGATCCGCCAGCAGCGTAGGCTCGCTTGGTGACCGACGTGCAGCAGCGGCGCCGCACACCGTTCTGGCGCGAACTTCCCATCCTGATCGTCGTTGCCATTGGCGTGGCCATCCTGGTCCGCGCCTTTGTCGTTCAGACCTTCTACATACCGTCGCAGTCGATGCAGCACACTTTGGAGATCAACGACCGGGTACTGGTCAACAAGCTGGTGTACGACTTCTGGGAGCCTTCACGGGGCGAGGTCGTGGTGTTCCGCGCACCTCAGTCCTGGAACAGCTACCCCACGGAGAGTGATTTCATCAAGCGGGTCATCGCGATTGCCGGGGACCGTGTGGTGTGTTGTGACGGGCGGCAGCGGTTGATGGTCAACCAGGTGGCGTTGGACGAGCCGTACATCTACCGCAATCAGGACGGGGTGGCCGACGAGGCGAGTAACGAGCCGTTCGACATCACCGTGCCGGACGACAGGCTGTGGGTCATGGGCGATCATCGTGCCGAGTCCGGGGACTCCCGGGAGCACTATCTGCGCACCAGGGACCCCACGGCTGCCACCATCCCGACCGATGCCGTGGTTGGCAGGGCGTTCGCGATCTTCTGGCCGGTGGACCGGCTCGACTGGCTGTCGGTCCCGGAGACGTTCGCATCCGTGCCGACCTCCTCGTGAGTGCCGCCATGGCGGCTCCGCGGTCGGATCCCAGGGGTTTCGTCACCAGGCCCGGTGCTCGGGTGCTGCTGGTCGACGGTGCGGAGCGGGTGCTGCTGCTGCGGGGCAGTGATCCCGCGAACCCGGTCGAAAGGTACTGGTTCACCGTTGGCGGCGGGGTTGACGAGGGGGAGACCCGGGCGCAGGCCGCAGCCCGGGAGTTGTGGGAGGAGACCGGCTTGGCGGTGTCCCCGGACGTCCTCGGGGAACCGGTCTGGCAGGAGGTCGCCGAGTTTCCCTTCGACGGCCGTTGGTACCGGCAGGAACAGGAGTTCTTCCTGGTACGGGTGCCGCACTGGGAGGTCCGCACGACGGGCTGGGGGGAACTGGAGCGGCGTACCGTCGACCAGGTCCGGTGGTGGAGCATCAACGAGTTGGAGTCGACCGGCGAGACGTACTATCCGGTCCAGCTTCCGGCGCTGCTGCGGCGCCTACTGGCTGGTTAGTCGCGGGTCCGTGGGCTGAAGGAGGCAGAACCAGGGTGCCGCTGGCGAGTCGAACCTCTCAATCGGTACGTACCGGGCCGCGCTGTCTGGCCTCCGAAGGCACCGGGTGTTCTGCCAGCCCGGTGGCGGTCGGGTCGGGACGAGGGGGGCGCTGATGCTGTCCCCAACCCGCACTGTGGTCCGGCGGGAGTCCGGGATCTACGCTCTGGAACGGGCGCTGCACCGGCGCGGGTTCCGGCGGGTCGCGGGCGCGGACGAGGCTGGCCGTGGGGCGTGCGCGGGTCCGTTGGTCGCGGCGGCGGTGGTGCTCCCGGACGGGCGGCGGGGTGAAGTTCCCGGACTGGCCGACTCCAAACTGCTCACCCCGGCGGCGCGGGAACGGGTGTACCAGGAGGTGATCGCCCGGGCCGTGGGCCACGCCGTCGTGGTGCTTCCGCCGGCCGAGGTGGACCGGCGGGGCCTGCAGGTGTGCAACATCCTCGCGTTGCGCCGGGCACTGGCCGGGTTGACGACGTGGCCGGACTACGTGCTCACCGACGGGTTTCCGGTGGATGGCCTGGGCTCTCCTGGACTCGCGGTGTGGAAGGGGGACCAGGTGGCGGCGTGCGTCGCGGCGGCCAGCGTGGTGGCCAAGGTGACCCGGGACCGGATCATGTGCGATCTGCACGACCGCTGGCCGCGGTACGGCTTCGCGGAGCACAAGGGCTACGTCACTCCGGAACACGCCCGGGTCCTGGGCCGGTACGGTCCCTGTCCGGAACACCGTCACTCGTACGCCAACGTCGCCGCGGCCCTCCAGCCGTCCGGCACCGACACGGACTGTCCCGGTGCGGTTGCCAATGATCCAGCAGGGGCCCTTGACGGTCCTGCCGCCGTGTCAGGACGGTGGGTAGGCGAGAATGGCGAGATGACGGGGGCCCCGTGGCACCACGAAGCGTTGCCTTCTGGCGAGACCGGATCCGGGTTCTCGCGGCAGCCAGAAGCGTTGCCATGGGGTGATCGGGCGGGCGTGGCACACGAGCTCAGCGAGGCGAGCAGATGAGCACTGAGGATCTCGAGAAGTACGAGACCGAGATGGAGCTGCAGCTCTATCGCGAGTACCGGGACATCGTCCGTCAGTTCTCGTATGTCGTGGAAACCGAACGGCGCTTCTACCTCGCCAACTCCGTCGACATGCACGTACGGAACACCGACGGGGAAGTGTTCTTCGAGGTGGAGATGAGCGATGCGTGGGTGTGGGACATGTACCGGCCCGCGCGGTTCGTGAAGAACGTCCGCGTGCTCACGTTCAAGGACGTGAACATCGAGGAGCTCGAGAAGCCAGATATCGCGCTACCAGGCGAGGGTGGTTTCACCAACAGCTGACATCGGCTGGAGTCCGGATCGCGGTCGAACCCCGCCGCGGCGTCGCGGTCGGCCCTGGCGAAAGACCGAGGTACGCGGCCCAGGCGGGTTCCGGTCCGCATCGATCGTGTGTTTCCCGGCCATCGTGGGTACGGCCTTCCCATGACCAGCGCTGAAGGCGGCGGGTCCACCGGGCCGGATGCCACAGCCGGGCATGCGCGGGTGCGCCGCGACCGCAGTGCCCGGGAGGCGCCGCACGGTGAACGCCATGGCGGCGACCTTCCTGAGGGAACCGCGACTGACGTGCTGCCCCCTGAGGGGACGTCCACCGACGCTCCCGCGGTGCAGGGAATCCATCGGCCCGACGTCGGTCCCGGTGGGGCCGACATCGACGAGAGCGACCGGGTGCTGCCCAACCGCGGTCGTTCCGCCCGGAAACCGGAGCAGCCCAGTGCCCCGGGGGAACAGCCGCCGCTGCGCCGCTCCCGCTGACTCCCGGCCCTGATCCCTCCGGGAAAGTGCTGGCCATGGCGAAAGTGCTGGTCACGGCATTGATCGGCGACCGCTAGCACATCGTGCCCCCGCGATCCGGCTCGTCCACAGGCACCCTGCCTGTCCACAGCTCGCCGTCTTCGGATGGCATCACAGCCACCGTTGTCGGAATCGTTTCGAGTCGTCCGCGCACACCACACAGCCACGCGGACAGGACTCCCAAGGGGGCGATGGTGGCACAAGGGGCACGGGACGCCGTGGCGGCGTACGGGGAGCGGGTCGCGGCCAGGCACCTGACCGACGACGGCATGGAAATCCTGGACCGGAACTGGCGGTGTCGGGACGGGGAGATCGACATCGTCGCGCGGGACCTGGACGCCCTGGTGTTCTGCGAGGTCAAGACCAGACGGACCACGGACTACGGCACCCCGGCCGACGCCGTGGTGGCGTCCAAGGCGCGGCGGTTGCGCCGGCTGGCCGCCGCGTGGCTGGCCGCCCATGACGTCCACGCCCCCGACATTCGGTTCGACGTGGTCGGCGTGGTACCGCGCCCTTCCGGCGCGGCATGCGTGGAGCACCTGAGGGCGGCGTTCTGATGGGGTACGCACGGGTACTGTCCGTCGGCCTGGTCGGGCTCGAAGGCCACCTGGTCGAGGTGGAGGCGGACCTCGCTCCAGGCATTCCGGGCTTCCTCCTGTCCGGACTCCCCGACACCGCGGTGTGCCAGGCCCGGGACCGGGCAAGGGCCGCCGTACTCAACAGTGGCGAGGCGTGGCCCAATCGTCGGATCACGGTGAACCTGCTTCCGGCCTCCCTGCCGAAGCGAGGCTCCGGATTCGACCTCGCGGTGGCGGCGGCTGTGCTGTGTGCTGACCGGGTGGCGCCCGCGGATCGGCTGGCGGGCGTGGTGCTGCTCGGTGAGTTGGGTCTCGACGGTTCGGTACGCCGTGTCAACGGTGTGCTCCCCGCGGTGCTGGCGGCACTACGGGCCGGGGTGAGCGGGGTTGTGGTGCCGGCCGCGAACCTGCGGGAAGCTCTGCTGGTGCCGGGGGTGAGGGCAGCCGGCGTCAGATCGCTGCGCCAGTTGCTCGGGTTCCTGCGAGGCGAAGCGCGGCTCCCGGAGACCTCTGAGCCGGTGCTCGAACCGGCTGGTGAGTCCACACTGGATCTGCGTGACGTGGTGGGTCAGGCGTCGGGCCGTCGGGCCCTGGAGGTGGCCGCGGCAGGGGGTCACAACATCGCGTACTTCGGGCCGCCCGGTGGCGGTAAGACCATGCTTGCCGAACGGCTGCCTTCCATCCTGCCGGCTCTCGACGACGGCGCGGCGCTGGAGGTGACCGCGGTGCATTCCGTGGCGGGCCTGCTGTCAGCCGACGCGTCACTGATCCGCAGGCCTCCTTACCAGGCGCCCCATCACACGGCGTCGGTCGCCGCGCTGGTCGGTGGCGGCAGCGGCGTTGCCCGGCCCGGCATGGCGAGCCTGGCACATCGCGGTGTGCTGTTCCTCGACGAGGCTCCCGAGTTCGGTCCATCGGTGCTCGACGCGCTTCGCGAGCCGCTGGAGAAGGGCGAGATCACGATCGCTCGGGCGCAGGGTGGCGCCCGCTACCCCGCGCGGTTTCAGCTCGTCCTGGCCGCCAACCCGTGCCCGTGCTCCACGCCTGCCGGGGACCGGGAGTGCAGCTGCTCGCCGGTTGCCAGGCGTCGTTACCTCGGACGAATCTCGGGTCCGTTGCTGGACCGCATCGACATCCAGGTGGAACTGCTCCCGGTCGGCGCGGCGCAACTCCGTGACGACGACGTCGGTCAAGAGCCGTCTGCGACGATCGCCGAGCGGGTGCTGAAAGCCAGAGCGGCGGCGGCGGCGCGTTGGGCGGTCGCGGGGCGGGGCTGGCGCACGAACGCCGAGGTGCCGGCCGCCGAACTGCGCCGGGTTGGCTGGCGGCTGCCCAGATCGGTCACCCTCCCCGCCGAGCGGTACGTGGACCGTGGAATGCTGTCCGCCCGCGGCTACCACCGGGTACTCCGAATCGCCTGGACGGTCGCGGACCTGGCGGGCCGGGACCGACCTGACGCGGGTGATGTCGGTGAGGCGATCCATCTGAGGGTGCGGGGGCTGTGATGCTGACACACCATCAGGAGCGACTGGCTCGGATGGCGCTCGCGCACCTGGTTGAGCCGGGCCGGCGGGATCTGGCCGGCCTCATCGACGAGTACGGGCCGGTCGACACGCTGCGACGGCTGCGGTCCGGGTCCGTCGGTGGTCGGCTGGGCGAGGCGATGGAGCGCCGGGACGGACCAGGTACCAACCGGGAGTTGGAACGCGTCCTGGCCCACGGGGAACGGTTGGGTGCGAGGGTGGTGATCCCCGAGGACGAGGAGTGGCCACAGCAGGTGACCGACCTGGTTCTCGCGGGCCGACGCGAAGACGCCGACATCGCGCCTCCGGTGTGCCTGTGGGTACGTGGCGGGCCACGACTGGATGAGGCATTGCGGCGGTCAGTGGCGCTGGTGGGTGCCAGGGCGGCGACCGAGTACGGACGGCATGTGGCGACCGAGCTGGGCTTCGGGCTGGCTGACCGTGGCTGGACGGTGGTCAGCGGAGGCGCGTACGGGATCGACGCGGCCGCGCACCGGGGTGCCCTGGCGGCTGGCGGGGTGACGGTGGCCGTGTTCGCGTGCGGCGTCGACACCGCCTATCCGGTCGGGCATGTCAGTCTGTTCGAGCGGATCGTCGAGGACGGCGGCCTGCTGGTCAGTGAGTGGCCGCCCGGGGTGAACCCACAGCGGCACCGCTTCCTGGTTCGAAACCGGCTGATCGCAGCCGCCACCACGGGCACCGTGGTGGTGGAGGCCGCGGCGCGTAGCGGGTCGCGTGCCACGCTCGCCCGGGCTCACCGGCTGGCGCGGGCCACCATGGCGGTGCCCGGTCCCGTGACGTCGGCCATGAGCGTGGGTACCCACCTGGAGTTGCGCGAGGGACGTGCGCACCTGGTGACCACGGCCCAGGAGGTGCTTGAGGAGGTGGGGCGGATCGGTGTTGACCTGGCACCGCTGCCCCAGGGCGGGATGCAGCCGCGGGACGCCCTGAGTCCCGATGCCGCGAGAGTCCTCGACGCGGTCCCGGCCGGTCGGCCCGTCCGCGCGGACCGGGTGGCTGATGTCGCGGGGCTCCCGGTGAGGCAGGTTCATCGGGTGCTGCCGCAACTGGTGGTCGCCGGCATGGTGGAGGAGACATCGGACGGTTATCGACTGGCGCCCGACCACCGGGCGCCAACGTCCGCGATCCGCCACGCCACACCGACGATCCGCTGACAGCACGCTGTCCACTGCCGACACGGCGGCCCTCACCGGCCGGGAGCAACGGTGGCCCGGCAAAGCCAATCGGCGGCGGGCCGTCCAGCCGGAGTGGCTCGGCGGCGGGTCGCCTTGACGGTGGGACAGCCACGCCGGAAGGTACCTGTGATGGTGACCCGGCGTTCCACGGACGATGTGCGCACGCGACTTCCAGGGGCGCTGGCCGAAGCGCTGGCCGGGTTCGAAGGGCACCTGGCCAGCGAACAGGGCAGGTCGCCGCACACGGTGCGTGGCTACCTCGCTGATGTGGTCTCCCTGTGCGACCACGCCAGCCGGATGGGGCACACCAACCTCACCAGCGTCGACGTGATCACCATCCGTAGCTGGCTCGCGCGGCTGCGCACCTCCGGCGCGGCCCGCAGCACACTGGCCCGGCGCGCCGCCGCGGCACGGTCATTCTGTGGCTGGGCCTACCGGTGTGGCCTGATGCCGACGGACCCGGGGCAGCTGCTGGCCGCTCCCAAGGCCAGACGGACGTTGCCGACTGTGCTGAGCCGAGACCAGGCGCGGGTGTTGATAGCCGCCGCGAACGAGGACACCCCGATCGGGCTGCGGGACCAGGTGGTGCTGGAGTTGCTCTACGCGACCGGGATCCGGGTGAGTGAACTGTGTGGCCTGGACATCGAGGACGTCGACGAGTCGCGGCGGCTGGTTCGGGTGCTTGGCAAGGGCGCACGGGAGCGGTCGGTGCCCTACGGCGTGCCGGCGCAGCGGGCACTCGACAGCTACCTCGTCCGGGCACGGCCGGTGCTGGCGACTCCGGGAAGCAGTCGCGCCCTTCTGCTGGGCCAGCGAGGTGGTCGGTTGAATCCCCGTACCGTCCGGAGGATCCTGCACACGCGTTCGACACGGGCCGGGACGCCGGAGGTACCGCCACACGGACTACGCCATACCGCCGCCACCCATCTGATGGAGGGCGGTGCGGATCTGCGCTCGGTCCAGGAGTTTCTCGGCCACGCCAGCCTGGCCAGCACTCAGATCTACACCCAGGTCTCATTGGAGCGGCTGCGCGAGGTCTACCGGCAGGCACATCCCCGCGCGGAACCCTGACCGCGTCGCCACGGCCGTGCGGTCCGCGCCCGTGTCACCCGGGATGGGCCGCGTGGGGGCTCATGGGCAGCAGCCGTACCCGTCCCAGGCCGAGCAACGACAGCGGATCCAGGTAGTCGATGCCCTGGCGTAGCCCCCAGTGCAGGCACGCGAGGCCGGTGCAGCCGGGGTGACCAGCGGTGAGCCGGCCTATCACATCTCCCGCCCGTACCCGGTCACCGACCGCCACCAGGGGTTCGACCGGCTCGTACGTGGTTCGCAGTCCGTCGGTGTGCTGGATGCTCACCACGCCGCGTCCCGCCAGCCAACCCGCGAAGTGCACCACGCCGGCTCCGGCCGCCCGTACCGTCAGGCCAGGTCGACCAGCCAGATCGACCCCCCGGTGACCAGACCGCCAACGCTCCGGTGGCGGGTCGAATGGTCGGGTCACCAGCGGCGTGCCGGCCAGCGGCCAGCCGTAGCCGTCGTCGTTTGGGGCGGCGGGAGAGGCGGCGGAAGAGGCGGCGGAAGAGGTTGTGACGGCTGCCTTGGCGGGGACCGTGGCCGGTGTCCGGTCGACGACGCCCGCCACGGCCGGTGAGCCGAGGAGGACGGCGGTGGCGACCAGCGCGGTGCCCGTGAGTACCCCACGGGCCGGCCTGAGCCGGGTCAGCCAGCCGAGCAACCGGTGCCGGACCGGCGCTGTGGCGCGGTGTCGTCCGATGTGACCGGGTGTACGTGGCGAGGCTGGCCCGTGGATGACGGGTCGGGGCGTGAGATCGCGCGGCAGCCCGAGGCGGGACCTGGAGACGGCGGTTGCTGGGATTGCCATCGGAGCGACGCGGATCGACATGCCGGCGAGCATCGGCTGTGCCGGGGTTCCGGAACAACACCCGACAGGCTCAACTGTGGATGGTGGGGGTGCCTGTGGACGAGCTGGCGAGCAGCGGCCAGCCGTGATACGAGCCGGAGGACTAACCCAGCCGCCGTAGCCGGGTGACCGCCTCGTCCAGCACCTCGGGACGTTTGCAGAAGGCGAACCGTACGATTCGCCGGCCCTCGTCGGGGTGGTCGTAGAACACCTGTGTGGGTACCGCCACCACGCCGCAACGCTCCGGAAGCGACCGGCAGAACTCCACCCCGTCGGTACCACCGAGCGGGGAGATCTCGGCGGTGACGAAGTACGTCCCTTCTGGCCTGAACACCCGGAAACCAGCATCTGTCAGACCCTCGCAGAGCAGGTCCCGCCTCGCCTCCAGGTCATCCCGGAAAGCCGTGAAGTAGGAGTCGGGTAGGCCCAGCGCCAGCGCCACGGCGGGCTGAAACGGCGCCCCGTTGACGAAGGTGAGGAACTGCTTCACCCGCAGCACAGCGGAGACCAGTCGAGCCGGCCCACTCGCCCAGCCGATCTTCCATCCGGTGCAGGAGAACGTCTTCCCCGCCGAGGAAATGCGCAGGGTCCGTTCCCGCATCCCGGGCAGGGAGGCCAGCGGCAGGTGCGGCGAGCCGGCGTCGGAGAACACCAGGTGCTCGTACACCTCGTCGGTCACCGCCACCACGTCGTGTTCGGCGCACAGCGAGCCGAGCAGGGACAGTTCCTCCTGGGAGAACACCTTCCCGGTCGGGTTGTGCGGCGAGTTGAGCAGGAGCATCCGGGTACGCGGACCGAAGGCGGCCCGCAGTTCGTCGGGGTCGAAGCCGTAGCGGTCGGCGGAGGGGCGCAGCGTCACCGGCCTGCGGACCGCGCCGGCCAGCGCGATCGACGCCGCGTACGAGTCGTAGTACGGCTCGAAGCAGACCACCTCGTCGCCCGGCTCGCACAGCGCCAGGATGCTGGCGGCGATCGCCTCGGTGGCGCCCGCCGTCGCCAGGATCTCGCCGTCCGGGTCGTACTCCAGTCCCCACCACCTGCGCTGGTGTTCGGCGATGGCGCGGCGCAGCTCCGGGATGCCGGGCCCCGGGGGGTACTGGTTGCGCCCGGCGTGGATTGCCTCCGAGGCGGCGTCCAGCATCTCCTTCGGACCGTCGGTGTCCGGGAAGCCTTGTCCGAGGTTGACCGCGCCGGTCCGTACCGCCAGTGCCGACATTTCCGCGAAGATCGTTGTGCCGAACTCCCGCATCCGTGTCACCAGCGGATCGGCACCTGGGGTCGCAGCCATGCGTGGCAGCCTACGGAACCTGGACTTCCCACGCAGCGGTGTCGTGGCGGCGGGCGCCGTGTGGCGGCCCGACCCCGCCGCGACGGTCTGCTTTCACCGGCTGCGGTCCCGTGACGGGCCGCTGGTGCGGTGGTAGCGCAAAGCCGTCGGATTGGCATAGCGTGCCCGGTTGTGAATCCCCCTGCTCACCACTCTGACCAGTCGGACTCCTGGTTCCAGCGCGACGCCGCGCCGGAACGCCGGCCGGATGGTTCCTGGGTCGTGGACGACCCACTGGCCGGACCGCTGCCCGCTCCGGAGGGGCGGGCCACCCATGGTGAGACGACCCGGGAGGCGTCAGCACGCCACCTGGCAGGCGAGGATGTCCCGGCAACCCCGCGACAGCACGCCGAGCGGGTGCCCCGCTACACCGGGGCGGCAGCTCAGGGGCCGGTGCAGCCTCCGGCGTCGGTGCCACCCGCAGCCCAGGCGTCACCCGGCGTTGACCCGCCGACCATGGCGCAACCGGTGGTCGGCCAGTCCGCGGGCCCGGCCGGGATTCCGCCGTCGCTGTCTCCGATGCTCTCCCACGAGGACCCCCGGTACACCGAGCCGATGCCCGCCCGTGGCTACCGGGCCGCGCAACCGGCCGGGACTACCGGTGCGGTGCGGCGTGCCGGGGAGGCGGGCGGCGGAGCGAGCCCGAACCCGGCGATCCGGGTGGCGGTGGTACTGGTGACACTGCTGGCCGCGGTCCCGTCGGTACTGCTGCTTTACCAGGCGTTGTTCCAGACGGACGTGATCTCCGCGCCGGGCGTGATCGGCGGCACCTTGATGTTGATCGGGTTGCCGATGTTCGCGGCTGGTGTGCTCCCGGTGATGGGCGGCGCCGTACCGGCGGACGACACACGCGCTCTGCTCCGTCCGCCACTGGTGTACCTGATGGCCGGGGCCGTTCTCCTGCTCGCGGCGGGGGCTGCCGCCGGTTGACCGCGGGGCGCGGGCTCGACGAGCCGATTACCGGGCTGAAACGGTGCCCCGTAGACTGTATTACTGGCGACCACCCCGCGTGGTCGACCTCGCGCACCTTCAGTCACGTACCCACGCGTGTGTGGCGCGGCGGCCCCTGGTCCCGGCATCCCCGGGCACCGACCGCCGGACAGGTGCCAGGGCGGTGGCGCGGCCACCGCGACAACCAGGGATGCGGGCGAGTGGCCCGCGAGGAGGACACCACGATGGCAGTCGTCACAATGCGTCAGCTCTTGGAGAGCGGCGTACATTTCGGCCACCAGACCCGGCGCTGGAACCCGAAGATGAAGCGGTTCATCTTCACCGAGCGCAACGGCATCTACATCATCGACCTGCGCCAGACGCTCGACTACATCGCCAAGGCGTACGACTTCGTCCGCAACACCGTGGCCGAGGGTGGAGCCATCCTGTTCGTGGGAACCAAGAAGCAGGCCCAGGAGGCGATCGCCGAGCAGGCGGCCCGGGTCGGCATGCCGTACGTGAACCACCGCTGGCTCGGTGGCATGCTCACGAACTTCCAGACGGTGTACAAGAGGTTGCAGCGGCTCAAGGAACTCGAGGCGCTCGAACAGACCGGTGGCGACCAGGGCCTGACCAAGAAGGAGCGGCTGTCCCTGCAGCGTGAGCGGGTGAAACTGGAACGCACCCTGGGTGGGCTGCGGGACATGCAGAAGGTCCCGGCCGCGGTGTGGATCGTGGACACCAAGAAAGAGCACATCGCCGTGGACGAGGCCCGCAAGCTGGGGATCCCCGTGGTGGCGATTCTGGACACCAACTGCGACCCCGACGAGGTCGACTTCCCGATCCCCGGCAATGACGACGCGATCCGTTCGGCGGCACTGCTGACCCGGGTGATCGCCGCCGCGGTGGCTGACGGGTTGATCGCGCGGGCCGGGGCCGCCGTGAGCGGCGAGGAGAAGCCGCAGCCGGGTGTGGTCGGAGCGGACGAGCCGCTCGCCGAGTGGGAGCGTGAGCTGCTCGAAGGCGAGTCCTCGGAAAAGCCGTCCGCCCCGGTCGAGCCGGTTGCCGGAGCGGCACCGGCGGAGGCCTGATCGCCTGTGCTGATCGCCCAGCCCACGGTCCTGTGGGGATGGGGCTGGTACCACCTGACACGACATCTGAAGCTTCGAACCGAGAGAGAACTATGGCTGACTTCACCGCCGCGGACGTGAAGAGACTCCGCGATCTCACCGGCGCCGGGATGATGGACTGCAAGAAGGCCCTCACCGAGGCCGAGGGAGACTTCGACAAGGCGGTCGAGATCTTGCGGATCAAGGGCGCCAAGGACGTCAACAAGCGGGCCGGTCGGACCGCGGCCAACGGCCTGGTAGCCCAGTCCGGTGCGGCGTTGCTGGAGCTGAACTGCGAAACCGACTTCGTGGCGAAGAACGGCGCGTTCATCGAGCTGGCCCAGAGCCTGGTGGAGCGGGTGGCCGCCACCAGGCCCACGGACGTCGCCGCTTTCCTGTCCAGTGACCTGGACGGCCGGACGGTGCAGCATTTGGTGGACGAGGAAGCCGCCAAGATCGGCGAGAAGCTCGTCGTGAACCGGATCGCCGTACTCGACGAGCCGGTGGCGGTGTACATGCACCGCAAGAGCCCGGACCTGCCACCGCAGGTCGGGGTGGTGGTGCAGTACACCGGGGACAACTCCGAAGTGGCCCGCCAGGCGGGGATGCAGATCGCCGCGATGCGCCCGCGCTACGTGACCCGCGACGAGGTACCCGCCGAGGTGATCGAGAGCGAGCGTCGGATCGCCGAGCAGACCGCTCGCGAGGAGGGCAAGCCAGAGCAGGCGATCAGCAAGATCGTGGATGGCCGGGTGAATGCCTTCTTCAAGGACTTCGTGCTGGTGGAGCAGGCGTCGGTGACAGAGCCGAAGAAGACCGTCAAGCAGGTGCTCACCGAGCGGGGAGTGACCGTCGACCGGTTCGTCCGCTTCGAGGTGGGCCAGGAGTAGACCGGTTCCACACCGGCGGGCAAAGGCCGGCGTCAGGAACGCATCCGGAGATGAGGAGGCCGTCGCAGTGGTAGTTCCCGAATCGACGGTCTCCTCGTCGCATTCCGCAGCCGGTGACCCGGCGGAGTCTGTGATGCCCGGCGGTCCGGGGCTCGACCCGGCCGGGCGTGAGCACCTTCCGTACCGTCGGGTGGTGCTGAAGCTTTCCGGCGAGATGTTCGGTGGCGGCCGGGTGGGCGTCGACCCGGACGTGGTGCAGCAGATGGCCCGCCAGATCGCGGTGGCTGCCCGGGACGGGGTGCAGGTCGCCGTG
Source organism: Micromonosporaceae bacterium (assembly GCA_036375165.1). Lineage (GTDB taxonomy): Bacteria > Actinomycetota > Actinomycetes > Mycobacteriales > Micromonosporaceae > WHSM01. The sequence continues at coordinate 13,818 of DASUSI010000061.1, read as the reverse complement.
GTGGTCGGTGGTGGCAACTTCTTCCGCGGTGCGGAGTTGCAGCGCCGTGGCATGGAACGGGCGCGGGCTGACTACATGGGGATGCTGGGCACGGTGATGAACTGCCTCGCACTGCAGGATTTCCTGGAGAAGCAGGGGGTCGACACCCGGGTCCAGACCGCGATCACGATGGGACAGGTGGCCGAGCCCTACATCCCCCGCCGGTCGATCCGGCACCTGGAGAAGGGCCGGGTGGTGATCTTCGGTGCCGGTGCCGGGATGCCCTACTTCTCGACGGACACGGTCGCGGCCCAGCGGGCTCTGGAGATCAAATCCGACGTCGTCCTGATGGCGAAAAACGGTGTGGACGCGGTGTACACGGCTGATCCCCGTACTGATCCGGCCGCGCAGCGGCTGGAGCGCATCACTTTCGAGGAGGCGCTGCAACGGGGGTTGCGGGTCGTGGACGCCGCGGCGTTCAGCCTGTGTATGGAGAATCGGTTGCCGATGCTGGTTTTCGGGGCAGAAGGAGACGACACCATCATTCGGGCCATCACAGGTGAGAAGATCGGAACGCTCATCACTGCGGCGGACAGTTCCTAGCCGGCGGAAGCCGGTGCCGGCATCCTCGCCGGGACGTGCCAGTCGGAGAGGTTGCGGTACCGGGCGCGGAGCAAGGGTGGACCCGAGCAGGTGAACGGCCGGAGCCGAAGGAGGCGACGACAGACGTGATCGACGAGACACTCCTCGAAGCCGAGGAGAAGATGGAGAAGGCCATCGACCATGCCAAGGAGGAGTTCGTAACGATCCGGACCGGCCGTGCCACGCCGGCCATCTTCAGCCGGATCACGGTTGACTACTACGGCACCCGGACCCCGCTGCCGCAACTGGCGTCGATCTCGATCCCTGAGCCCCGGATGGCACTCATCAAGCCGTACGACGCCTCACAGATCGGTGCCATGGAGCGGGCGATCCGGGATTCCGACCTGGGGGTGAACCCGAACAACGAGGGAACCCTGATCCGGATCGTGCTGCCACAGATGACCGAGGAACGTCGGCATCAGATGATCAAGGTCGCCCGACACAAGGCCGAAGAGGCGAGAGTCGCGGTACGTAACATCCGCCGCAAGGCCAAGGAGGAGCTTGACCGGATCCAGCGGGACGGCGAGGCCGGCGAGGACGAGGTGCGGCGCGCCGAGAAGGAACTGGAGGACATCACCCACCGGTACGTCGTACACGTGGACGAGATCCTCAAGCACAAGGAAGCCGAGTTGCTAGAGGTCTGATGCCGGCCGTCCACTCGCCGAGCTCCAGCGGCCACTGGCCAGACCCGCGGCAGCACGGCTACGAGCATCGGGCGCGACACGACGCTGTCGCGCCCGAAACGTCGTGGGGGTATCCGCCCGACGACCGTTCCGGGGGTGAGGATGCCCCGGCCGGATACGGCCCGGGTGACCACAGCACATCCGACGCTTGGGAAGCTGCCCGCCCGGCCTGGGGGGCACCGGGTCCGGTGTGGGGTGCCGCCGAGTCGGCCGCGAGTGCGCCGGAGCCCTCATGGGGTGGTCCAGCGCGGGATGCCGGGTACCACCCGGGAAACGTGGCCGGGGTACCCGGAGGCTGGAGCCAGCCGGCTGGCGAGTGGTCCGAAGGTTGGAGGGAGCCGGCCGAAAACTGGCAGCCGACAGCGGGCCCCGGACAGATGCTCGGGAACTCTGGTCAACCGCCGGGTCGGCAGGGGGAGCCAGCGGCGGACGCCGACCGGTCGACCGGAAAAGCGGGACGCAACCTGCCGGTTGCGATCACCGTCGGGGTTCTGCTCGGCGCCGCGGTAATCGCCTCACTGTACGTCTGGCGTCCGGCGTTCGTGCTGCTCGCCGCGCTGGCCATCGCGGGGGCGATCTGGGAGATGGCGCGGGCGGTGGAGCCGGCCGAAGTCCGTCCGCCGCTGGTGCCGTTGCTCGTTGGTGGGCCGGCGATCGTGGGGCTCGCCTGGTTCGCCGGGCTTGAAGCGATGGTGCTTGGGTTGGTGCTCACCGTGGCCGCGGTGCTGGTCTGGCGACTGGGGGAGGGGCCGGTCGGATACCAGCGGGACGTCACCTTCGCGACGTTGATCATCACGTACGTGCCGTTCCTGGCCGGATTCGCGGTGCTGTTGGTGAGGCCGGACGACGGCGCCTTCCGGGTGACGATCACGCTGGCTGCCGCCGTACTCTCCGATGTGGGCGGGTACGCCATGGGTGCGCTGTTCGGACGGCACCCGATGGCTCCCACGGTGAGCCCGAAGAAGTCCTGGGAAGGATTTGCCGGATCAGTGTCCGCCAGCGCGATTGGTGGCACGATCATGTTGGTTCTGATGCTGGGCCGTCCTTGGTGGCAGGGGGCGTTGTTCGGGATCGGGATCGCGTTGGCCGCGACATTGGGAGACCTTGGGGAATCCCTGATGAAGCGGGATCTCGGTATCAAGGACATGGGACGGCTGCTTCCCGGACACGGCGGGCTGATGGACCGGCTGGACTCCCTGCTGCTCGCGGTCCCGACCGGGTACGTGTTGCTGGTGTGGTTCGCGCCGCCCGGCGTGTGACCCCTGACAGACGATCCCGGACAGACAGGAGAGGATCGGCGTGTCCGGTGAGTTGAGCTATGCACGCATACCGCCCACCGGCGGCCTCGGCCGGGGTTGGTCGCCCGGAAACGTGCGAGACTTGCAGGCGTCATGAAGACGTTGCCCCTGCTTGTCCCTGTACGCCCGGGTCACGGGCGTGGCTCCCGGCAGCGCCCGACGCTGCCACCGCGGCATCTCGCCGACCTGGATCCCACGGCACGCCGCGCGGCGGTCGCGGAGTTGGGGGAGAAACCGTTTCGGGCCACTCAACTCTCACACCACTATTTCGGCAGACTGGTGCGGATCGCCGACGGTGAGGAACTCACCGACCTTCCGGCTGCCAGCAGGCACCGGCTGGTGCGGGAGCTGCTGCCACGGCTGCTGACCTCGGCGCGGGCCCAGACCTGCGACGGCGGTGCCACCCGCAAGACATTGTGGCGACTGCACGACGGCGCTCTCGTGGAAAGCGTGCTGATGGGGTACCCGGATCGGGTGACGGTGTGCGTGTCGTCCCAGGCTGGCTGTGGTATGGCCTGCCCATTCTGCGCCACCGGCCAGGTCGGTCTGACCCGCAACCTGTCCACCGCGGAGATCGTGGAGCAGGTGGTCGTCGCCGCGCGTGAGGTCGTCGCTGGGGAGGTCTCCGGCGGTGGCCGGCTCTCGCATGTGGTCTTCATGGGGATGGGTGAGCCGCTGGCGAACTACGCGAGGCTGGTGGCCGCGGTCCGCCGGATCACAGATCCGGTGCCGAACGGCCTCGGCTTGGCACAGCGTCACATTACGGTCTCGACCGTGGGTCTGGTGCCGGCGATGAGGCGACTGGCCGAGGAGGGTCTTCAGGTCACCCTTGCGCTCTCGCTGCACGCTCCGGACGATGGGCTGCGGAACGAGTTGGTTCCGGTGAACAACCGGTGGGACGTCGCAGAGGTCTTGGACGCCGCATGGGAGTACGCGGAACGCACAGGTCGGCGGGTGTCGATCGAATACGCCATGATCAGGGATGTGAACGACCAGCCCTGGCGCGCCGAACTTCTCGGCCGGTTACTGACGGGTCGGCTCGCACACGTTAACCTCATTCCGCTGAACCCGACTCCGGGCAGCCGCTGGGATGCGAGCCCGAAACCGGTGGAGCGGGAGTTCGCCCGGCTGTTGCGGGCGGCCGGAGTTCCGACCACGGTACGGGACACGCGTGGCAGGGAGATCGACGGCGCATGTGGACAGCTTGCGGCAGCGGAGGTGGGTGAGTGACGACTCAGGGGGGTCAGCGCTTCCGGCGTAGGGCTCTGCGTCGCGGGTACAAAGCCGACGAGGTTGACGATTTTCTGACGCGAGCCGAGGCCACCCTCAACGGCGAACCCGTTGACGAGCCGGTGACCGCCAAACAGGTCCACGACGTCGTATTCCGGGTCCGCTTCGGCGGCTATGACGAGTGGCAGGTCGACGTCTACCTGGACCGGCTGGAACGCCAGCTCACGGCCCTCGAGGAGCAGGGCGGGATATCAGCGCCCGTCCGGTCCGGGCCATCGCGACGGCGAGACGATTCGAGATTCGGGCAGGGCGGCAGTCGCGGACTCGGGCCGGATTGGAGTCTTGGTCCGGACCCTGGCGAAGCACCACCTGATTACGGTCCCGGCCGCCGTGCCCGCTTCGATCCCGAGTTCCCGGAACCCGATCATCCCCGGCCGGAGCGGGGGATGCGTCCGGGAGTGGAGGATCCACGGTACGCGAGGCTCGATGAGCCGCCGATGGGTCGGCGGCCGCCCGACCGCCCGGTGCCTCCGGCAGCCGCGCCGCCGCGTCCTGGTCAGGGAGCCGCCCCGATGCCGCCACCCAGGCCGATGCCGCCGCCACCGCCACCACCACCCCCACCGCCATCCGCCGTGCCGCCCCCGAAGCCGCCTCGCCCGCCGTCTCAGGCCCCGGGGAGGGCTCCGTCTCCGCCACACGGCAGGCCGCCGATGAGGCAGGAGCCGGACCACTCGTTGACCCAACACATTCCCCACATGCCCGGCGGTTATGAGCCCGGCCGGCACGGGAAGCTGGACATGACGTCGGAGATCCGGGCCGCCGACTCGCCGTTCAAACCGGAGGACACGCAACGTCTGGAGCAGTTGCGGCGTACCTTCCAGGTCCGACGGTTCGGGAGCGGATACGACCGCGTCCAGGTTGATCGGCTGTTCGACGCCATCGGTGCCACGATGGTGGGTCGGTCGGCGGTGCGTGTCGCGGACGGTGAACTCGATCCGGGGCAGTTCAGCCTGGTGCAGGGAGGCTACTTCGAGGCTGAGGTGGATGCCGCGTTACGAGAGGTCAGGGATCTGTTCACGCGGCGCGGCGTGACCCGGTAGGGCACGCGGCAAAACGTGCCGGTCAGCGTAGCCCGTTGCGCCGGAGCATCCAGTCCACGATGACGTACAGGAAGCCGCCGGCCGCGAGGCCGATAAGCCATACGTTCTCGACGTTGCCGCCGTGGTTACCGAATGTCATCGTGACGAACAGCAGGCTGGCAGCGATCGTGAGCCCCCAGACCACCTTGTGGTTACCAGGTTTGCGCTGGTCAGGTGAGGTAATCGGTTCGTCTGAGGGGTTACCAGCCACGTTTCCTCCTCGGTGGCCCGTCGATCGGCTGTCTGCTGCTGACACTGTGGGCTGGGAGCAGCGAAGCCGCCGGCCCGGTGACCTCGCAGGCCGCCTCCCAACGACCGTGGATAGTCTGGCACGCTGGGATCAGGGACACGAAGGGGCCTTCCCGCGGTGCGCCGCATGTCCCCGGTACCGGAAGCGCCATCCGGTGGCTGGCGGGGCACAATACTGACGCTGCGGCAACCGATGCACCGGCGCGGAGAGCCGGCACGAAGAGACCGACCCGACAGACCACGGCCGACGGGACGACCGAAGGAGTGAGGTAGTGCGACTGACCGGCACCGGCCATGCTGGGATGCTGATCGAAACCCGGGCCGGAAGCATCCTCTGTGATCCGTGGGTCAACCCGGCGTACTTCGCATCGTGGTTCCCGTTCCCTGACAACTCGGACCTGGAGTGGGACGCACTCGGCCAGTGCGACTTCTTGTACGTGTCCCACCTGCACCGGGACCACTTTGACGAGCAGAACCTGCGGGAGAAGATCTCCAAGAAGGCCACCGTTCTGCTGCCGGAGTACCCGACCTCCGAACTGGAGGACGAGCTGCGCGAGCTGGGCTTCCGGGACTTCGTCAAGGCGGCCAACGGCGAGATCACCGAACTCGGTAACGGCGTGAAGGTGATGATCCAGGCGCTCACCTCGCCCACCGATGGACCGATCGGGGACTCGTCGATCTGGGTGGAGGACAACGGCGTCCGGCTGCTGAACCAGAACGACGCCCGTCCCGCGGACCTGTCCGAATTCGCGAAGCTGGGGCACGTACACGCACACCTGCTGCAATTCTCCGGCGCTATCTGGTATCCGATGGTCTACGAACTGCCGAGCGCCGCGAAAACCGCGTTCGGGAAGCAGAAGCGGGAGCGGCAGTTCGACCGCACCGTCCGCTACATCGATGACCTGAAGGCGAGCTGGGTGTTCCCGATCGCGGGGCCACCGTGCTTCCTGGACGATGAGCTGTGGCGGTTCAACGACATCGCGCACGACGGCCGGCATGACGAGGGCAACATCTTCCCGGACCAGCAGGTGTTCCTCGATCACATGGCCGAGCTGGGACGGCACAACGGGGTGTTGCTGCTGCCCGGCACCACCGCTGAGGTGACCGAGGACAACTGCGTGGTACGCCACCCGGTGGAGGACACCCGGGCGTTTTTCGCCGACAAGGAGAGGCACCTGCGGGAGTACGCGCGGCGCCAGCGCCCGGTGATCGAAGCGGCGAAGCGGAGCTGGTCGCATCCTCAGGTCGACGTTCTCGCGGAGTTGAAGGCGCGGCTGGAGCCGCTGCTGGCCGAGGCGGAGCAGATCGCCAACGGCGTCGGTGGTCCGGTGCGGTTCGACCTGGACAAGCCCGACGGGTCAGTGGAGTCCATCACTGTCGACTTCACTGAGCGGCAGGTGCGCCCCTATGCGGAGGAGAAGGTGCGGTACCGGTTCCGCACCGAACGCCGGCTGATCGAGCACCTGTTGGCGATCGGCGAGGTGGACTGGGTGAACAGCCTGTTCCTGTCGTGTCGGTTCTCCGCCGCCCGGATCGGCCAGTACAACGAGTACGTCTACACGTTCTTCAAGTGCCTGTCCGAGGAGCGGCTGAACTACGCCGAGGGCTGGTACGCCGAGCAGAAACCCGACGCCGAGGACATCGTGTTGGACGGTTGGGTGGTGCAGCGGCGTTGCGCCCACCTGAAGGCGGACCTGAGCCGGTTCGGAAAGGTGGAGGACGGGGTGCTCACCTGCCAGATGCACGGCTGGAAGTGGGACCTGGCATCCGGGAGGTGTCTGACCAGCGTGGGCCACGAAATCCGCTCCAGCCGAGCGGACGAACCGGCCTCGTCGTGAAAGCCATTGACCCCCGGGTGCCTTCGCCAGGCGCTGGAACGTCCAGGATCTGCCGCAGAGCGGATAGGCGCTACGAAAGAATGACAGAGTGCGCGAGATAGTGCTGCTGGGATCCACCGGTTCGATCGGTACCCAGGCGATCGACGTGGTACGGCGCAACCCGGGCCGGTTCCGGATCGTGGCGCTGGCCGGTGGCGGTCGTAACGTCGAGTTGCTCGCCCGGCAGGCCCTGGAACTCGGCGTGGACGCGGTGGCGGTGGCGCGGGCAAGTGTCGCTCAGGACCTCCAGCTGGCCTTCTACGCCGCGGCGCAGCGGCACGGCTATCCGGGCGGTGGGTACCGCGTACCGAAGATTTTGACCGGGCCGGACGCGGCCGCCGAGCTGGCAACCTGGCCGTGCGACCTGGTGCTGAACGGGATCACCGGTTCGATCGGCTTGCAGCCGACGCTCGCCGCGCTGCACGCGGGACGTACCCTCGCCCTGGCCAACAAGGAGTCACTGGTCGCGGGCGGACCGCTGGTCCGCGCGGTGGCGAAACCGGATCAGATCGTGCCGGTGGACTCCGAGCACAGTGCGTTGGCGCAGTGCCTGCGCGGCGGCCGGGCCCAGGAGGTACGCCGGTTGGTGCTTACCGCCAGCGGGGGACCGTTCCGCGGATGTACCCGTGACCAGTTGGTCGACGTGACACCCGAGCAGGCGCTGGCTCACCCCACCTGGGACATGGGTCCGGTGGTGACGATCAACTCCGCCACACTGGTGAACAAGGCACTGGAGGTCATCGAGGCACACGAGTTGTTCGGCACGCCGTACCACCGGATCCAGGTGATGGTGCACCCTCAGTCGGTGCTGCACTCCATGGTGGAGTTCGTGGACGGTTCCACGCTGGCGCAGGCAAGCCCGCCGGACATGCGGTTGCCGATCGCACTGGCCCTGGGCTGGCCGGAGCGGGTGGCGGACGCGGCACCGGCCGTGGACTGGTCGAGGGCGCACACCTGGGAGCTGTCCCCGCTGGACGACGAGGCATTCCCCGCGGTGCGGCTCGCCCGGGAGGCCGGTGAGGCGGGGGGTTGCCTGCCCGCGGTCTACAACGCCGCCAATGAGGAGTGCGTGTCCGCGTTCGTGGCCGGCCGGTTACGGTTCACCGGCATCGTCGACACGGTGGCCCAGGTGCTGGGGGAAGCGCCGGACTTCGGCGAGCCAGGTACGGTCGGACAGGTGCAGGCGGCGGAGGCATGGGCACGGGCCCGCGCGGTCGAGATCGTCGGAAAGGGCTGACAGATGGCGTACGCGCTCGGGGTCGTGCTGTTCGCGCTCGGCATCCTGGTGTCGATCCTGCTCCACGAGGCCGGACACATGGGTACGGCGAAGCTGTTCGGGATGAAGGTGACCCAGTACTTCGCCGGTTTCGGGCCGACGATCTGGTCGTTCAGGCGGGGCGAGACGGAGTACGGGGTCAAGGCCATCCCGGCCGGCGGCTTCGTCAAGATCATCGGGATGACGCCGCTGGAGGACGAGGCCGACGTAGCCCCCGAGGACAAGCACCGGGTGTTCTGGCGCAGGCCGCTCTGGCAGCGCACCGTGGTGCTGACCGCCGGTTCGGTAACCCACTTCCTCCTGGGCTTCCTGATCCTGTGGATCACCGCCGGCTTCGTCGGGGTCGCCAACCCGGCGTACGCGGAGGCGGCCGACGAGGCGCCGAAGTCGACCCGGGTCGGCGTGCAGTCCTGCGTGGTGCTGGCGCCGCAGGAGCGTGAGTGTCGGCCGAGCGACCCCCGGTCACCCGCGATGCGGGGCGGGTTGCGCGACGGTGACCTGATCACCTCGATCAACGGCAGGTCGGTTGGCGACTTCGAGGACCTGGTGAAGGTGATCCGGGAAACTCCGCCCGGTCCGGTGCCGCTCAGCTACGTCCGCGACAACGAGCGTCACGACATCACCGTTGAGCTGGTGGCGGTGCAGCGCAAGCTCTCCGAAGACGCGAAGCAGCCGTCCAGGGTCTCCGCGCTCGGTGTCTTCCCGTACGTGAATCCGGCGATCCCCACCACCGTCACCTACGGGCCGGTGGAGAGTGTCGGCGTGGCCGGTGAGTACATCGGGCAGATGTTCATCGGCACCTTCCAGGCGCTGGCGAAGTTTCCGGAGAAGGTGCCCAAGCTGTTCACCGCCCTGATGGGAGAGGAACGCGACGAGGAGACCCCGATCAGCGTGGTCGGTGCCAGCCGGCTCGGTGGGGAGATCGTCGAGCGGGAGATCTGGCCGATGTTCTTCCTGCTGCTCGCGGTGCTGAACCTGTTCGTGGGCGTGTTCAACTTGTTCCCGCTGTTGCCGCTGGACGGCGGGCACATCGCGATCGCGTGGTTCGAGCGGGTCCGTAGCTGGTTCTACGCCCGGCTCGGCAAGCCGGATCCCGGACGTGTGGACTACATGAAACTGATGCCGCTCACGTATGCGGTGATCATTGTCTTCGGCCTGTTCACTTTGTTGACCGTGGCCGCTGATATCGTCAACCCGATCCGACTTCCCCGGTGAGCGAGATGACCTCAGTTAATCTTGGGATGCCCGCGGTGCCACCGCCGTCGCTGGCCAAACGCCGCACGTCCCGGCAGATCCGGGTGGGTAGCGTGCTGGTCGGCGGTGACGCGCCGGTCAGCGTCCAGTCGATGACCACCACCCCGACCACCGACGTCAACGCCACCCTGCAACAGATCGCGGAGCTGACCGCGACCGGGTGCCAGATCGTCCGGGTCGCGGTGCCCAGTCAGGACGACGTGGACGCGTTGCCGACGATCGCCCGCAAGTCCCAGATTCCGGTGATCGCCGACATCCACTTCCAGCCGAAGTACGTGTTCGCCGCGATCGATGCCGGGTGCGCCGCGGTGCGGGTCAACCCTGGCAACATCAAGAAGTTCGATGACAAGATCGGCGAGATCGCAAAGGCCGCGAAGGCCGCCGGGGTGTCGTTGCGGATCGGCGTCAACGCCGGCTCCCTGGACAAGCGGCTGCTGGAGAAGTACGGCAAGCCGAACGCCGAGGCACTGGTGGAGTCGGCGCTGTGGGAGGCGTCGCTGTTCGAGGAGCATGACTTCTTCGACTTCAAGATCTCGGTGAAACACAACGACCCGGTCGTGATGGTCGCCGCGTACCGGATGCTCGCAGAACGGTGTGACTATCCGCTGCACCTCGGGGTGACCGAGGCGGGTCCGGCTTTCCAAGGCACGATCAAGTCCTCGGTCGCGTTCGGCGCGCTGCTCGCCGAGGGCATCGGAGACACCATCCGGGTGTCGCTGTCCGCGCCTCCGGTGGAGGAGGTCAAGGTCGGCAACGCGATCCTGGAGGCGCTCGGTCTACGGGAGCGTGGCCTGGAAATCGTGTCGTGCCCGTCGTGCGGCAGGGCCCAGGTCGATGTGTACACGCTTGCCGAGGAGGTCACCGCTGGCCTGGAAGGGCTGCCGGTGCCGCTCCGGGTCGCGGTGATGGGTTGCGTGGTCAACGGCCCCGGCGAGGCGCGGGAGGCCGACCTTGGTGTGGCGAGCGGCAACGGCAAGGGTCAGATCTTCGTCAGAGGCGAAGTCATCAAGACGGTGCCCGAGTCGCGGATCGTGGAGACTCTGATCGAGGAGGCGCTGCGGATCGCCGAGGAGACCGGCGCGGACCTCCCCGAGGAACTACGAGGAATGCCCCCTGTCGTTGAGGTGCACTAGACGGAGATGCTGACCACCCCGGTTCGGCTGCTCGGGGACGCGGACCGACCAGCGATCCAGGCGGTGCTCGACCAGGAGCCGATCGCCGGGGCACAGGTGGCCGAGATGGTGGCTGAGGGCGGGGTGGACTGGTGGCGTAGCGGGGCCCGGTTGTTCGGGTACGGTGAAGGCCGCGAGATCCGCGCGCTGTGCTGGGTGGGCACCAACATGATCCCGGTCGGTGCCAGTCCGGACGCGGTCGTCGCGTTCTCCGCACTCGGTCGGGTGGAGCGGCGTCGTTGCTCGTCGATAGTGGGTCCGGCGGATGCCGTACTGGCGTTGTGGGCGCGGCTTCGACACTGGTGGGGACCGGCTCGCGAGGTACGCCACGACCAGCCGCTGATGGTCACCGACCGACCGTCGTCGCCGCGACCCGATCCGGCTGTCCGACTGGTCACTGTTGACGAAGTGGACGTGCTGCTGCCCGCCGCGATCGCGATGTACACGGCGGAGGTGGGCGTCTCGCCGGTCACCGGTTCCAACGGGCAGCCGTACCGACGTCGGGTGGAGGACTTGATCCGGGCGAGACGCACGTATGCGCGAATCGAGGACGGCGAGGTGCTGTTCAAGGCGGACCTCGCGGTGGTGACCCCGCAGACCACGCAGGTTCAGGGAGTGTGGGTGCCGCCGCGCTGGCGTGGCCGGGGGCTCGCCACCGCCGGGGTGTCCGCCGTGGTGTCCGACGCCCTGGCCCGTGGCATTCCCACGGTCAGCCTGTATGTGAACGCCCACAACACCGCGGCCCGGCGGGTGTACGACCGGTGCGGCTTCTGCCAGATCGACCGTTTCGCCACCGTCCTGTTCTGACCCGCGGCTCGTTGCTCTTCCCGGCTCCGTACGGCTTCCTTGGTAGAAGACAATCAGTGTCCTCCGTGGCCTGAGGATCCTCGGCTACCGGGCGAGGAGGTCTGGCCGGCGGGGACCTTGGACCGGTAGATGAAAAAGGGACGGGGCGGCCGGGTGGGCTGCGGCTTCGGCCGGTAGAAACAAGGGGTGGAACCCCCGCTTCGGGAGACAGCCGAGGGTGTGCTGCGCCTGCTGGTCGGCGCTGACGCCCGGCTACGTGACGACCAATGGCGGGCGATCGACGCGCTGGTGGCGCGGCGTCGCCGGGTGCTGCTGGTGCAGCGCACGGGATTCGGCAAGTCGGCGGTGTACTTCGTGGCGACCGCCCTGCTGCGGGAACGCGGTGCCGGCCCGACGGTGATCGTCTCACCGTTGCTGGCGCTGATGCGCAACCAGGTCGCCGCGGCGGCCGGGGCCGGGATCCGGGCCGCCACCATCAACTCCGCGAATGTCACCGAGTGGGCAGAGATCGAGACCCGGGTCGCGGCCGGCGAGGTGGACGTGCTGCTGGTGAGCCCGGAACGGCTGAACAACCCGGACTTCCGGGACCGCGTTCTGCCCGCACTCGCCGTGACCTGCGGCCTGCTGGTGGTGGACGAGGCACACTGCATCTCCGACTGGGGCCACGACTTCCGGCCCGACTACCGGCGGATCCGCAGTTTTCTCGACGCGTTGCCGAATGGTGTGCCGGTGCTCGCGACCACAGCCACCGCGAACGCGAGGGTGACCGATGACGTGGCCGAGCAACTCTCGGCGCACCGCGACTCCGTGGCGGTGCCCGATGCCCTGGTGCTGCGGGGGCCGCTGGACCGGAAGAGCCTACGGCTCGGCGTGCTCCGGCTGCCCAGTGCGGCCCACCGGTTGGCCTGGCTCTCGGCACACCTCGGCGACCTGCCAGGCTCCGGGATCGTCTACACCCTCACCGTGGCCGGGGCGCACGACGTGGCGGGACACCTGCGCGAGGCGGGTCACCACGTCGTGGCGTACTCCGGGCAGACCGACACCGCCGAGCGGGAGACCGCCGAGTCGGACCTGCTCGGCAACCGGGTGAAGGCGCTGGTCGCCACCTCGGCATTGGGCATGGGGTTCGACAAGCCGGATCTCGGGTTCGTGGTGCACGTCGGTTCCCCGGCTTCTCCGATCGCGTACTACCAGCAGGTCGGCCGCGCCGGCCGTGCGGTGGAAAGTGCCGACGTACTGTTGCTGCCCGGAGCCGAGGATGAACGGATCTGGAGGTACTTCGCTTCGTTGGTGTTCCCACCTCCGGAGCAGGTGGACCGCACCCTCGCGGTGCTTGACCCGGACCGTCCGGTCTCGACGCAGATCCTGGAGACCAGAGTGGACCTGCGGCGCAATCGGCTGGAGCTGATGCTCAAGGTGCTCGACGTGGACGGTGCGGTGCGCCGGGTCAAGGGTGGCTGGATCGCCACCGGACAGCCTTGGGCGTATGACGTCGAGCGCTACACCCGGGTCGCCGCGCAACGGGTCGCCGAGCAGCAGATCATGCGGGAGTACGAGGCGACGTCCGGATGTCGGATGCGGTTCCTGCGTGACCAGTTGGATGACCCGTACGCCGGTGACTGCGGTCGGTGCGACCGTTGTACGGGACCGTGGTACCCGACAAACGTGCCGGAGAATGCCCTGACAGCGGCCCGGGACCAGCTCGGCCGGGCCGGTGTGGTCATCGAGCCGCGCCGGATGTGGCCGGCCGGCGGGGCCGCGATCGGGATCCCGGTGTCGGGCAAGATACCGGTCACCGAACAGGCTGAGCCGGGTCGGGTGCTGGGCCGGATGTCGGACCTGGGCTGGGGTGGCAGGCTGCGGGACCTGCTCGCGGGGAGCGCCCCCGGGCCGGTGACCGGGGAGGTGTTCCAGGCCGTGGTGACGGTACTGGCCGACTGGGACTGGGAACGCCGGCCGGCAGGGGTGGTGTCGGTCGAATCGCGCAGTCGACCGGTCCTGGTGGCCTCGCTGGCGCGGCGGATCGCTGACGTGGGCCGGTTGGTGTACTTGGGGGAGGTCGCGCGGGTCGGTGCCGGCGGGCCACGTGTCGACTCCAACAGTGCCCAGCGGCTGCGGGCGGTGCATGACGCGTTCGTGGTGCCGCAGCCTGTGGCCACGGCGGTGGGGGCGCTGGACGGAGCTCCGGTGCTGCTGGTCGACGACCTGGTGG
>DASUSI010000060.1:0-16460 GCA_036375165.1 Micromonosporaceae bacterium | reverse complement strand
GCTCTGCCTGCGCCTGACCGAAGTCCTCCCCGAGAGCTCCGCCTGGTGTCGCGTCGTCCGGCGCAGTCAGGCCACCGGCAGCTCGACCAGTTCCTTCCGCGACATGTTCAGCGCGTCCAGGAGCATCCAGAGTTCCGTCCGCTCCTGCTCCGTGATCGTCACCCGGTGCTTGCGGAGTTCGCTCACCAGGATGTCCGCCGTGTCCGACCAGACCTCCGGTTCCGCTTCCTCCTCCGGACGTATCACCAGCCACTCCAACGTCTCGTCCGACAGCCGGCCCGTGAACCTCTGCGGCAGGGTTCGCAGCCGCTCCTTCATCTGGTCGTCGGTCAGGCTGGGGATCACCCGCAGCTCGTCCAGCCACCGGGTCGCTATGCGCAGGTCGTTGCTGCCGGCCTCCGTCTGGCCGATCGACGGCTCGAACGTCTCCAGGTAGTCCCGCAGGGACTGGACCTCCCTGGCCGTGATCGTCGCCCGCTTCTGGTGCAGCGCCGCGATCAGGTTCAGTACCGTCTCGCCCCATTCGCCCGCGTTCCGGTAGCTGACCGTGTGCCTCAGATCCTCCGCTGAGAGTCGGTCCATGAACCGCTCCGGCAGGGTCCTCATGCTGTACGTGACCTGTCCCTCGGTCAGCCGCATGACCGTTCCCACCTTCCTCCGGCTCGCCCACGTAAGCGTCAACGATGGCCCCGGAGTTCTCACCCTCGTTGGGAGCCAGCCGCACGGTAATGGTCACACCGTCATGTGTCCCAACCAGTAACCACTGCTGCCGTTCCGGCTGATGGGGCAGCATCCGCTCCGGATTCTGGGCCACCCCCACGATCGCGTCCGCAATCCGCCGCCAGTCCCAGCCCGGTGGGAAGTTGCGCGGGTCATCGACCCCGACCTGGTGCCCACGATCAGCTGTGATGGCTATCCGCTTTCGCCGGGACAGGAGGCGATCCGCTGGATCCGGCAGGTACGGGTCGTTGACCTTGACATCCCGGCCACCCGGCTCCGGGAAGCCTGTGATGACCTGCCCGTCGGGACGGACAGACGCGACAACCGTCACTCCCTCACGTTGGCCACGGAGCGTCCAAGTACCCCTCGACAGCTTCTCGATGCTGTCCGGATTGCGGATGACGTCAAGAACGATGTCGATTTCCCGGTCGACCCAGTCCGGAGGGAACTCGGACTTGCCGGGCTTGCCCGTGCCGGACCGGTGACCTCCACCGTTTTCGTCACCATGCAGGATGTGCTGCAGTCGGTCTTCCGGCACGTGGAGCTGATCGAGTGGCGGGCGGTCCGGATCGTTCGCGAACTCCGGGGAATCCCACAGGCTCGGCTGCTGGGCGGTCTGGTCCGGTTCCGGGGTGCTGTCCGGTGTGGCGTCAGGGTCTCCGGCCAGCACCGGCCCACGCTGCCCCTGGTACGACGGCTCAGTCAGCACGGTGCCGTCCGGGCCGACCCGGTCACCGGTCACGATGATCGTGGGCTGCCGGTCCGGAGCCAACGGCAGGCCGGTCCTCGGGTCGGCGACCCAGGTCCCTTCCAGTTGCCGAGCCAGCTCGGGGTCAACGCCGTTCGGGAAATGCAGCTCGATCCGGGGCGGCCTGCCGGCCACCCGCAACTGCGGGTTGAGCGCCGCCGACCGGGCCTGGATCAACACCCGGGCCAGGACCGGCGCAGCCTCCCGACTGCCGGCGGCCAGCCGGCCGTCCGGGAACGTACTGATCCAGGTGCCGCCCTGGTCCGCGATCAGGTCGACTACCGCCCGCTGGACCGCGTCGCCATACGAGACCCCCACCCGGGCGTCGACCTGGGTCACATCGGCTGTGGCGGCGGTACGCACCGCGGCGTCCAGCACTGCCAGCTCGTCGGCGCGCTGCTGGAGGCGTTGCCGGGCCCGAGTCGAGTCACCGGACCGTTGCAGGTCTCCTTCGATCGCCCCCAGTGCCCTGCGCCAACCTTTGAGACCCCGCAGGCCCGGGTGGTCGGACGCGAGCCTGTCGATCTCGGCACGTACTTCGGCCAGTCGCGCCAGGTGCGCGTCCACGTCCACTGTGGGTGATGAGGGTGGCCTGGCTGTGGGATCCGGTTCCAGCAGTCGGCGTGGTTCCAGTTCGCCGAGCCGGCGTCCCAGGCGACGCAGCCGCGCCGCGCGCCGGGCGGCCTTCGCCGAGTCCTGCTGGAATGTGGACGCCTCCGGCTCGCTGTCCGGGCCGAAGCTGACCCAGCCGCCCGGGGTGGAGAAGTCGGGCGAGAGCCCGGACCGGTCCGCCACGACACCCGCCACGACGGTACGACCGTCGGGGTAGACCCAGGCGAAGTTGGTGGGCGCGTCCACCCGTACCCCGAGTTCCTGGGCGAGTTGCTGCGCGAATCCCCGGGCGGTGTTGCACGAGAACAGGTCGATGTCGGGTGGTTTCGGCTGGTCACCCCGGGTGTCCGGGTCTGCGGCCCGCCAGTCGGACAGGCTCTGCTCGTACTGCTGCCAGACCCTGGTGCCCCGGATCAGGGTGGCGAGGTCGGCCGCGCCGATCCGCCGGCCGTTGAACAGCGCGGCGTTGTCGCTGCCGTGGATCACGACCTGTAGCCGGCCCTCGCGACGCCCGATCCGGTTGGCGTAGTCGCCAAGGCGATCGCCGTCCGGCGTGACGATCAGTTGGTCGCCCCGGTCGATGCTGTTCCGTCGCAGGTCCTGTAGCTCGTCCGGGCTCAGCGGGTCGGGTTCGAGGACGGAGTCCGGGCCGGTGTCGTCCTGAGTGGTCCGGGCACCGTCCTGCTGGGCGCCGTCCTGTTGGGCATCGCTGAACTCCCCGGCTACTCCGGGGTCGTCAGTTCGGTCCCCGTCGTTATCCCGGTCGCGTCCCGCCGGTCGATCATCAGTGTGATCAGGTTGTGCCGCAGTGTCGCCGGGGTCGGAAACTCCACTCCCAGGACCCGTACCGGCTGCCCGGTCGTCGCGTTGTGCAGCGTCATCCCGCCCTTGATCTCGCCCTGCGTCACGGTCCCCGACACCAGAATCCCGGCCCGCTGGGGCAGATCGAACGTCCTGTCCACCTGGAACCGAACCGCTGGCATCACTTCTCCTGAACCTTTCGAGGGCCGGAGCCTCACTAGCGTATGCCTCGTTCTCCAGGTCCCTGAGTGAGCCGGTGCCGACGTCGGCACCGGTTCGCAACTGTTCGACGTGGGTCCGCTCGTGGGCCAGGGTCGCGACCAGGGTCTCAGCGTCCGCGAAGCTGGCCGGACCGAGCCGGATCTGGCGTCCCTCCAGCTCGCCGGGGGTGCAGGCGCAGGCCTGCTGGTAGTCCAGGTACGCGATCTCGTCCGGGTCCTCAACAATGTGGATCTCGATGTCGGTGAGGTCGACACCTGCGGCGTCGGCCGCCCGCTGGACGGTTTCCTGGGTACGGGGCAGCCCACCACCGTTGTCGACCATGTCCTGGTTGGTACGGACCCCCTGGGCGCTGAACAGGTTCGTTCCGGCACGCGGTGCGAGGATCGCCGCGTCCAGCCCTGCCTGGTCCAGCGACTGCGGCCGGCCCTGGTCATCGAGTACCAGATCCCCGTTGCTGTCCCTCAGGGCGAGGTTCGCCTCGTAGTCGCGGCGCATCGCGGTTTCGGCGGAGTTGAGCTGGTCGGCCGGCGCGTGCAGCACCTGGTTGACCATGTCGGGGGTGAGACGGTTCCCGCCCTGACCCTGGGCCGCCGCCGCGAAGTCCACATCGGAATCGCTGTCCCCGGGGTTGGGGAGTTGATGACTCGCCCGGCTGGCGATCTGGGCAAGCCAGGCGATGGCACGACGTCCGGGGGTCTGAGCCGGAGCCGGCTGGCTCTGTGTGTCCCCGGCAACCGGCTCGCTGTCCCGGTCGGGGTCACGCGCCGCGCGGGACTCGTCCTGCGACGTGGTGGTGTCCGGGTCCTGATCCTGATCGGACCGGGACTGGGCCTCGGGTGTCCGACCCGGACGTTGCGAGGAGGCCGCCCGGTCCCCGGTTCGCCGGGAGGTGTCGGTTCCTTCGGTGTTTTCGGCGGTACGGCGGGAACCGCCCTCGCCCGTGGCACCCTGTGTCGACCCGGCCGAGGACTGGCTTGTGCCCGGTGTGCCGCTGCTGGTCGATGCGCCTGTGGCCGATGCGCCTTTGCTCGATGTACCTGTGCTCGATGTACTGCCGCCGGGTGCTGTGCCACTCGCCGGTGCTGTGCCGGTCGCCGGTGCTGTGCCGGTGGTGGACCCGCCAGTTGCGGTCGGAGACGCGCCAGATGCGGTGCCCGTGCTGCCCGGTGTGGCGCCCGTCGGAGTGGTACCGGTGGGCGCGGTCCCGGTGGGCGCGGTCCCGGTCGGCGTGGTTCCGGACGCTGGTGCCGACCCCGGTGTCGCGGTGGCCGCTGGACTGGCGGCCGTGGTCCCGGCAGCCGTGCCGCCAGGGGTGGATCCGGCCACCGCGGTCGAGCCGGAAACCGCACCGCCGTCCGGGGTACCCCCCACAGTCGTTCCGGCTCCGGCGACTGGAGCGGGCGCGGCGGTCGAGCCGGTCGCCTGGCCGGTGGCACCCGAGGTCTGGCCCGACTGCTGACCGGATGTGTTGTCCGTGGTGCCCGCGCCAGTGACATCGCCGGTTGGCGTCCCCACGCCCGTACCGAGTGATGGACTGGTGCCCCCCGAGGCCGCACCCTGGCCGGTCTGGTCGCCTGCGGGTACGGGTGCGGGTGCGGTGGGCTGCGATCCGGAATCCGAAGTGGCCGGTGGCGCGGTGCCACTCGCGTCGCCGCCGCCAGCACCGGCGACCTCGCCCGATGAACCGCCGGCCGGACCACCGGTGGACGTCCCGGGGGTACCCGCGGTCGAACCAGACGACGTGCCGCCGGTTGTCCCGCCCGCGGTTCCACCAGAAGCACCAGCGGACGTCCCGCCCGTGGATCCGCCCGACGTACCACCACTGGTTCCGCCCGAAGCGCCGCTGCCCGTGCCGCCCGAGGTGCCGCTGCCCGTGCCGCCCCCGGCCGTGCCGCCGGACGAGCCGCCGGTACCGCCTCCGGCGGACACCGGCCCCGGTCCGCCGCCGAGGAATCCCAGCCCGGGAAGGCCGCTCAGCGCGTTCTGCAGATTGTTGACCAGATTGCTCGCGGCGGTGCCGCCGTTCGGGCTGACGCCCGACATGGTGTTGCCGGCAGCGCCGGCCACCCCGTTCTGGAGCAGGTTCTGTAGGTTGAAGTCGCCGCTGAGGAGCTGGTTCGCCAGCTCGCCGCCCATCTCGCCGAGAATGCCCTGGGTGATTCCCCGGGAGCCCAACCCGGCGGTCAGCCCAGCTCCCGCGCCCGCCACCCCGCCCAGCAGGAAGTTCTGTCCCGCCTCCTGGAAGTCAAACGCCGTCCGGTTGCCCTCGGACATCTGGATGCCCTGGATCAGCGCGTTCGTGGTGAGTTCCTCGAACGCCTCCTGGGCGGCTTCCCGGACCAGGCCACGCACCGTGAAGTGACGTCCGATGTTGCGGAGCTGGCGCTTGACAAAGCGCTCCACGAACTCCTTGCCAAGTTCCTTGACAAGGTTGCGGAACAGCATCTGGATGGTCATCCGGGCGGCACCGGTCGCGCCCGCCCCGGCCAGGGTGCTGGCACCAGCGGTGAAGAACGCCGCGATCAGCGCCACGATCAACGAGACGATCATGATGAACAGCTCGATCATGATCTCGTACTTGGTGCTCTGGATCTGCAGGCCGCCTTGTCGGGCCTGCTCCGAAAGTCCGCCGGCGCTCTCCGCGAGCAGCGGGAGGATCGTGTCCTCGCCACCCTGGAACTGGTCCCACAGTTCGTCGAACGCCTCCCGGGACACCCCCCGCCAATCCGCGGTCATGTTCGGGACGGTGGTGCTGACGTCAGAGAGGACGTCGTGGAGATCAGTGGCCAGTTGGTTCCAGGCGTCGGCGAGGTCCCACATCTGGTCCTCGTCGCCCTCTGGCCAGTCGGTCCCGACCGCGTACTCGACAGCGGTCATGATCGGGCCGGGCATGCCTTCGAGCCAGGCGAGAACGTCGCTGAAGTTCACCGACGCACCCCCTCAACACCCCCGTCTGAGGCCCCGCATTCCAGATAACTGCCAGGCACGACGACATATCGACGTTGCTCCGGACCGTACCTAAGCCGGGCAACCCCGTCATACGCGTCGAGGAGCCGGTCAGGTCACGTTGAGGTTCTGCGCGTTCGTCTGGTCCGTGCCCTGGGTCAGGTCGACAACTCCCACCACCGCATCACCGAGCCCGGAGACGTTCTCCCCGACACCGGGGGCCGCCTCCGCGAAACCCTGACTGGCGGCCACGTACCCGTTGCCGTTGTCGCCGTTGGCGAACCGCTGGCCGGGCTCGTCGTTACCCCACGGATTGCCGGCCTCGATGCCCTTGATGGTGTCGAGGTGCTTGTTGACCGACTCGGTGAGACGGTCACCGACGGCGGCCAGGTCCCGGCCACCCGATCTGGTCGCCTCAGGGTTCCCGAAGTACGTCTCAGGCATCGTCCTCGTCCTCCCGTGCCTTGAGTATCACCGAGTCGTGCTGACGCATCGCCCCTCTGGGCAGGCCCAGAGCCTCGTTGATGCGATCCGGGTGGAAGTCCTCCGGAACCGTGGATTCAAGGAGGTCCTGCACCTCGTTCGCGGCCTGCTCAACCGCCTGCCGCACGGTGTCCACAATGGTCTGCGCGAGCAGCCCCGAGTTGGGACGCCGGTAGATCTTCGGGTCGAGTTCCAAATCGATCAAGTGTCCCCGGGGGCCCACCGTGGCGGTCACCAGGCCATCAGCGGACCGTACGGTCGCGGTGACCCGCAGCATCTTCTTCTGCACACTGGTCACGTCAGAAGCCATCCGACGCACCTGCGACACCATCTGTTCCAGGCGCGCCCGCATCTCGCTGTCCAGAGCGCCACCCTCCCCACGTACCAGATTCCCGAATCACCGCGGCAGGTGCGGTGACCTCAGGGTAGCCGCCGACGGCAACGTCTATGAGCCCCAGGACCAGGCATTACTACGGTGCCGGCTGGCCAGCGGCGGGACCGGCGATCCACTCCACAACGCTGTCCGACAGCTGGGTGTCCACAAGAAACTCCCGCACCACGTCGTCCGGTGGCTCGGCCCCCGCCTGCAACAGGCTGGTCCCGGGCGCGGGATTGCCGACCACCTGGAGCAGGGCGACCACCTTGCCGGAGGCCAGCCGCAGCGCCGCGATCCGCAGCTCGCCCGTCTCGTCGGACACCTGGTCGAACGGCGAACCCAGCCAACGGGACAGGAACTCCGGCTCCCGGGCCAGGTGCGCCACCACCGGCGACGGCCCCGCTGGGGACCAGTCGGTCACCGGAACCCGGCTCACCGCAGAACCCTCCCGTACCCAGGAATCCAGCCGGCCTTCCAGGGTCCGGAGCAGCTTACGCAGCGCGCCCTCGGTGTGCGGCTGCGGCACCAGTTCGGCGAGCCGTACCGTGCTGGCCAGCGCGGACCGGACGGCGGTGAGATGGTCCTCCGGGGTGCCAGGCAGTACATCGGTCGCGACGATCAGCTCCATCAGCCTGTCGACCGCGTCAACGGGCTGCCGGTCAAACTGCACGGCGTACACCACGCTGGCGACGTACGTAGTCCAGTCCGAGCGGTCCACGGCAATCCCCCTTCCCCAGGGACCCTAACGGCGGACCGCAACCGACCGGCCGCGAGCACGTCGCCACTACGATCCCGGGGTGGGTCACAGGCTCGCCACGGAGGTACCAGCATGAAAGCGGTGACGTTCGTCGGGGTCGCAGCGGTCACCGCCCTGCTGGTGGTCGCGCCGCCCGGTCCGCGGACTGGGTACGCGGCTGAGCCCGGTGTGGCCCCGGCTGCCTGTCAGAAGTCGCCCGAACCGGCCCCCACCCAGCGGCCGGTTCCGCTGGCCCAGTCGATGTTGGGCACCGAGCGGATCTGGCCGATGTCGAAGGGCACGGGGGTGACGATCGCGGTACTGGACTCCGGTGTCGACATCGGCCACCCGCAGTTGAACGGGCGGAACATCGGCGCGGGCGCGGACTTCTACCGACGGTCGGGCTCTGGCGGCGGAAGGTTCGACTGTGACGGCCACGGCACCGCTGTCGCCAGCCTGATCGCCGCGCGGAAGGTCCCCGACGTGGGTTTCCAGGGCCTGGCGTACGGCGTGCGGGTGCTGCCCGTCGTGGTCAGTGGCGAAGCCAACCAGGCGCGCAACGGGCCCGAGCCGACCAGCCCGGAGAAGTTCGCCAAAGCGATCGACTGGGCGGTGGACCACGGTGCCGACGTGATCCACGTGTCGGTGACGTACCCCGGTCCCCACCCGGCGATGGAACGGGCCGTCAACGATGCGATCGCCCGGGACGTCGTGATCGTGGCCTCAGTGGGCGACGCAGCCACCCAAGGAGACCCTGCCAGAAACCTCCCGCCGAATCCCGGCCCGGTCCCACGGCCAGCGGCGTATGACGGAGTTATCGGGGTCGCGGCGGTGGATGGGAACGCGTACCCGCTGGAAACCTCGCCCTGGGGTCCGTACGTGGACCTGGTGGCACCGGGCAGCAATGTGCAGGGCGCCAACCGGGGCGGCGGGCATCTCGGCTTCACCGGGAGCGGCTTCGCGGCGGCGTACGTGAGCGCGAGCGCGGCGCTGGTCCGCTCCAAGTGGCCGGACCTGGGTGCCAGCGAAGTGGCGCGCCGGCTGTTCGCCACGGCAAGCCCGGCGGCCGGCGGCAGGTCCGGTGTGGGACACGGCATGGTGGACCCGTACCGGGCGCTCACCGAAGGGCTCAGCGACGAGGAACCCGAGAGCATGGCCGGTGCGAGCGCCCGGCCGCCTGACCCTGAGGTGGCGGCCCGGGTTCGGCAGTGGGAGGTCACCGGCCAAATCGCGCTCGCGGCGGCGGGTGCGGGGATCGTGCTGGCTTTTGTGATGCTGGCGACGTTGACGCTGCTGCCAAAGGGTTTCCGAAGGCGCTGGCGGCCCGGCCGCGCCCGGCCGCTTCCGGAGCCAAAACGGGACGACGGGGACCTGCCGCCGGCTCCGGTCAGGCTGTTCGAAAACCTGGAGACGGACTGAGAGATCGGATACGCGGGTTGTCATACCCGGACCGCTTCGGTGAACAGCGGGTGACCGTACGAGCTGCGGGGTGTCGCGTCCCGTCGTCCGGAAACCGGCACAATGACCAAAGGTCCGGACGGCTACGAGGGTCGAACGCGACACCATGACAGACGACAGGGACGAGGACTGCAACCGGATGGGTGGTGAGGCGGTCATGCTCAAAGCCGCCTTCCGACGCTGCCACAACTACGGCAGCGAGATCACCCGGACTTTGTCCCGCAAGCAGAAGATCCTCGACAACGACCTTCCGGAGATCGCCGAGGCGTACCGGCGGTTCCGTGAGAAATATCCGGAACCGGGGGAGTGACGTGATCACCAGGATCGAGGCGTACAGCTACCGCTGCTTTCCCCGGCTCAGCATCGACCTTGGCCGCTTCCACGTGCTGGCAGGTGCCAACGGCGCGGGGAAAACCACCATGCTGGACATCCCAGTGCTGCTGGGCGAACTACTCGCCCAGCAGCGGGTAGCCGATGCGTTCCTCCGGCCGCAAGGGTGGCGCACCGTGCCACGCGCTCACACGCTGACCGAACTCGTGCACCAAGGGCGAGGAGATTCCTTAGGGTTTTCAGTCGAGGCCGCGCTGCCCGCCGACATCGTCAACATCATGGCCCACCGCGTGCCCGACCACCTACGTTACGAACTGCGCCTCGCAATCTTCAACGACGAGTTACGGATCGATGAGGAGTACCTGTTCCTCTTCTCAGGCGCGGACAAGCGTCGTCCCGAAGCCGGGGTGCCCCTGCAAGGTTCCGCGCTGCCGCGACGTGGCCGGTCCTCCCGCCAGGCTGGACAGCCAGTCATTTATCGGGGTCGCGGAGAAGCCACCAGTTACACGGCTGAGACAACGACGCGCGGCGAGCGCATCCCCGATTTTCGGGTGCCGGCTGGTCAATTGTCACTGGCAGCTGTTCCGGCGGATCCGGAACGATTCCCGGCAGCACTGTGGTTCGCCGGCCTGCTCCGCGAGGGTGCCGTGTTCTTCGACCCCGACTGGGCGGAGTTGCGGCAGGCCGCCGCGCCGGGCGATCCTGCCCGACTGCTGCCTTCCGGGCGGAATTTGCCCTGGCTGGTGCTGCACCTGCAGCGCGAGGATCCCGAAGGCTTCGGATTCTGGGTGGACCACCTGCGTACCGCCCTGCCCCAGATCGTGTCGGTACGGGCGATCGAACGCGAGGAAGACCACTACGCCTATCTCTCAGTGGAGTACGCCGGCGGGTACCGGGTCACCTCTTCGGGCCTGTCCGAAGGGACCATGCGGATCCTGTCCCTATCCCTGTTGCCCTACCTGCCCGGTTCCGCCCTACCCCGGTTGCTGGTGACCGAGGAACCGGAAAACGGCATCCATCCCCGAGGCATCGAGACGGTGGTGCAGTCGCTGGCCGCTCTCCTCGATGACCAAGTGTGGGTCTCCACGCAGTCACCGATCGTGCTGGCCAACACCGACCTCGACGACATCCTGACCGCTCGACTCGACGAGGACGGATCGGTCGATGTCGTCCCGGGTCGGCAGCATCCCCGACTGAGAGACTGGCACGGCAGCGTCGATATCGGCACGCTATTCGCCGCCGGAGTGCTCTCGTGACCCCCTTCCTGGAATGCCCCTACCGATGCGTGATGTGATCTTCCTGGTAGCTGACGGCTCTATTGGCCAGATGTTGCTCGGCTTCCTGGGACGACCCCAGTTCCATCGGAGTCTGGGCTGCGGACCCTTCGACTTCGAGCCAAGCGACATCATCCCTCACGACAGGAGGGATCCCGGGGTGTACCGGGACGGGCCCGAGCTGCTACGGATTTATCAGAAAACCCACGCGAGGGCCGTGATCCTGCTGGACAACGCCTGGGAGGGCAGTCCTGGGCCCGCAAAAATACACGACGACCTGACACGACGCCTCCGTGACACATGGGACCAGTTCGCGGTGATCGTGCTCGATCCGGAACTGGAGGCTTGGGTCTGGCAGGACAATCCCCAGGTGGCCACCGCGCTGGGCTGCCCCGCTGACTTTCGAGAAACCCTGGCCAGGAGCGGTCACTGGCCCCGCGACAAGGACAAGCCCCCCGACCCCAAGGCAGCCCTCGATTACCTCCAAAGGAAATATCGCGACCTGCGTCGAGACGGGTACCGGGTGGACCGCTCCCCGGCGCTGTTCAGGCGCCTGGCGTCCCGGATCTCGGTGCAGGGCTGCGTCGATCCCGCGTTCCTGCGGCTCCGTGACACCCTGCGCGGCTGGTTCCCCGGGGAGACCTTGTGAAACCCGCCCGCTCGACGATTCGGTTTGCGCGTCTTGGCTGGCCGAGCAGGGGTTCCGGTTGGACCCGGGATCGCGGCACCGTCAAGGTCCGTCTTCGTTCGCACCTGACCCAGCATGAGCCAGACGGCATCGGGGCCCGGTCGCGGTGCGCGACCGGGCCCCGGCGTTCACGTTGCTCCGTCAAGCATTGGAATCAGACTACCGGCCAGATTCGGATCACTGAGCGAACCAGGAAGCGGCCTGCTGGTCGGCCGCCGACATCGAGTCGCCAGCATCGCTGACGGCCACGGCGAGCCGGTTCATCGTCTGGGCGATCTCCAGCGCGGCCTCGCGCCAGATCGTTTTGCTCTCCAGGTACGCCTGCTGCGCGGCGCCCTTGAAGTTGTCACCCTCCAGCGGCTTGCACTTGGACTCCACCGCGTCCAGTTCCGCGTCCATGGCCCGTATGGTGCTCTCGATCGAACTGCGGATCATCGCGATCTCGGCCGGGCTGTAATTGAGGTCGACCACGTGGGCTCTCCTTTTCTGAATTCGATGCGAATCGGTTGGCGGAATCAGCCACGCAGGCCCGCGGAGATGTCGCCGCCGCCCATGCCGGTGGCACCGGTGCCGCCAGCGACACTGTCCAGGCTGGCACGCGAGTCCTCGTCGGTCGCCATCAGGCTGGAACTGGTCTGGTTGATACCGTTCGAGATCGCTTCGAGCCGATCCACAATGGTCTTCGCGTCGGCCTGCACATTGGCCTTCGCGTTGTCGAACGCGACGCGAGCCGAGCCGCGCCACTGAATACCCTCAAGCTGGCTGAGCATGTTGCGCACTGCTGTGTCGATTGCCTGCGAACTGGTGGTGCACTGGGTCGCACCGTCCTTGAGACTGGCCCATTCTGCAGCAGTTGGTTCTGCCATGCGGAAGTCACCCCCGCTTTCTCCACGGCCCCCGCTGGGGCGGCGACGTCATGCCAAAAGGCATCCTTCGGGCACGACCGTAACGTGTTCCGTCAAGATCTCGCCAGACCGGTTTGGCACCCCGTGGAAGAGGTTCCCAGCCTGTGGACAACGAGCGGATGTCAGGGCTCGGGGACCGGTCGCGCAGCCTCCGCCGGATCCAGGGTCGGGCCGGCTGGCAGCCGATCCACCAGGTAGGTCGGCATCCAGCCACCGACCGCCTGCTTCGGGTCGTAGCCGAGACGTTTCAGCACGTCCTGCGACGACAGCGGGTAGTACCTCCCGCTGTCGGTAATCAGGCAGAGCAGGCCACCGGTCGGGTCCTCGGGGTCCTGGGAGGTCCAGATCACGGCACCCTTCCCGGGCGACACCACCACCCGACTCGCGAGCAGGTTACCGGACTCGTCCCGCTGCTGGGTCACCACTCCGGCCCCGTCGAAATGCGACATCACGCCACTGTGGACGATTCTCGGAGGCTTTCCACCGTCCGCCCCGAAAATCGCGCACGTGGCCCCGGACGGATTGGGTTTCTCCAACACCGACACCACGTTCGCAGACTCCGGCGGTGCTTCCAGGTCCTGCCGGGACGGCAGCAGACCATCCCAGGTCTGTTTGCTCGACGCGTTATTGGCACTCATCGACTCCACGGCGATACTGTTGGCACTCGCCTTCAGAATTTCCGCCTGGAATTCGGTAATCGCCGCGAGATGGTTTTTCAGCGCCACGTAGTGGGTCATCTTGCCGGCGCTCTCGACTTCGTAAAGGGTGCCGATAGTGGCACCGGGGACCACGTTGGACGGCCCACCGAATCCCGGAATCACCGGCGGCTTGATCTCCTGGCCTTCCGGCAGCGCGTTCAGCCATGCGGCACCCACTTCCAGCGGCGTCTGCGCCCGCAACGACAGCGCCTGTAGCACCACCGGCTGGTTCATGATCCGGAACCGGTGGCTGTGGTAGATGAGGTACTTGTCCGAGGACTCCTTCTCCTGGACCAGCATCACGCCCTCTCCCGCGACGCTGGTGTGATCGAGTGGCCGCTCCCCCACCACCATGACGGTTTCCAGCCGCTCCTCGCCGGACGTAGTCCGCTTCGGCTGCGAGCACAAGGTCCAGTCCCCCCGGATCAGGTGCTCCTCGCTGGGCAGCGAGTCCGGGGCTCCAGGGATCCCGATCCGGGGCCCCATCCGGAGCCCTTCGATCCCGGCAATCGAATTCCGGGAAACCTCCCTCGGCTCCTTCAACGAGCCGTCGCTATTGCCCACCAGCATCGCGGAGGTGTAATTCTCCGCCGGAAACAGCCTGCCGCCCATGTAGACGTAGGTGGCTCCGGTCTCCTCCTCCACCACCACGACCGACCTACCGCTGTTGTCGCTCTCGTTCTTCCACCGCACGTTGCCGCCCGGGTCCCACAGGCCGTACACCGCGAATCCGGCGACCGCGATCGACGCCACCATGATCCCGGCGAATATCGCTCCGGCCGCCCGCCGGAACGGTGACTGCGCCGGGTCGGTTTCCCGCATCACGAGCGCGGCCACCACTCGCTGGATCATGAACTGGTACGAGTGCAGTTGATCCCGCCTGGATGCCATCGGTTCCTCCCGTGTGGTCCGGCGTACCCGCTGGCATGTGCCCCGGCAGCGGGGGCCGGGCGTGTGCCGCGGAACTGGCGCCGTCAGCCACACTATGAGCTCAGCGCATACGATAAGCGCCCGAGTACAGGCGTTCTACGGGGGCAGCGGGAGGCCAGCAGGGTGACCACAGCTCAAGCGAACCTCTCCGCCGCCGGCCCTGGCGCGCCACCTCCGGTGGCCCGGGGCACCGCCACGCCGCAGCACCCGGCACCAGAGCAGCCCCCCGCCGGGTCGCCACGCCCGGTCCGCCGCCCCGGAATGGTGGGTGGGATTCACGTCACCCAGGTGGTGCTGTGGCAGGTGGCGGTTGCGCTGGTGGTGGCCACGCTGGGACGGCATATCGCGCTCACCGCGTCCGCCGGGGTGGTCGCGGTGGTCATCCTGATCTTCACCGGGGTACGGGTAAGGGGCCGCTGGGCGTACCAGTTGATCGGGTTGCGGCTGAGCTACCTGTCCCGCCCCCGGGCGCTGCTCGCGGGGTCGCACGCGGACCGGCGCAGCGAGCTGCTCGCGTTCGTGCAGCCCGGAGCCACCGCGGACAGTGTCGAGACCCGCGAGTACGAGGTGGGGTTGCTCGACCACGTCGCGGGCACCGCCGCGATCATCGAGATCGCCACCGAGTCCAGCCTGGTAGTGGAACGGGCCGTGAGCCTGCCGTCACCCGCGACGCTGCTGCCGCCGCATGATCCGGACGCGCCGCCGGTCAGTATCCAGTTGCTGCTCCAGGCGGTGCCCGCGCCGACGCTGACGGCGGCCAGTGTGAGCGCGGCCAGTTCGTACTACGCCCTTACCAACGGAGCGGTGCCGTCACAACGGCGGGCCTGGCTCGTACTCCAGCTCGGGCACTCGGCCGGTTACTCGGCGCAACAGATCCGGCAGGCGGTGGGCAACTCGGTACGGCGGCTGGTCCGCCGGCTGCGCCGGGAGGGGATCTCGGCGCGACCGTTGGATCGTGAAGAGGCACTGTCCACCTTCGCCGGCCTGGCCCACCTGAACGCCAGCACGATCGAAACCAGTGCCGCCGTCGCTCAGGCGGCGACCGGGTCGACCGTCGACATCCGCGCGGTGATGGCCCGGACCGGGGCCGACCCCCAGACCAGCCTGACCCCGCTGGCCCAGGAGCATTGGGACGTCTGGTGGTCCGAGTCGATCGCGCAGTCCTGTTTCGTGGTGCGGCGCTGGCCCAGCCTGGACACCCCCGCCGGCCAGCAGTTGATCAGCCAGCTCACCTCGGTACCCAGCCTGGCCACGACGGTCTCGCTGGCGGTACGCCGGGTACCGCCGCCGCAACTGGAGTCCGACCGCAAATCGGACCGGGTGTCGTCGCCGCACCCGGAACAGGTCACGGTCGAGTTGGCGGTACGGATCGCAGCGCCGAACCCGCAGCGCCTGGCGTCGGTGAGCAAGGCGCTGCGGGACCGGGCCCGGTCCTGCGGCGCGCGGCTCAGTCGTCTGGACGGCCAGCAGGTACGCGGGGTCGCGGCCACACTTCCGCTCGGGGGGTTCCTGCCATGATCACGGCGGTGCCGGGGCAGCTCGGCGCGCACATCGCGGACCAGGCTGCGTTCAGCGGGTTGGAGTTGCACACCGGAGGCGCGGGGCTGCTGCTCGGGCTGAACCGGCAGAACAGCCCGGTGACCGCGCGGCTGTTCCGGCCCGAGCCGACCCGGGCGATGCTGGTCGGTGGGCTGTCGTGCGTACAACTGCTGGCGTACCGGGCCCTGGCCCTGGGGGTACGGGTGGTGGTGCAGTCCGCCAGGCCGGCGGCGTGGGAGCGGTTCGCGGCCGAGGCGGGTGGCGGGGTCGGGTTCATCCCGCCTGGGGTGGCGATCGACCAACCGGCCAGCGCAATGTTCCCACAACTGGTGATCATCGACGTGGGGCCCTCCGTGGGTGAACTTGACGCCCAGGCGGGCACGTGGCGGGCCACCCTGACGGTGCGGGACGAGCTCACCGCCTGGGATGTCGACCTGCTGATGCGCGCCGACGTGACGGTGTTGCAGCCGCTGTCCGAGGTGGAAGCCGCGTTGGCCGCGTCCACATTGGGCCTGCACGAGGTGCAGGAATGGATGATCCGGATCCGCGCCGACATGGTCACCCTGGCCAGCCACGGTACGGTCCGCTGGGCGCTGCTCGCCGCCTCACCGGCTGAGGAGCAGGTGGTCGGCAACCTCGCCCGCTACTGAAGAGGTTGGTCTGGGTGGTCCGGCGACACCTACAACTTCTACGACATCAGTGCCACAACCTCTGAGCGGCCTCCAACCACGCACGAGCGCTCTTAGCTTCGCGCAGCGAATCGCGGACGTCGTCCGGCAAATCGGACTCAACCTCGATGTCGAAAGCGTCCTCGCTGGTGTCAAGAACTGTCGCAATCAGGTCGCGCACCATGGGAGCCATTCGGAAAGTCTTTGTAATGAATTTGCCTGGCATCGGCGTGTCTGTTTGATGGAGGTGCCCTCCTTGGAGATCGTGAACTTTGCGACAGCTCCAATCCCAAGGAGGGCACGTCCATTGTATCGTCTGCCTGGTC
>DASUSI010000059.1:0-50447 GCA_036375165.1 Micromonosporaceae bacterium | reverse complement strand
CGACGGACCCGCGCTGGTTTTCACCCGCGAGTGCTGGCACACCTTCCTCAGTGGCGTCAGGGAAGGCCAGTTCGACCTGTAACCATCGCTCCGGTTCCAGGACGCTAGAGTGTCTGGCCGTGCGGCTGGGCGCCCCATGAGCGGGTTCAAGTTGGAGTCTCTGACCCCGATCATGACGCCGTACCCCCTTAAGGTGACGGCGTGATGGAGGTACGTTTCGCATGCGAGGCGTCGCCCGACGCGGTTGAGAACGAGGACCACGCGGTTGCGGTGCCCGGGTTCGTGGCGGTGCTCGACGGGGTAACCGTGCCGGCCGGGATGGAAACCGGTTGCATCCACGGCCCTGGCTGGTTCGTACGCCAACTCGGCGCCCAACTGGTGGCAGCACACACGGACGATCCCGAAGCCGGACTGTCCGATGTGCTCGCCGCAGCGATTGACGGGGTACGCGCCCGGCACGGCACGACCTGCGACCTCGACCACCCCGGCACACCGCAGTCGACCGCATGCCTGTTGCGGATCCACGGGGACACCGCCGAGTATCTGGTCCTCTGCGACAGTCCCTTCGTCTACGAGGGCGACGGCCAGGTCCACGTGGTGGCCGACCTAAGGCTCCGCGCCACCAGCCAACGCCTCCGAGATCTCGCGTTGCAGAACACGGGCCAGCACGATCCGCTTCGTGCCCTTGTGGCCTCGCAACGTCAGTACGTCAACCGCCCCGGCGGCTACTGGACGGCGTCCGCCACAAGGGAGGCTGCCTATCACGCGGTCACCGGGAGCCTTCCGCTGCGCGGTCCGCGTCGTGTCGTCCGGGCAGCCCTGCTGACTGACGGGGCGTCCCGGGCCGTCGACACCTTCGCGCTGATGGACTGGCCCGGCTTACTCGACCTGCTCGACACGCACGGCCCCGCCAAACTCATCCGCCGAGTCCGGTCCGCCGAACGCACAGAACCTCACCGGCCGCGGTTCAAACGTCACGACGACGCCAGCGCCGCGTACTGCCGATTCCTCAAGGAGGACACTCCGTGACCAATGCGCCCCGCCACTCCGTCAGTGTCGCCGCCGTCATCACCGACGACCACGGGCGGGTGCTGGTCACTCAACGTCGCGACAACGGAAAGTGGGAACCACCTGGCGGCATTCTCGAACTCGAAGAAACCATCGAGGACGGCCTTCGCCGGGAAGTCCGCGAAGAAACCGGCGTCGAAATCAACCCCGGACGGCTGACCGGCGTCTACAAGAACACCAAGCTCGGCGTGGTCGCTCTGGTCTTCCGCACCACCATCAGCCACGGCGTTCCCGGTCCGACCGACGAAACCCAAGCCTGCGAATGGTGGACACCGGAACAGGTCACCGAACACATGGCCGAGACCTTCGCTATCCGGATACACGACGCACTGAGCAAGGGCCGGCCAGCCGTCCGGGCTCACGACGGCACCCACATCGCAACGTCATCGGGCTTCGTGGAGTCACGAAGCCGGCCACGGGCGGCACAGTCGGGCCGCTGAAGAACCGGCCGCCTGAGGTCGCTACATCTGAGCCGGTGATGCGGATCCCGAATCCGGGCTTCAGCCCGAATATACTATCTTTGCGTCTCAACTAGGTCAAACCTTGACATGTAGTATGGACATCCACTTACAATTCACGTCTATGCAGCCACAAAAAGCTACTGAAGTGCCGGTACGTGTGACTGCGTCAAGAAGAGTCGCAGGCGGATGGAGCACAAGAGCGAGTTCGTGGCTGGAGCGACTTCGGGACACTGCCGGGGTGACTGTCGGTGTCGTCGGAGGCTCTGGGCGACTCGGAACCTGGCTGACTCGTTATCTCGTCCATGCCGGACATCGGGTGATGATACTTGATCAACGGCCACCGTATCCACTACCTGGAGTTGAATTTCACTACACTGATCTTGCCGTGGACCAACCACTACCGCGTAAGGTATTCACAGGTTGCAGAGCGGTCGTTCATCTAGCCGCGCTGCACGGTGCCCACCTCGCTCAGGGAGTGGACCGGCGCTTGTTCTGGGCATCGAACGTACGGGGTACGCAACGGGTTTTGGATGCCGCCATGCAGTCCGGTGTCGCCCGCGTCATCTTGGCCAGTTCCACTTCAGTGTACGGAAATGGCTCCAAGGCGGGGGAACGCGCCCGTCTGCTGGAAGAATCCATTGACGCGAATCCGGAGGATGTCTACGACCTGACGAAGCTTGCCGCCGAGCGAATCCTGGAATACGCGAACGCGCAAGGGCTCGACGGTATCGCCCTGAGATTCGGCCGCTTCTTTTTCCCTTCTCATGCGAACTACCATCTCAGAAAGTTGTCCACGGGCCTTGATGTTCGGGACGGGTGCCAGGCGATCGTACGTGCGATATTTGCCCCCGAGCTGCCACGCCGCGTCTACTGTGTGGCTTCCGATCTGCCCTTGACACGGGAACAACGGGAACGACTTGGGCTGGACGTGTCCGCTGTCCTCGAAGAAGTACTTCCGCAATTCCTGGAAGGAGCCAGACAGCGCGGAGTCGCCATCCCGCATCGGGTTGGAAAAAGCGTTTGCAGCGATTCGGCGCGAGCCGATCTTGGCTATTTCCCTGAACGTACTCTGGAGTGGGTCGGTGCGCTGTGGTGCAACTCAGGTGCTGACGAGGTTCACCACATCCAGCGCAGCCAGGTGACAATGGTTCCAACTATCCCTGTCATACACGTCACGAAAGGCTTCAACGGCGCGTAGCCATGATGACGGAGCAGCTCTTTGAATACTGGAATGTCGACCAGGAGACGATCGCCGCGCGGGTTGTTGATCTAGTCGGCCCCTGCGATATCCTCTTGGGCGGCTCACTTGCTGATGATCTTGGAAGCCTGCGTTCGGACGTCGACATCTACTGTTTTCAGCCCGGCCCCCCGAAACATCGGGAGCATTTCCAGTCGGTCCGGTGCGAGCAGGCCACCCTCGAGATCTACACCGTCGACATTCAGACCGCTCCCAGGATCACCGGAGATTTGCGGCCACTGATCCTTGAGCCGCATCCAATCCCGCCGCATAAGTGGCCGTTGCTGTCCGCACACGGAATTCGGATCTTGTACGCACTGTTCCGGGACCGGGTCCTGCGTCAGGAGACGAACGCGGCCGAACAGCTGCGCACGCGGGTCGGAGCAGACCTCCTGCACATATGCGTGGCGTTACGTTCAACCTCGGTGGCTGTCTCCCTGGCCGAGGACGCGGCTGCCCTCACCGCCCCGGATGAGACCTGGTGTGCGCTCTATTGCGCGCGACTTGCCGTGGAGTCGGCCCTCGACGCCGCACTCGCGGCCAGCGGCATGCCGCATCCGAATCCCAAGTGGCGGGTGCCTCTGGCCAGTCGTGCGGAGCTGGCAGGGCTGTCCATACCTCCGGTGTCGGAACTTCTGACCGGGCTGTTCCCGAAACCGTCACCACCCGAGGACGCGGTGACGCACTGCTTGAGCACCGCCAAATCATGTCTTACCGCGGTCGAGTCGGACGGATACCTCATGTTGTTTCCACAGGTACGCGAGGCCAGTCGAAAGATCGAACACTCCTCCGCTGTCTGGCATGCGAGATCGAGTGCGCTATGAAACCTACCATCCACGCACTTGTGACTGGAGCAAATCGGGGACTTGGCCTCGCATTGTCAACAGCCCTACTGGAAAAGTATGGAGCTTCAGTCGTTCTCGCGGCACGGAGCGCACAGGGACGGACCGACTGCGAACAATTGCTGAACGAATACGGCGAAAAAGGCACCGTCGTTCCGCTGGACTACGACGACACATCCTCCATACGTGCTGCTGCGGAGTTATGTCGAGCGAGGATGACGCACTTGGACCTCCTCATCAACTGTGCCGGTGCGAACTTCGCCGAAGCCCGAGCCAAGAGCGAGAGCAAAGGAGGGATCGAGGAACTCGGAGACCTGGCATTACAGGAGATGTTCCGCACCAACGTTATTGGCCCGGTGATGATGTGCCAGGCGTTCTATCCCCTCCTACGAAAGGCCAGGCAGCCGTGCGTGGTGAATGTGAGCACCAGCCGGGCTTCCCTGACGATGGGTTCGTCGGGAGGCTCTTTTGGCTACGCCGTGACGAAGGCCGCCCTCAACATGGCCACCCGTAAACTGGCATTCGATATGGCCGCAATCCGCGGAGGTGCTGTCGCGGTCGATCCGGGTTGGATGCGTACACGTATGGGTGGACAGGAAGCGCCGGATGACCCGCGGGAAGTCGCTGACAAGATACTCCATACAGTTCTGGGTCGAATCGGGGAACTCAACGGAAAATTCATCACCGCCGCAGGTGAGGTGGTTCCCTGGTGACGAGGGTCCCGATTCGTGGCAAAGCTTGGCTCGAAGAACACGCCGGGAAGCGAACCGTCGTAAAGATCTACCCACATGGAGATACGGCACGATTCAAGTGTTGGGGATCTGGTGCCGGAAATGAACGTATCGCACGCCTGCTTCTCGGTAAACATGTACCCCGAACCTTTTTGGTCTGGACGGATCGTCAGGCTGACTACGCCGAGTTGGAATGGCTCAGTGGGAGCCCGTTGAGGACAGATGTGGCAACAGCGCTCGACGTGCTGACAGCCGGTGAGATGCTTGGGCGCATTCATTCTCATCGAAGCAACTGGTGGGGTTCCCTGGACGGTGTGTACCGGTTCTCGGACCCTCACACCGCCCTCCAGTCACGTTTCGCACTCGCAGTGACCCTGCTGAGCGACCGTGACGCGTGGCTGGCCGAGCGTGTCGAGAACTGGGCTGTCACACTCATGAACAATGTTGAACTCACGGGACCCCCGGTGCTGGTACACGGGGACTTTGGGCCGACGAACCTGATCCGCTCAGGTGACGGACAGTCCGTACTTGACTGGGAGCACGCACGTTGGGGCGATGCCGTGGAAGACTGGGCGAAGCTCAGGTTTGCCGCGAAATTCCCAGAGCCCAACGGCTTCGGCGACGGAGAGGAGGTCTTGGAGCTCCTCGAGACCGGGTGGACAAGGGTGACCGGCGATCCGGTGCCCCGGAATCGGTCACTCGAATCACTTTTGGAAGTCTACTTCGCAATTTCACTGGGTGTCTTCTTCGGGGGAAATAACCCTCGAATGGACTGGCTGCGTGAGCGGTTCGGATAACGCTGACGGTGCTGAGGAGAGATAGTGTCAAGGGTAGACTATTGGCTTTCGATCTATGGTCCGCAGCTCGCGGGGTACTACGACGAATGCGGCCCGAGTCATGATCTCGGACACGCGGTACGGGTTGCGACCATGGCAGAGCACATCGCCACCGAAGAACGGGCAAGCGTGGATCACACAGTACTCGCGGCGCTGTTTCATGACGTGGGACACGGTGCGGCCCGCACCGCAGGGTCAGATGACCATGAGATACGCTCCGCGAAGATTGCGGAAGGCATCCTCACCGAGGAGATGCCGTCGCAGGCTGTATCGGACATTGTTGACGCAATTTCGGGACGAAGATTTTCAAAGCGCCGCCTGCATCGGACCCCCACAGGTGCGGTCCTGGACGACGCGGACA
Organism: Micromonosporaceae bacterium; assembly: GCA_036375165.1. Lineage (GTDB taxonomy): Bacteria > Actinomycetota > Actinomycetes > Mycobacteriales > Micromonosporaceae > WHSM01. Next base: position 44,911 of record DASUSI010000059.1, on the reverse strand, counting down.
ACCTCGACGCACTCGGCCTGATCGGTGTGAGCCGGGTCTACCTGTGGATCGGCGAGCACGGCTGGACCAACGCACATCCACGGTCGTGGGACACCTCAGAAATCGCCGGAAGGAACATGCACGCCCTTCGCAGGCACTTCGAGGAAAAACTCGGCCTACTTACCGAAAGTATGCACACAGCCACCGGTCGCCGGATCGCACGGGCGCGGCACCGGATGATGCTGAACTTTATGGAGGATCTCGCAAGTGAGTATGCCGGGTCCTCGGGGGTCCGTCGTGAATGATTCCGATGCGGTGCCGTCAGGCCGGTACGGCGGTCGCACCACTGTGATGAAGGATTCCCAGGTCCCCGGGCGCTGGCCGGCGGGCGCCCTCTCAGCGACACTGTTCCTCGTCGGCGCGTCGACCGCGATCTCGCTTGTCGCACTCCCACTGTTCGCAAAGGACGATCTGGCCGCTGACCATGTAATGATCGCCCTCTATTTCGCCTTCGTCGCGATTGCCGGGACGGTACTCACCTACGCCACGGGACTCGTTTCCGACAGTCTGAGGGATAGAAGGCGACTCATCTGGTGGAGCCTCCTCTGGCTGACTTTCGGCCATCTGGGACTGTCGTATGTGTCCACGTATCTTGGTCTCCTCGTGTGCGGGGTTCTGTTCTACTGCGCGCTGAACGTTGCGACCGCGCAGCTCTTTGCCTACGGGCACGACTGGACCGCCCTCAGTGATCACGCCCGAAACAACTCCACCAAGCGGGTCGGATTGATCCGCACAGCGTTTTCCGCCGGATCTTTCACTGGCTTCACGGCGGGAGGTGTGGGCATAGCTTATCTGAATTACGACGACGTCTTCAGACTGGCAGCCGGGGTCAGCCTGGCATCCCTGACAATCGCCCTCGGGTTCCCGAGACGCGTCCCGGCGACGAAGCGGCGTATCTCCGCCGGACAACCGGCTACGAGGCCGGATCGGACTTCCCGTTTCGCGAGGCGTCGCCTCTTGCCCGCCCTGGCAGGCATTCTGGTCATCTTTGCGAGTGGCCGTGTGTTGCAGGTGTCCCAACTTCCCATCGTGCTCCGGGACGCATACGGAGCATCTCCGCAGGTGGTGGGTTTCGCACTTTCAATCCCGCCGCTTGCGGAGATTGTGCTGATGCCGGTCGCGGCCATCGTCGCAGTCCGTTTCGGCCGAGGATCAGTGTTCCTGGCGGGCGGAATCTGCGGTGCGCTGTACTATGTAGGACTAACGCTCTCAGACAGTTTTGGCATGTTGCTCGCACTGCAATTACTGTACGCGATATTCGGCGCCGCTACTTTGATGGTAGGTATCGACATCGCTCAGTCGTTGGCCAGGGAAGAGGCTGGTTTTGCGACCTCCACCTACTTTACGCATGAGACGGTCGCGGTTGTGAACGGCAGCCTGGTTGCCGCGGTCTCGGTACATATGCTTGGCTCTCAAAACGCATTTGCCATCCCATTTGCCATGTGCCTTTTCGCGGTCGTGACTTCAGCGCTGATGTTCCTTCGGTATCCGATGCACTTCGACTTTCGAGTCCGTAGACACGCCTCATGAACCGGAGCCAGCCGTGCATCACTACCGTGAAGAACAGGTCACCCGGCCGTCTCTTCTGAAGCGCCCGTGGCACACCTCCGACGCGACTTGATGAGATGCGTGTGTCTGACTCCTGAGACGGCTCACGAAAGGGGTATGCGATGAACAACGGTGTTCGGCCGATGGGCGATGAGAGCGCGATACTTCGATGGGCGGCCGGCGGCCCATTGCCACCGAGTCCACATTACAACGAGTCACTGCTACTGGAAGCCACCAAGTTTCACCATATTGGTGTGAGGCTTCATGACCGGTTGACCGAGTGTTCTCCGGAGTGGGCCAGTACGACCCTCGTGTCAGGGGCGGCAGAGCTCGCACAGGAAGCTGTCCACCGCACCAGAGAATTGTACGATGCATTCCACAAGATCTTGGCAGAAGCTAAGGGACGCATCTCCGAACCGCTGCTGCTGAAGGGCTTTTCCTACCACCTTACGTTGCGTGCCGGTCTGGCCATCACCTGGAGCGCAGACCTCGATCTGGTGGCCGATGACCTCCCTGCTCTTTGTGCCCTGCTGAGCGACCTTGGTTACCTCGCGGACCCGAAAGACCCGCCTCTGCCGAACGGCCGCAGAGTCTTCCACGAGTACGCGAAATTTGACAGAGGGCCCGTTCAAATCGATGTCCACAGCAGGTTCCCGGTGTGGCGGTACCCAGTAGGGGCCGGCTCGACAAAAAACGTCGAGCCGAGCGCGAACCCGGGGCTATGGAGTTGCGTCGGCGATTTCGAGCGCTTCGAGATCTCTGCTGCGGAGCTTTTACGTCATCGGAGGCACGTCCCTGGTCTGGACGGAGAGGCCACCCCGATCACCACTCCCGAAATGGTGGCTCTTGTCAGCTGTTGCCACATATTCGCGAACTATGTCACAGAATTTCCCAAGCCGTATGCCACGGTCCGCCTCGGCGAGGTCGCCAACCTGGCACAACTCACTTCCCAGTCGTGGTTCGACTGGGAACTGTTCAGCTCGTTGACTCTCCAGTGCGATGCGGCCGACGCCGTGGCTTTCGCATTTTCGTTACTGAGGACCTGGTTGGGAGTGTCTCGACAAATCCCCACGGACGCACGGTGGCCGACCAATCCGCTACCGCCGCGCGACCTCTGGTTCGCTCGCGGAAGAGGGGGGTTCCTGGTCTCGACAGCGGACGTTGAATCGGTGGACGACGTCCTGGTCAGACAAACTTCTCTTGACTCCCTCCTGGACTGCTTGGGGATGAACGAAGTCCTTTCCCATCGGGATGGCTCGGCGACTTATCAGGCAATTTCCGCCGATCCCGGATCTCCAACCCTGGACCGGGTACTCACACAGCGGGATCCAGGTGCGTTGCCGCTTCAACTCTCGGTGCGCTGGTTGGACACAGGATTAGAATTTCTGGTATCCGTCAGGAATAACAATCATGGCCGCGAAACGAATATACTGCTTTCCTTTGCCGATGTGATTCTGGAGTGTATCGAACACTCCAATGGAGAGCTGCATGTGTATGATCGGGGTCTGGAGACACGACTGGGTCCGGGCATAGTTCCGTTTACTGTCGAGCCGGGTCCCCGGCTCGGATATGCCACGTATCGAATCGCGGTGGCTTGGCATGTGATCTCCAGCGCTGACCCGGTCGACGGACGAGTCCCGCTTCTGCTCGGCGCCCGTCTCTGGGAGCGGCAAGGTGACTATCCCGAGGCATCCACACTGCTACCGCTCGTCGTCATCAATTCGAGTGGCTGAACCGTGGTGTCAGCCACCCGGAACCAGCGGCCACCTGCCCGGGTCGTCAGCAGATACGATGACCCCCCAAGATCGGAAAAACACGACCGGGTAATGGCTGTGGTTGTGTGACAGATAAGACGATATCGGCAATGAGGTGAACCCATGACGAATGGCGAGAGCCACGGAAGTGGCCCTACCCTGGAAGACCGCACAGCCTCGACCCCACTGTGCATTGAAACCATAGGCATCGATGGTGCGGGCAAGAGCTCTGTCACGAACCTGCTCGCAAAGCGGCTCGGCTGGCAGGCCCTCCAGGTAAAGGCTTTCGACTCGGAGACGGTTGCTCAAGACATCACGATACGCAAGGCGCTCGGAGTTCCCGCGAGTACCGCCTTTCGCGCAACGAAGATCTCCGCCACACTTCTTGTCAATGCCTCCAGGATTACTCGTCCGATCGTCTTCGATCGATATGTCGAGAGTGCTCGAATGTGGTGGACGGTAAAGGGCGTCGCACCACTTGCCGAGGAGGTCGTGGATACGCTTCCCGTACCGTCACTGGTCGTGTACCTCGACATCCCGGTCGATCTGGGAATCGCTCGCCGCCAGGGAACCACCGAACATAGCGCCGCTGAAGAACGACGCTTCATCGAGGACTGCTGGGGCTATCTCCGGGGTCGGGCGTCAACCTGTGAAAATTGGACAGCGATCGATGCGACACAACCTTTGGATGTCGTCGTCGACCAAGCCAGAAAGCTTGTGAAAGTGCGGCTTGGCGTGTAGCTGACGGATCCCGCGACAGCAGTACGCCGTTGTCGACGGCGCGGCGCCTCTCTTCCCGACACCGCTGTTCCGGGCGCGGACCTGGATGTCGTACGCGGCAAGGCATGATGGACTTCCATGCTGCGGAGGAGTTCGGTGTGACGCTGTGCCACTGGCTGGACCCGACGCCTCCCGTACCGCCGTCCACTGTTGAGGGTGATCGGCATGACTGAACGCTCCGCGTCAGCCGGGGCGGCGGCTGCCCTGGCCGGATTGGCCTGCGCCGAGGCCGTCGCGGCGTGGCTGGGCCTCCCGTCGCTGGCGGACGGCGTCGCGCGGTCCGTTGTGGACACGACTCCCCGGCAGGTCGTCGACCTGACCGTGCGGCTGCTTGGCCAGCGCGACAAGCCGGCGGTCAGGTTGGCAGTGACCGGTGGCGTGGCCGCCGCGGGCGCCGCCACCGGCCTGGGTTCGACGCGCCGGGTGACCGCCGCCGCAGTCGGCGCCGCGGCCTTGGCCGCCGCCGTGACCGTGCACCGCGATCGGCGCCGGCCTGCCGGCACTGTGGCTGTGGCTGCGCTTGGCGCCGCCACGACCGCGTTGGCTTTCCAGACGCTGCGCCGCAAACGGGCCCGGACCACCCGGGCAGTGGTCGCGGTGACGGGGCTGGCCGCGCTGGCTGCGGCACGGGCAATCCGGGCCCGCCACCGACTCCAGCACGACTCGCTGACCGCCGGACGCCCACCTGGCACCGGCGTGGCAGCGCCACCACCCGCCCCTCCTCCGGCGGCGGTCGCTGACGGCGCGGTCGCTGACGGTGCCGAGCAGTGGGGCGTCGCCACGCCGCTGTTCACGCCGTTGGAGAACCTCTACGCCGCCGACGTCAACCTCGACCCGCCGCTGCTGGACGCCCGGCGGTGGCGGTTGGAGGTGACCGGGCTCGTCGAGCGGCCGTACAGCTTCGATCTGGCGGAGCTGACCGCTCTGGGCACTGTGGACTTCGACGCGCTGCTGATCTGCATCCACAACGGGCTTGGCGGCAACCGCCTGGGCAACCTGCGCTGGACCGGTGTGCCTCTGGCCCGGCTGCTGCGTGCGGTCCGGCCCGCACCGTACGCCCGTACCCTGGTAACCCGGGCCTTCGACGGTTTCGACATGTCGCTGTCGTTGACCCTGCTCGACGAGTTCGACGGGTACGTGGTCACCGGCGTCGCCGGGCGTCCGCTCCCGGCCGTCAACGGCTACCCCGCCCGCATCATGGTGCCCGGGATCTACGGGCAGTACAGCGGCGTCAAATGGGTGACCCAGTTACACCTGACCGACCGGCCGCCCTCCGATTACTGGCCCCGCCGCGGCTGGCCGGCAGACCCGGTGCGGGTACGCCCGATGAGCCGCATCGACCCACCCTCGGCGGCATCGGCGGGTGCGACGGTGACCGTGACCGGTGTCGCGTGGGCGCCACCCAGCGGAGTGGCGGCGGTGGAGGTCGCCGTTGGCGACGGGCCGTGGCGGCCGGCGGAACTCGCCGCTGAACTGGCCCCGGCCGCCTGGCGGCGGTGGCGCGCCCGCCTCGACCTGCCGGCGGGCCGGCACGTCGTGCGCAGCCGAGCGACGGCCGCCACCGGGGAGGTGCAGGATGGCCGCCGCCGGCCGCCGTTTCCATCCGGAGCGGGCGGATACCACGAGGTGAGCATCGATGTGGCCGAGGATGGGGGTCGCCGTGGGGCATGACGCCGGGGACGTGATCGTGGTCGGTGCCGGGCTGAGCGGCCTGACAGCCGCCGTTGACCTGGCCGATGCCGGACTACAGGTCACGGTTGTCGAGGCCCGCGACCGGGTCGGCGGCCGACTGAAGACCGTGCCGTTGCCAGGCACGGACCACGACACGCTCGACGTGGGTGGCCAATGGGTCGGGCCGGGGCAGAACCGCATCACCGCGCTGCTCGACGGGTTGGCGCTGGACCGGTTCCGCACCTACGAGGACGGCGCGCACCTGGTCGATTTCGCCGGCAGGCTGCGCCGTTACCGGGGCCGGATCCCCCGCATCAGCCCGGTTGTCCTCCTCGATGCCAAGCGGGCACAGTCCGCGCTGGAACGGGCGGGACGCCGGTTGCCGGCCGATGAGCCGTGGCGGGGCCGGGCTGCGGAAGCGGCCGACGCGCAGACCTTCGCCAGTTGGCTGGCCCGCCACACCGTCACCCCGGGTGCCCGCCGGTTCTTCCGCGTGGTCACCGGCGCGGTGTTCGCCGCCGAGCCCGAGGAACTGTCGGCGCTCTGGGTGCAGCTCTATGTGCGGGCCGCCGGTGGCCTGGACCTGCTGATCGACACCGGAGGCGGCGCCCAGCAGGACCGCATCGTCGGCGGGACCCAGCAGATCGCCCAACGCCTCGCGGACCGGCTGGGCGGACGGGTGGTCCTCAGGGCCCCGGTGACCGAGGTCGAGTGGACCGACCGGGACGTGCAGGTACGGGCCGGTGGTCGGCTACTGCGGGCCGCTCGGGCAATCATCGCTCTGCCACCACTGCTCGCGGGCCGGCTGGCGTACCAACCAGGTCTGCCGACACAGCGGGCACAGCTCACGCAGCGCATGCCGATGGGTGCGGTCATCAAGGTCATGGCGGTGTACGACACGCCATTCTGGCGCGACGCCGGGCTGTCAGGGCAGGCGGCCAGCGACCGGCTACCCGTCTCCGTCGCATTCGACACCAGCCCACCCTCCGCATCGCCCGGCGTACTGCTCGGCTTTCTGGAAGGCCGGCACGCCACGGACGCGGCCACGCTGTCCGCCGCCGACCGCCGGGAGCTGGTCATCGGCTGCTTCACGCGCTACTTCGGCAACCGCGCAGCACAACCGGAGCACTACGTCGAACAGGACTGGACCGCCGAGCGGTACAGCGGCGGCTGCTACGGCGCCTTCACCACCCCCGGCACGCTCAGCCGGTTCGGGTCGGCGCTGCGCCGCCCGGTGGGCTCGTTGCACTGGGCCGGTACGGAGACCGCCAGCCGGTGGACCGGATACATGGACGGCGCGATCGAGGCCGGCCAACGCGCCGCGACAGAGGTCCTGACGGCCCTGCGCGGTACGCCCGCCGCACCGCGACCCGACTGACAGCGCGCAGGCGATCGGGTATGCCACAAGTAGGCTACGCAATGTGTAGGCTACACGAGTACCGTACTAGCTATGACGTTCGTGAATCGTCGGGCAGAGCTGGCGTCCCTGGACTCCTGGTGGGAGCGGCCAGGGGCACAGATGGGCATGGTGTGGGGTCGACGTCGGGTCGGTAAGAGTTGGTTGCTCAAGCATTGGGCGCGCGACAAGCGCGCCGTCTTCCATGTCGCCCGGGTACGGCCGCGGGCTCAGGAACTCGACGCGATCAGCCGCACCGCTGTCGGCACTCTGCCACCGTCACGGCGCAATCTGCTCGACCGGCCCTTCGCGGATTGGGATGACCTGTTCGAGACCCTCGCGGAGGCTGCGGAGTCCGAGCCACTGCTGTTGGTCATCGACGAGTTCCCAGACCTGCTGCACGCGAGCCCCAAGCTGGACAGCGAACTGCGGGCAATCTGGGAGCGAGTCGCCGGCGATACGCAGTTGCGCGTGGTCCTGTGCGGTTCGGCGGTGGGCACGATGGAGGCGCTTCAGACCGAGCGAGCGCCGCTGTACGGGCGGTCGACGCTACGGCTGCAGGTCCACCCGTTCCGTCCCCACGAAGCGGCCCTGATGTTGCGCGCGCTCTCACCTGCCGAGCGTGCCAAGGCGTGGGGTGTGTGCGGCGGCACCCCGTTCTACCTGAGTCTCTGGGACAGCGGGGCATCCTTCCGGGCCAACCTGGCCCGACTGTTCTGCAACGAGCACGCGCTGCTGCTCGACGAGGGTGAGCTGGTGCTCGCGACCGAGGATGTGGCCGGGCGGCGAGGCGAACGACTGCCCGAGCAGGTGCTGCGCGCGGTGGCCAGCGGCCGCACCAAGCACAGCGAGATCGAGGCCAGCATCCAGACGCTGCCCGACCGCAGCCTCGGTCTGCTGACCCGAAGACGGCTCATCGAACGGGTGGTGCCGGTCACCGAACGCGGCCCCAGCCGCCTGGGCTACTACCGTGTGGCCGACAACTTCCTGGCATTTTGGCTGGATGTTGTTGAACGACATCGTCCCGCAATCGAACTCGGACAAGGGGCAAGTATCGTCCGCGTCCTGGAACAGCAGTTCGACGATTTCATGGGTGCCCGCTGGGAAAGCGCCTTCCGCGACTGGGCACGCCGCCACACCGCCGAAGACCCGCCGCTGATTCCGGACGTGTCCGCTGTCGGAGAGTACTGGCGGCTCCGCGCCGGACCGCAGGAGGACCCGTGCCAGATCGACGCAATGGCACTGGTCGGACGGAGCCGCCGCGTTGGCCTGGTTGGGGAAGCGAAATGGGCACGCCGGGAGCGTGCCGACCGCATCGCAGCGAGCCTCGCCCGCAAAGTCACCACCGCCAAGCTATCCACCATCGACCAACCACAGTACGTGGTGTGCGCCCGCGAACAGCTCCACGACGTTCCAAACGGAGTTCTGGCGGTGACCGCAGCAGACATATTCGGATAATTCTTGGCACCGCACCCGTGGTAGATCAGGGGCCCTTCCGAACTCGGAAAGGGCCCCTGCTCGTCAACGTGACAACCACTTCACATAAACGGATCTCACATCGCTTCGAGGCGACCGGAAGCGCCTCGGGTGTCGACCGTCAGCTTTGCGCAAGAGGGATTGCCGGGCATTCGAACTGCTTCACCACACCGGCATCGACTGCGCTTCCAGCGGCCAGGGCAGCCGCCACCTCTTCGGCCGAGTCAAATACGCCATCGCCGTCAAGGTCACCGTCGACGACCGCGGTCGCGTAGCCGTCTGGGAAGGTGACGGCACGCACCATCCAACGGCCGCCGTTGTAGTCAGAATCCCCCGGTGCGGCCTCTGCCACATTCGGCTGTACACCACCGAAGCTGTAGATGACGTCCCATGCCTGGGTGGGAGCGGCGGTACCAGACAGGTCAGTGGGTGTGCCCACGGTGCGGTAGAACTCACCGTCGACGTAGAAGGCGGGTCCGGTGACTCCGGCAGACGCAGGTGTCGCGATTCCAAGGATGGTCACGGCCACGAGACCGCCTGCGGCACCGAGCATCCGTCGCAAGGTGGTCGAGCTACTCATCTGATCCTCCTCGATCGTGGTCGGCACCCAGCGCGCCGGCCAGGACCAAGTTCACACCTGCGGTCACCGATGTGGCCCTTACGGAGCCGTGACATCCACAGTGGAGTTCAGGCACCGCAAGTCCACTTGGCAGTCAGTGAACACCTGAGTGGACCTCCGCTGTCCTTGCTCCGCCCAACGCACTGTCATTGCGTGGATCCGCAAAGCTCAACTGAGGCCCGGTCGGGGCGGACGCGGGGGCGGTACCGACGGGATAGGACGGACGGCAATGTTGTATCTGGAGGTTGGCCGTTACATTCGGACAGATGGGCGGTCAGCCACCTGACGAGGAGATCCATACTGTACGACTGTGCCTCTTACGCCCGACCCCCGACGACATCGACATGGTCTACTCGATCCACACCAACCGGCGGGCATATGCTCACAACCCCGCCGACATGCTTGTCACCCGCACTGGCGCCGAGCACCTCTACCGCCGCTGGGACGAGCACTGGCAACGCCACGGCTCGGATACTGGGGTATCCGTGGCCGTACCGGCTGGGAGCACTTGGGGTTCTGCGGACCCGCCGACCCGAGAGCCGGCACCGTGAGCCCGGAGTAACAGCAGTCCAGGATGACGACCCGGGAGCGGGCAGGGCTGTCGGCCACGCAGGCACGCACCGTAGCGTACGGCAAGGAGCCGACCCGGATCCGCTGACCGACGGCCGGGGACTTCGTGGTCGGCAGGTGCCAGGTGCCGTCGTCGGCGAGGAGGCCGTGGCCCGACGTAATAGACGAGGAGAATGCCTTCGGCCTGCTCGGCGGCGTCCGCGACGGGGGTGCTTAGTCCTCGATGGACCCCGGGGTCGCGTATGAGGTCGACGACCACGGGTGGGACGCTACCTCGGTCAATCACCGCCTGTTTCAGGTCGGCGAGTGTCGCTATCCACCGCGGGTACGTCGGGCGGTCCGATGCGGCGGTATCGCTCATGGAGCACCACAAATGTTGCGACCGCGATCAGGATACTAGCTATTTGGTCAGCAAGACCTGGACCCAGCACTATTGTCGCGATCGTAGCAATCAAGAGTCCAAAAATCCACGGTAACACATTCTTCTGCAAATGTGAACCAACCGAGTTCAGTGTCAAGTGGAAGAGTGCCCAAAAATAGGTTAAAAGAAAAATACCAGACATTATCACCAGGGGCACCTGGTACGGATCAATCTTCACTCGGTGTATCCCTTCAGCCACCATTCAACGTCTGTCAAGAAAGTGCCCTGTTCATCTCTTGAACAAATGTCGATGGCAACTGCCCACTATTGAGAAAATCTCCGACATGCTTACGAATGACTTCAGAGAACTGACGGTAATTCCGGTGGATCGGTCGCGGCCGAGCTTTCTCCACGGCTTTCCTGATTGACCCCAGATGCGGTATGAAGCTCTTTAGGTCTTTTTCTTGATAGACGGACCAGCGTGTCGGTGCAAAGCCATAAGCGGCAAGCACCTTCTGTGCTGGCTTGCTGGTGAGGAATTCAATCAGTCTGGTAGCCTGCTTCCGATGAGGAGAGCCCTTCACAATCGCGAGGCTCTGTCCACCCAGTATGCCTCCTGGGAGGGGAGCAACTTGAATTCTCCCGGAATTTGAATCAGCATCGCCGTCATTTCTGAGTTCGCGGTACTGCGATGGCCAATTCCGCATATACCGCAACTTATTCTCTCGAAATAGTCTTCTGCTCTCTTCTTCGGTTACAGTAGGCAAGATCCGCTCATCCTTGAGAGCCCTCAGCATCGGTTCCAGCGCTCGCTTCCAGCTATCCAAACCTTCCGACTCAGACGGTATGCCATCTTCGTCCAGGAGATTAGGTTTTTCTGACAGCGCGTGCTCAAGCACGTTTACAACAAATGCCTCACGCAAAAATGTACTGTCCGGCTTCAGTTGCGCCACGAGACGCTCGGAGTTGGTCATGCTCTCGAGCAGGTCTCGCATGGATGAAGCTGCGGGAGCCGGCGCTCCCCTAGCGAACAACATGCCGACATCGGTGTTGAATGGCGCTGCCCAGTAGAGGCCTTTTTTTGTAGTCCCACATACCCGTCGCGTAGATTCAAAAAAATCACCGGAGTCGACGAGGGAGATCTGTTCGATGAGTCCCCTGTCAGCAAATTCGGGAATATGTATCACATCAAGATTGAGGATGTCCGCCTTCCCTTCCTCGGCATCACTCAGCATAGTGTGATATTCGTCTTCTGCTCCGCTGAAGTCATCGTTGGGCTCTACGTCGATGTGGGGATTGAACTGGCGCCATGTCTCGATCAAAAGCTCTCGAGCCCCAGTCTCATCCTTCCCCGTAGCTATACGGAGTTTGAGGTCTGGCTCTTCCCTGCCACCTGGCAGAAGATATCCGGCTAATCCGGAAGCCGCCCCACAAGTGAGGACTCCAGTAAGAAAGGACCGCCGTGAGTTTTCATCGGGCATGTACGTAACCTCTCTTCAATCTCGTTACTTACTACAAGGGCATCGCATGCCCTTCTTGCGGACACTGTGAAGATTGCGAGGCATCTCATCCTATGCGTATTTGTCCTTGATTGAAACCAGTACCACCGCGACCTACAGGTCCCTCGGCCAGTCCTGGTACGTAGACCGAGACGCCGCTGAGTAGCGGGCCGGAGTCGGTCGCCCGGCGAGCGACCGGTTCCGAGATTTTGGGCTCAGTGCGCAACCAGTGTCTTGCAGTCGGCCTTGACGTGCCGATACACCCGCCCGCACTCACCAAAATGATCTAAAGGACGGCGGCGTTCAACCCGGCACCGCGCCAACCTTCCATCCGAGTCCCGGGCTGCCGCACAGCCTGGAGGATCCGGAAACGCCGGCAGAGTTCAGGCAACTCCTAGAAGAAGGCACCCGCATAATTCCCTCGGATGGGTGATAGGACACCCAACCACCATGCCCGGCGATAGACACGCGCCGGTCCGCATACTGGTGAGACGAGACGACTGTCCGGAATTTATCCGTGTAACGTGTTCCCAGTACCAACAGGTCGAACGTCGCAGAATTAGTGAATTCGTCTTTGAAGGCCGCGTGTAAACTCCAACATCTTTACGGGCATGCGCGTTGTGTGCGGGCCACTACATGATGGTCAGACGCAGTCGTCGTTACGGGCTATGACCGGGTCGGACGCGCCGTCCAGCAGATTCCGCCACGGTATGGCGTAGCACGGGGGATTCATCGCACCGAAGTGCAGGTGGGTGGTGCTGGCGCGGAGCCGTTCGCCTGCGTACACGGAGTCCAGCGGCAGACCGTACCGACCACCTTCCAGCCAGATGTCAGGATTCCCCGGCTGCCACGTGGCCCGGAGGATGTGCGCCGCACTGGTGTTGCCGTTGGCGGTGTCCTCGAAGCCCACCGCAGCCGCCCATGCGGTCGTGTCGGGCACGGCGACAGTGCTCGCCGGGTCCAGGTTGGCAACCACCACGTTGCTTCCGAGTTCGTCCCCGGTCTCGGGGTTGCCGGTGACACCTGGCGTGTCCTGATGGAACGCGGCGACCTGCTTCACGCCGCCGCTTGGTGAGACGTACACCAGGTGTGCCATACCAGCATCGACCTCGCCTGAGACGTCCTCCCCCATGACACCCACCGCGACCAGCGCACCGACCGATGTGAGCCCTGGCCGGTACGGGATCACCGAGACGCTCCAGCCGAACCGGTCTTCGCGCTCCGCCGTACCGGAAATTCCGTTGGTGTCCTGATGGAACGCGGTGAGCGGGGTGGGTCGCCCGGAGGTCAGGGTGTGACTGAACACGTGGACGATGCCACCGGCCAAGTTGGCTCCGATGCTCTCCGAGTGACTGCCCACCACGAAGTAGAGGTCCGACACCGCCAGGGACTCACCGAAGTAGTCGCCGGTCTCGCGCGCGCCCGATACGCCGGGCGAGTCCTGGTGGATCACGGTGACCGATCCGGGGCGCAGGTAGTAGATCGTGCCGTGGTCCCGGATACCGTTGCCGTCTTCCCCCGGCACGCCGATCAGCAGGTACGGCACGCCGTCTGCGGTGTGGCCCGCGGCCAGTGACCTCCCGAACCAGTCGGCGAATTCGGCGGCACACGGAATGCCGCCCGTGCCCTGGGTGTAGCCCTCGCCGCGTGACGTGTCGAGGCCGGTGGCTGAGCCCGGGATGATGGTCACCATCCCGGCGTTCGACGCCGAGCCGATGCCTTCGTACGGGATGCCGATGACCAGTTCGTCGCAGCCGTCCTGGTCGCGGTCGTACGCGGTGTGTGACCAGCCGAAGAGATCCTCGCTCTCGGGGGCCCCCGGCACGCCCGGGGTGGCCTGGCTGATCTCGTGGGTCGCGCCCGTCTGGCTGTACGTCACGGTCACCATGCCCGCAGACGCGACGCCTTCCACGGTCTCAGCGGGTTCGCTGTCGATCAGGTCGCGCACGCCGTCGCAGTCGAAGTCGTAGTCCGCTTCAGACACGAAGTTGCCCGCATGAGCCGCCCCGGACGGACCGAGCATGCCGACCGCTCCCAGCGTCGCGCCGGCCATGACAAGGGAGAGGCACAGGTTGGCGGATTTGAGCATGGGAACCCCGTGGCGACACCATCCCCGCAGTCGCTGATCAACCGACACTAGGGAAGTCCTCACCGAGAGGTGAGTCCCTCAGACGGGGGATCATCATCTGCTGATCCGCACGATCGTCGGTGTCTTCGGGGTTCTGCTGCCGCTCATCCTGATCATCGGAAAGGCTTATTTCCTACGGGGAAATAGGAAGGTGGTCAAGCTACTCATCTGATCCTCCTCGATCGTGGTCGGCACCCGTCTCGAACTGGCCAAGAGCTCGGTGCGGACGCTGCCGACAGGCCGCTTGCCCCGGTTAGGGTGCCGGTACCTGCACCGGGGGGAATCGAGGGTCGGATGCGCGTCGTAGTGCTTTCGGATCATGGCGGACAGCAGTTGCGACGGTCCCGGGAGAGGCTCAGGGCGGCGGAGAGCAACCTGATCGGCTGGCAGAAGAAGCACAGCCGGGCGTCGCAGGACCTGCGGGGGGCGCGTCGCGCCAAACCGATCTGGAGACGCATCTTCTTCCTGTCCACAGCCGAGGAACGGGACGCCCGCGGCCGGGTCGAGGAAGCGCGGCGGCAGATCCACCACGCAGACCAGGCCGTCCAGCAGGCTGACAACCGGATACGACAACAGAGCGCGGGCGCGTGGGGTGAGGACGCGCTCGCGGAGGCGCTGTCGTACCAACTCTCCGATGACTGGGTGCTGCTACGTGGCTACCGCAACCGGCGCGGGGAGACCGACCACCTGCTGGTGGGTCCTACCGGGCTGTGGGCGGTGGAGGTCAAGTATCGCCGGATCCGGATCAACTTCGACCGCCGGGAGTGGTGGTACGAGAAGCTCGACGCCTACGGCAACGTTGTCGACACCGGCTGGGCGGTGGACGGTCGGGACCGCACCTGGGACCGGCAGGTCAACGAGGTTGCCGGGGATCTGGCCACCTGGCTGCGGCGCAACGGCCACCAGGTGTGGGTCCACACCGCCGTGATGGTGATGCACGAGGATGCCCAACTCGGCCCCGGAAAGAACACAAAGGTCAGTGTGGTCGGCACCCGGCCCAAACATCTCCTGGACGCGATAGCGCAACGCGGTGACGCCCGGCTGAGCCGGCAGGTGTGCCAGGAGATTGTCAGCCTGGTCCAGCGAGACCACCGACACCACAACCGCCGGGACGAGCGGCGGCGCTGAACCGTGGTGTGTCGGTCGATTCAGCGGGCTCGCACCGGCTCGACGCCGTGCCCGGAGGGGGCCGTGGGCCCGATAACTCAGCCGAGCGAGGCCACAAGTTCTCGGCAGGCCCGCTCGCAGCGCCAGCACGCTTCGGCACAGACCCGGCAGTGCTCCATATGCTCGTGAGCCGCGCATTCGTCACCGCACGCCTTGCAGGCCTGCGCGCATGCCTCCAGCACGGTGCGGGTCAGGTTCGCGTCGTACCCGGTGTGACGCGACAGCACGCGGCCCGTGGTGTCGCAGATGTCAGCGCAGTCGAGGTTGGTACGGATGCACTTGACAAGATCCGCCACATTGTTCTCACTGAGACAGGCATCCGCGCATGCGGTACACGCCTGTGCGCACTCGAAACACGCCTCAATGCAGCGGGCGAGGGTCTGCTTGTCCACCCGGCCGAGGTCGGCGGGGTACGTTTCCAACATCACGCTTGCCTGGCCCATGATGACCTTCCTGTCAATCGGCTCGTCCCTCCTGTCCGGTTACCCGAGTCGCCGCCCGGCTAACGCAGGTGGAGGAAGTTCCGTGACGGAGCGGCCAAGGAGAGCCAAGGGGACTTACGCCCGTCCCCGCCGCTTGCCTTCCCCGGACGCTCGCTTTAGGTCCTCGTCGGAGAGCAGGGCCTCGTCCGGCGTACCCGTCGAACGGTCGATGCGACCGCCAGCGACAACGGCAGGTCAGGCAATACGTGGCGGCCATCGGACCAGGGCGATAGACCCGGTTTCGCCGTGACTGCGCGAGGAGGTGGATTAGCGGCGCGCGGTCCGGGTACACCACTGATGTCACGACAGCCAAGACACGAAAGGAGGACGAGATGCACCCAGGTCCGTTCACGCCTTGGGCATGGCGCGAGTCAGTCCTCGGCCCCGACCGACCAGCCACGGAATACGGCCGGCCGGACGCGGACTCTGACCGAGCCGCTCGTCGTCGGCTGGACGTGACCGGCTACAAGGTGGAAGCGACCGACGGTCGCATCGGTTCAGTCGATGAGACGAGCAACGAGGTCGGCAGTAGTTGCTTGGTCGTCGACACCGGATCGTGGATCTTCGGCCGCAAGGTGCTGCTGCCCGTAGGCACGGTGCAGCGGGTCGACCACGATGAACGCAAGGTGTACGTGGACCGTACGAAAGATCAGATCAAGGAATCACCCGAGTACGACCCGGACACCTTCGGCAAGCCCGACTATCGGGAGCAGGTCGGCCGGTACTACGAGGACACCTACCGCACCACACCACCGCTCCTCTGATGCAGAGGGGAACCGGGGTCCGTGGCCAGTGGCCACGGACCTCAGTAATGCGTGCGGGCTACCGTCTTGCGACCTGTGCAATATCGCCGGTCCTGGGTTGGTCAGTTGACGGCCTGGGACGCGACGGTCGCGTGGGTCGCCGGCTCGAACTGGCGCATCAGCCGCCCAACGGAGCCGCAGAAGTCCCCCCATGCCCGGGCGGCGGCTGCGCACATTCCCCGGGCCCGCAGCGGCGCGTGCACGAGCCCGGGTTCCACCCGAAGTTCCACCCGTACCCCGACGTTGATGAGGCGCTGGGCGTAACTCACCGCATCCTCGCGCAAGGAGTCCAGTTCGGTCGCCAGGATCGTGGCCGGTGGTAGCCGATCAAAGCGGGCCGAGCGCAGCGGGGAGATCAGCGGATTCAGCAGTTCCTCGGGGTTCTTGGTGTAGTAGGAGGCGTAGAGGCGCATTTCCCCGGAACTCAGGATCGGAGCGTCCGGCCCCTCGTCCTTCCACCGGGCGAAGTCGAGGACCGGACTTACCAGGCCGTGACAGGCGATTTCCGGGCCGCCGTGGTCCCGGGCAAGCATGCAGTTGGCGACCACCAGATTGCCGCCGGAGCTGTCGCCGACCAACCCGAGCGGCCCCGGCATCATGCCGAACTGTTCGGGCCGGTCGGCGATCGCCTCGCTGACCGTCCGCAGGTCGTTCACGGCAGCCGGGAACGGATGCTCGGGGGCCGAGCGGACATCCACGAAGACGGTGGGGTAGCCAGTGCGGTCGGCGAGTTCCGCGGCGACCGTGTCGTGGGTGTCCAGGGTGCCGAGGCAGAAGCCGTCCCCTCTGACGTAGCAGAGTGCCCCGGGTCCGGCGGGTTGCGCGGGACTGTAGATCCGCACGGGTACGTCGCCATCGGCGCCCGGTACGACGGCGTCGCGTACCCGCACCCCGGGTGGCCGCTGGTAGACGAAGAACGTGGGCAGCGAACGGTACAGCCGTCGTTGCTCCTCGAGCGGCAGGGTGAACGCGTCCTCTGGCACCACGCTGTTGAACTTCTCGATGAACTCGGCCATTCCTTCGGCGTACATCGGTGGTCTCCTCCAGTTGGTCGTCGGTCGGCGGCGGTCAGGTCCCGAGTGTCAGAGCTCCCGTGCTGCGGGTGGATCGACGGGCCGCGAGGGTCGCCAGCAGGGTGGTGATCGCGAAGAGCAGAAAGAGCAGCGCGTGCGCCCGAATGCTCGGCGTCGGCCCGGAGGCGACGGTCAGACCGAGGTAAACACTCCCGAACCCGGTCACTCCTACCACCGCGAAGAGTTGCAGCACGGTGGTGACCAGGCCGCTGACATCGGCGGCGTACCGGCCAGGCACCGCGACACCGAAGGACGCGATCAGCGAGCAGAACCCGACACCAAGGCCGAGCCCGGCCGTGGCGAGGATGACGGGCAGCACGGGCCCGTCGCCCAGTCCGGTGAGCGTCACGACACCGAGGATCAGATAGATGGCGGCGAGGAGGCCGTAGCCCAGCGGAGCCGCCAGATGCCGCAACCCGGACGGGATACGGCGCCAGTAGACGCCGCCCACCCCGAACGCCGCGGCCCAGGGGGCGAAGGACAAACCGGCGTACAGAGCGTCGTGGCCGAGCCCTTCCTGGAGGTGCAGCGGCAGGGTGAAGAGCACCGCGGCGTACGTGGTCTGGCCCATCGCGATGGCGATCAGTCCCCAGGCCACCGCGGGGATGCGCAGCACCTCGACGTTGAGTAGCGGCTGGCCGCCCCGCAGCGCGCCACGGTGCTGGTCGCGGAAGAAGCGTATGAAGGCCGGCACGCTGGCGGCCAGGCAGAGCCAGGTCCACGCTGGCCAGCCCTGTTCCCGACCGCTGAGCAGCGGCAGTATCAACAGGATCATCGCCGTGCCGAGAAGCACCATGCCGGTGACGTCCAGCTGGTGGCGTGGCCCCGGGCGATGCGGAGGCAGCAGACGCACGCCCGCAAGGAGAAGCACCACTCCGATGGGGACATTGACCAGGAAGGCCGGTCGCCAGGAAAGGCCGAACAGGTCGGCGGAGACGAGCAGCCCACCGAGCACCTGACCGGCGACCGAGCCGGCGGCCAGCACGACGGCGTAGCCGCCGAGGGCCCGCGCACGGGCGGCACCGTCGAAACTGATCATGATCCCGGTGAGGATCTGCGGTACCAGGAGTGCGGCGCCGACCCCCTGCGCCACCCGTGCGCCGACCAGTATCAGCGGGTGACCGGCGAGACCACAGGCGAGCGAGGCCATGGTGAAGATGAGCAGCCCCAGCAGGTAAACCCTGCGGTGCCCCCGGGACGCCCCCAGTCGCGCCCCGGTGATCAGCAACGTGCCGTAAGCCAGCACATAGCCGGCGATGACGAGGGCCAGGTGCGCATCGCTGGCCCCGAGGTCGGCCCGGATGGCGGGTGCCGCCACGTTGCTGATCGCGCTGTCCATGTTGGCCATGAACTGCCCGGTCAGCAGGACGACGAGCAGCCCGAGGCGGTTTGGCGGCGGGGTCTCGGGTACGTGCCCGGCCACCGGCGCGGCGCCCTGCCTGAGGTCGTCGCCCTGGCGTGTCGTCCCGGACCGCTCCATCCGGTCGCGCAAGTCGTCACCCCTCCGGTCAGGCCAGAACGGTCCGGACTCGTCGTCCCGCCGCCCGGTGCCGGACAAGCCCACTGACGATCATCGACGCGCGGCTTCCGGCCGCGGGTCCTCTTTCGGGGCCGCCGGTCCGGCCGGAAGCACCCGCAGCCCGCTCTCCAACCGCCGGATGCGCCGGTAGTCGTCCTCGATGACGGCGGGGTCCTCGTGCGCGAGGACCGCGAAGCCCAGTTCCAAGCTGCCGAAGAGATCCTTGGTGACCGAGAGCCGGTCACCAGTGCGGATACCGATCGACGCGTGCAGAAGGCTTGGCACCTTGTGGATGCTGTCGAGGGACTCGGCATTGGTCACGATCCCGGTGAGGCGACTGATCAGGAACACCACGCGAACGTGGCGTGCCAGCGTGTACCCCGTCGGCACGGTGCCTCCGGTGAGGTGACGCACCGCGCGGTCGACCTGGCTGTCATCGGTGGCGACCCGGCAGAAGCGGGGATGTCCACCCCCGTGCGGTCGGGCCGCGACCTCGATGAGCCGGCACCCCTCCGGGGTACGCATGATCTCGGCGTGGGCGGCACCGAACCGCATGCCGACGGCGTCGAGCACCGCGCGGGCGTACCCAACGACCTCGTCCACCTCCGGGGCGTCCGGGGGTAACCAGTCCATGCTCTCGTAGACGGCCATGTGCCCGCCGTTGTCGACCTTGCGGTAGCGGCACACGTCGGCCACCGTGTGCGTACCGTCGTGGCTGAACGTGTCGACGACGTACTCGGTGCCACTCACGTACTCCTGGACGAGGACGCGGTCGTTGAGGATGCCGAGACGGTTGCGCGTGCCGAGTAGGCCACCGAACGTGGTCCGCCACTCGTCGCCACCTCGGATACGGGTGACGCCGTCGGTGCTGGCGCTCTTGGGTGGCTTGATCACCAGGTCCCGACCGGTGAGCCCGGAATCCAGGATCCACCGCTCGACCTCGGCGGGGTCGGCGGTACAGAGCTGGGGGATCACAGGTATGCCGGCGTGTCGCACCGCCGCGGCCATCTCGCCCTTGTGCCGGCGGGCCGCGGCGAGCTCGGGCACGTTGGCCAGTTCCGGTACCACGAGCGGGGCGACGGCGTCCGCGAGCTCCACCCCCGACTCGCACCCCGGCAGGACGCACCGTGGGCGGAGCTCACGCAGCCGGGCCACGGCGGGTGCCGGATCGTCCGTTACGACGATGACCTCAGCGAAGTCCTGCGGCCGGTACGTTGAGGCGTAGACGTCCGGCGGCTCCGGCGCGCTGAGGACCGCGACCACCGGTACGCCGGACGCGGTGAAGGCCGGCGCGTACAGCGCACCCGACGAGTACGGGTCGATGATGACGGCCGGCCCGGCCGGATCGTGGTATGCCGAGGGCTCGTCGGATCGGGGGCTGTTGCTCACAGGGACTCCCGGTGGTCGATCCCAGTCCTGTCCGAGCCGGTACGACCCCGGGAAAGACCCGGCGACATCGGGCGGTACTCCACGGTGTGTTCGATATCCGGGGGGCCGGGGAACACGGCCGTGACCACCCGGCCGCGCCGCACGGCCGGGATTCCCGCCCTGGCCGCCCTGGTCACCGAGGTGGCCCGCTCGTGCCATGGGCAGATCAGGCGTGAGCCACCGTCGAAGGCGGCCAGGTGCAGGGGGCCGCCCCGGTGGGGACAACGGGCCGGCAGCATGAACGAGCCCTTCACGGTCCGCGCGAACACGTACGGCGAGTCGTGCAGCACGACGCAGTTGCCGGCCCCCTCGGCCGCGAACGTCACTACAGGCATGCCTGGTAGTCCCCGATGGAGTGGATCTCGTAGACGCACTCGTCCGATTCGATGTTGGCCCCGTGCAGGCGGTTGCGGCGGATGACCGTTCCCTCTCCCGCCTGGAGGGTCTGGCTGGAGTTGAATCCGCTCTCAAAGCGCATCGTGCCGGAGACGATGTGGCAAAGCTCGTCGCCGTCGTGGCAGTGCGTGTTGGACAGCTCGCCGCGCGGCTCGACCAGGTGGGCGACCGGCACGCTCACCCGGCCGTTCTGGATCGCCGCCCACACGGGCTCGTGCAGCGCCATGTACCGGGGACGGTCGTCCATCCACTCGATCTGTGCCGCGAAGTCCTGGTCGGCGATGTCCGCCACGACCTGGAACTCCTCGAAACCCCGCACGATCTCGGGGATCACGGTCTCCCCGTAGGTGTTCACCAACGGCAGGATGAGCTTCTCCAACGCCATTCGACCGTGATGGGTGTCGATGTGGACATGCTCGGTGAAGTACCGGACGTCGACACTGTCACCGAAGACGCGGGTCAACAGGTCGGCGGCACGCTTGCAGAAGTCCACCAGGGTCGTCTCGGTGTAGTAGAGCGCACCGAGGTAGCGGAAGAAGAGTTCGTGGTTCTTCCCCAGATAGTGGAAGTAGTTGTTCATCAGGAGACTGCTGTTGAGGTAGTACTGCCAGTAGTGGTGCAGGTCCGTTTCCAGGCCGACCGAGCGTAGAACATCCTCGAACAGCGTGCTGTGCTTTGTCGCGTGCACGCCGTAACCGTACTCATCGATAATGATCTTGAACCAGTCGGACTGGACCGGGCCGTAGTAGCCGAGCACGTTGCGGATCATGGGAGACGCCTCGGACAGGAAGTCCGGGGCGAACTGGATCAGCCACATCCGGGCGGCCCGCTGCGGGTCCACCGACTTCTCGATGGCGGACTCGGCCAACGGCGTCGAGTCCCGGTCGCGGTTTTCGATATTTCTGAGAAACTCGACGAGACTGTCCCGGGTCCAGGTACCGGTAACCTCGACCTCGTCGTCGAGGAAGCCGAAGACCTGCCGTTCCAGAGCCGGCCGGATGATCTCACCGAGTACCCGGTTCGTCGGATTGTAGAAACGCTTGAAGTCCTCCCACTTGCCCGCAAGGTCGCCCTTGGGCAGAAACACGAGATCCGCTTCGTAGATGGTCGTCAGGATCCGCTGGGTGGCGAGCCCCTGATAGCTCAGCAGTTCCTCCCTCGGGAGGACGCGGCTGAAGTCCAGATGCGGCACGATCTGAGGGCGGAGTTGACGCCGATACGGGTTGTCGGCGTTCTCCCAGTCGTCGTTGTCAAAGTACAGGGGGTTGCTCGCGTACCGCAGCACGGCCGCCTTCAGCTCGTCCGGCGACAGCTCGAACGGCGTGTACGGGGAAGGGGTGAACGACACGTCAGTCCTCCAATGTCGGCGCGGTGGGATGGGTGGTGGCGCCGAGTCGATTACCGCGCCAGGACAGAGTGAGTGCGACACGGTCGCCGGCGGCCACGTCGAGCGGGTCGCCGAACGGCACCAGCGCCTGCATCCAGTGGGACCGGATGTTGTCGGGCGAGTTCCGGATGACCACGCCGGCACCGAGGTCCATCTCGAACCAGGCCACCAGGGCGTACGCCGTTCCCCGAGCGTCAACGGTCAGCCTCACATCGGAACTGCCGTCCGCCAACGAACCATTCGCCAGATCGAAACTGACCAGTTCCACCACATCGGAGATGATCCGGTGCGGCCAGGTGCTCAGTCGTACGGGAAAGTGTCCCCGGGTCGAGACAGCGTTCATCTGTCGTACGTCGAACCCACCCGCGCTGCGCGTGTGGTTGAGGCTGGCCACCACCGGACTATCGACCAGACAACCCAGCAGCCGGGCCGACCTGGGCAACATCTGACCCCCACGCGCGAGGAGATGCTCGCGGGCATGGGAAATCGTCGACAGGATCCCTTCCCCGATGAGTCCGCAGTCCACCGTCTCGGAAACGATGCAGTCGGCCGGGCCCTCCAGATCACGTCCGACCACCAGGTCGGTCGAGCGCTTCGGGACGATACTGATCACGTCCGACATGCCGTTGGCGGCGACGATCTCGCGGGCGATCTCCGCCAGCACCGGATTCGCCTCACAACTGACCACGTGCGCCGCACCCGCGCGGACCGCCATCATGGCGAGCAGCCCGGTCCCGGAGCCGATGTCGAGCACCCGACTCCCGGGCACAATCTGCCGTTCCAGCGCCACCGCGAGCGCATCGTTGCGCTCATGGTCGTTCAACATGGCGAAATGCCAGCGCGGAATCAGGTTCCGGATCTCGTCGGGGACGATTCCATCCACGAAGTCCGCAGCGGAGAGTCGGGCCAACATCTTGCTCGTGGCGGCCGCGATCCGAGCCATTTCGTCGCATTGGGCCTGTAGTGACGACACCAGGAGTCGGCCCTCGAAAGAACTCAGGTCGGCCCCCCTGTCGACAAAGGCAGAATCGCTGTGATTGCTTCGGCGAGCGGGGCGCGGGACGCTGTCTACTACACCCATGCGGACTCCGTTGGCTCGTGCGAGCGCGATTGCGATCAAAGAAATATCCCCGGGGCCGGAATATTTTCGAGTACGCCATGTCAAGGGTATACACGTCAACCAACATCAATCAACCACGGAATTCCAAGTACTCCAGCCGGTGCGCCCGTGATCGGGACGTGATCGTCCAGTGATCATGACATGATCTGAAGCTCGTCGTTGCCTGCCGGTCTGAGTCCCGGTCCGGGTAGTTGCCAGGGAGCCCGGTAACTGGCTGCCAGTGTCGGGGGGAAACGCTCGGCGTCGAAGCGCGGCGTCGAAAGCCGGGTCCGTAACGCGAACGGTGTTTCCGGTGTGTTTGGTTTTAGTCTCGGCCACCGGCCAGCGGTCACCGAACGTGATGGCGCATGCGTTGATCACGGGCTTCATCCATCGTGTGGCTCCCGTCCCGGTCAGGTCGAGGCTCCGGGTGACAAGGTACAGGCAGTTCATCGCTGCTTGTTCGGTCGGGAAGTGCCCGCGCCCGCACCGCACGCCGGTATCGGGCGTTCAATGACTCAATGACGTTTGTCGAGCAGATCGTCGTCCTGATCTCGATGTCGTAGTCGAGGAATGGAACGAATTCGGTCCAGGCGTTGCGCCACAAGCGGACCATGTCTGGGCATTTCTTCGAGAATTCTCCATCGAGTTCTTCAAAGGCGACTTCGGCAGCATCCACGTTCGGCGCCTCATAAATTGCCTTCAGGTCGCGCTTCAGCGTGTCGGCGTGCCTCCGCGACACAGCCGGAACGAATGACGGATAAGAAGGATCACGCGGACGATCGCGTGCGGTCAGACCCGCCCGACCACGTCCGGCAGGCTTTTCAAACCGTCGCGGACGAGGAAGAACACATCACGCTCTCCACGATTCTTCAGGTCGACAGGCGCGCTCAGCGAAAACCTGGCCGCCTCACCGCCAGCGCCGGCCCACAGGCCCAGGACGTCCTTGCGGCCGTCCACAGTGACGCCGATGGCCGCTGTAGAACGGCCGGTTAGCGACCTGCCCGTCACCCACCCTGGGCCCACGATGGCGTCGATGAACACCGCGGCGTACACCGGCTCCAGCGGACGGCTGGCCCACTCGTGCATCTCCTCGACCACCTTGTCGGTGATCCGCGAAACAGTCTCCTTGCTCACCGACGCGCATGAATCTCGGCGAATGCGCCGAGATTCCACCGATGGTCAAACCTTCCCATACAACGACAACACGACTTCATCCACATCAGTCAGCCGACGCTGCCGCTTCGTCACGATTTTCGGCTCGAAGGTCGACTCCCGATCCCGGGCACCTCGATCTCCAGCTCGCCCAAGACGTCGGAGATCACCGTCCTCGCCCGACTCCGTTACGCACATTTGTGGACTTACTCCCGGTACCACCTTGTTTTTCGCGTGCCCGAGGTGTTCGGTCATCTCCGCCCGCAGCGCGGTTCCAGCACTTCTCGTGAACAGCTTCAAGAACCCGTCCGGGCCGGTCAACACCAACCCGCGATGCCGGGCATCGGCCACCATCGCCGCCGCGGCGGCCTGCTCCGGCGACAACCCCGCCCCTGCTGACTCTTCTCACTCTCACATAAACCCACAGCGTTGACGTCATCACTGTCCGTGTCCACCCTGGCAAACCTCAGCCCGGCGTGTCGGGCCGGAAACACCACTTTTCATCCTGATCTTGTTGAGTGGTGTTGTGGCTGCCAGGTTGTCTGAGGCCGAGCGTGAGCAGATCGCGTTGGGTCAGGCTGCGGGTGAGTCGTGTCGATCGCGGCGCGGTTGGGTCGTGCCGCGTTGACGGTGGCCCGGGAGGTCGCACCGGATGAGCGGTGGGGGCAGCGGTGTGGTCGTGGGACCATCCGGCAGTCAGGCGTACCGCGAGTCGCAGGAGGTTATGTCATGGGTTCCGCACAGGTTCAGGGACGGCTCTGGGGCGCCGCCGCCACCGACTGGGCTCGGCTCATCGAGCCGTTGATGACTCCGTTGTTCGAGGCGGTCCTCGACGAGCTTCGGATCGGCTCCGAGACCCGGCTGCTCGATGCCGGTTGCGGTTCCGGCCTGGCGCTGCAGCTCGCCCACAAGCGGGAAGCCACAGTGACCGGTCTGGACGCGTCCGCCGGCCTGCTGGAGGTGGCCCGCGAGCGGGTCCCCACCGCCGATCTCCGGGAAGGCGACCTGGAGGACCTACCGTTCCCGGACGGTGCCTTCAACGCCGTGACCGCGTTCAGCTCGGTGCAGTACGCCGCCAATCCGGTGGCCGCGCTCCGGGAATTGCGCCGGGTCGCGGCCCCCGATGCCGAAGTCGCCGTGGCGACCTGGGCACCGGCGGAGCGGTGCGAGACCGGGGTGGTGCTGGCCGCGCTCGGCGACCTGCTCCCCCCGTCGCCCGGCGCGGGTGGACCGTTCGCCTTGAGTGCGCCGGGGACGCTGGAGGGGCTGGTCACCGCTGCCGGACTTACCCCGGGACGCACCGGGGAGGTGCCGACCCCGTTCAGCTACCCGGACCTTGACACAGCGGTACGGGCGATCGTGGCGTCCGGCCCGGCCCGGCGTGCAGTCGAGCATGCCGGGATGGAGGCCGCCACGGAGACGCTCCGGGCGGCCTTCGCGGAAAGCCGTCAGCCGGACGGCAGCTACCACCAGAACAACGCCTTCCGATACGTGATCAGCACCCCCTGACCAGCGCACTCCCAGACCGTGCCGCCAGATCTGATCCGGCGGCACGGTCTTCAGGATTCGCGACCCGATCCACGGTGAATCCGGGCCCACCCCGTGGGGGTCACTACCACGGCACGAACAGGCGGCTCGTCTGCTGCTTGTCGTTCTCACTGATCCCCATGGGGAGATGTATGCGATGGTCACGATCCAACCGGGAAAGGCCCAGTACGAGCAGGTGGCGGACCTACTGCGATCGCGCATCGAGGGACGGTACGTACCATCCAGGGTCCGCGTTGCCGAGTGAACCGGTGCTGTCGTCTGAACGCGATCATCACCGACGACCAGGGCCGAGTGAAGCGTGTCGGGACATGGCTGCTTCGCTCGCACCCTGGCGGTAAACGCTGACCTGGGCGCACATCGCGAACCCGCCGCCTGCTGCGCAGACGACGGGTTCGCGATCTTCGACGGCTCAGGGCCGCGATCCATCCTTTCGGGCATCACCCGGGGATGAAACCGGTACTACTTGGCCTTGCTACCGCTGCGGACAACCGCCTTGCCGGGGTCGATTTCGTGGTAGACGACCCCGCGGTTCCAGACGCGGAAGAGCCGATTCTGGTCCAGATCCGCATAGATCCTGACCCTCGCGATGTCCTCGGACGAGAAGAGGTCCTCCCAGAAGCCTGGGATTTCAGAAATGGCCTCCATCTTGATGTCCACAGTGCTGGACTCACCGGGGTGCAGCACGGTGTCAGCAAGAGCCATGTTCACCGTCGCACCGCCTATCGGACGGGCGTACTGCGTGCCCACGACCATGATGTGCGGGTTCGTGAAGACGACCTGTGCGTAGGGGGACATGTTCGCGCCGGACACCGTGAGGGTGAACCGCTCACCCACGTTGATGGCGCTTCCCACCTTGCCTGTGACGGTGGCAGAAACCTTCAGGTAACCACGTAGACCGTCGTAGAACTCACCGAAACCCATCTCGAACACACTCCTGTCGTCGCTGCGAGACAGAGCTGAATTGCCCTGGCTCATCAGACAGCTGGACGTCATGCTTGATCGCACGTCAACAACGCCGTTGTCCGTTTGAGGGACGCCTGTGAAAGCTGCGGAGAATCACTCCGACTACGCCCGCCCTACCGCACCCCACCCGGCGCGAGAGCCGGGCTACGAATGGCCGATCTTTCGGCGGACTTTGGTTCCCCTCACGTGGGGGCTGTCAGGGTTGACGAAATTTCCGAGTAAACCTGACGACTTCTGTCTGATAATTCCAGGATGCGCTTTGAAGCAACGTATTTCCAGGGCCGAAAGACCTTAGATACGGATTTTCCATAAAATCTTGGAAAATTACCAAGAAATTGTCACTCTTACTCTCCAGGATTGCGAAAGAGGGCGGATTTACAGGTACTGGCCCGTCGTGGCGCTGTCCGTCCTCGACACCCGTACGGACACCACGTTCGCGAGGTTGACGACCACGCCGCTTTCGCTGACCTCGCGGTCATACCTCGCCCTGGTCAACACCAGGCTGCGCCGCTCGTCAACAGCACGCGCGACCGCCTCCAACGCCTCTGCTTCCCCGCCGAAGTCCTTGCTCACCACGGAGACGTCTTCGCCACCCACCGGGTGAAACCGCATGACAAGTTCCTCGTTGTCAGCCACAGTCGAGCCTCCTCCCACCCGCGAGCCCAACGCTAGCCCCAACCGGACCGCTCCCGCCCGGGTCCGACGACCCGAGCAAAGGGGGCGGACCTGCGGCGGATGCACGCTCGGCGGGCCCGCGCAGGCGTACAGAGTAGGCTTGTCGGGACGGTTGCCCCGGACCCCGGCGACATGGCTGAGTGCCGATCGTCGGGAGGGTTCGTGAGCATGACCGATGCCACTGTGGATGCACGGCCAGAGACAGAGCGGCGCCGGGGCAGCGCCTATGCCGAACTGTTGAGCCGGGTACGGCGGGAAGGACTGTTGGACCGGCGCCCGGTCCACTATATGGTCAGGATCGCGGTCAACGCCGCGCTGCTGGTTGCCGGCTGGACGGCCTTCGTGCTGCTGGGAGACTCGTGGTGGCAACTGCTTGTCGCAGCGTACCTGGCTGGGGTGTTCGCCCAGACCGGTTTCCTTGGCCACGACGCCGGACACCGGCAGATCTTCCGATCTCGGCGGGCCAACGACATCGCGGGGTTGCTGCACGGGAACCTGGCGATCGGGCTGGCCTTTGGCTGGTGGGTTGACAAGCACCACCGTCACCACACCCACCCCAATCAGGAAGGGCTCGACCCCGACATCTCGGCCGAGTCGATCGTGTTCACGGACGCGCAGGCCCGTGGGCGCAGCGGCGTCAGACGGCTGCTCGCCCGCTATCAGGCGCACCTGTTCTTCCCCATGCTGCTGTTCGAGGGCGTCGCGCTG
Organism: Micromonosporaceae bacterium; assembly: GCA_036375165.1. Classification (GTDB taxonomy): domain Bacteria; phylum Actinomycetota; class Actinomycetes; order Mycobacteriales; family Micromonosporaceae; genus WHSM01. The sequence continues at coordinate 16,667 of DASUSI010000059.1, read as the reverse complement.
CACGTGGCCAGTGTCCGGGCGGTGTCCCGGTCCTCCTATCCGAAGCGTGGCCGGGAGGCGCTGCTGCTCGGGGTACACGCGGTCGCGTATCTCACCGCTGTGATCATGGTGTTGTCCCCGGCGCAGGCGCTGGCTTTCGTGGCCGTACAGCAGGGCTTGTTCGGGCTTTACCTCGGGAGCGCGTTCGCTCCCAACCACAAAGGCATGCCCATTCTCGCCAAAGACGACAAGGCAGACTTTCTTCACCGCCAGGTTGTGACTTCCCGTAACGTCCGCGGTGGCTGGCTGGTCGATTTCCTGTTGGGCGGTCTGAACTACCAGATCGAACACCACCTGTTCCCAAGCATGCCCCGTCCGTCGCTGTGCCGGGCACAACCCCTGGTCCGCGCATACTGCGTCGAACACGGACTGCCCTATGTGGAGACCGGACTGTTCGAGTCCTATCGGCAGGCACTGCGTCACCTTCGTATAGTGGGCAGCGGTGGAACAGAACCCGTCGCGGATCTCCGGAACGTGCCCGGACGGAGTCGCCATGCGGGGTGACCAGGGAAGTCGGATCTGGGCACAGATCGCAAAGCAGTCCCTCGGCGCTCCGGTGTCCATGGCGCATGTGTGCGAGGCGGCTGTGACCGGGGTAGGAGTGGACGGGGCCGCCGTGGCGGTGGTGTCCGGCCCGAACGTACGCGACACCCTGCACGCCACCAACCGGGTGGCGGGTGAACTGGAGGAGTGGCAGCTGACCTTCGGACAAGGGCCCTGCGTGGACGCGGTCGCGGCAGGTGGCCCGGTCCTGGTGGTCGATCTGCGCTCACCCGAATATTCCAGACACTGGCCGGTGTTCACTCCGGCGGCGATGGACAGTGGTGCCCGGGCGGTGTTCGCGCTGCCCGTACAGGTCGGGGCGATCCAACTGGGCGTGCTCGACCTCCATCGGACCCGACCCGGCCCGCTGAGTCCCCAGGAACTGGCGGACGCGTTGGCGTTCGCCGACGCGGCTGGCACGCTGTTACTCGACGCGGCCACAGGTATCCACCCGGACACGGCCGACCTGGCCTGGCAACAGGATGACCCGACCGCCCACCATGCCGAGGTCCACCAGGCAACCGGAATGATCCTGGTTCAGCTCGGGGTCAGCGCCGAGGCGGCCTTCGCACGACTACGCGCGTATGCGTACGCCCACGAGCGCCGGCTGGGTGACGTGGCCCGGGACGTGATCGGCCGGGGGCTGCGTTTCGCGCCGGACTCGCCATCCGGCGGGAATCATGAAGAGTAGTCATGTGTTCAGCCGAGACTCCAGGCACAACCAAGCTCCGGAGAGCGCGTGGATGTCCGCCGCGCCTCGTGCGGAGCCGTCCCGTGTAAAGGTGGGCGAATATGCGTAAAGGGCTCATGGTCGAAGCATTCGTCGAGTTGGCCGACACTCTCGTTGACGACTTCGACGTGGTGGAGTTCCTCCAGCAGGTCAGCGTCCGGTGCGCTCGGGTGCTCGGCGTGTCGGCGGCCGGGGTGCTGCTGGCAGACCAACGCGGCACCTTGCGCGTGGTCGCCGCGTCCAGTGAAGAGACCAGGCTGTTGGAACTCCTCCAGCTACACACCGACCAGGGCCCGTGTCCGGAGTGTTTCCACACCGGTACCCCCATCGCCGTCGCCGACCTGTCCGCCGCGACCAGCCGTTGGCCCCGTTTCGTAGCGGCAGCCAACCAGATCGGCTTCAATTCTGTCCATGCCCTGCCGATGCGGCTACGCACGGACATGATCGGCACGCTCAACCTGTTCGGCGACCTGCCCGGCGCACTGGACGCGGACGTCCTCCGGCTCGGCCAGGCCCTGGCGGACGTTGCCACCATCGGCATCCTCCAGGCGCGCACGATTCGCCACCACGAGACGCTGGCCGAGCAGTTGCAGACCGCCCTCAACAGCCGCGTGATCATCGAGCAGGCCAAAGGAGTGATCTCCGAACGGCACAACCTGGACATGGACCGGTCATTCGAGTTGCTGCGCGGCACCGCCCGCACCAGCAACCGGCGACTGTCCGAACTGGCGCGTGCCGTGGTCGAGGGAGAGATGCTCTGACACGCAACGTGACCACGCCACGCCCCTTGCATCCCCCTTCCGGGGGGGTAGTCTAAGACATAGAATCGGTTCGTAAAGGACGATCCGGTTGTCCAATCAACCGACTCACACTCTCACCGCCCAGACCCCGCGGTTACGACCAGCGATGCCCGGTGCCTCAGCAGGGGACACCGCCCCGCCGGCCCACTGTGGAGTGTCCCATTTGAGGGGCGTTGAGAACCATGACCACTCTCGCCGAACGCAGAACCGTCCTCCCGACAGCAACCCCCCGCGCCGGACCGACGACGCTACGCGCGGACCCCCGCCATCGCGAATCGGGTGACGCGCTGGAGACCACCGAACGGCTGCTGGGTCAACTCGACCGACTGCCACCCGGCCACCCCGACCGGCTCAGGCTCCGCACCCGGGCCATTGAGAAAAATCTTCCGCTGGCCACCAAGCTGGCTTGCCGGTACGCCCGACGCGGCGAACCCCTCGAGGACCTGAAGCAGGTCGCCGCCCTCGCCCTGGTCAGAGCCATCGACGGATACGACCCCAACCGGCAGGTCCCCTTCGTCGGGTACGCCGTCCCGAGCATCCTCGGTGCCATCAAACGGCATTTCCGCGACACGACCTGGGGAGTCCGGGTACCGCGCTGGATCCAGGAACTGGACCGGGAAGCGGCAGCCGCCGCCGAGGAACTCAGCCAACGGTGGGGCCGCCGCCCGACCAATTCCGAACTCGCCGATCACCTGCGGGTCAGCCTTGATGACCTGCTGGCCGCCGTCAGTGCCAGGCAGGCTTACCGCCTTGTGTCGCTGAACACCCCGGCCGCTGAGACCGACACATCGGACCGTCCCGACCTCATCAACCACATCGGCAGCATTGACTCAGGTTATGCCTGCGTGGAAGCCCATGTGACACTCCGACCGTTGCTGGCGACACTTCCGCAACGCGAACGGCGCATCCTGATCCTGCGGTACTACTACCAGATGACCCAGGCCCGGATCGCCGTTGAGGTCGGCCTCTCCCAGATGCACGTGTCCCGATTGCTGCGTCAGTCCCTGACCCGGCTCCAGACCGCGACGCCGCCGTGACCTCCCCGGCTCTTCGCGGTGCGGGCAGCTCCACGGCCCCTTTGGCGAGTTGGTACGCGGCCACCAGCGGCTGGCTTGACAGCCGTTGTCGATTTACCCGGCGGTCAGGGTGCTACTCGATGACTCTTACCAACAGCCCCGATAACAGGCGGCATCGGAACGGTTCGTGACATGCCGTTTCGTTCACGGCGATTACCCGAAGAACGCTTCGGAAACCACCGAGGGTAGTGTCTGGTTGACATTTCGACTAACCTCTAGCCGCGGAAAGGCTGGACTGTCAACGACGTGACAGCGGGGTCGCAGGTGTCAGACTCGCACCACCAGGTACCCACGGCGTCCCAGGCTGACCGCGATTCGGGCACTCCCAGATCGGGGTACTGTGACCGCCCCTCGGCAGCCCGGTGCCCGGTGGTTTCCGGCGGCCCGCTGCACACCCTGGGTTGGCTTCACCGCTGCTACGACACACTCGTGACGGACCCCGCCGGCCACCCACCGCACAGTGCCGTCGGCGGCACCACGGGCGGCCTACTGCATTGGTCGGCTGAGAACGATCTCGGTGCGGCGATGCTCGAGTACGCGCTGCGGGCCGGCGACCAGGAGACCCTCCTGCGAGCGGTCAGCCACCTGCGCCGGGCCCGGATCGTCGTCCCCCGAGCCGCGAACCCCCAGGCTGTCGTGCTGACCAACCTCGGGCTGGCGCTGTGCGCCACGTACGACCACACTGGACGTGAGACGGACCTGGACGACGCGATCCGGGTGCTGAGACACGCCCGCACCGCCGCGGTCGAGGCCCAGGTCGATATGGATGAACCACCAGCATCCGGGCTGCCGAGCATCCCGACCCGATTGCTGGCCAGGGCCCTGCATCGACGTTTCGAGCTGACCGGCCGGCAGGGTGACCTGCACGAGGCGGGCGCGGTGCTGGCGTCGGTGCCCGACCTGGCCGGTCCAGGAAAGCCTTCCGAGTCCACAGAGCAGGGGCGACCAGTGCTGGTCCGGGACGCCTGCCCGCAGGAGGGCGTCACGTATCGTGAACCCCGCAGCCTCAGGCTGCCCGGTCGCGACCGCGGAGATGACAGAACGTACAGACTTCCAGGTCTGGACATGTGACCATCCAGTATGATGAGCCCACAACCTCAGTCATAACGGGCAATTAACTGAAACCCTGGTGTAGATGACCGCTCGGACGCGTATCTCCCGCAACTCAACCGCTCCCACACCCTTCGGCGCGACACTGCGCCGAATGCGGTTGGAGCGAGGTCTGCGGCAACGTGATCTCGCTGGCGAGGACATCTCGCCCAGTTATATCTCCTTCCTGGAGTCGGGGCGCCGGGCACCGACCGAGCGGGTGCTGCGTCAACTGGCCGAACGCCTGAGCTGCGACGTGGACGAGCTGCGCCCACCCGCCCCGGAACGGGAGCTGACGTCCAGCGGTGTCCACGTGGAACTGCGGTTGGCCTGGGTGGCATTGCTGGTCGGACACGTCGACGAGGCCGAACGCCGGTTCCAGGAAGTCAACGACCACCACCGGGGCGAAGTCCGGGTCACCCACGAGGCCCGGGTCGGCCTGGCCCGGGTCCGGGAACTGACCGGCCGCCACCAGGAGGCGGCACGCCTGTACGAGGAATGCCTCGGGCAGGCGGACAACACGTACCCGCACTGGCTGGTGTGCACCGTGGGCCTGCTTCGCTGTCTCGCCCGGCTGGATGATCCTGGCCGTGCTCTGGAGGCCGCGTTCCGGGCGCGACGTGAGGTGGAGGCGGCCGGTCTGGGAGTCTCCGACGTCGCGGTGGAGATCTGCTCCATCATCGCCAGCATCCATTGTGAGCGTGGGAACTCGGCGGCGGCACGTGAGGCGATCGAGGCGGCGATGCGGATCGTCCCGGAGATCAGCAGCCGCGAGAAGCTGTCAGAGATCTACTGGCAGGCGAGCGTCACCGCACATCGTGCCGGAGTGCCGGCCAGAGCGCTGGAACTCGCGGAACGGATCGCGGAGGCCGGTGCCGAGGAAGACTATTCACACACTGTCGCGATGTTGTACGCGGTGCACGGAGCCTTGCTGCTCCGCCAAGACGAGCCGGACCCGGAAAAGGCCCACGCGGTTCTCACCGACGCGATCGGGCGGCTGCGCACCACCGGTACGCCGCTGGATCTCGTCCGGTGCCGGTTGGATCTCGTACGGTGCCTGGTGATGCTGGAGCGGCTCGCCGAAGCGGACCGCGTCGCGACGGAGATCGTCGAGGATCCTGAGAGCCCGCCGCTGGAGCGGATCCGGGCACGCCTGCTCCGGGCCGCCAGCCAGCTGCTGGCCGGTGCCATCACGCAGGCAGCGGAGACCTGCCACGCGGCCGGGGTCGAGTTGGAGACGATGACCGAGTCCTCGCAGACCCCGCGGCTGTGGACGGAACTCGGTGAGATGCTCGCGAAGATCGGGGACACCCAGGCGGCGGTACACGCGTACCGCCGGGCGACCCGTGGTCTGGCACTGGATCCGCTGCTGAGCCAGCCCATCGCCTGAGCCAGCCCAACACCTGCGCCAGCCCAACACCTGAGCCGACCCGGACCCGCCGTCACACCATGACGTCGCGGTGGTCCGGATCCGGCACCAGACGTCCGTCCCGCTCGACGTACGTCCACTGTGGCCCGTTCTCCGCGATCTCCCGGACTCCGGTGAGCAGGCGCTCGATGTGGTCGGCTGTGGTGCCGATCCCGACGCTGGCCCGCACCGCGCCGCTGTGACGGCCGTCGCCGACCCGGGACAGCAGCTTCCTGGTGAGGGTGTGGGCACAGAACAGGCCATCACGCACTCCGACCGCGTACTCCGCGGACAGCGCCGTGGCCAGCAGCGACGAGGGCACGTGCGCCAGAACGAAGGCCGAGATCCCCACGTACCGACGCTGGTCGCTGAAGATCCGCAGCTGATGCACACCCGGAATCTCGGCGAGGCCACTGTCCAGTTCGGAGAGCAATCGCTGCTCGTGGCGCACCAGTGCCGCCCGGTCCGCCTCCAACAACAGTTCGCAGGCCCGTGCCAGGGCGACCGCGCCGACCAGGTTCGGCGTGCCGGCTTCGTGCCGTGCCGGTCCGTTCGCCCATTGGACGGTGCCTTCGGCGAGGTTGACGTGACGGGCCGCGCCGCCTCCCAGAAGGTACGGCGCGGCCTGGTCCAGCCAGTCCGCCCGACCCACGAGCACTCCGGCACCGAACGGCGCGTACAGCTTGTGCCCGCTGAGGAACAGGTAGTCCACGCCGAGCGCTGCCATGTCAACCGGCTCGTGGACCACGAGTTGCGCCGCGTCGAGCGACACCCGGGCGTCGTGCCCTCTGGCCACTGCCGCCAGCTCCGGCACCGGCCAGACCTCCCCGGTGACGTTCGACGCCCCGGTGATGCTCACCAGGATCGGCCCGGTCCTGGGCGGCCGGTCGTCGGGGAGGTCGGTGCCCGCCGAGCCCGGGACGGTGTCCGAGCGTCGCAGGACGGTGGCGTCGGGTGGTAGCTCACCCTGACGCAGGGCGTGCAGCGCGGAGTCCAGTTGCGCGACCGCCTGCGCGGCCGTGGCGGGTAGCGGCAGTACCACCGACCGCCGCCAGGTCAGCAGGTTGGCGTGGTGCTCGCCCTCGAAGGCCACCACTGTGGTCTCCGCGGGCAGGGCACTGGCCAGGAGGTTGGCCGCGTCCGTGGAGTTCCGTACGAAGATCACGATGTCGTCCGGGCGGCACCCCAGGAACCGCTGCACGGTCTGACGTGCCCGCTCGTACAGGTCCGTACACCGAACGGACGGCAGCCCGCCGCCTCGATGGACGCTGGCGTACCAGGGGAGGACCTCGTTGACCGCCTCCGCGACCGCTGCCAGACACGGGCTGGTCGCGGCGTAGTCGAGGTTCGCGTACCGCATCATCTCGCCGGTGACAACGGGGACCATCAGGTCCGAGCCCAGCACCGCGTGGTGCCTGTTGTCCAGCGGCTCGACGACGAGCCGGGCTGCCATGGCAACCCCCTTCCGCCCCATCTGGTGGGCGTCCACATTTCCGAAGCTACGGTGCCCCACAGGGCTGGTCAACTAAACTGACATTTCTTGTTATCTGGGGATTCGGAGCCCCGGCACCTGCGTGGACGGTGCTGGAACCGAATGACCGGTGTGCCAGGAATCACGGCTTCCGCCCAGCCCATCCCCAGGACCGGGGTAGCGAAAAACTGTTAAGTATGTTTAATGTTTTTACCGTGTCATTCGCGATAACCGGTTATCGGCATACGGCGCAGTCGTGTCGGGGAGGCCACGGCTCCCCCGGCATGCGTACCCCATCGGAGCGACGGGAGTCCGACGGCAGAGTAGCCGCGCACGCCACCGCTCCGGCACGCCTCTGCTGCGAATGCGAGCCCACATGACCAGAACCCTGCGCCGAACCCTGGCCGGCTGCGCGTTGGTCGCCACGGTCGGCTTGGCCTCCTTCCTGTACGCCGCGCCAGCCCAGGCCGCGAGCGTCACCGCCACGTTCGCCCGTACCACCTCCTGGGACACCGGATACGAGGCGAAGTACACGATCACCAACGGAACCGCAGCCACCATCTCGAGCTGGCGGGTGGAATTCGACCTGCCGACCGGATCCACCCTCGGCAGCTACTGGGAGGCGTCGGTCACCTCGTCCGGCAGCCACCACACCGCCGTGAACCGGAGTTGGAACGGGACCGTCGCGCCCGGTGCCTCGGTAACCTTCGGCTTCATCATTACCGGCACCGGCAACCCGACAAACTGCACGGTCAACGGCAACCCGTGCGGCGGCGGCACCCCGCCCGCCTCACCCAGCCCCACAGCGAACCCCACACCGAGCGCATCCCCCACCGGCTCGCCGGCACCGCCGCCCGGCACCGCGGGGATGGCCGCCGCCCCCTACCTGTACCTGGGCTGGGGCAACCCGCCGAGCCCGACCAGCGTCATGTCCGCCACCGGCATCCGGTGGTTCACGATGGCGTTCATCCTGTCCAGCGGCGGCTGCACCGCCGCGTGGGACGGCCAGCGCCCGCTGGCCGGCGGCGTTGACGAGAGCACGATCCGCGCGATCCGATCCGCCGGAGGCGACGTACTGCCCTCGATCGGCGGCTGGAGCGGCAACAAGCTCGGCCCCAACTGCGCCACGCCGGAGGCGCTCGCCGGGGCGTACCAACGGGTGATCGACGCATACCAGCTCAAGGCGATCGACATCGACATCGAGAACAGCGACGAGTTCGAGAACGAGGCAGTACAGGACCGGATCCTGAACGCGCTGAAGATCGTGGAACAGCGCAACCCCGGCATCACCACGATCGTCACCTTCGGCACCACCACCAGCGGCCCAAGCTGGTGGGGTCAGCGGCTGATCCGTCGCGCCAAGGAACTCGCCGCCCCGGTCGACGTGTTCACGATCATGCCGTTCGACTTCGGCGGCAACGACATGTACGCCGACACCGTCAGCGCGTCCGAAGGACTGAAGAACCATCTGATGAGCACCTTCGGATGGTCGGCGGAGAGCGCCTACCGGCACATGGGCATCTCGTCGATGAACGGCCGGACCGATGTCGGCGAGATCGTCACCCCGCAGGTCTTCACCCGGATCCGGGACTGGGCCACCGCCCGCCACCTGGCCAGGCTGTCGTTCTGGTCGGTGAACCGGGACCGGCCGTGCCCGGGAGGCGGCACGGTCTCCCATTGCAGCGGCATCGACCAGCAGGAATGGCAGTTCACCCGGATTCTCAGCGGCTACTCCGGTTGAGCCGGACCCGCTGAACCGAGTGGGTTGAACCGGCCCGAGATGTGACACGGCCCCCGAGGGTTCCCCCGGGGGCCGTGCCCATCCGCCAGCCCGGTACGAACGTTGACCACCTGCCGCTCCCGTCAGCATTACCGGTGGTGTCAGGACGTCCCGCGACTGGCGGAGCCTATTCCCGTCCGCTGGCCCGGCGACCGCGCCGGGACAACGAATCCAGGATCACAGCCGCGAGCAACACCGCTCCGGTGATCATGAAACGCTCGGCGGACCCGAGTTGCAGCAGCAGCATTCCGGAGGTGATTGAACCGATCACAAGCATGCCGAGCAGCGCGGAGTACGTGCTGCCGCGCCCCCCGAACAGGCTGGTGCCGCCGATCACCGCCGCCGCGATGGCCAGCAACAGTACGTCGTTGCCCCCGGACTGCTGCCCGGCCGAGTACACCCGGGAGGCCGCCAGGATGCCACCGACCGCCGCCATCGCCGAAGCGAGCCCGAACACCGAGATCCGGATCCGGTCGACGTTCAGGCCGGCCCGCCGGGACGCCTCCACATTGCCGCCGATCGCGAAGATGCTCCGCCCGTAGCGGGTCTTGCGCAGCACCAGGTCGAACCCGACCACCAGGGCGACCAGGATCGCCAGCGCCAACGGCACACCCTGCCAGGCGTTCAGCACCGCCACGGTGGCGGCGGCGCCCGCGGCCAACGTCCCGACCCGCAACACCACCTGGCGGGTACCCCGGAGCGGCAGCCCGGCGGCCCGACGACGCCGCTGGTCCAGCAGGATGGCGGCCAGGTAACAGACCACCGCGACAACGCCGAGCGCCCATCCGGCCGCCAACGTCAGGTTGGTGTGGGTCAGCCGGGCGACGAAGCCCTCGTACGGAAAGTTGATCGTGCCCTGCGGGCCGAGCACGTACAACTGAAGACCCTGCCAACCGATCAGCCCGGCCAGGGTCACCACGAACGACGGCACCCCGACCTTGGTGATGATCAGGCCGTGGACCACCCCGATCACCCCGCAGATCAGCACCACGACGACGATCCCGGCCGGATCCGGCACGCCGTTGCGCACCGCGAACACCGCGAGCATCGCCGCCGCCAGCCCGGACACCGATCCGACTGACAGGTCGATCTCGCCGAGCAGCAGCACCAGCACGATGCCGACCGAGATCGCCCCGGTCGCCGCGATCTGCAACGCCAGGTTGGACAGGTTCTGCGGGGTCAGGAAGCTCTCGTTCAGGCTCTGGAAGACCAGCCAGATCACCGCCAGGCCGATCACCACCGGCCAGGAGCCCAATTCGCCGGTACGCAGCCGCCGGCCCACCGCGCGCAGGCCGGATGGCCGGCCGGTGGTGTCGGGTCCGGCTGGTTCACCGGTTGTCGAGGCTGACATCGGACCGCCGATCAGGTCGCTGTTCACCGTACTCATCGATCGACCTCCGTGGTGCCGGCCGCGCCTGCGACCCGGGCCGCACGGCGGGTGACCGCGCTCTCCGACGCCCCGGTGATCGCCTGGACGATCTCCTCCTGGGTCGCCTCACCCATCCGGAACTCCCCGGCGTTCCGTCCCAGCCGGAGTACCACTACCCGATCCGCGACCGCTTTCACGTCCGCCAGGTTGTGGCTGATCAGGATCACTCCGAGGCCGCGGTCCCGGAGCCGTTCGATCAGGTCCAGCACCTGGGCGGTCTGCGCCACGCCGAGTGCGGCGGTCGGCTCGTCGAGCATGACCACCTTCGGCTCGCCGAGCAGGGACCGGGCGATAGCCACCGACTGGCGCTGGCCGCCGGACAACGCGGCGACCGGAACCCGCACGCTGGGGATCCGTACCGACAGGCTCGACAGCAGCTCACTGGCCCTGCGCTCCATGGCGATCTCGTCCAGCGCTCCGAACCGGACCGACTCGTTGCCCAGGAACAGGTTCCCCACCACGTCGAGGTTGTCGCACAGCGACAGGTCCTGGTACACGGTCGCGATGCCCAGGACCGTGGCGTCGTGCGGCCTGGCGATGGTGACCGGGCGGCCTTCCCATCTGATCTCGCCGTTGTCCGCCGGGTTCACTCCGGCTATCACCTTGACCAGGGTCGACTTTCCGGCGCCGTTGTCCCCTACCAGTGCGACCACCTCACCGGGATGGATCTCCAGTTCGGCGTCGGTGAGCGCCTGCACCGCCCCGAACCGTTTCGATACCCCGGACAGCGACAGTATGGGTGCGGGTGCCACCGCCCACCTCCTTGTCTTCGCTGCGAGTCTCCCGCGTGACGCGCGTCGACCATGGCCTGCACGGAGTGTCTCCGCACGGGCCATGATCAAACGCCGCAGGAGGGATGGACGATCTGGCGGCCGGGCTCATCACGGCACCGACCGCCAGATCGGGTTCAGGAGATCCCCGCGGCCTGGCACGCCTTGGCGTATTCACCCGCGCAGATCTGGTCGGCTGTGTAGAACTTGTCCGCGATGATGGTGTCCTTGACGTTCTCCTTGGTCACCGACACCGGCTGCAACAGGACCGAAGGAACGTCCTGGTCGCCGTTGTTCTTCGTCACGGTCTCGCCCTGGTACTTCTTCCCGGTCGCCAGCGCGATCGCCATGTCGGCGGCGATGTCGGCCTCCGGCTTGATCGCCTTGTAGACGGTCATGTACTGCTGGCCGGCGAGGATTCGCTGGATCGCGGCGAGTTCGGCGTCCTGCCCGGTCACCGGGGGCAGCTTGCTGATCCCGGCGCTCTTCATCGCGGCGATGGCGCCACCGGCGGTGCCGTCGTTGGCCGCGTACACCCCGATGATCTTGTCCTTGCCGATCGCCGTGATGGCCTGCTCCATCTGCTGCTGCGCCTTGTCCGGCGACCAGTCAGGGGTGTCGTACTCCTTGCCGAGGTTCACCTTGCCGTCCAGCACCGAGTGCGCGCCGGCCTTGAAGTCGGCGGCGTTCGGGTCGGTGGGCGCGCCGTTGATCATGACGATCTGGCCGCGCTTCGCGTCGCCGCCGGCCTCCAGGGCTTCGAGCAGCGCCTTGCCCTGCGTCTCGCCCACGGTCCGGTTGTCGTATGAGACGTAGTAGTCGACCGGACCGGAGGCGAGCCGGTCGTATGCCACCACGGGAACCTTCTGCTCTTTGGCCTGGCTGACGATGCCGGCGGCGGCCTTGGCGTCCACGGCGTCGAGGATCAGCACCTTCACGCCCTGGGTGAGCATCGCGTCGGCCTGCGACTGCTGCTTGGTCGAGTCCTGGTCAGCGTTCTGGTACAGGACTTCGCACTTGGCACACAGTTCCTTGAGCTTCGCCTCGATCAGCGGCTTGTCGAATGCCTCGTACCGGGTGGTCTTGGACTCGGGCAGCAACAGCCCGACCTTGAAGCCTTCGTCAGCGGACTTGCCGTCGCCCCCTGCGGGCTGGTCGGAGTCCGCGCAGGCCGAGGAGCCCAGCATGACCGCGGCGAGTCCGAGGGCCATGAGCCCTCGTTGGGAAACGGAGATGAGCCGCATTTAAGCCTCCTCCTGGCGGGGTACACCGGCAGACCTGCCGGCTACCGGAGAGTGAAGCGGGTCACTGGCCTTGTCGTCAAGACTTGAAGACAAAGTCGTTATCTGCCGTGTTATTCGTTCGACACAGAAACTCATCGCGCCTCTGCGAACCCTGGGCGAGCCCTCTGGACCGTTCGAAGCGTGTCCAACCCGACCGTACTCAAGATCCACTTGCCTCGGTGCGGATCTGGTCTGACTCGTGGGTACTACCCGAAAACAGCGACCTTCTCGCCCGGAGTCGCCGGAAAGCCTCGGCTCACGCGAGCCGTTCCACGTCGCCCAACGGGGCAGCCGAACGGACCACGGTGGCAAGCGCCCCCCGTACCGCGGCCGACCCGGCCAGCTCGGCCGGAACCACCTCGACCATCTGCACCGCGGCCGGCAGGGTGCGCCGGACCAGCGCCTCCTTGATCGGGGCCAACAGCAGCTCACCGGCCCCGGCGAGTTCACCACCGATGACCAGCCGGCGGGGGTTCAGCAGGTTGCACAGCACGGCGGCGGCGGCACCGACCGCACGCCCGGCGTCCGCGATCACCCGGCGGGAGCCCAGGTCACCGTCGATCGCGGCGGTGATCAACTGCTCCAGGGTGGGCCGTTGCTGCCCGGGGCTGAACGGCAGCAGGTCCAGCAGATACGGCCCGCCCACCACGGTCTCCAGGCAGCCCCGGTTGCCGCAGCGGCAGATCCGGCCCTGCTCGTCCACGGTGATGTGCCCGAACTCGCCGGCCAGCCCGCCGTACCCTTTGTAGACCTCGCCGTCGATCACCACGGCCGCCCCGACACTCGACGAGAGCTTCAGGTACGCCAGGTCGCTGGCGTCCCGGCCGGCGCCCCAGATCGTCTCCCCCAGGGCGGCGGCGTGCGCGTCGTTGGCGACCTGGACCCGGATCCCGACCCGCTGGCTGAGCTCCGCCGCGATGTCCATCCCCCGCCAGCCCGCGAGCACGGTGCCGGCCCCGAGTTCACCGGAGGTCTCCTCGATCGGGCCGGGCACCGCCACCCCGATCCCCCTGATCTTCGTACGGTCCACCCGGGCCTGCCGGATCAGCGTGCTGACCAGCCATTCCGCCCGGCGCATCCCGCGTTCCGGGGACTGGTTCACGTCGTAGGGGATCCGCTCCTCGGCGAGCACGTCGTACGCCATGTCGCAGATCGCGGCACGCAGGTGTGACGCCGTGACGTGGACCCCCACCGCCAGGCCGGTGCCCCGTGCCAGGGAGACGCTCTGCGCCCGGCGTCCGCCGCTGGAGGTGGGTGAGACGGTGACCATTCCGAGGTCGCGGAGTTCGCGCACGATGTTGGAGACGGTCGCCGCGGACAGCCCGGTGGCCCGTGCGAGCTGAGCCTGTGTCATCGAGCCGGCACTGCGGAGCGCGCGCAGCAGGCGGCGTTGGTTCGCCTCTCGCAGTGCGCTCTGTGAGCCCGGGGTCTCTCCCGCCATGCGCTCTCCCCTGTCGGCCGGCGGGCTTCAGTGTACAAGGCTTGAACACAAACTGGTTGCAATGTTCGTACCCTGGCGTCCCACAACACCCGGTTTCCGGCCCCAGGCGCCCCCAGGTGGACCCGGTTTCCCGCCACAGCCGCCCCACGGCCGTCCCCAAGTAGACCTTGGGAGTTTTGGGTTGCCAGGACGACCCAAAACTCCCAAGATCCGCAACTGTGGTGGGCTCTAACGGACGTGGCGTCGGTTGGCGGGTGTGATGGCGGCTTGGACGTCACGGGTGGTGTCGTCGTAGAGCCGGGTGATCATGTCCATGAGCCTGGCGTGCAGTTGTGCGGGCTCCGGGTGGAACAGGTTCCGGGTCAGCCCGAGCCCGGTGACGAGCGCGGCGAGGGCCACGGACTGCATGTCGGCGAAGTCAGGGATCGGATCGGTCCGGTTGCGCGGGTTGGGCAGCTTCCGCAGCCTGGTTCGTGCCCGTACCGCCCAGTCGGGCTTGACCGCCAGATACCTGTCCTTCTTCCTGAGCATGCCGAACCTGCGGTACGTGGTGCGGTGCAGCACGCCGGTGGCGAGCAGGTCGCCGCGTACCCGGTCGTACAGGTTCAGGCTGGCGAACTCCCGAATGAAGTCGGTGACGTAGGTGGGTCCGCCAGTCCGCTTGAGGAGGTTGATCGCGGCGTCGGTGAGCGGGTCCCCGTACCGTTCCGGGTCGGTGATCGTGATCCGCCCCGGGTCATGGGTGTACGCGCCGTCCCGGATCACGTAGCTCTTGCCGATCAGGATCCGCTGCTCCAAGGAGAGTTCCAGCAGCACCGTCCCGGCGAGACCGAGGCACAGCGAGCGGCGGTCAAGGTGCTCCCGCCCAGTCTCGTCGTCGTGGGCGAGCAGGAACAACTCAGACCGCAAGGTGAGCCGGACTTCGGGGTCGAGCGGGTCGGTACTGGGAAACACTCGCCGACGCCGAGTCATGGCAGGACGCTCCAACAAAGCCAAAGAACCCATCAGAAAACAACTCCTGTCATTCAGGTCACTGATCCGGCCCGGCGGGTGTTGGCGGGCACGCGCACACCGGGGCACGGTCAGCGGGAAGCACAAGCGGGATTGGTCACCAGAAGAGCGGCGCGACAGCGGCCACGACGGTCAGCAGGGTCCCGGCCAGTACGCCGAACCCGGCGGCGACAAAGCCGAGAACTCGCCGCGACGACGACCGGGCAGGCGGTGTCGAGCCGCCAGCGACGCGGCCGGTCACCACCGCGCCGTCGCGACCAAACTGCCTTTGGTCGCCGCGTGCAGCTCCTCGGTGAGGCCCTGCCGCCGGGCGGCGACCACCACGGGGCAGCAGTCCCAGATCCGACCGCAGCCCTGGCAGGTGTCGCCATCAGGTCGGTGGGCGGCCATCACACCCAGCCCAAACCGGATCCAGACAGCGGCTTCCCGCTCGGCGAGGTCGTCTGACGATGCGTGGGTGTGGTAAACAGGCACACAGGTAGAAGGGTCGTGTTCCATCACGGCTCCTTTGCCGTTCGGGAGCCGGGACAGACCACTGGCCGCCAAACCATCGGGTCTGTCTCGGCTCTGTCTTTACGCGGTAGCGAGCACCGCACTTCCTCACGTCCGCAAACCATGGCGGACATCTACTGTGGAGAGATCATGCCTTACCTCCACTGTCGACACAAGCTTTCTGGCTGCTCTACTTCTCAAACAAGCTCTGCGATAGAGTCTAATTCCCCTATGGACGATGCAGGAGGCTGAGGTGCCATGAGTTCCAAAGGCGGGACCCTTCGCGCGCAGTGGCTCGGCAAACTACTGCGTGACCTGCGGGAATCCGCAGGGGTGAGCTTCCAGGAGGCGGCCGACCACATCGTCCGTGACACGTCCACCATCAGCCGCATGGAGACCGGGTCCCTACCCGCTCGCATGTCCGACGTGCGAGAGCTGCTGAACCTGTATGGCGTTGACGATTCGAACGTCCGCGCCGGGTTCGAGCAGCTCACCCGCGACATCTGGAAGAAGGGCTGGTGGGACGGTTACGCCGACAACGTCCACACCCGGATCATCGACCTCGCCTGGTTGGAGTCACGCGCTGTTCGGATGCGGGACTTCAGCCCGCTGGTCATCCACGGCCTGCTGCAAACTCGGGACTACGCCGAAGCGGTGATGCGGGCCATCGACCCGGACGCGACTGACGCGCAGATAGCACGGTGGCTCGACTTCCGGATGAAGCGCCAAGAGGCGCTCGACGGTCGAGACTACCTGGGGGTTCTGGACGAATCGGTCTTCCACCGGTCCATCGGCGGTCCCGGCGTGATGCGCGAGCAGTTCGCTCATCTGCTTGACCTCTCGGAACGGCCAAACATCACCATCCGTGTGTTGCCTTTCTCCGTAAGCCTGGCGGCCGGTGCGGAGAGCACCTTCACACTGCTCACCATGCCAACACCGTTCCCAGTAGTCGCCCAAGTGACCACTGAGGCCGGCATGGTTTACGTGGAAATACCCAAAGCCGCGCGCTTCGAGGCGGCGTACGCTCGCATCGAGAGCCATGCCCTCGATGTCGAGGACTCCCGCATGTTCCTCAAGTCCAGGATGGAGAAACTCGCATGACTCACCAGACAGCCAACGACGGCACTTTCGTGGACCTCTCCCAGGTGCAGTGGCGCATCAGCAGTCGCACCTCCAGCGGCGGCGGCGGGACCTGCGTGGAGGCTGGCCCACTCAACGACGGCACCGGCCGCGTGGCCCTGCGCCACAGCCAGCACCCCGACGGCCCCGTCATCGTTTACACCCGCGCCGAATGGGTCGCCTTCC
>DASUSI010000058.1:0-48331 GCA_036375165.1 Micromonosporaceae bacterium | reverse complement strand
CAACTCCGGCCGCTCGGGAACCGACGCGGCGAGGTGGTCAGCCACCCCGGCGGGAACCGTGGAGATCACCAGGTCGGCGTGGCGTACCGAGTCGGAAGCTTCCGACCAGGACCGGGCGAGCACCCGTACCCCCAACTGGTCCGCGACCGGTCGCAGCTCCTCGATCGCCTCCGGCCGCCGGGCGTACACCGCGACTTCACCGCCGCCCACGTCTGCCGCTGCCGCGAGCGCCGCGCGTGCCGTGCCACCCGCACCGAGCACCGCCACCCGGTCCACATGCGACACGCCGGCCCGGCGTAGCGCGTCCACCATCCCGGAGGCATCCGTGTTCGCCGCCAGCCACCGATCGCCTCGCCGGTAAAGGGTGTTGGCGGCACCCAGCGCCGCTGCCTGCGCCGACACCCCGTCGGCCACGGTGAGGACGACCTCCTTCAGCGGCATGGTCAGCGAAAGGCCAGCCCACCGGGAATCCAGCGTGGCCAGAAAACCTGCCAGTTCCTGCTCCACGCACTCATGCGCGGTGTAATGCCAGTCGGTGAGTCCAGCTGCCGCGTACCCGGCATTATGAATCACCGGGGACAGCGAGTGGCCGATCGGCTTGCCGAGCACCCCGGCCCGGTGGAGGGCCTGATCCATCAGCAACCCAGATCGCGCTGCTTACAGATCGCCACATTGCGATTGTGTTCGGTCAAGGTCGCGGCGAACGCCGATGTGCCGTCCTTCTCCGCCACCACGAAGAAGATCCAGTTGCCCTTGGCCGGTTTGACCGCCGCCTCCAGCGCGGCCTGGCTCGGGTTGCCGATCGGCCCCGGTGGCAGCCCAGCGTAAGCGTGCGTGCTGTACGGGTTGCTCCGGTCGTTCAACTCGGCGAAGCTCAGCCCCGAGGAGTCCTTGCGCTTCTTGCCCTGCTTCTCCAACCAGTAGTTGGTGGTGGAGTCGAACTGCAGTTTGTTGGCCCAGTCTTCGGTGTGGTTGAGCCGGTTGTAGATCACCCGGGTCACCTTCGGGAGGTCCTTCGGAATCACCTCGGCCTCGCCGAGAGACGCCACGATCACCGCCTCGTACGGCGTGATGCCCTTCTGCTCGGCGACCGCCTGCAGGTCGGTTTCCTGAACAACCGCGAGGAACTTGTCCACCATCTGCTGGATCGCCTGCGCGGCGGTGGTGCCCGGATCGAACTCGTACGTGGACGGGTAGAGGAATCCCTCCAACGACTTGTAGATCTTCTTCTTGTCGCTGCGGGTGAACCAGGACTTGTCGATCCCGAACGCCTCGGGATCCTTGTCGAGCTTCTGGAACTCTTCCAAGGGAATGTCCAAATACTCGGACAGCGCCCGGTAGGTCCGCGTGTTGCTCTGTCCTTCCGGGACGGTTACCCGGTCTACCACCTTGTTGGCCGGGTCCAGCAACGCGTCCAGCGCGTCAGCGGCCCGCATCTCCTTCTTCAGCTGGTACGCCCCGGGCTGCAACTCGCGGCTGCGCTCGTCCGCTTCGGCGGCGGCCACGAAGGCGGCGGCACTTTTCACCACGCCCTTGCGGTACAACTCGTTGCCGATCTCGGCAGCGTAGTCACCTGTCTTGATCACCACGGTCGCCTTGCCGTGGCCCGGCCCGTCGAAGTCCGGTGGGGTGAGGAAATCGCTGACCCGCTGGAAGCCGATCCAACCGCCGACGCCGAGTGCGCCGAGGATCACCAGAGTCAGCAGGAAGGTGAAAAACGACCGCCCGCCGCCACCCTTGCGGCGACGATGTCGACGGGGCCGACCCATCCGCGTCCGATCATCGAACAGGTCGAGCTCGTCAAGCATTTCGTTGCCTCCGCTCAGCGTCGAGCCACCCTTGCAGGATCTCCACGGCCGCCGCCTGGTCCACTACCGTGCGGCGCCGCTTCCCCCGAACACCTCGCTCGGACAGCCTACGGGTTGCCACCACGGTCGACATCCTCTCATCGACCAGACGAACCGGCACGGGATAGACCTTCCGGGTCAGTTGCCGGACATATCGTCGTACCTCGGCGGCAGCCTGCCGCTCCTCCCCTTGGAGCGTCACCGGCAACCCTACGATGACTTCGACCGCCTCGTAGTCCCGCACCACGTCAGCGATCTTGTCCAAGCCCAGGTCGGAAGCCGTACGCGGGACGGTACAGACCGGCGTGGCAAGCAGACCCTGCGGGTCGCTCGCCGCGAGTCCGATCCTGGCCCGGCCGACGTCCACGCCGATCCGGACGCCGGGCCGCCACTCAGCCGGCGTCGAGGTGCCGCTGCGATCGCTCACGATGCCCGGTCGCTCGCCACCTTCGCCACGAGCTGCTCCACGGCGGCCAGCACCACCGGCACCTGGTCGGCGGGCAGGCCGCCGCCCTGCGCCACGTCATCGCTGCCCCCGCCCCGTCCGGACAGCGCCGCCTTCACCAGGTCCTTCGCGGACACGCCGATGTCGCGGGCACCGCGGTTCACTGCCACCACAAGCGACAGCTTGCCGCCGGAACGCACCGCCACCGCGGCCACCCCCGGACGGCCCGGGTGCAGCCTGCCTCGGATCTCCATGGCGAGGGTGCGGGTGTCGTTGCCCCCGGTGCCCTCCGGCGCCTCGGTCGCCGCGTACGCCACCCCGGCGACATCCCGGGCGTCCTCGGCGAGCCGCGCGGCACCAGCCAGCACCAGCTGCGCCCGCAACTGGGCCAGTTCCTTCTGGGCGTCACGAAGCTGCGCCACGGTGTGCTCCACCCGGTCGGCGACCTGGTCGGTGGGCACCCGGAACAGCTCCGCCAGCCGGGACACCAGCAGGTGCTCGGTGGCCAGGAAACCGAACGCGTCGATCCCGACGAGTGCCTCCACCCGGCGTACCCCGGAACCGATCGACGACTCCGACAGCAGTTTCACCAGGCCGAGCTGCCCGCTGCGGGCCACGTGGGTGCCACCACACAGCTCTCGGGCGTAGTCCCCGACCTCCACCACTCTCACCTCGTCGCCGTACTTCTCGCCGAACAGCGCGATCGCCCCGAGCTTGCGGGCCTCCTCCAGGCTCGTCAGGAACGCGTGCACCTCCAAGTCCGCGAGCAGCACTTCGTTGATCTGGTGCTCCACGTCGGCCAGCACTGACGGGGGCACCGCGGACGGGGTGTTGAAGTCGAACCGCAACCGTCCCGGGGCGTTCAACGACCCGGCCTGGGTCGCCGACTCGCCGAGGAAGTTACGCATTGTCTGGTGCACCAGGTGGGTGGCGGTGTGCGATCGGGAGATCGCGGCACGTCGCCGTACGTCGATCTCGGCCATGCCGGTCTCGCCGGGTCGTACCTCACCGCGTACCACCTTGGCCCGGTGGATGATCAGGCCCGGTAGTGGCTGTTGCACGTCGAACACTTCCAGCTCACCGCCACCGACCGTGATCTTCCCGGTGTCCGGCTGCTGCCCGCCGCCCTCGGCGTAGAACGGGGTGACGTCGAGCACCACCTCGACCTCATCGCCCTCCCCGGCCCCGGACAGCGAGCCGTGCTCGGAGAGCAACGCCCGTACCCGGGACTCCCGGGCCAGCTCGGAGTAGCCGGTGAACCCGCTCGTCCCGTGCCGATCCAGCACCTCGCGGTACGCCGACAGGTCGGCGTGGCCGGTTTTCCGGGCCGCCGCGTCGGCCTTGGCACGCTGCCGCTGCTCGGCCATCAGTCGACGGAAGTTCTCCTCGTCCACCGACAACCCCTGCTCGGCGGCGATCTCCAAGGTGAGGTCGATCGGGAAGCCGTACGTGTCGTGCAGCGCGAACGCCTTGTCACCCGACAGCGTGGTCGCGCCAGCCCGCTTGGTCTCGTCGATCGCCATGTCCAGGATCACCGTGCCCTGCCGCAGCGTGGCCAGGAACGTCTGCTCCTCGGCGTACGCGTACGAGGCGATCCGGTCGTACTCGGCGGCGAGCTCGGGATAGGACGGAGCCATGCAGTCCCTGGCCACCGGGAACAGTTGCGGGAATGCCGGGTCCTCATGGCCCAGCAAGCGGATGGCCCGGATCGCCCGGCGCAGGATCCGGCGCAGTACGTAGCCGCGTCCCTCGTTGCTGGGCGTCACCCCGTCGCCGATCAGCATCAGGCCGCTACGAACGTGGTCGGCGATCAGCCGCAGCCGGACGTCATCGGGGGATGCCTGGGCCGCCAGGTGACCGCCGGACACGCCGTACCGCTTGCCGGTCAGCTCAGCGGCGCGGTCCAGGATCGGGCGGACCTCGTCGATCTCGTACAGGTTGTCCACGCCCTGCAACAGCGCGGAGACCCGCTCCAGGCCCATCCCGGTGTCGATGTTCTTCGCCGGCAGTTCGCCGAGGATCTCGAAATCCGTCTTTCCGGTCCCAGGACCCCGCTCGTACTGCATGAAGACGAGGTTCCAGAACTCCAGGTAACGGTCTCCGTCAGGCTCCTCGCCGCTGCTGATGTCGTAGTCCGGACCGTACTGCGGGCCCCGGTCGATCAGGATCTCTGAGCACGGGCCGCACGGACCCGGTATCCCCATCGACCAGAAGTTCGGTCCCATGCCCAGTTTGATGATCCGCGACTCCGGCACGCCGATCTTGTTGTGCCACAGGTCGAACGCCTCGTGGTCATCGACATACACCGACGTCCACAACCTGGCCTCGTCAAAGCCGTACCCGCCCTGCGACTGTGATTTGGTGACCAACTCCCAGGCGAGCGAGATCGCGCCGTCCTTGAAGTAGTCGCCGAACGAGAAGTTGCCGTTCATCTGGAAGAAAGTGCCGTGCCGGGTGGTCTTTCCGACCTCGTCGATATCCGGCGTTCGGATGCATTTCTGGACACTCGCGGCCCGCTTGTAGGGCGGTGTCACCTGACCCGTGAAGTACGGCACGAACTGCACCATGCCCGCATTGATGAACAGCAGGTTGGGGTCGTCGAGCGCCGGCAGCGGCGCGCTGGGCACGATGGTGTGCCCGTTCGACTCGAAGTGGGCCAGGAACCGGCGCTTGATCTCGGCGGTCCTCATCGGTCGGTTTCGCCTTCCTGCCGCTGTGGTCCGGACCGGTCAGGTCCGTTGTCAGGGACGTCGTCGGCCCCGTCACCCAGGCCGAGCAGATCAGCAAGGCTGAGCGCGTCGGCACCCCCAGCCGGCCCACTGTCACCAGCCAGACCGGACCCAGAGCCGGCGTTCTCAGCCAGGGCGGCGTGGATCTCCGCCTCCCGTTCGGCCATGCCATCGCGTACGTCCGCCATGAATTCACGCACAGAATCCAGTAGACCGACAGCGGTTTGCTGCGCCGAACCGGCGAGCCCGGAAGGGGTGTACGACCGGGCGGTACGGGACAGCTTGCGGTACACCACGATGCCGGTCGCGGCGGCAAGCCCGAACCAGAACAGCCGGCGCATCATGCTGGGCCACCACAGGACCGGGACGGCCAGACCCGACGGGGCCGTCCTGTCAAGTGTCGTCGTGTCAAGTGTCGTCGTGTCAAGTGTCGTCGTGTCGGGTGCCTCATGAACTCCTCCAACGCCGACGTCGCCGGGTGGCCTGCCGACCGGCGCGCTCCTCGTGCAGCCGGTCGCGCACCTCGCGCTCCTGGTCCGCCATGCGGCGGGCACTGGCAGCCTTGCGCAACCCGTACCCGAACGCGGCGACTTTCACCAACGGGTGGGTCGAGGCCGCGCCGACCACCGTCGTCAGGTTGGCCACCGTCGCGGTGACCTGCTGGGCGTGCGCTGCGATCGCGTCGACCCGAAGCAGCTGGGCGTTCACCCCGTCCAGTGACTGGTGCACCTGTCCGAGCGCGGTGTTCACCTGGTCGATCGTGATGTCCAGCTTGCCGATCGCCGGCCCGGCACGGTCCACCACCTCGTTGATCGCCCGGGTGGCAGCGTCCACCGTGTGCCTCAGTCTCAGAATCGGGACCGCGAGGGTACCGACGAGCAGGAGAAAAGCCGCCGCGGCGATCAGCGCCGCGATCTCGCCACCGGACACGGGGGGCTCCCTTCTCGCGTACGATATCGGGGGGCTTGCGCATGTCGGATTACTGCCCGTCAGATGTTTCCGGGTCCGCAGTGACCCTACCGGGCAGGTTCGCCGCGCCAGGGCGTACCCGGCCTACTGCAACCGAGCGTCGGCTCCGGCGTTACGGATCACCATGGTGACGATCGCCTCTGGACACTCCTCCTCATCGGTGTCACCGCGGCACTCCGGACCCCGCACCCACAGGTCCAGGGTGTACGCATCCCGCCGCCAGCAGGTGTAGTCGCCTCGCACCTTCCGGGGCGGACATTTGGGAACCTCCCAGCGCTTCCAGCCGTCGCGGCGCAGCGCCCGTTGGTACGCCTCGACCGTCGGCTGCTGCGCCCGTTGCGACTCCCACACCCGGTGCCGGAGCCGGCACTCCCGCAGGCACCAGCGACTGCCCATCGCCTGATCCACCGGGTTGCGGGCAGCCCAGCCGGGAACCTCCAAAGTGTCCATCGCCCGAAAGCCCGGATCCCGGGTGGCGTACTTGATCAGAAAGAATCCAGGCAGTGAACCCAGCAGCACGAGCGTCACGAAGGCGAGCGTGAGCAGGCGCAGCCGCGCCACCTGGCGGAGTTGGGCACGGACCTGCGATCGGCCGCCGACACCGGAGCCGCCAGCCCGGTCCCGGGACGCCTTTTGGGATCGTCCGGCCGGCTTACCGGCTTGGGGCTTCTCGGTGGACGGCGCCTGCCCCCGGGGTCCTGGCGGCTCTTCGGCACCCCGCGCCTTCGCCTTTGACGACTTGCGTGACCGCTTCGGCGACGATGCCGGACCCGGCGGCGCTTCGCGCCGGCCCACGTCGGGATGCCCGTCGGACATCGCCGGCCCTGGCAGTCTCTCGACCATCGGGGGCCCTGGCGGGCCCGGCGACATCGCGGCGCCCGGCGGTCTCCCTGCCCCTGGCGACCGGGGGGATTGCGGCGGCATGGGGGGCATTCCCGCTCCTGGCGGGCCCGGCGGCACCGGTCCCAGGGGTAGCCCCGGGGGCATCTGGCCTGGGGCCACGGGCTGCGGCCTATCAGGGCTACGACCCTGCTGCCGGTTCTTATCCTTCTTGGCCTTCTTGTCGCGCTTCTTGGTGGCCTTCCTGTCAGGCTGTGGGCCCGGCGGACCAAGTGGCGGCTCGCCATAGCCGGAGCCACCGGGAGGCGGCGGGCCAGGCCGGAAGGGCGGAGGCTCGGCACCCGGCCCGCCCGGCCGACGCGGTGGCATCATGACAGCGGGCATGTCACCGGTGACCTCGCCGTCCGGCACTGCCGGGAACTCCCCGGTCACCTCACCGTCAATCACCGGGACCCGGCGACGCGGTGGCCGGTCGTGTGCCGTGGCCACTCCTGGGGGCAGCAGTTCCACCCGGTCGTCCGTCCGGGAACGCCGCTCCGGCCCTGGACCACGACGTGACGAGCGCGGAGCCGGACCCGGCGGTGGCTCCGGGTGCGCCGGTTGCCGCCTGGACCTACCGCCGCCCCTGGGCTCCGCTCGTGGCCCGCCAGGTTCGTCCCGGCCCGGTTCCTCGCGGTCCGGACGTCTAGGCGACGGCGAACGGAGTTCGGCGAACCAGTCGATCTCGTCGGCGTAGTCGTCCTTTGGCGAACGGCCACGGCGCCCGTCCGGAGATCCACCGTCACGGCGACGTCGCTTGTCAGCCGGCGTCACGCGCTTGGCCTCACTGTGCCCCCTCACTGTCGTCCGCGCTCCGCGGTTCGGAGCCCGACCGCGTGGGCCGGACAATCCGGCGCAGCCGTGGCAACCGCTCCGCCATTCCGGCCTCCTTACCGTGCCGGGAGGGATGGTAGTAGTCGGTCGTCGCCATGCCATCGGGAAGATACTGCTGCTCGACCACACCCCGGGGATCGTCATGCGGGTACCGGTAGTCCTCACCGTGTCCCAGCGCCCCGGCCCCGCGGTAGTGGCTGTCCCGCAGGTGCGGGGGTACCGAGCCGCTGTGACCGGCCCGTACGTCGGCGACAGCCGCCGCGACCGCGGTGGTGACCGCGTTGGACTTCGGAGCCGCCGCCAAGTGCACCACGGCGTGCGCCAGGTTCAACTGGGCTTCCGGAAGTCCGACATGCTCGACCGCATGCGCCGCCGCGACCGCGGTCTGCAGCGCGCTGGGATCGGCCATCCCGACGTCCTCACTGGCGAACACGATCAGTCGTCGGGCAATGAACCGGGCATCCTCTCCTGCGACCAGCATCCGAGCCAGCCAGTGCAGCGCGGCGTCCACGTCCGAGCCGCGCATGCTCTTGATGAACGCGCTGGCGATGTCGTAGTGGGAGTCGCCGTCACGGTCGTAACGCAGCGCGGCGATGTCGACCGCGGCCTCCGCCGTGGCCAGGTCCACCTCGGCAGCACCGGCGTCTGGGCCGGCCTTGGCGATCGCCGACCCCGCCGCCGCCTCCAGCGCCGTGAGCGCCTTGCGGGCGTCCCCGGCCGCCAGCCGTACCAGGTGGTCCTCGGCGTCCTCGCGCAGCGTAACCGCCCCGGTCAGACCACGGGGGTCCCGCAGGGCCTTGCGGACCAGGGAACGGATCGTATCCCGCGAGAGCGGTTCCAGGGTGAGTAGGACGCACCGGGACAGCAGCGGCGACACGATTGAGAAGTACGGATTCTCGGTGGTCGCCGCGAGCAGGGTGATGGTCCGGTCCTCCACCGCGCCGAGCAGTGAGTCCTGCTGAGTTTTGGTGAACCGGTGCACCTCATCGATGAACAGCACGGTCTGCCGGCCACCGGCCCGGCGTTCCCGCCGGGCGGTGTCAATCACCGCCCGGACGTCCTTGACTCCGGCGTTGAGCGCGGACAACGCCACGAACCGGCGGCTGGTCGCCCGCGCCACCAGATGCGCGACCGTGGTCTTGCCGCTACCCGGCGGACCCCAGAGAATCACCGACAACGGCGCGTCGCCCTCGACCAGACGCCGCAACGGCGCCCCCCGCTCCAGCAGGTGATCCTGCCCGATCAGTTCGTCCAGGCTGTCGGGTCGCATCCGAGCCGCGAGCGGCGCGTCAGGAGACGGCTCACCGAAAGCCACGGGCGCGACCGGGTCGCCAGTACCGCTGACGTCGAACAGGGCGTCCACGCTGGCCGACACTACCCGTGCCCGTCCGGACGATCAGACCAGCACCGACAACCAGCCGCGATCAACTCGCGGTCGGCTTCGGCTTCGCGTCGACGCCGGCTTCCGCTCGCTGCTGCGGCGTGATCGGCGTGGGGGCACCGGTGAGCGGGTCATAGCCACTTCCGGTCTTCGGGAACGCGATCACCTCCCGCATCGATTCCTGCCCGGCGAGCAACGCCACGATCCGGTCCAGGCCCTGGGCCGCACCACCGTGCGGTGGCGGGCCGAAGCGGAAGGCTTCCAGCAAGAATCCGAACTTGCTCTCCGCCTCCTCGTGCGACAGCCCGATCAGGTCGAAGACCCGCCGCTGGATGTCCGGACGGTGGATCCGGATCGAACCGCTCATGATCTCGTTACCGTTGCACACCAGGTCGTACGCGTCGGCGAGCGCATGCTCCGGGTCCTGTTCGAACCGGTCCAGCCATTCCGGACGCAGCATGCAGAACGGGTGGTGCATCGCGTCCCAGCCGCCGTCGTCCCGCTGCTCGAACATCGGGAAGTCGACCACGAACACGAATTCGAACCGGTCCGGGTCAGCGAGACCGCCCCGCCGGGAGATCTCCACCCGGGCCGCGCCGAGCAGTTCCTGCGCCTCGCGGATCTTCTCGCTCGCGGCGAAAAACACCGCGTCACCGGGCTTGGCACCGACCGCGTCGACGAGACCGGCCAGGTGCGGCTCAGAGAGGTTTTTCGCCACCGGCCCGCGTGGCTCGCCGGTCTGGGCGTCGAGCAGCACGTACGCCAAGCCCTTGGCACCGCGCTTGCGAGCCCACTCCTGCCAACCGTCCAGCTCCTTACGGGTCTGGCTGGCACCGCCGGGCATCACCACCGCGCCCACGTAGCCGCCGGCCAGGATGGCGGCCGAGAACACGCGGAACGTGGTGTCCCTCAGGTAGTCGGTGAGGTCGACCAACTCCAGGCCGTAGCGCAGGTCGGGTTTGTCGCTGCCATACCGGTCCATCGCCTGCTGCCAGGTGAGCCGGCGGAACGGCCGGGGGAGCTCGATGCCGCGCAGTTCGCTCCAGAGCGCGACCATCACCTCTTCGGCGACTTCCAGCACGTCGTCGCGTCGCACGAAGCTCATCTCGAAGTCGAGCTGGGTGAATTCCGGCTGGCGGTCAGCGCGGAAGTCCTCGTCCCGGTAACAGCGGGCGATCTGGTAGTAGCGCTCCATCCCGGCCACCATCAACAGCTGTTTGAACAGTTGGGGCGACTGAGGAAGCGCATACCAGGAACCGGGTTGCAGCCGCACCGGTACCAGGAAGTCCCGGGCGCCCTCGGGAGTGGAGCGGGTCAGGGTAGGGGTCTCCACCTCGACGAACCGCAACCGGTGCATCACCTCGCGGATGATCCGGTTCGCCTCGCTACGCAGCCGCAGCGCACGGGCTGGCCCGGACCGTCGCAGGTCAAGATAGCGGTACCGCAGCCTGGTCTCGTCCCCGACATCGATGTGCTCGTCAACCGGCATCGGCAACGGGGCTGCCTCGGAGAGGATCTCCAGCCGGGTGGCGGTCACCTCGATCTCACCGGTGGCCAGGTCGGGGTTCTCGTTGCCCCCCGGACGCCGCGCCACCGTGCCGGTCACCGAGACGCAGAACTCGTTGCGCAACGTGTGCGCCGCCTCGGCGACACCCCCGGAGCGGAACACCACCTGCACCATCCCGGACGCGTCCCGCAGGTCGATGAACGTCACGCCGCCGTGATCGCGCCGCCGCGCCACCCAACCGGCGAGCGTGACCTGCTGGCCCGCGTGGTCCGGGCGCAGCACACCGGCTTCGTGGGTACGGAACACGGCTCAACTCTCCTTCGTCGCAGAGATCTGTGGGTGCACGTCCGGCGCTGGGGGCTGCCAGGTGGCGGCGTCGGCGGTGACCTGCTCGCCGGAGCGGATGTCCTTGACCGTGTCCGGCTCCCCCTGGGCCGGGAACCAGACGTACGGGATGCCACGGCGGTCAGCGAACCGGATCTGCTTGCCGTACTTCACCGGCTCCGGTGCCACCTCGGTGGGGATCCCCCGGCCACGCAGCGCCACGGCCACCGCCATGCAGCGGGCACGTGACTGCTCGTCGGGCAACGCCACCAGGACGCAGGTCGGTGACGGGCGGCTGATGGTCAAAAGGCCCTGCCCGAACAGCCTGCCCAGGAGCCGGGACACCCCGATGGACAGCCCCACTCCCGGATAGTTCACGTCACCGGCGGTGGCCAGGTTGTCGTACCGGCCGCCGGAACAGATCGAACCGATCCCCTCGTGGCCTTCGAGCACCGTCTCGTACACCGTGCCGGTGTAGTAGTCCAGTCCCCGGGCGATCTTCAGGTCGGCCATCACCAGGCCGGGGGCGTGTCCGGCGGCGGCATCCACCACCGCCGCCAGCTCGGCCAGCCCTTCGTCCAGCAGGGGATCGGTCACCCCGAGGGCACGGACCGCGTCAACGAACGAGGCATCAGGGGTACGGATCTCAGCCAGCGCCAGGCATGCCTTGGCCTGCTGCTCAGTCGCCCCTGCCACGGCGCGGAGCTGATCGGCGACCGCCACCGGGCCGATCTTGTCGAGCTTGTCGACGATCCGGACAGCCTCCATCGGGTCGACGAGTCCGATGGCCCGGTAGAAGCCCTGGGACAGCTTGCGGTTGTTGACATGCACCCGGATCGGGGGCAGTGGCAGGCTGCCGAGCGCATCGGCGATCACCAACGGCAACTCCACCTCGTACTGGGCGGAGAGTGAGTCCCGGTCCACGATGTCGATATCGGCCTGCAGGAACTCCCGGTAGCGGCCCTCCTGCGGGCGTTCCCCGCGCCAGCACTTCTGAATCTGGTAGCGGCGGAACGGAAACTGCAGCTTGCCCGAGTGCTCCAGAACGTAACGCGCGAACGGCACCGTCAGATCGAAGTGCAGCCCGAGACCGGAGTCAGAAGCGTCGTCGGCGCCGGCCTGCAGCCGGCGCAGCACGTACACCTCCTTGGAGGTCTCGCCTTTGCGGAGCAACTGGTCCAACGGTTCCACCGCGCGGGTTTCGATCGGCGCGAACCCGTACAGCTCGAAGGTGGAGCGTAGCCGGTCGATCACCCGCTGCTCGATCATGCGCTGGCCGGGCAGCCACTCGGGAAACCCGCTGACCGGTGTGGGCCGGCTCATCGGGCCGATCCCCTCGTGACCTCCAGGAGGAACGGATTGTTACGCCGCTCCCGCTCCATCGTGGTGGCTGGACCGTGGCCAGGCAGCACCAGGGTCTCGTCGGGCAACGGCAACACCTTGTCCCGGAGGCTGCGCAGCATCATCGACATGTCGCCGCCGGGCAGGTCGGTACGCCCGATCGAACCGGCGAACAGCACGTCGCCGGAGAAGCACAACTCCCCGGCTTCCGCCCGGCCGGCCCGCGCTCCGCCGCCCATATCCGGGCCAGCCAACTCCATGGTCAGCGCCTCGTCGCCGGGCAGCCGGAACAGGACCGACCCTCGGGTGTGGCCGGGTGCGTGATCCACCGTGAACTCCAGGCCCGCGAGTGTGAGTGCGGTGCCGTCGGAGAGCGGCTGAACGTCGTCCGGCTCGGTCCACTCCAGGCCACCGAGCATCGCCCGCACGTCGATCCCGCTGCTCGAGAAGGGATCGGCGAGCATGTCCCGGTCGTCCGGGTGCAGGTACGCCGTGATCCCCTTGGCGCCGCACACCGGAGCGACCGAGAAGGTGTGGTCGAGGTGTCCGTGGGTGAGGATCACAGCCACCGGGTGCAGCCGGTGCGCCGCGAGCACATCGTCCAAGCGTCCGGCGACACCCACCCCGGGATCGATGATCACGCACTGTTCCCCGGCGGCGGGCGCGACGACGTAACAGTTCGTTCCGAACGCGTCCGCGGGAAACCCAGTCACGAGCACGAGTTGCAGCCTACCGGGGCGTACCGGCGGACCCGGCATGGATGAGCCGCCGCCAGATTCGTACCCTTACAGGGCCACCGTGGAACTCGACACCGAACCATCACCAGCCGGCGCGCCGATATCCCGGTGGTTGCCCGTAGACTCTGGCGGACGCACCGTCACACGTCCGTTGCGTTCCACCGAGTGTCGTGCGTACCGCCGCCTTCACGGAATGGGGAGGGAACACCCGTGGCCTCCAGCAGGGACCGTCAGCGCGCACTCGCCCGCGCCAAGCTTGAGCGCCAGATGGCGCGGCGTGCCGCGGCCGCGCGCCGTCGGCGACAGATCCAGGCCGGTATCGCAGCCGTGGTCGCCGTCGCTGTTGTGATCGTCGGTGTCGTCTGGCTGGTGCGCGAACTCAGCGGCGATGAGAAGAAGCCAAAGCCGGCCGCGACGAACGCGTCGAAGACTCCCGGCCCCTGCCAGTACACCGATATGCCGAAGGACCAGAAGGTCAAGGAGCGTAAAGACGTCGGAAAGCCCGAGGCCGGTGTCGAAGCCCGTGCCGGGGTGCGGGTACTGACCCTGGACACGAACCGGGGCAAGATCACGATCGAACTGGACGCCGAAAAGGCTCCCTGCAACACCGAAAGCCTGGCGTACCTGACCGGTAAGAAATTCCTCGACAACACGTCCTGCCACCGGCTGACCAACCAGGGCCTGTTCGTGTTGCAGTGCGGCGACCCTTCGGGAACCGGCAGGGGTGGCCCCAGCTACCAGGTGAACGACGAGAACCTGCCGATCGGGCAGAACCCGGCATACCCCCAGGGTGTCGTCGCGATGGCAAACAGCGGCTCGAACACCAACGGGAGCCAGTTCTTCATCATCTACAAGGACTCCCAACTCGACCCCAACTACACCGTCGTGGGCCATGTGCTCGAGGGCTTGGACGTCGTGGAGAAGGTGGCGAAGGCGGGTCACGACGGGTCGCTGGACCAGACGGCGGGCGGCGGTAAGCCCAAACAGCCGGTCACTATCAAGACGGCCACGGTGACCGCCCCGCAGCCAAAGGGCGGAGCAGCGCCGGACGGCTCCGCCTCGCCGGCCACCGAGCCCTCGCAGTCCTGAACCACGCCGCTCAGGGCCCCGGGGAAGACCTGAGCCGCTCCCTGATGCCTTGAAGTCGGTCCCGGGTACGAAGCTTCGGGCTTCATGCCCGGGACAGCAGCCTTCTGAAACGGTCGCGCCACGATTGACGTCGGCACGGTCGTGGCCCGGCGGATTCCCGGCCCGCCCCCGGGTTAGCGCGGTAGCGACTCAGCCGGCTGTGACGCGGTAGGCGTCGTAGACGCCCTCTACTCGCCGGACCACGCGCAGCAGGTGACCGAGGTGTTTCGGGTCGGCCATCTCGAAGGTGAACCGACTCACCGCCACCCGATCCCGCGTGGTGGTCACGGTGGCAGAAAGGATGTTGACCCGCTCTTCGGAAAGCGTCTTGGTGATGTCGGCCAGCAGCTTGTGCCGGTCCAACGCCTCGACCTGGATCGCCACCAGGAACGTGCTTGCCGCGTTGGGTTTCCAGTCAACCTCTACCAGCCGCTCCGGCTGTCGGGTCAGCTCATCCGCATTGGTGCAGTCCGTTCGGTGCACGCTGACCTGCCCGGAACGGGTGACGAAGCCGAGGATCTCGTCACCGGGAACCGGTGTGCAACAGCGGGCGAGCTTGATCCACACATCGTCGACGTTCCTTACCATGACGCCGGCGTCCTGGCCCTGCTGAAGCGGCCGAGCGGGACGTGTGGGCACCGCGGTCTCCGCGATGTCCTCGACCGCTCCTTCCTCACCGCCGTAGCCGGCCACCAGCCGATGCACCACAGACTGCGCCGACACCTGGTTCTCACCCACAGCGGCGTACAGCGAGGCGACATCTCCGTAGTGCAGGTCCCGGGCGATCGCGGTGAGCGCCTCCGGCGTGGCCATCCGCTGCAGCGGCAACCCCTGCTTGCGCATCGCCCGGACGATCGCGTCCTTGCCCCCCTCTATCGCCTCTTCGCGACGCTCCTTGTTGAAGTACTGCCGGATCTTGGTACGTGCCCGGGGGCTCTTCACGAACCCGAGCCAGTCCTGGCTCGGGCCCGCGGTCTCCGACTTCGACGTGAAGATCTCGACCACGTCGCCGTTGGTGAGCGTGGACTCCAGTGGTACCAGCTTGCCGTTCACCCGAGCACCGATGCAGCGGTGTCCGACCTCGGTGTGCACCGCGTACGCGAAGTCGACCGGGGTCGATCCCTTGGGCAACGCGATCACGTCGCCCTTCGGGGTGAATACGTATACCTCCTGGCTGGACAGGTCGAACCGCAACGCATCGAGGAACTCGCTGGGATCACTCGCCTCGCGCTGCCAGTCCAGAAGCTGCCGCAGCCACGCCATCTCGTCGATGTGGGCTGGCGGGCCGACGATCGTCGCACCCTTGCTCTCCTTGTACTTCCAGTGCGCCGCGATGCCGTACTCGGCGGTTCGATGCATCGCGTACGTCCGGATCTGGATCTCCACCGGCTTGCCGCTCGGACCGATCACCGTGGTGTGCAGCGACTGGTACATGTTGAACTTGGGCATCGCGATGTAGTCCTTGAAGCGACCTGGCACCGGCTGCCAGTTCGCGTGGATCACGCCCAATGCCGCATAGCAGTCCCGCACGGTGTCCACCAGTACCCGGACGCCGACCAGGTCGTAGATGTCCGTGAAGTCGCGACCCCGGACCATCATCTTCTGGTAGATCGAGTACAGGTGCTTGGGCCGACCGGACACGTGCGCCTT
Source organism: Micromonosporaceae bacterium (assembly GCA_036375165.1). GTDB lineage: Bacteria > Actinomycetota > Actinomycetes > Mycobacteriales > Micromonosporaceae > WHSM01. The sequence goes on along the minus strand of DASUSI010000058.1, from coordinate 32,560 downwards.
GATCTTGGCGGATCGCAGGTCGGCGCCCACCCGATCGGTGACGTCCTTGAGCAATGCCTCCCGCTGCGGAGCGTGGTCGGCCACCAACCGGCGGATCTCTTCGTACCGCTTCGGGTAAAGCGTGTTGAAAGCGAGATCCTCAAGCTCCCACTTGATCGTGTTCATTCCCAGTCGGTGGGCGAGGGGGGCGAGGATCTCCAGAGTCTCCTGTGCTTTCTGTTCCTGCTTGGCCGGCGGCAGGAAGGCGAGGGTACGCATGTTGTGTAACCGATCGGCGAGTTTGATCACCAGAACTCGGGGGTCCTTCGCCATGGCGACGACCATCTTGCGGATCGTCTCCGCCTTCGCGGCGTCGCCGAGTTTCACCTTGTCGAGCTTGGTCACCCCGTCGACCAGCAGCACCACCTCACCACCGAAGTCGTTGCGCATCAGATCGAGGGTGTACGTGGTGTCCTCAATGGTGTCGTGCAGCAGGGCCGCCACCAGGGTGATGGTGTCCATGCCGAGTTCAGCGAGGATCTGGGCCACTGCGAGCGGGTGAGTGATGTACGGATCGCCCGACTTCCGGTACTGGCTGGCGTGGTAGGCGGCCGCTGTGTCATACGCTCGTTGCAGCAGCCTCACGTCGGCTTTCGGGTGACTGGCCCGGTGCGTGGCCACGAGCGGTTCCAGCACCTCCGCCACCTGGGAGACCTGCCAGGGCGCGTTGAAACGGGCCAGCCGGGCCCTCACCCGTCGGCCGGTGGGGGTGCTGGCGAGCGGGGACACAGCATCGTCGCGACCGTTCCGGGTGAGTGCTTCGGGTAACTGCGACACCGAGCGGGTCGTGATCGTCGGTGGCACGGGCAGCACGGATCGCCCCGGGGGTCTGCCCCCGGTAGGTGGCGGGGATCCGGTTGACAGTGCCGTGCCGGCTGGCAGCGCCGTCTCAGCGGGTGGAGCAGCCGGCTTGGGCGTGGCCGGAGCGCTGGGGTTGGGCGGTACGGTGGCCTCCGTCCACGACCCAGACGAGGCGGGAGACTGACCCGGCACTGGCCCCTGCGACTGCCGGTCGTTCTCGGGCAACCGCCCGGATGCGTCACCGGGTACATCCGGCGACGCATCACCCGTCACGGGTTGCCTACCCTCCGCCGAGGAAGTGAAGTCTGGCGGCACCGGCTGCTCCTCGCAGACGAGATCTCGGACGCCCATCGTATCCCGCGAGCACGGCCCGGCCGACGTGGCGACGACCTTCCTGTCACCAACCGTCACCTGGGCTTTGCCGCCGCCTGCGGCGGCAGCGACGCTATACGGTCAGCAGCGCATGCACCGGGCGACCCGCCAACTGATCTCGGCCGTGCAGGAACGACAACTCGATCACCACGCTGAGCCCGGCAACGGCCGCTCCCACCTCCTCGACCAGCCGCAGCGCCGCCTCGGCTGTGCCTCCTGTGGCGAGCACATCGTCCACCACAAGCACCCGCTCCCCTGGTTGGAAAGCGTCGGCATGGAGTTCAACGGTCGCCTCCCCGTACTCCAGCTGGTAGGAGGCCTGCACTGTCTCCCGGGGCAACTTGCCCGCCTTCCTCACCGGGACCACGCCGACCCCCGTCGCGTACGCGACGGCGGCGGCCAGGACGAAACCACGGGCCTCGATCCCAACCACCTGATCGAAGCTGTCCGGCCCGTAGTGACCGATGACCGTGTCAACGACCGACCGGAATGCGTCGCCATCGGCGAACAGCGGCGTCAGATCCTTGAACATCACGCCTGGCTTCGGAAAGTCCGGCACGTCGATGACATGGCTGGCCACCACATGTGCGATCTCAGGACCGCTGTCCCCGGCCGGACCGACTTCTCGCGGCTGGACCGAGCCCATCGGCTACCGCCTGCGCTTCCCGCCGCCGGAACCGGACCGACCGCTACGGCTGGTTCGGCCCGCAGGCCGCTTACGGGAACTCCGGGCCCCCGGCCGAGTGCCTGGACGGGGAGCCGAGCCGGCGAGTTCAGCCTCATCGGCATCCTCATCCAGGTCGGCCAGCGCCGCCTCCTCCTCGGGTAGGTCCTCCACCTCATCGGCCTCCTGGCCGACTGCGGCCCTGGTCGCTGCGGACCGCCGGCTCTGACGCCGGGCCGCCCTGGTGCCCGCGTCGTCCCCGGTACGCTTGGCCAGCACACGCCTCGCCTGCGCCTTGTAGCGCGGCTCCAACATCTTGAAGTCGACCAACATTGGAGTCGCGATGAACAGCGAGGAGTACGCGCCGGCCAGCATGCCGACGAACAGCACGAGGGCAAGGTCCTTCAAGGTGCCCACGCCCAACAGACCGGCACCGACGAACAACAGCCCGGCCACCGGCAACAAACCGATCAGAGAGGTGTTGATCGACCGCATCAGGGTCTGGTTGACCGCGGCGTTCGACGCCTCGCCGTACGTCCAGCGCGTCGTGCCGAGCAGACCGCGGGCGTTCTCCTGGACCCGGTCGAACACCACGACCGTGTCGTACAGGGAATAACCGAGGATCGTCAGCATGCCGATCACGGTGCTGGGAGTGACTTCGAAACCGACCAGTGAGTAGACACCCGCCGTGAGGATCAGGTCGTGAATCAGCGCGAACAGCGCGGCGAGCGCCATCTTCTGCTCGAATCGGATCCACAGATAGGCCGAAACCAGAACCAGGAACACCAGCAGACCGATCAGCGCCTGCCGGGTGACGCTGTTACCCCAGGATGAACTCACCTCGGAGATGTCAATCTCCGTTACGGCGACATTGAGGTCCCGGGCAAGGGCGTTCCTGACCTCCTCCTGTTGATCGACTCCCAGCTCACCGGTCTTGATGACGTAACGGGCCTGACCCCCGCTCCCGGCCTGCTGCGCGGTGGACACCTCCACCCCGGTTCCCTCGACCGCACTGCGAGCGTCCTCCAGGGTGGTGCCAGCGACACGCGGTACCAGGAATTGGTTGCCACCGGCGAACTCGATACCGAAATTGAATCCTCGGAACCCGAGGCTCGCCACACAGATCAGGATCAACACCAGTGAGGCGAGGTACCAGCGCTTGCGGGATCCGATGAAATCGATGTTGGTTTCGCCACGGTAGAGGCGGCCTAGCACACCCACGGTCAGGACTCCTTCGTACGGACGCCACGTACCCGGGTGGCTGTCTTATCCGGATCCGGTCGCATGTTTCCCAGGCCCGAAATCCGAGGGGATGTGAAGATCCTGGCCCGGGCGAGCACCGCGACAAGCGGATGCGTGAACAGGAAGACGATCAGCAGGTCGATCAGCGCCGAGAGCCCCAGTGTGAAGGCGAAGCCCTTCACCGCACCCACCGCCAGGAAGTAGAGAACCGCAGCGGCGAGGATCGACACCGTGTTCGCGGAAAGGATGGTCCGGCGTGCCCGTTCCCAGGCTCGAGGCACCGCACTGCGCACCGTGCGGCCTTCCTTGACCTCGTCTTTGAGACGTTCGAAGAAGACCACGAACGAGTCAGCGGTGATACCGATCGCGACGATGAAGCCCGCGATGCCTGCCAAGGTCAACGTGAAGCTGATTCCAGTGCCCAGCAGCACGATCATGGAGTAGACGATGGCGGCGGAGGCCAGCAGGCTGAGGATCACCACCAAGCCGAGTGCCCGGTAGTAGATGAAGCAGTAGACGATCACCAGCGCCACACCGATCAGGCCGGCGAGGATTCCGGCCTGCATCTGGTCAAGGCCCAGCGTCGGAGTGATCTGGAACTGGTTCTGGATGGCGAACGTGAGTGGCAGGGCACCGTAGCGTAGCTGCGCGGCCAGGTTCTGCGCTTCGGTACGGGTGAAGCTGCCGGTGATCTCGGCGTCACCCGCGATTCGTTCCTGAATGGTGGGGGCCGAGACCACCTCGTTGTCCAGGACTACGGCGACCTGCTTGTCCTTGGTCTCGGCGGTGAGGTTGGTCCAGCGGTCTTGTCCATCGCCGTTGAAGGACAGGGTCACGATCCACTGGGACCGCTGCGGGTCGAATGTGAAGTCGGCCTGATCAACGTGTGTGCCGAGCACCTTGGACTCGGCCAGCAGATACTTGACGCCACCCTCGGCGTCACAGGCCACGGCCTTGACCTTGGCCTCGACGATGGACGCCGGCGGGCGACCGTTGAGCTGCTTGCAGGTGATCGTGGGAACTTTGAACAGCACGTCCGGTGGCAGCACCGCGACCTGCTCGGGAGGCAGCTTTCCGAACGGTGCCAGGAACTCCATCGCCTGGGGCTGCTCGACGATCTCCTTCGGATCCTTGATACCGGTAGGAATCTGTTCTACCAGCTGCTGGCCCTTCCTGGCGTCGCCGCCCCCGACCGTGGTGTAGGCCAGCTTCTTCAGATCCTCCACCGAAGGGTCAGTCGGGGACGGGCTGGCGGAGGCCGAACCGTCCGGACTTGTCGAGCCGCTCGGCTTGGCCGATCCGCTGGGCGTGGCCGACGCGGTGGGCAGACCGGGGCTGGCGCTCTTCGAGCCGCTCGGGGCAGGACTCGCGGACCCGCTCGGGGACGGGGTCGCATCGTCCGGCGAGACGTTCTCGGTGGTCTGCAGCACCTCACGGAAGCGCAGCTCGGCGGGTGCGCCGACTCGCCGGAGGTCCTGTCCGGTGGCACCCGGAACGTTGATCACGATGTTCCGATCGCCTTCGATGAGCACCTCGGCTTCGGAGACACCGTAGTCGTTGACCCGGTTGGCGATGATCTCCCGCGCCTCTTCCAGCTTCTGAGGATCAGGCACCCCACCACGCGAGGTCGCCTCCAGCGTGAGACTGGTCCCTCCTTGCAGGTCAAGGCCCAGTTTGGGGGTCCGGACGCTGTCGTTGAAGAAGATCACCCAGGCCCACAGGACTGCGATGATCAGGAAGAGCGCCACAAAGTAACGTGAGGCTTTCAGCTGTCCCTGGGGTGGTGCCACGGCTGTCCTGTCTCCCTGCCTTGGTCATGCCGCCGGTCGCGGTTCGTACCGGTCACGAGTTGTGCCCGTCGTGCTGTCGAATACGCCGTGTGACGGGCGTCGCCCCGATTTCGGCCGATCCGCCGCATCGAGGCTAGCTCGCCGCGGGCTGCTGCTACGCCGTACCGTCCGAGACTTCTCCCGTGGTGCCGGAGTCGCTGTCCGGCCTGGGCTGCACCACCCGGGCGATCGCGCCCCGGACGTATCTGTTGGTCACTCCCGGTGCCACCTCCAGCGTCACCGTCTCATCGTCGGCCTCGACGACCGCGCCGTGCAGGCCGCCGATGGTGATCACCTGGTCACCGGCACCGAGCCGGCTCTGCATCTGCTGCATCTCGCGACGCTGCCGCTGCTGCGGCCGAATCATGAAGAAGTACATCGCGACGATAATCAGAACGATGACCAGGAGCGGGAAGACGCTGCCGCCTCCGCTGCCCTGCTGTGCAACAACCACCACGTGACCTTCCGACATGTCAGCCGGGCCGGCCGCTCAGGATCCGGCGACCGGTGTACCAGGCCAACCAACAAGCCAACCAAATAGGTACGGACCGCCGGGAGTCTAGTCGCTGCGATCAGCGGTACCGCGCGTGGGCCAGGTCACGTTCCGATCACACCCGTGAGTGTCCCCGCGATCACAGCAGCGTAGCGGAATCCTCGGCCGCCAGGACACGCCCTCGACGCTGGATTCGGGCTCCGGGTCGGGTCACAGATCGGGTTCGAACAGGTCACCCTGACGGGGCGGGGGCTCGGCGGAGAAGCTGTCCGGCGGCGGGGTGTGCCCAAGGTGGCGCCACGCCGCGGCGGTGGCAACCCTCCCCCTCGGGGTGCGAGCCAGCAGCCCGGCACGGACCAGATACGGCTCGCAGACCTCCTCGACGGTGTCCGGCTGCTCCCCGACCGCCACCGCGAGCGTGGTCAGCCCCACGGGACCGCCGCCGAAATTGCGGACGAGCGCGTCGAGCACCGCCCGGTCCAACCGGTCCAGGCCGAAGTCATCGACGTCGTACACAGCCAGCGCGGCTGCGGCGACCTGGCGGGTGATCACGCCGTCGACGCGCACCTCGGCGTAGTCGCGTACCCGTCGCAGCAGGCGGTTCGCGATCCGAGGGGTGCCCCTGGAGCGATCCGCGATCTCCGTGGCACCGTCCGGAGTGAGCGTGACGCCCAGGATCCTGGCCGAACGGTCCAGCACCTGGCGCAGTTCCTGCGGCGCGTAGAAGTCGAGGTGGGCGACGAACCCGAACCGGTCCCGCATCGGGCTGGTCAACAAGCCCGACCGGGTGGTGGCCCCGACCAGCGTGAACGGTTCGACGTCGAGCGGTATCGCGGTGGCTCCTGGCCCCTTGCCGACCACCACGTCGACCCGGAAGTCCTCCATCGCGCTGTAGAGCAGTTCCTCGGCCGGCCGGGCGATCCGGTGTATCTCGTCGATGAACAGCACGTCGCCCGGGCCCAGGCTGGTCAGCACGGCCGCCAGGTCACCGGAACGTTCGATGGCCGGGCCGCTGGTCACCCGCAACGCCGTCTCCAGTTCGGCGGCCACGATCATGGCCAACGTCGTCTTGCCGAGACCGGGGGGCCCGGCGAGCAGGATGTGGTCGGGTGGCGAACCTCGTTGCCGGGCTCCTGCCAGCAACAGGTCGAGTTGCTCGCGGACCCGGTGCTGGCCCACGAACTCGCCGAGCCTGCGAGGGCGCACGCTGGTTTCGGCATCGGCCTCGCCGGGCCCGGCGTAGGCCGAGACCAGCCCCGGCTCCTCGCCGGTCACCGGGACCGCCCGAGCAGCCGGATGGCCTGCTTGAGCAGCGCCGGCACGTCAGGGGTGGCACCGTTTGACACCGAGCCGGCAACCGTCTCGGTCACCGCGGCGGCCTGGCTCGCCGACCAGCCCAACCCCACCAGAGCCTGCTGCACCTGGTCACGCCATGCCATCCCGGTGCTGACCGCGCCGTCGCCGGAAGGCATCGACTCGATCGTGCCGATCCGGTCCCGCAATTCCAGCACCAGCCGCTCAGCGCCCTTCTTTCCGATGCCCGGCACCCGGGTCAGGACCGGAATGTCGCCGGCCGAGACGGCACGGCGCAACGTCTCCGGGGGATGCACCGCGAGCATCGCCTGGGCCAGTCGGGGACCGACCCCACTGGCGGTCTGCAACAGCTCGAACAGCGTCCGCTCGGCGGAGTCGGCGAACCCGTACAAGGTCAGCGAGTCCTCGCGGACCACCAGGCTGGTGGCAAGGTTCGCGTCCTGACCCACCCGTAACCGGGCCAACGTGCCAGGGGCGCACTTCACCGCGAAGCCGACTCCCGCCACCTCGACCACGGCGTGGTCAGGACCGAGCGCGGTCACCCGACCCCGTACGCTCGCGATCATCGCTTACCTCCGGGAGTGTCCCGCGCCGCCGCGTTCAGACGCTCCTGGACGGTGCCCCGCCAGACGTGGCAGATAGCCAGCGCCAGCGCGTCGGCGGCGTCCGCCGGCCGGGGCGTAGCGGACAGCCGCAGCAACCTTGTGACCATTGTGGTGACCTGTTTCTTGTCCGCCTGACCGGACCCGGTCACCGCCGCCTTGACCTCACTCGGGGTGTACGTGCGCACCGGAACACCGGCCCGCGCGGCGCTCAGCACCGCGACGGCTCCCGCCTGGGCGGTGCCCATCACGGTGCGCACGTTGTGCTGGCTGAACACGCGTTCCACGGCCACCGCGTCCGGCTGGTGTTCGCTCACCAGCACCGCCAGTCGCCGATCCAATGCCAACAGCCGATCGGGCAGGTCCGCGCCGGGGTCGGTGCGGATCACCTCCACCGCCACCAGGCGGCACGCCCGGCCGGGCGCGCCCTCCACGACACCGATCCCGCAGCGGGTCAGCCCCGGGTCCACTCCGAGCACCCGCAACCAGCCACCTCCCAGAACAGTTGTTCGACAACCTAGCGGGGAGCAACGACGATCGGAGGGAGCAACACACGTCCCCACCACGGTGTGGCTTCCCGCCACACCGTCTTCAAATCTTCTGTGTGCCACCGGTCCATGTGCTCTGATCATCTGCCGTCGTAGCGTGACGGTCATGACGCCTGCGGTGGTGGATCTCGATCTCAAGGGCCGCTCCGCCCTGGTGACCGGCGGCGGGAGTGGCATCGGCGCGGCCTGTGCTCGCCGGCTCGCGGTGGCTGGAGCCCGGGTACTGGTGCTGGACCGGGACGCCGATACCGCGGCGAAGATGGCCACCGAGGTCGAGGGTGACGCCCTTGTCGTGAATCTCGCGGACCTCGACGCGCTGGACGAATCGCTCCGCCAGCTCGACACCGAAGTGGACATCCTGGTGAACAACGCCGGGCTGCAGCACGTGGCACCGGTCCACGAGTTCCCCACCGACCGGTTCTCCCACCTGGTACGGGTGATGCTGGAGGCCCCGTTTCGGCTGATCCGCTGGGTATTGCCCGGCATGTACGCCCGCGGCTTCGGCCGGATCGTGAACATCTCCTCGGTGCACGGACTGCGGGCCTCGCCGTTCAAGGCCGCGTACGTCGCGGCCAAGCACGGGCTGGAAGGACTGTCCAAGGTGGTCGCCCTGGAAGGAGCGGCCCACGGGGTGACCTCCAACTGCGTCAACCCCGCGTACGTGCGTACGCCGTTGGTCGAACGGCAGATCGCCGACCAGGCCGCCAACCACGGAATCCCGGAACAAGAGGTGGTGGAGCGGGTGATGCTGGCCAACGCGGCGATCCGGCGGCTGGTCGAACCTGAAGAAGTGGCTGAACTGGTGGCATACCTGTGCGCTCCCGCCGCGTCGTTCGTCACCGGCTCGTCGTTCGTGATCGACGGCGGCTGGACCGCGCACTGATCCCCGGGACAATGACGAGCATGGGGACCGAGACCGGCATCGAGTTCCTCGAACTGCTCGCCCGGGAGGCAGCGGCGGTGGAGTTCGAGGGTCCACTGCTGCGGGCCCGTGCCGCTGGCGCCTCGGCTGAGACCCTGAGCGAGTTGGAGCGGACCAAACTGGTGGCACTGCGGGTACGAGGACTGCTGGAGCGACGACTGCGGCGGGAGGTCGAGCTGTCGAGTCTGTTCGACACCGCGAGCGACCTGGCCGGGTTGCGCGACCTGGACGCGGTGCTGGAGGCGATCGTGCACCGGGCACGCCAACTACTCGCCGCCGACATCACGTACATGACGCTCGGCGACGAGGAGCGGGGCGACACGTACATGCGGGTCACCGACGGTTCGATCTCAGCCCGGTTCCAGCGGCTGCGGCTGCCGTTGGGACGTGGCCTGGGCGGGCTGGTGGCCCAAAGTGGCACCCCGTACGTCACCGCCGACTACATGGCCGACCCCCGGTTCCGGCACCTCAATGAGATCGACGAGGCGGTGACGGAGGAGGGACTGGTCGCGATCCTCGGGGTGCCGATGCGGCTGGGCACCCGGGTGATCGGAGTGCTGTTCGCCGCCAACCGCAGCGCCCGGCCGTTCGCCCGGGAGGAGGTGGCGCTGCTCTGTTCGCTCGCCAACCACGCCGCGGTCGCCATCGACACCGCCCGGTTGCTGGAGGAGACCCGGGCCGCCCTTGAGGAACTGTCGGCGGCGAACGCGGTGATCCGGGCACACAGCGAGTCGGTGGAGCGGGCAGCCGAGGCGCATGAACGGATGACCGCCCTGGTGCTGCGCGGTGGTGGTGTCGCGGACGTGGCGGCGGCGGTGCACGACGTACTCGGGGGTGCGCTTCGGGTGTACGACGAAACCGGACGGTGCCTGGCCGAGGTGGGCGAGATGCCGGACCCGGATCCCGCGGTGGTGGCGGAGGCGGTCGCGGCGTCCCGCGCGGAAGGCCGGTCGGTACGCCGGGGTGGGCTGTGGGTCGCGGCTGTGATCGCCGGTACCGAGCGACTCGGTGCGCTGGTGATGAGCCCGGACGCCGACCTGGTTGACGCCGACCAGCGGATCCTGGAACGGGCCGCGCTGGTCACCGCGTTCCTGCTGTTGTTCGACCGAACGGTCGCGGAAGCGGAGGGGCGGGTGCGCGGTGAGTTGCTCGGCGACATCCTTACGGTGGCCGACGCCTCCCCCACTGGCTCGGCCTGGTCGCCGACGCCTCCCAGCGGCGACCCCGAGGGACTGCGACAACGGTCCCGGCTGCTCGGCGTGGACCTGGACAGCCCGCACGTGTTGGTGGTCGCGGATGTGGAACACGGCCAGCGGGAGCGTGCGGCCTCATGGGCGGCGAGTTTCGCGTCCTCACGGCGCGGACTGGCAATGACGCGGTACGACCGGGTGGCGCTCATGCTGCCCGGCGAAGACCCCGCGGCCGCGGCCCGGCGGGTGTGTCGGGACCTGACCATGCTGCTCGGTAAGCCGGTGACCGTGGGTTCCTCCGCGACGTCCGGGGGACCCGAGGCGATCGCGACCGGCTACCGGGAGGCTGACCGCTGCACCGACGCGTTGATCTCGCTGGGCCGTACCGGCCAGGGGGCCAGTGCCACCGAGTTGGGATTCGTGGGTCTGCTGCTGTCCGAGCGACGCGACACCGTCCGGTTCGTACGGGAGGTGATCGGCCCGGTGATCGACTACGACCGCAGGCGCGGCACCGCCCTGGTGGCCACGCTGGAGGCGTACTTCGGGGCCGGAGCCAGTGCCTCACGGGCGGCCGAGACACTGCACGTGCATGTCAATACGGTGGCGCAGCGGATGGAGCGGGTCAGCCAGCTCATCGGGGCCCGGTGGCAGCAACCGGAGCGGGCGCTGGAGGTGCAGTTGGCACTGCGACTGCACCGGCTCTCGGTGGCCCCTCGGTGAGGTCCCGGTCACGCTGCGGCCATCCGACCGTTCAGCCGGCGAGGTAGCGTTCGACGGCGTCCACTTTGGAGACCACCTGCGGTGTCGCCTGGCGGACGCGGGGGCGCCGCCGGCTCGGAGGCCCGGGTCCGGGTCGGGTCCGGTCACACCGGGTCGTCGAATCCACCGTGCCGGCCGGCACCGGCCACAAACCGGGCCACCCCATCCGGCGCATCAGCCAGCGACACCTGGCCGTGCCGCACCTCGTTCACCATCGCCGCGGACAGGTCCATCGCTTCCTGCTCCAGCAGGGAGAGCCGGTCGTGACGCAGGCAGGTCTGCGGGAACCGGGCCAGCTGCGCCGCGAGTCGTTCCGCCTCCCGCCGCGCTGCACCCGGTGCCACCACACGGTTCACCAACCCCATGGCCAGTGCCTCGTCCGCCGCCACCGGACGCCCGGTGAGCACCAGGTCCATCGCCCGACCGAGCCCGATCAGACGCGGCAGGCGCACCGTACCGCCGTCGATCAGTGGCACCCCCCAGCGACGGCAGAACACCCCCAGCACGGCATCCCGCTCGGCGACCCGCAGGTCACACCACAACGCCAGCTCCAACCCGCCGGCCACCGCGTAGCCGGAGATCGCCGCGACCACCGGCTTGCCCAACCGCATCCGGGTCGGTCCCATCGGGCCGTCCCCGTCGGCCGCCACCCGGTTGGCCCGCTCCGCGCCCAGCGCCTTCAGGTCGGCACCGGCGCAGAAGGTGCCGCCCTCGCCCCACAGCACCGCCACGGCCGCGTCCGGGTCGGCGTCGAATTCGGCGAATGCCTCGGTGAGCGCCAACGCGGTGGGGCGGTCCACCGCGTTGCGTACCTCCGGACGGGACAACACCACTGTGGTCACCGGTCCGTTGCGTTCGGTGCGTACCGACATGCCATGTCCTTTCACGTCGATCCGGGCCGGCGGCCCCTGATATGGCTTGAACAGCCATAAACCAGTGTGTAACTACGGTGTCCCGTCCCATAGCTGTGATCTGCGTCGCTTCATACGCTGCCACGAACGAATGGCACCCGGACTCTCCCCGACGTCCCGAGTCCGACAGTGAGGAGGGCGGCCACATGGCCACCAAGGATTACAGCGGCTCGGCCGCACCACCGGGCACCCCCGGCCGCAGCGAGGTCAACAAGGTCGTGGTGGCCAGCCTGATCGGCACCACCATCGAGTGGTACGACTTCTTCCTGTACGGCACGGCCGCCGCGCTGGTCTTCGGGGAGCTGTTCTTTCCCAAGTCCGAACCGCTGATCGGCACGATGCTCGCGTTCGCCACGTACGCCTTCGGCTTTGTCGCGCGGCCCATCGGGGCGGTGGTGTTCGGCCACTTCGGAGACCGGATCGGCCGCAAGTCGATGCTTGTGTTGACCCTGGTCCTGATGGGTGTCGCCACCTTCCTGATCGGGCTGCTGCCCACTTTCGCCACCCTGGGGCTATGGGCGGCGGCGATCCTCGTGCTGCTGCGGTTGGTGCAGGGCTTCGCACTTGGCGGTGAGTGGGGCGGCGCGGTGCTGATGGCCGCCGAGTACGGACAGGCGGAACGCCGTGGGCTGCGCGCGTCGTGGCCACAGGCCGGGGTACCGATCGGGCTGCTGCTGTCCACGGCTGTGATCTCGGGCGTCAGCGCGTTCACCGACGACGCGCAGTTCCTCGCCTGGGGCTGGCGGATCCCGTTCCTGCTCAGCATCGTGCTGATCGTGGTGGGCCTGTGGGTACGCCTGAGCATCGCCGAGTCTCCGGTGTTCCAGGCCGCACAGGAACGGGCGGCGCAGGCCGCGGCCGAAGCACGCAAAGCGTCGCCTCCGATCCTGGAGGTGGTGCGTCGCTACCCCAGGACCCTGTTGATCGCAATGGGCGCTCGGATCGCCGAGAACGTGAGCTACTACGTGTTCACCGCGTTCGTCCTGGTCTACATCACCGAACACCTCGGGATGGACAGGCAGGTGGGACTGAACGCCTTGCTGATCGCCGCACTCGTGCACCTCGTGGTGATCCCGACCTGGGCGTCGTTGTCTGACCGGGTCGGTCGCCGGCCGGTGTACCTGCTGGGCGCGGTCGGCGTCGGGGTCTGGGCGTTCGTGTTCTTCTGGCTGCTCGACGGGAAGAGCGCGGGCCTGGTCACACTCGCCATCGCCGGTGGGTTGGTGTTCCACGCCGCCATGTACGGACCGCAGGCAGCGTTCTTCTCCGAACTGTTCGGTACCAACGTCCGCTACACCGGCGCGTCGGTCGGTTACCAGCTCGCCTCGGTGGTTGCCGGAAGCGTGGCGCCGCTGATCGCGGTGGCGCTGCTGAACGCGTACGGCACGTCCTTCTCGATTTCGCTCTACCTGCTGGTGTGCGTTCTGATCACCATCGTCGCGGTGGTTCTCGCGAAGGAGACCCGCAGGACCGACCTCGCCGCCGTGGAGACCGAGCGGGAGGAACTCGCCGAACTCGGCCCATGACGGCGACTGGGCCACCACGAGCAGCGACCGACCGGCACGAGAGGCGTCGCAGAATGGGAGCAGCCATGGCCGCGATCCACCGCACACCTGCCCGCTGGTGGCTGGCCGCGACATCGGCCGGGCTGCTCACCGCCTCACTGCTCGGTCCGGCGACGGCCTACGGCACCGACGGGTGTCCCAGCGGACACCGGCTCACCGTGCCCGGGGCCGAGTACCAGGAGGTGGTGTGTCTGGCCGACCTCACCACAGCGGGCACCGTGGCCACCGGCCACACCGACCCGGCCGACTGGGCGGGACTGCACGCACCCGGGACCCGTAACCCGAGCGGAGTGCCGGGTGTGCAGGTGGACGGCTACTTCCCGGACTCGTCCGCACTGAACGCCAGCCACGGCTGGCAGCACGACTCACAGTTCGTACTCCGGTTGCCGGACCGCTGGAACGGCGGCCTGGTGATCACCGGGGCTCCCGGGGTCCGGGAGCAGTACGCCAACGACTTCATCATCGGCGACTGGGTGCTCGCCCGGGGGTACGCGTTCGCTGCCACGGACAAGGGGAACGTCGGTGTCCAGTTCCACACCGACGGCGAGCGGCCGGGCGACGCGGTGGCCGAGTGGCACGCCCGGGTCACCCAGCTCACCCTGGCGGCCCGGGCCGTGGTCGCACAACGGTACGGGCACGCGCCGACCCGTACCTACGTCACCGGGATCTCCAACGGCGGCTACCTGGCCCGCTGGCAGTTGGAGAATCGCGGCTGGCTCTACGACGGCGGCGTGGACTGGGAAGGGACGCTGTTCACCGCCGAGGGCCCGAACCTGTTCACGTTCCTGCCGCCGGCGCTGCGCCACTACCCGCGGGCCGCGACGGGTGACGAGGCGGCACACCGGGCCATCCTGGATGCCGGGTTCGAACCGGGCTCGGAACGACTCTGGCCGTTCCACTACTCGTACTACTGGGACCTGACGCAGCGGATCTACCGGGAGGAGTTCGACCCCGACTACGACGGCGACGCCCTCGCCGGCTACCCGTTCTGCGCCCCGGGCAGTGTGCCCGGGTGCGACGCGGACTACGACTACGCCAGTCGGCCGGCCGAAGTGCACGACGCGGTGGCCAGGGTGTCGCTGACCGGCGATATCACCAGACCGATGATCACGCTGCACGGCACGTTGGACACCCTGCTGCCAATCCGGGTGGACTCCGATGTGTACGCCGGCCTGGTCGGGGACGCGTCCCACTTCCGGTACTACCGGATCGAGGGCGGCAACCATGTGGACGGTCTGTATCCGGCGTACGCCGACCTGGTCCGCCCGATCCTGCCTTGTTACCGGGCCGCCTTCACGGCGCTGGAGGACTGGGTGGAGCGGCGGATACCCGCACCGCCAAGCACCACAGTGCCCAGACCGGACGGTGCTGACCAGCTCAACACCTGCCGGCTGTAGGCGTGGGGTAATCCCTCGATTCCGGGAGTAAGCTACGAGCCCTGCTCCGTCGACTTCTGTGTGCAGTGGACAAGCACGACCGATGGCACCGGGTACGAGAACCACCCGGCGGCGGACCCGAAGGGCTTCGAGTACCCGGTCTACGCGTCGATAAGCGCCATCACGTCGTCGGAAACGTCGAAGTTGGCGAACACGTTCTGCACGTCGTCGCAGTCCTCCAAGGCCTCGATCAGCTTGAAGACCTTGCGAGCGCCCTCCTCGTCCAGCGGGACCGTGACCGAGGGCAGGAAGCTCTGCTCGGCGGACTCGTAGTCGACCCCGGCGTCCTGCAGCGCGGTGCGTACCGCGACCAGGTCGCTGGCCTCGCTGACCACCTCGAACGACTCTCCGAGATCGTTGACCTCCTCGGCACCCACGTCCAGCACGGCTACCAGCACGTCGTCCTCGGTCAGCCCGTCAGTCTTCGACACAATCACCACGCCCTTGCGGCTGAACATGTACGACACGCTGCCAGCGTCGGCGAGGTTGCCGCCGTTTCGGGTCAGCGCGGTACGTACCTCGCTGGCAGCCCGGTTGCGGTTGTCGGTAAGACACTCGATCAGGATCGCGACGCCGTTCGGCCCGTAGCCTTCGTACATGATCGTCTGGTAGTCGGCACCGCCGGCCTCCAGACCGGCACCCCGCTTGAGCGCGCGGTCGATGTTGTCGTTCGGTACGGAACTCTTCTTCGCCTTCTGGATCGCGTCGTACAGCGTCGGGTTGCCCGCCGGGTCACCTCCACCGACCCGAGCCGCCACCTCGACGTTCTTGATCAGGCGTGCGAACAACTTGCCCCGCTTGGCGTCGATGACGGCCTTCTTGTGCTTGGTGGTCGCCCACTTGGAGTGGCCGCTCATCAATCCCTCCGTACCAGACTCATTCCTGTGTACAAACGGCCACGTCAGCCACACCGCGCACCAGCTCGACGAAGTAGCGGTGGACCCGGGAGTCATTGGTCAGTTCCGGGTGGAATGCCGTGGCGAGCACGTTGCCCTGCCGTACCGCGACGATCCTACCGTCGGCCTGGCCGCCGCTGATCCGGGACAACACCTGGACCTGCGCGCCGACCGTCTCGACCCACGGAGCACGGATGAACACCGCGTGCAGCGGGCCGCCGTCCACTCCCACGATCATCAGGTCCGTCTCGAAGGAGTCCACCTGCCGGCCGAAGGCGTTGCGGCGTACGGTCATGTCGATACCGCCGAAACCCCGTTGGTCTGGCCGACCGTCCAGCACCCGCTCGGCCAGCATGATCATCCCAGCGCAGGATCCGTACGCCGGCATGCCCACGGCGATCCGCTTGCGGATCGGTTCCAGTACCTCGAACTCGACAGCGAGCTTGCTCATGGTGGTCGACTCTCCGCCCGGGATCACCAGCGCGTCGATGCTGAGCAGTTCCTCGGGCCGGCGTACCGCGATGGCCTGCGCACCGCACTCGCGCAGCATCCGCAGGTGCTCCCGAACATCTCCCTGCAGGGCAAGCACACCGATCCGTGTCACCCGCGCAACTCCTTCCTGTCATCGTCCGGGCCCAGCCTATGTCGGAGATTCGCTGGACAAGTTATATCCACCGTGGTTATATCTGCCTCGGACAATCTCCGCGTCACGCCTGATCCATGAGGAGGAACGCCATGATCACTCACGTCAGCCTCGCGACGCTGCCGGTACGTGACCAGGACCGCGCGCTGGACTTCTTCGTGGGCAAACTCGGGATGAAGGTACGCACCGACCAGCCGTACGGGCCGGGCGCCCGGTGGATCGAGGTCGCCCCGGACGACACCGGAGCCGGCATCGCGCTGCTCAAGGTGGACGACGATGCGGCGTACGCCCAGCCGATGACCAACGTGCTGCTGGGTTGCGACGACGCCGCGGCAACCGCCGCACAGCTGCGTACGGCGGGCATCGAGGTGACCGAGCCCCAGACCGAGTCCTGGGGTACTTTCATCCTCGCCACCGAGCCGGACGGCCGGCAGATCTGCATCACCCAGAACGACTCGATCAAACACCACGCCTGAAGGACCCACCGTGGCCGTCGAGCCGCTCACCCCAGCCGTATTCGCGCTGCTCCTCGCGCTGAGCGAGGAGCAGCGCCATGGCTACGCCCTGATCTCCGATGTGGCGGACCTGACTGGCGGGCGGATCCAACTCGGCCCGGGAACCCTGTACCGCTCACTGCAGCGGATGCGCGTGGAGGGCCTGATCGAGGAACTGCCCGACAACACGGACGCCGACGTGACGGACCGGCGGGCCGAACGTCGACGCAGTTACCGGATCACCGAAGCCGGACGGGAGGCGGCTCGGGCCGAGGCGCGCCGTCTCGCCGTCATCCTGGACGCCGCCCGACAGCGCGGTCTGTTCGACCCAGCACTGGACTGAGGCATCAAGGAGAGCCGATGACCGTCGACCCCACCCCCGAGGAGTTCCGCGGAGTCACGCCCCAACTCGTGGTACAGGATGCCGAGGCCGCCATCGACTTCTACACCCGCGCGTTCGGTGCGGACGTGTTCCAGAAGGCACCGGGCCCGGACGGCCGGATCTGGCACGTGGAGGTGCTGATCGCCGGCGGCCGGATGCTGCTGGTGGAGCCGTACCCCGAGATGGGCATCGACACCCCGGACGGTCCCACCTCCGTGATCTTGCACATGTATGTGCCGGACGTGGACGCCGCGTACGCCAAGGCCCTGGCGGCCGGGGCCACGTCGCTGATGGAGCCATGGGACAGCTTCTGGGGCGACCGGTACTGCCAGGTGGCGGACCCGTCGGGGCACCGCTGGGCACTGGCGACAAAGACCGAGGACCTTTCGGTGGATGAGACCCGGGACCGCGGTGACGCCTACGTCGCCCGCCACCCCGAGGCGCCACAGCGCCCCTGACCCTTCGTGCGAGCATTCCCCTCGGAGTCGAACGAGGGTTGCCCGACTTGGCATCGTGGCGCGGCCTGGTCACCAACCGTCGTGGCGCGGCCTGGTCACCAGCCCCGAGTGGCGAGCCTCTGGTGCTCGGGAAGCTCGGCGAGGTTGATACCGACCATGGCCTCCCCGAGGCCTCGCGACACCTTCGCGATCACATCGGGGTCGTCGTGGAATGTGGTGGCCTTGACGATCGCGGCGGCGCGCCTGGCGGGGTCCCCGGACTTGAAGATCCCCGAACCGACGAACACACCCTCGGCGCCGAGCTGCATCATCATCGCGGCATCCGCCGGGGTGGCGATGCCACCAGCGGTGAACAGCACCACTGGCAGGTTGCCGGTCGCCGCCACCTCAGCCACCAGCTCGTACGGGGCCCGCAGTTCCTTCGCCGCCGCGTACAACTCGGTGGCGTCGAGTGTGGTGAGGCGACGCAGATCCGACCGGATCTGGCGCATGTGGCGGGTCGCCTCCACGACATTACCGGTGCCGGCCTCGCCCTTGGAGCGGATCATCGCCGCGCCCTCGGCGATCCGGCGCAGCGCCTCACCGAGGTTGGTGGCACCGCACACGAAGGGCACGGTGAACGCCCACTTGTCGATGTGGTTGGCCTCGTCGGCGGGGGTGAGCACCTCGGACTCGTCGACATAGTCCACCCCGATCGCCTGCAGCACCTGGGCCTCGACCATGTGACCGATCCGCGCCTTGGCCATCACCGGAATCGACACCGCGTCAATGATGCTCTCGATCATGTCGGGGTCACTCATCCGAGCCACTCCGCCCTGGGCACGGATGTCGGCGGGCACCCGCTCCAGAGCCATCACCGCGACCGCCCCGGCGTCCTCGGCGATCTTCGCCTGCTCGGACGTGACCACGTCCATGATCACGCCGCCTTTGAGCATCTCAGCCATCCCGCGTTTCACCCGAGCGGTACCGACGGCAGGCACCGGGGTCTGGGGGGTGGTGGGCTGGTCGGGAGCGGTAGTGGACATGGTGCGTGAGCTCCTTGCTGGTCGACCGATGAATCCGACCCGAACCCGGGCCGGTTGAAAGATCACGCCAATGGTACGCCGCGTGACCAGACGGCCGGCCAGTCCAATTCCGGGGTCGTGGCCCGGCGCTAACCGTCGAGCACCGGATCCTCGATGTCGAAGTAGGCCGGGCGGGCGTGCCGCCGGTCCAGTCCCAACAGTCGGACCACTGGCCGGCGACGGGCTGCCAGGGTGTCACGTACCAGGTCGTTGTGAACCTGTCGGGCCAACGCGACCCGACGGCTCACGGTGACCACCTCCGCCACCGCGTCCGCCACCGGATCCTCGGCGGGCCGCACCCCCGCCGGGTCCGCTTCGGGCCCGGCGGCGGGCCGCCACGCCGGTACGTGGGTATCCAGCGTCAGTTCCCGCAGTTGCCGGGTGAGTTCGTTCTCCGTGGCCTCCGGGCCGTCCGGGCTGGGCCGCAGCGCGGCGGTCGCGGCGGCCCGCAACGTCTTCGCCTCACCACCGAGCCCGTGGTCCACCTCGGCGAGTGCGATCGTGGCCGCCGCGCGCTGCGCCAGCCGCGCCTCCAGTGCCGCGTAGGCCGCATCGGCACGGTGGTGCAGCCGGTCCACCCGTGCGGCGATCCATGTCAGGTAGGTGGCCACCGCCACCACGAACGCCACCACCCCGACCAGCCACCACATGGCGGGAATCGTACGCAGCCGATGCCTTCCCCGGGAGGCAGCCGGGCAGTGTCGGCCCACGCGGCCGGCCGGCGACGCCGGTCAGGGCTCGCCGTGGGATCAGAAGCCTGGCGGGAACAGCCGGTGTTCCAGCCCGTCCTCGTCCTCGGTGACCAGGCCCGTTGTGGCGTCGATCGCGGTGGCGTACACCTCCATCACCCGCTGTGCCACCACCGGCCAGTCGTACCCGGCGACGACCTTGCTGGCCCGCTCGGCGAGCAGCACGCGGCGTTCCGGGTAGTCCAGCAGGTCGCCGAGCACCGAGGCGAGGGCGGCGGCGTCGCCCACTGGGAACAGCGCACCGGCCACTCCCCCGTCCAGCACCCGCCGGAACGCGTCGAGGTCACTGGCCACCACGGGTGTCCCCGCCGCCATCGCCTCGGTGAGGATCATGCCGAAGGACTCACCGCCGGTGTTCGGCGCGACGTACACGTCCACGCTGCGCAGCATCCGGGCCTTGTCAGCCTCCGAGACCTTGCCCAGGAAGGTCACGTGTCCGGCAATCGCGCCGTCCGTCACGTCCTCCGGGTCCCCCGGCCCGGCCACCAACAGCCGCAGCCCCGGCCGGTCCGTGATCAGCCGCCCGAACGCCTCGCAGAGCACCGGGAATCCCTTACGGGGTTCGGTGAACCGGCCGAGGAACCCGATCGCACCACCGTCCCCGGGCCAGCCGTCCAGCGGTTCGGCGGAAGTGAACCGGGCGACGTCCACCCCGTTGGGGATCTCCACGGCTCCCCCGTCGAGGTGCTCGACCTGGACCTTGCGGGCCAGCGCACTGACCGCGATCCGTGCCGTGATCTTCTCCATCACCGGTTGCAGCAATCCCTGCGCGGCGATCAGCGCCCGGGAACGGGTGATCGCGGTGTGGAACGTGGCCACCACCGGACCCCGCGCCGCCACACAGGCCAGCAGCCCGAGACTGGGTGCCATCGGCTCGTGTATGTGCAGCACGTCGAACTGCCCCTTGCGCAGCCAGCGGCGGACCCGGGCAGCTGAGATGGGGCCGAACGCCACCCGCGCCACCGAACCGTTGTACGGCACCGAGACCGTGCGGCCCGCGGACACCAGATATGACGGGAGCCCGTCCTCCACCTCCGCCGGGGCCAACACGCTCACCTCGTGCCCATGGTTGATGAGCACTTCGGCGAGATCCCGCACATGGTTCTGCACCCCACCCGGGATGTCGAACGAGTACGGGCAGACGATGCCGATCCGCATCCGGTACACCCCCTCTCAGCCGTCAGTCGACTCGGCCGGTACCGGCACCCGCGACCGGGACGGTAAGTCCGCCAACCAGAGCCGTTGCAGCATGTGCCAGTCGGCCGGGTGTTCTGCGATCCGTACGGCCATCACGTCGGCGATCCGCTGGGTCGTCGCGGTAACCCGCTCGGACTGGCTGCCGGAAGCCGGCACCTCGACCTCGTCGAGTCGGGCACACGTCCGCCCCTTCTCGTACCACAGCGACGCCACCAGTAACGGCGCTCCGGTCCGGACCGCCAGCAGGGCCGGGCCCGCTGGCATCCGGGTCGGTTCCCCGAAGAAGGTCACCGGCACTCCCCGGCTGGAAAGGTCCCGGTCGGCGAGCAGGGGCACCACGGCACCGCCTCGAACCCGTTCGGTGAGCACGTCCAACGGGGGCTGGGCTCCACCGGTGAGCGGCAGGATCTCCATACCCAGGGTTCGCCGGTACGCGACGAACCGCTCGAACAGCGACTCCGGGCGCAACCGCTCGGCGACCGTCGTGAGGGGCCAGTCGTTCGCGGTCACCCAGGCACCGGCATGATCCCAGTTGGCCATGTGCGGCAGCGCCGCGACGACGCCCCGTCCCCGGTCCAGGTGACGTGCGAGCAGGTCGCGCTGTGGGAGGTGAAAGGTCCGCAGGATCTGGTCCCGGGACAGGGTCGGCAGCCGGAACGCCTCCAGCCAGTACCGGGCGTAGGACCGCAACGCCCGCTGTACCAGCGCGTCGGATGGCGGTCCACCGACCACCCGCCGGAGGTTTCTGGCCAACTGCCGGACCGCGGGACCGTCGCGCCGCCAGGCCACGTCGGCGGCGGTGGAGAACACCTTGGCGGCGACCCCCGCCGGGAGCCCCCGGACCAGCCGCCAGCCCGCCGCATACCCGAGATCCACCAGGTAGCCGCTCATCGCGTGGCCCGCCAGACATGCCGGATCCGCTGCCCGACGGTGACCAGTGACAGCACGGCAAGCAGCCACAACGCCACGTCCAGCGCGTAGGGCACGCCGGCCAGCCACAGAACGGCACCGAGCCCGACCAGCACCAACCGCTCGCTGCGCTCCGCGAGTCCCACGTCGCAGGGGATTCCCAGGCCTTCCGACCGGGCCTTCGTGTACGACACCAGCTGCCCGCTGACCAGACACAGCAGTGCGACAGCGGCGGCGGCGTGCCGGTCGGTCGTCGCCAGCCAGTACGCCAGGGAGCCGAAGATCACGCCGTCGGAGAGCCGGTCCATCGTGGAGTCCAGAAATGCCCCGAACCGGCTGGACCCGCCACCAGCCCTGGCGACCGCCCCGTCCAGCATGTCGGTCAGTACCGATAACATCACGATCACCAGGCCGACCAGCAACTGGCCGCGTACCACGAACCCGAGACAGCCGACCACGACTCCCAACGTGCCCAGCACCGTCACGACGTCGGCTGAAACGCCAGCGCGCACCAACGACCGACCCACCGGCTCGATCACCCGCGCCAGGTGGGCACGGCTCACCGCACTGAGGTTCTTCGTCATCAGTCCGTTCGGAACGCCAGGTACGTGGACGCTCTCACCCTAGTGTTCCGCCACGTGTTACGAACGATCACCGCGCGGGTCAGGGTTGTGCCTTTCGCCGTACAGGTGTGGGATCGATCCAAGGCGGTGAAACGGCTCACAAGCTCGCCGCTCGGCCCTCGATTTCAGGAGGTGCGTCCGTGGCCCAGAAGTCCCAGGAGAAGGGAGTCACCGGCACCGCGCCGGTGGTGGATACGCCCAGCAAAGTGCGCAACGTGGTCCTTGTCGGCCATTCCGGCTCAGGCAAGACCACGCTCGCCGAAACCTTGCTAGCCAGCACCAACACGATTCAACGCGCCGGCACCATCGCCGACGGCACTACGACGTGTGACTACGACCCGGCCGCCATCAAACAGCAGCGGTCGGTCAGCCTCTCGTGCGCCCCGATGGTGCACGACGGCGTCAAGATCAACCTGCTGGACACGCCTGGCTACGCCGACTACGTCGGGGAGTTGCGCGCTGGCCTGCGGGCCGCCGACGCGGCGCTGTTCGTGATCTCGGCGGTGGACGGAGTGGACGCCACGACCGTGAATCTCTGGGAAGAGTGCGCCGCGGTCGGGATGCCACGGGCAGTGGCGATCACCCGGATCGACCACCCGCGGGCGGAGTACGACGAGACCGTGGCCCAGTGCCAGCGGGTGTTCGGCGACGGCTCCGGGGGCTCGGTGCTCCCGCTCTACCTGCCGCTGCACGACGACTCCGGTGAACAGGTGATCGGCACGATCGGCCTGATCACCCAGCAGGTGTTCGACTACTCCGACGGGTATCCGCCCCAGGTCAAGGAACCCGACGCGGAGCACATGCCCGCGGTCGAGGAGGCGCGCAGCGCGTTGATCGAAGGGATCATCGCCGAGAGCGAGGACGAGTCCCTGATGGACCGCTACCTCGCTGGGGAGGAACTCGACGAGCAGACGCTGGTCGAGGACCTCGAAAAGGCGATCGCCCGCGGCACGTTCTACCCGGTGATCGGAGTGTGCGGGGACACCCAGGTCGGGATCGACGCGCTGCTCGAGGTGCTCACCCGGGGATTCCCCTCGCCCTTGGAGCACGAGTTGCCCGCGGCGGCGGGCCTTGACGGTAACCCCCGCGACCCGCTGACCTGTGACCCGGACGGGCCCTTGGTGGCCGAGGTGGTCAAGACCACGATCGACGCGTACGTGGGTCGGGTGTCGTTGGTACGGGTGTTCTCGGGAACGCTGCGGCCGGACTCGGTGGTCCACGTGTCGGGACACGGGATGGCCGAACGCGGACACCCCGACCACGACGCCGACGAACGGATCGCGCACGTCTACTCGCCGCTCGGCGGGGAACTGCACGAGGTGCCGTACTGCGTCGCCGGGGACATCTGCGCGATCACCAAGTCCAACACGGCCGAGACCGGGGACACCATCTCGGCGAAGGACAATCCGCTGCTGGTCGAGCCGTGGCAGATGCCAGAACCACTGCTTCCGGTGGCCGTGGTCGCGAAGACCCGCAGCGACGAGGACGCGCTGGCCAAAAACCTCGGCCGGCTGGTCGCCGGTGATCCGACGCTGCGGCTGGAACGCAACCCGGAGACCCACCAACTGGTGCTGTGGTGCATGGGCGAAGCTCACGCCGACGTCCTGCTGGACCGGCTGCGCGCCGGCGGTGTGGAGCTGACGACCGAGCCGGTACGGGTCCCGCTGCGGGAGACGTTCGGCTCCCCGGGCAAGGGCCACGGACGGCACGTCAAGCAGTCCGGTGGCCACGGCCAGTACGCGGTCTGCAACATCGAGGTGGAGCCGCTGCCGCGCGGGAGTGGCTTCGAGTACGTCGACAGGGTGGTCGGCGGTGTGGTGCCGAACCAGTACATCCCCAGTGTCGAAAAGGGTGTGCGGACGCAGATGGAACGTGGCCTGGTCGCCGGTTACCCGATGGTGGACATCCGGGTGACGCTGTTCGACGGGAAGGCCCACTCGGTGGACTCCTCCGACGCGGCGTTCCAGACCGCGGGCACTCTGGCACTGAAGGACGCCGCCGCGAAGGCTCAGGTGGTGCTGCTGGAACCGGTCGACGAGGTGACGATCCGGGTGCCGGACAGCTACGTCGGAGCGGTGATGAGCGACCTGTCAAGCCGCCGGGGCCGGGTGCTCGGCACCGAGTCCGACGGCAACGACCGCGCGGTGGTCAAGGCGGAGGTTCCAGCGCTGGAACTGGTGCGTTACCTCGTTGAGTTGCGCTCGATGAGCAGCGGCACCGGCACGTTCCAGCGGACTTTCGCCCGGTACGACCCGATGCCTTCGCACCTGGTCGACCAAGTGAAGAAGGAAGCTACCGAGAAGAGCTGACCAGCCGCCACGCTCGGCTGAACCGACCCTGTCGAGGCCGCGCCACCACCCGGTGGCGCGGTCTCGCCGCAACCGGGGTCCCTACACCTTCTCCCAGGCCCCGGCAAGCATGGCGCGGGTGTCGCCGAGCAGTTGCGGCAGTACTTTGGTATGCCCCACCACCGGCATGAAGTTGGTGTCGCCGCCCCATCGGGGGACCACGTGCTGGTGGAGGTGGGCGGCGATCCCGGCCCCGGCGACAGTGCCCTGGTTCATGCCGATGTTGAAGCCGTGGGCACCGCTGCACTCCCGGATCGCGCGCATCGCGCGGCGGGTGAACTCGGCCAGCTCCACGACTTCGGCGTGGTCCAGGTCGGTGTAGTCCGGTACGTGGCGGTACGGGCAGACCATCAGGTGCCCGGGGTTGTACGGGTAGAGGTTGAGCACCGCGTACACGGTGTCTCCCCGGGCCACGACCAGACCGTCCTGGTCACTCAGTTCGGGCACGCCGCAGAACGGGCAGCCGTCGTCACCGTCCGGGCGGTTCTCCCCCTTGATGTACGCCATTCGGTAGGGGGTCCACAGCCGCCCGAGCTCGTCGGTGATCCCGACCCCGTGCGGCTGTGCGTACTGTTCGGCGGCATGCCCTTCCGCCTGGGGTCCGGTGCCTCCGTTCGCCACCCCGCGATCCTACGTGTTGGGAAGCTGTCGAAGGATCACGTGTTCCGTCCGAAAACGACCTGAATCCCGCCGCCGGTCAGGCTCAGGCCGGCGGCGTGGCCGTGGGCCCGTGGTTGGTGCGGGAACGCACCACGTCCGCGACGTGTGCCACCGCCTCGGCCAACGGGACGCCGTTGCGCTGCGAACCGTCCCGGTACCGGAAGGACACGGTCCCCGCATCGATGTCCTGGTCTCCCGCGATCACCATGAAAGGGATCTTCTGCTGCTGGGCGGTGCGGATCTTCTTCTGCATCCGCTCGTCGGAGGTGTCCACCTCCACCCGGATGCCCTCCGCGCGCAGCGAGGCGGCGAAGCCGTGCAAGTAGTCGGCGTGGTCGTCCCGGATCGGGATGCACACCGCCTGCACCGGTGCCAGCCACGCCGGGAACGCCCCGGCGTAGTGCTCCAGCAGGATCCCGAAGAACCGCTCCTCCGAACCGAACAGTGCCCGATGGATCATGTACGGCCGTTTCCGGGTGCCATCCGCCGCCTGGTACTCCACGCCGAACCGCCCAGGCTCCTGGAAGTCCACCTGCAGCGTGGACAGTTGCCACTTGCGGCCGATCGCGTCCTTGACGTGCACGTCGATCTTCGGGGCATAGAACGCGCCCTCGCCCTCGGCTATCCGGTACTCCACCCCGGCCCGCTTCAACGCCTCCTCCAGCGCGGCCTCGGCCTGGTTCCACTCCTCGATCTCACCGACGAATTTCTCCGGACGGGTCGACAGGTCGGCGGTGAACTCGGTCAACCCGAAGTCACGCAGCAGGTCGATGACGAACTGCAGCAGGCTGGCCAACTCGTCCTGCAACTGTTCCGGGGTGCAGAAAATGTGCGAGTCGTCCTGGGTGAAGCCGCGCGCCCGGGTCAGCCCATGCACCACCCCGGACTTCTCGAACCGATACACGGTGCCGAACTCGAACAGCCGCAGCGGCAGCTCCCGGTACGAACGTCCACGCGATTTGAAGATCATCAGGTGCATCGGGCAGTTCATCGGCTTGAGGTAGTACTCGACCGCCCCACCTGAACCTTCCGGAAGCTGCATGGGCGGGTACATTCCCTCGGCGTACCACTCCAGGTGCCCGGAGGTCTCGAACAGCGCGGCCTTGGTCAGGTGCGGGGTGTAGACGAACTGGTACCCGGCCTGCTCGTGTCGTTGCCGGGAGTACTCCTCCATCACCCGACGGATCACGCCGCCTCTCGGGTGCCAGACAGCGAGCCCGGAGCCGATCTCCTCGGGGAAGCTGAACAGGTCCAGGTCGGTACCCAGCTTGCGGTGGTCGCGCTTGGCGGCCTCCTCCAGTAGGCGCAGGTAGTCCTTGAGCTGGTCGCGGATGGGCCAGGCGGTGCCGTACACCCGCTGCAGTTGCGGGTTCTTCTCACTCCCCCGCCAGTACGCCGCCGCGCTGCGCATCAGTTTGAACGCGCCGATCAGCCGGGTGGATGGTAGGTGCGGACCTCGGCACAGGTCCGACCAGCAACGCTTGCCGGACTCGGCGTCGAGGTTGTCGTACACCGACAGCTCACCGCCGCCGACCTCCATCACCTCGGAGGTGTCGACGCCTTCACCCTTGACGTCGACCAGTTCCAACTTGTACGGCTCTGACGCCATTTCCGTCCTGGCCTCGTCCAGCGAGCCGTACACCCGGCGGGAGAACCGCTGTCCGGCCTTGACGATCTCGCGCATCCGCTTCTCGATGCGCTCCAGGTCTTCGGGGTGGAACGGCCGCGACACGTCGAAGTCGTAGTAGAAGCCGTTCTCGATCGGCGGACCGATGCCGAGCCTGGCCTCCGGGTACAGGTCCTGCACCGCTTGGGCAAGCACATGTGCGGTCGAGTGACGCAGTACGTTCAACCCGTCCGGGCTGTCCATCGGCACCGGCTCCACTTCGGTGTCCTCGGTGGGGGTCCAGGACAGGTCACGCAACTGGCCGGACGGGTCGCGTACCACCACGACCGCCTTGGGCCCGGTGCGGGGCAGTCCCGCACGCTCGATCACGTCCGCGGCCGTCGTGCCGGCCGGGACCACAACGGGGGCGGTCACGACGGCGGCTGGCTGTGCGGACACGATGATCTCCTCGGGTACGGGACGCACGACGGCGTCCGGGAACGTGAACGGTCAGGTCGGCGCGAGTCGTGCGGCGCCCCAAAGATGCTAGCGGGGAGCCGGCGGGTTGGTGCGAACCAACGGTACGGCCGGCGCTTGCCAGGTCGCACCGGGATTTCAGGTGTGGGTTCAAGCGCGCTTCCAGAAACCGCCGCGCCGGCTCGTCGGGCGCGACTGGCCGCTGGCACGGGGAAATTCCTGGAGTTCTGTCACCGTCCGCCGCCACAGCCGCTCCAGCACCTCCGGATCCTGGGGCAGCGGCCCGTCGCACACCGACAGCGACTCGGCCAGTCGAACCAGCGCGTCGCGCCCGGGTCCGGCGACCTGGCGGGCCAGCGCACGCAGCCGACTGGCGAGGTCGGCGAGCGCCATCCACCGTTGTGCCGGGGATGCCCCGGCGAGGTCGTTCAGTCGGCGGAGTTCGGTTGCCAGCACGGTCGCCACGTCAGCGGTCAGGCCAGGGGCTTCGTCGGTGGTGGGCCTCCGGATCCGTGCCGGACCAGCTGCCGTGATCATGGCTGGGCTGAACCCGGTCGACGCGGTGCGCCACATGGCTGGGGACGCGGGGACCGGCTGGGGTGAGGGGGCCGCCAGCATCTGCCAGCCCACCGGCACCTCGACCGGCTGCACCACCCGGTGCGGCTCCCCCGCGTGGTGAGCGACCCGGCTGTCGACGGCGACGAACGCGGTGAACCGGCAGAGCACCCCGAATCGCAGCGAGGTCGCCACGATGTCCCGCTCCAGGGACTCCCGGGTCTCAGGGGCCGACGTCGCGGCGTAGCGGTCTTCCAGGTCACGGAGCCGGGCACGCGCCCACACCGCGGCCAGCGCCGGGTTGTCGACGTGAGCCGCCGGCACGGTGACGCGCCATGGCGTGCCGTCCGGCCGCCACCCGGTGACGGTCATCGCGGTGGGCGTACCCAGGTAGCGGCCGTGGATCCGCGACGGCGTACCGACGAACAGGTCCGGCAGCCGGCCCGGCGAAACCTGGTCGATGTCGAACCGCCCATCAGTCTCAACCCGCAGCCCGGTCACGACCGCGGTGCTGATCCTGCGGTGGATCCGGTCCATCGCCTCGTCGAGCCGGTCCTCGCTTTCCACCAGTTCGCAGCGGCCACCCCCGGCGACGGCGAGCCTGCCAAGGAACCCGACGTTGACCGCCTGGTCGATTCCGACCGCGTGCACCCGAACCGATGCCAGTTCTGTGGCCAGTTCCCGCAGGATCTGGTCCTCGTTGCCAACCTGCCCGTCGGTGACCAGGACCAGCACACGGTCGCGGTCCGGCTGCGACGTGCCCAGCAGCGCCAAAGCTTCCCGCAACGGGTGCAGTATCTCGGTGCCGCCGCGTGCCTCCAACCGGGCAAGGAACTCCACCGCGCGGAACCGGTGCCGGTCACCCGCCGCGACCAGGCCATCCCCCAACAGCGCAGGCCGCTCCACGACGGTGTCGAACCCGAGCACCGCGAACCGGTCCGCGCTGCCCAACGAGTCAACGATCCTCGCGGCGGCCCGGCGTGCGGCGACCATCTTCCAGCCGGCCATGCTGCCGGAGCGGTCCAGCACCACTGCCACGTCCCGGGGTCGGGTCAGTTCCGACAGGGTGGGCGGGATCAGGGTCAACTGGAACGTCCCCGCACCGGAGGCATCCGTATCGGGTACGACCGCCAGCGAGGGCGTCACAGCGGTGTCGATGCCTTCCGGTTGCCACCGCAGCACGAAGTCCCGGTCCAGCCGCTCCCCCGCGCCGAGTTCGATCCGGGCGACGCCGTCGGACTGGGTCACGGTGACCTGGTGCAGGCTGGAACGGATGTCCCGGACCGCCAGCCCGGCCGGATCCAGATCCACCGCGATGGTCAGCCGGACCGGGTTCGGGAACCCGGGCAGCAGCACGGGCGGCGTGATCCGGGACGCGTCGGGCACCGCGTCCGTGTCCGGTGCCACGCCGTCGCCCACCGGGCCGTCGATCCGGCTGCCGGGGATGTACCGAGGTGCCACCACCAGCGGAAACCGGTACGTGGCCGCACCGTCCTCGTACGGCACCTCACCGGCCAGGGTCAACCGCACCGTGACCCGCTCGCCGGGTGCGATGTTGCCCACCCGCATGGTGAACACGTCCGGCCGTTCCTCCTCGGCGATCGCGGCGCGCTGCCCCGCCGCGACGGCCCGGTCGTACTCGTCCCGGGCCTGCTGACGCTCCTTGAGAACCCCCTCCACGACCCGGTCGGCGGCCTCCATCCGGATTCCGGTCACCCCGGCCCGGTCCGGCAGCGGGAAGATGTACGTCGCCTCCAGGGGCACGTCGTACGGGTTGCCGAAGACCTGAGTGAGCCGGGTCCGCACCGCCAGGCCGGTGATCTGGACGGCCACGTCAACCTCTTGCAGCGGCAGGTTTCCCTGACGCGTGGCGAGGGTGCCAAGACCAGCCCGCTCGTCCGGTGACGCCAGGTTCGTGGCCTCGTCATCCCGCATCGGCAGCACACGGATGGTCATGGCGTTTCTCCCTCGGCGTCGCGCGGATCGGAAGTGCCGGACAGCAGTCCGTGCCCTGTCAGCGTGTCGAGCAGCGGCCGGGCGGCGGCGTGTACCGCAGAAAGCGCCTCCAGACCGGGAACGGTCCGGCCGGCGGCCGGCGTGAGAAGCAGCGTCACGCCATCGGCCAGATCGATGGCGATTCGCAGACCGGATCCGGTCACCGGCCGGGTCCAGAACCTGGCCGGAGGCTCCGCGGGGCTGTGTGGCGGGGGCGGCGGGCGTACCGGCCCGCCGGGGAGCGCGGCGATCCGGCGCAGCGTGGCGTCGGTGGCTCCGGCGAGGTCGGCTTGGATCTCGGCCAGCGACCGACCCGCGGCCTGCAGCCGCTTGATGGCGACCAGTTGCAGCAGGTGCCGCTCGCCGTACCAGCCGGTGCGACCCCGCACCTGGGGCCGGTCCAGCAGGCCGATGGTGGTGTACCAGCGGATGGCGCGGCGGTCAGGGACCTGTCGGACCCGGCGGTCGGCGGCACCGGCCGCTCCGGCATGGCCGTCGAGCATCGCCGCGACCCGCGCGGCGAGTTCGTCCAGGGTCCATCCGGTTTCCGTCACACCTCAACACTGACACTGTCATATAACAGTGTCAATATCTGGAACTACCGAACCTTGGGAAGTACCTGCTCGGCGTAGAAGCGGAAGAAGCCGTCCTGCTCCGGCCCGATCTGGCTCACGTACACCTCGTCGAAACCGGCCGCCCGGACCTGGCGCAGCTCTTCGACGTGATCTTCGAGATCATCCCCACCGCGCCTGCCGCACCAGTTCCCGAGGGCCGTGCTCCTCACAGGACAGAAAGTAGCCGATCTTCATTCTCGCCACCTCGTCTGACCGGCGTCGGGAACGGCTACCGCCCATGGCGGTCAGGCTGTTCACCGGTCACTTCCCCCGGAGTGCCTCCGAGGACGTCTTGCGGTGTGACAACGCGTCGCGTACCCGGTCCACGAATCCGGTGCCCGGGGCGAGGATCTTGTTCCACGGCGGGCGGTCCGGGGCGTTCGGGTGCGGCCGGGTGGGAGCCACCAGCTTGGCGATCTCCATCCTGCGGCCCAGGTCGGCCAGTTCCTCCTCGGAACACGCGGCACGCAACCTCGGGAACAGGTTCGACTCCTCGTCCTGGATGTGGTGCCGGATCTCGCTTGTCACCTTTCGATACAGCACGTCAAAGCGTGGGTCGTCGGCCGAAATCCCTTCCCAGTCCTTGAGTGTCTGCTCCGCCTCGGCGTGTTCGGCGATCTCGTGTTCAGCGACCTGGTCACCGTCCGGAAGAGCCCTGCGGGCGGTCGGGTAGAGGTACTCCTCTTCCGTTACGGCGTGCCGGATCAACTCCGCGGTCACCGCATCGGCAAGATCACGCCGGTGCTCGGGGCTTCCCACTCCCGTCTCCAGCTCGACGAACAGCCGCTCCACCTCGCGGTGGTCCTGCAACAAAAGTTCGATCATGTCGCGATGAGTCTCGCCACCGGCGGCCATATCCCCTCCTCAAGGGGTCGTCATGATGACCTACCAGTCCGGCTACCCAGCAGAACCCGCCTCGAACCCGCCGTGACACATCGGTACGGTCCGCACACCCGCCTGACGGGCGCACCGGTAAGCACTTCACGGCTTCACGCAGCGGGCGTCGTCGTCCGCGCTGTCGGCCACACCACAGTGGAATACCTCCACCGGCTCACTGGCCAAGTCACGCACACTTTTCACCTTCAGCAGCGAGATCCGCCGGCTCACCGGCACTCCGGAATCGTCCGTGAATCGGATAAGGCCCGTCACGCCTTGGAATCCCCGCTGCGCACGCAGCAGCATCTCGGTGTGCACACTGATCGGGTTGACGGCCTGCGGGTCCCACTTCGCCTGGGTGTTGGGGCGCAGCCGGGCAGCCAGTCTCTCCACCGCATCGGTCACCATGATGGCGGCGTCGTAGGCCAGGCTGACCCGCTCACCCACCGGCGTCGAATCGTTGGGCAGGCAGCGCGGCCGGTCCAGCGGGTTTTGTTTCTGGACCAGGCGCAGGAAGCTGTCGCGCAGATCGTTGTTGGCCTTGCGCGCAGCCCACAAAGCATCACAGGTCGCCAGGGCAGCCTTTGACACATACGTCACCGGCACATTGCCGGGTGCGGTTTTCCGCAGGTGATGGTTCGCCATGTACCGGTTGACGGAGTCGTCGGCGACCAGGTTCTTCGGCGGGTCATCGCCACACTCCGTCAATGCCCGCAGGAAGCCGTCGAACTCCGACCACCGGCCGGCGAAGACCAGCAGGCCACCATATCCGCACGTTTTATGAGCCAGCGACTGATCGTCCCACCTGAAAGCCGGTTCCTTCAGGAGCCGCCTGCCGAACCGCTCCTCCAGCGCTTTGACCAGCGTGTCGACATACCGGTCCTGTTTACGTGAGCTGTTCAGTCCGGTGGTGTAGTAGATCAGGACCTCGCTGACTTTCAGGTGCACGGCGTATTCGCGAATCATTTTTGCCTGGTCGGCGTTGGGTGCCGACATCTGCAGATAGAGCTCGGAGTTGTCATCGAATTTGTCGGCCGACAACGTTGTCGCAACTGCCGGAAGGCCGATCCGGTTGAGTTCGCGCAGCGCCTTGGCTGTGCTCGTGCGACTGTCCACCAACCCGACCACTCCGACCACGGTCGGATCGTCACGGACCAGTTCTTCCAGCATCGCCACAGCCTTCACCGGAGCCATTCGGAAAGTCTTTGTAATGAATTTGCCTGGCATCGGCGTGTCTGTTTGATGGAGGTGCCCTCCTTGGAGATCGTGAACTTTGCGACAGCTCCAATCCCAAGGAGGGCACGTCCATTGTATCGTCTGCCTGGTC
>DASUSI010000057.1:0-5114 GCA_036375165.1 Micromonosporaceae bacterium | reverse complement strand
CGTCGTCGGTCCACGGCACGGCCGCGCAGTGCCGGCGGTCCAGCCCGGGAGCGGCGCGCACGAGTTCCTCGATGTCCTCGGCGTAGTAGTTCTCGCCGTTGACCACGATCATGTCCTTGGCCCGGCCGGTGATGTACAGCCCGTGCTCGTCGAGGAAGCCGAGGTCGCCGGTCTTGAGCCAGCCATCGACGGTGAACGGCTGCTCGGCCGCCGGGACGTTGAGGTAGCCGGCCATGACCGCGCCGCCGCGCACCTGCACCTCGCCGATGGCGGGCCCGACGCCAGCGGGCCGGGGGCCGGCGGCCACGGCGTCGATCCGGACCTCCAGGCCGGTGACGGGCTTGCCGACACAGACCACCGACCGCTCGCCCGCCCCCGCGCCGAGGTCCCGCCGGTCAAGGTCCCGCTTGTGCGGCAGGTCACCGATGGTGGGGAAGGTAACCGGCAGGGTTGTCTCGGCCAGCCCGTACACCGGGTACATCGTCGCGGGCCGGAACCCCAACGGCGCGAACCGTTCGGTGAACTCGGTGACCGTCGCCCACCGGACCTGTTCGGCTCCGTTGAAGGCGATCCGCCAGCGGCTGAGGTCCAGGCCGGCCACCGAACCAACAGCCGCGGCCGTCGTGAGGTAGTCGAAGAAGAAGTTGGGGCTGGCCAGTGCGGTCGCGGGCGAGGCCGCGAACGACCGCAGCCAGGTGAGCGGCCGCTTGACGAACTCGGCGGGCGTCCACAGGCACACCCCCGAGCCGCGGACCATGGCACCGAGCGCGCCGAACAGCCCCATGTCGTGGAACAGCGGGATCCACACGCCCAGCACGTCGATGGCGGGTTCCCAGGCCGTGTCGTACGTGATCGGGTGGATGCCCGCGATCACGTTGCGCTCGGTGAGCTGGACGCCCTTGGGCGCCGACGTGCTGCCGGAGGTGTACTGCAACACCGCCAGCCGATCGGGATCGGCGCCGACCTCCGGCGGGGCGGGATGGCGGGCGTCGGCGGCCACCGCGCTCTGGTGCACGAAACGTACCCCGGCACAGCTGGCTTCCAGGCCGGGGACGGCCGGGGCGACGGTGTCGTCGAAGACGATCGCGTCCAGCGCGGCATCCTTGGCGATCGAGCCGACGTGCGCCTGGTATGTGTCGAGGTTCTGGAAACCGGCCGGGACGGCCAACGGCACCGCGACGGCGCCGATCCGCATCACCGAGAGAAACGTGCGCAGCCAGGGCTCGCCGTTGGCCATGAGCAGACCGATCCGCGGCTGCGCATCGGTGGTCAGCACGGCGGCGAGCGCGCCCGCACCGGCCTCGGCCGCCGCGACCAGCTCGTCGAGCGCAACAGAGCCCGGCTCGGGAGCGGTATAGCGCAGCCGGGACCGCTGAGTGGTGTGCTCGGCCACGACCTGGAAGATCATCGCGTCCCGATCCGGTGCCGCCGTACCTTCCAGGACCCGGTCCACGGCAGGTCTGCCCAGCGGCGCTGGGTGAAGCCGGTATCGGCCGGCAGCCCAGCGGTGACCGCAGCCTTCGCCCACAGCTCGAGCTCCAGCGGCTGATCGTCGGCGGTGCACACGGTGACGACCAGCGCGCCGTCGGGGCCGGGGGTCAACACGACCTCCAACAGCTGGGGGAGCGCGTCGAGCAGGCGGTCTTCCAGCCGCAGCAGGCTCGCCGTGCCTGCGAGCCGGTCGGCAACGCGGTCGAGCAGCTCCAGCGAGCCGTTCTCGGTGATGCGGCCGATGTCGCCCATCGGCCACCATTCACCGGGTCCGGGCAGCGGTGGCTGCCCGATGATGGAGTGGCCGCGGCCGGGCGTGCGGGCCTCGATGTAACCGGGCGTGCCGGCCGGCACCGACTCGCCGGCGTCGTCAACGATCCGCACGTCGGTGATGCCCGGGAACGGCCGGCCCACATTGCGCGACGTCTCGTCGAGCGTGTCCAAGTCGGCGCGGTGGACGGCCCGCAGCGTCACCGGGCCGGTCTCGGTCTGCCCGTACGCCTGCAGATACACCGGGTTGGGCTGGTCTGAGCCATTCAGCAGCGCCCGCACCGTCCGCGGGTGCACCGCGTCGAAGCTCGTCAGGAATCGCTCGACCGAGGCGAACGGCCGCTGTGGCCGGGTGCCCAGTGACTCCCAGAGCAGGAAGAGGTTGGGATGCGTCTCCAGGCCCTGCGGGCGGTGCGCGACCAGCTGTTCGGCCACGTCCTCGGGCGCGGTGTTCGACAGCGCCAGGAACGGCATCGTCACGGTCAGCATCGCGACCAGCCCGGATGCCGTACGCGCATGCACGAACGACAGGCACTTCGCGGCGATGCCGGTCGTGTCGAGCTGGCGCGCCACCGCGATCTGCGGGGCAGCGTGCCCGTACAGCGAATCGGCGCTCTGGGCGACGAGCTTGGGCGCCCCGGTGGTCCCCGAGGAGTGAGTGATGATCATCGGCCCATCGCCGGACCACGGAATCGGCTCGTGGTGACCGCTGGCGTCGAGCGTCGGCGCCCATCCGGCACCGGGCGCGTGGAGGGCGAACACCCCTGACGTCAGCCTGGGCAACGACTCCGCGTACGCCGCGAGCCGCTCGATGCCGTCGGCGTCGACCAGCAGCACCGGGCGATCGAGCAGGCCGAGGCAGGTGACGAGCTCGTCCGGCGCCATGCGCACCGACAGCAGGGCCGGCACCGCGCCGACCCGGATCGCGGCACACGCGAGCGCCTGAATGTCGTAGTGATTGGCCTTGACCACGGCGACCGTGGCACCACGGCGCACGCCCGTAGCCCACAGCCGGTCCGCGTACTCGTGCACCGCCCAGGCGAAGTCGCCCACGGTACGCACGTCGCGGTCCAGGCCAAGCCAGGGAGTGTCGGAGAGAAGCGGGACGTCGGCGTGACGCTGAGCTGCGATCTCCGGCAAAGCGCCGAGATCAGCGGGGTGCAGCATCGATCATTCCTCCCGTGACTGAGCGAATCTTCGGTCGGCTGTGTGCACGACGTCCAGCGACGTGCGATCGGAGGATCGAAAGCCCAGTGGACCGTAACAAAACACCGATACAGCAGTAAAGCATTGATATTCGCGCTTCACGCTAAATTGCGTCGAAGTCGGTCAGAGTGGTCACACCGGAAGTTCGCGGCCGGTGTCGCGGCAGTCAGGAGCCCGTGAGCTGTTCAACGCCGCTGCGGGGTGAGGTCAGCACCGGCACCCCGAGGGTCTCGGGCGGGAGGGCGTCGATCACCCGGGCCATCGACGCCTGCGCGAACACCAGCACGTCCACAGTGGCGGCGAGCTTTTGCGCCTCGGCAGCGACCATCGCGTCGTGCTCGGTGAGCCGACCAGCCCGCAACGCCGGGAACGCGCCGTCACACACCGAGGCGGTCAGTTCGACAGTACGGCCCTGGTGCTGCGCCTCGCGTTCGATCAGTCGGCGGGTCGGCTCCAGTGTGGACTCCACAGTAGCCAGAATCCCGATCCGGGAACCGGTCGCCACCGCCTGCGCCACCATCGGCACGTCGATCCGGTAGACCGGCACACTCACAAACGGCCGCGCCGCCTCCACCGCCTCGGGCCAACCGGTCCAGAGCGTTCACCGCGACCCCCAAGGATCGTCGGGCTGGAACGTCTCGGCGGTGACCACAGGCAGAAAGCTCTCGCGGTAGAACCGGTCGTACCGTTCCCGTTCCTGCTCGTCGGTGGTCACCGGGCTCGCCGTCAGCACAGGCGCGGGGACGCCCAGGCCGGCTTCGCCGGCCAGCAGCGCCGCCCCGGCGCACGCCGCGTCCGGGTCCTCGACCACCCGCAGCGGACCGGGCCCGACCGCTGCCTTGACCCGCATCCAGGTTCTGGACCGGGTCGGCCCACCCGCCACGACGGTGGGCCCCGGCCCGGCCGCACCAACCAGCCCAAGGTGCTGACCCGCCAGCCACCGCACCTGTGCGCACGCCCCCTCCAGCAGCGCCAGCGCCAGGTCGCCGATCGTGTGTCTCGGCCGTACGCCGTGTACCCCGAGCCCGCGCCGCGGATCCGGTGCCGGAGCCGCCCGTCCGGACAGGTACGGCTCCACGACGATGCCGGTGGGCCGTTGGCCGACCGCGTCGACCAGTTCCCCGAACCGCCGGTACCCGGCCTGGCCCCCCAGTCCGAGGTAGCCCTCGGTGAACCAGTCCACCAGCCCACCGGCACTCGGGAACCCGGAGATCAGGCAGTAGTGCGTACCGTCGACGAACCGGTTCCACGACACCCCGGTCCCAGCCGACAGGTCGGCCGGGACATCCCGGGTGATCGTGAAGACCGCCTCGGCGGTGCCCATCGAGTCCATCTGCTCGCCGGGCCGGCGGACCCCGGCGGCGTACCCCGCGACCAGGTGGTCATGGCCGGCGATCACGACCGGGGTACCGGGGCGCAGGCCCGCCCGGCGTGCCGCGTCGGTGGCGCACCGCCCGGCGGCCTGTCCCGGTGCCACAATCCGGGGTAGCTGGGCGGGACTGATGCCCGCCGCGGCGAGCAGGTCAGGGTGGTAACGGCCGGTCCGGGCGTCCATGCCCCCGGTACGGCCGGCGAGCGTGATGTCCGTGACCGCTTCCCCGACCAGCGTGGCGGCGACCAGGTCCGGGGCGCTCAACCACACCCGGCGTCTGGTCAGCAGGCCCGGCCGGGTGTCGGCGAGCCACCGCCAGCGGGCCAGGGGCGTCTTGGTGCCAAGGCTCACTCCGGTGAGCGCGAACAGTTCCGCCGCACCCGGCTCCGCGCGGATCCGGTCGGCTCCGCTGCCGCCACGCGGGTCCCGCCACAGGATCAGCGGGTGCAGCGGCCTCAGGTCGCTGTCCACGGTCACCCCGCTCTCCGCCATGCCCGTCACTCCGACCGCCGCTGGTGGTTGCCGCACCCGTTCGATCAGGGACGCCAGGCCGTCGAGGACGGCGGTGACCAGACCGCCGGCATCCGCCGGGGTGGGCCACGCCCGCAGCGCCACACGGGAGCCGTCCACCCGGTACATCCCCACCTTCGTGTTGGTGGTGCCCACGTCGACCCCGGCGAGGACCGGCTCACGGATCACAGGCACCTCCGAGTCGACCGGAGTCACCTCGCAGCAGGATCGCCGGCTCGCCGGCACCGGCACGCCGCGCCGCGAG
>DASUSI010000056.1:0-8182 GCA_036375165.1 Micromonosporaceae bacterium | reverse complement strand
GGTGAGGTCGGGGCGTTCGGTGACTCGGATCGCGTTGACGATCGGGGTTCCGAAGCCGCGGTAGGCGAAGAATCGGACGTTGAGTTGGCCGTCGGTGACCTGGACTGTGAGGGTGCGGTTCATCGCGCCGAAGCTGCCTGCTTCGTATGCGACGTCGACTCGGCTGAGTACCTCGACGCCTTCGATGTGGATGTCGAAGTACCGCTGGTCGGGTGATGCGATCCGCAGTTCTGCGAAGTCCAGTTCCACGGTGTACACGCCGTCGGCGAGTCCGTCGAACCGGTATTCGCTCATGCCCTCACGTTGGGTCTGGAACCGAGAGTCGTCCTCGGTCCCGGTGATATCGGTCCTGGTCGAGATGGTGTGGGACTGTCCGAGGTAGCCGGCGGAGCCCGTGGTGTAAGCCCGGTCCGGGGACCAGGTGTCACCGTAGGAGTCGACTACGCTGCTGGCGCCCCCGCTGTCCAGCGCCACCTGGTAGCCGGACACCACGAGGGTCACCGGTATGGTGATCAACGGGCGTCGTCCGCTGGTGGACCGTAGGAGCAGCCGCGCGCCATGGACCGAACTCGCCGGCAGGGCGGCGGTGTTCACGCCCACCGTGACCGTGGCCGTGCCACCGGAGTCCGTGGTCCCGGCCGCGGGGTTGACCGACAGCCACGGAACGTCGATCTCCTGCCCGTACTCATCGGATTCGGTGATCTCGTACTGGACGCTGGCGCTGCCGGTGTTCGACAGTGTGACGGTACGATCCCGTCGCTCGCCGGTTGGTACCACCACGGTCATCGCCTCGGTGGAGACTTCCACTCGACCGGTGCGGAGTGCTGTGGCATGCGACACCTCGGTACGGGCCTCGATCGTGATGTCCGAGCTGGCCGTCTCGTAGTTCGGCTTCGCGACGGTGATCTGGTAGCCACCGGGCCGGAGCAGCAGGACGTAGCCGCCAGTGGCGTTTGACGACGTGGTGGTCACGACCTGGCCGCCGGCTCGGACCGTGACAGCCGCACCGGCAACCGGGTCGCCGTCGTTGGCGTCGGTCACCAGCCCTCGGACGATGCCGGCATCCGTCTGGAACCTGATCCCAGTGCCGCTGGAGAGCACCGCCTCGTTGTACGAGTACTGGAACGCCACGGTGCCGGTCGAGTTCTCGAGCCCGACGGTGGCGTACCCGCCGGCCTCCCGGACGTTGTCGACGCCAGCGTAATGGAATGTGACCACGCCGCTCTCGCTGATCATCGCCTCGAAGGAAACCCGAGCCGAGGCATCCGCGTAGAAGGACACATTCCGCCACTCCACGATGAACGTCCGGTTCGGCGCGGTCCCGGTTACTCCGGTGTAGACACCGGAGAGAGAGTCCACGTAGAGGTCGTCCCACAGCGGGTAGAGCACGCTGTTCGGGATGTCGGGATTTGGAATCGGGGTATTGGCGTACGGCGAGTAGTACGTCTCTTCGAAGCTGATCCAGCCGTTGGTGCTCACGGACGCCGTGCTGTGACCATCGCCGTACAGCGACACCTGGAACGGCAGCGTGATCTCGGTGATCGAGTCGTCGCCGTACAACGGCAGGCGCTGGGTGCCCGGGACATAGCCACCGGTCGCCGAGTCGCACGAATAGCCAGCCGAGTCGGTCCGCTGTGGCAGGGTGACATCGCGTTGCATATCAGCACTCAGCGACACCGATACGGTGGTGCCGGTCGCGCACCGATTAGTGGGTGTCACCTCGATCTGGTAGTCGCCGAACGGCAGGGTCATCTGGTAGCGGCCCTGCGCATCGGTGACCGCGCTGACCGGGGTGCCGAGCGCCCGTAGGGTGGCACCGACAGCCGGGTCGCCACTGGTGAGCCGTACCACTCCGGAGAGGGTGGCGGACGGGACCGCCGCCAGGGAGAAGTCGCGGATCGTGGTCTGACCATCCATGATGGTCACCGCGCCGGTGCCGGTCTGGTACCCGAACCTGCTGACACTGATGGTGTAGTCGCCGACCATCAGCCGGTCGAACGAGTAGGTGCCGTTGGCGGTCGTGGTGGTGGTGCGGTTCATCGGACCGCTGACCGAAACGGACGCGCCGGCCAGGGCCGAACCGCTGGCGGTGACAGTGCCGTTCAGTGCACCGAGTGCGCCGCGTGGTGTGGCGAGTACGGCGGCGTAGGCGTCGAGTCGGCCTTCGCCGAAGACGTTGTTGTCGTCAGTGGTGCCGCCGCAGGTGGTGTTGTTCACGTCGATGGCGGTGTCGTCAAGGAGCTGCCGAGTGGCGGCAATGTCGCCTTGGATGGCGGGGGAGGCGGACCACATCAGCGCCACGGTGGCCGCTAGATGCGGCGAGGCCATGGAGGTGCCACTGTATGACGCGTAGCCGCTCGGGGTGGATGAGCGGACGTTGACCCCGGGTGCCGCTATGTTGGGTTTGATGTCGCCGTTTTCGCCGGGGCCGCGGCTCGACCAGGGGGCGATCGCGTTGTTGATGTCGAACGCGCCCGCGCTGTAGCTGATCACGTACCCGCCGGGCGAGCCGGTGCTGCTGCACCCATCCTCACCGTTGTTTCCGTTGGCGAAGGCGGGGAAGATCCCCGCCGAGATCCAGGACTGCACGGTCTCCTGATACCAGTCGTCAGGGAGATACGAGCCCCAGGAGTTGTTCACCACGTCCGGGGCGAGGTCCGGGCGTGGGTTCTGGCCGGTGAGGTCGGTCGGGGCGACGATCCACTGTCCCGATGCGAGCAGGGATGTCCGGGAGCAGGAACTCGACTCGCAGCCTTTCGCGGCGATCCATGTGGTGCCGGGGGCGACGC
Organism: Micromonosporaceae bacterium; assembly: GCA_036375165.1. Classification (GTDB taxonomy): domain Bacteria; phylum Actinomycetota; class Actinomycetes; order Mycobacteriales; family Micromonosporaceae; genus WHSM01. Next base: position 5,393 of record DASUSI010000056.1, on the reverse strand, counting down.
CGATCTGGTTGCTTCCGCCGTCGTCGCCGACCATGGTGCCCATGGTGTGGGTGCCGTGGCCATCGTTGTCGCACGGCGTACCCGCAGAACAGATCCGCGCTGGGTCGAACCAGTTGTAGTTGTGGTTGTAGGTGCCGTCGGCGTTGCGGCCCCGGTACTGGGTCGCGACCGCCGCGTGGTCGTACTTCACGCCAGTGTCGATGTTGGCCACCACGATGCCTTCACCGCGCACCCCCAGGCCGGTCCAGACCAGTGGGGCATTGATTCGGGCGACGTTCCACTCGATGCTGTTGACCGGCGGTTCGTTCTCGCCTGGCAGTGGGTCGGGCAGGATCACCGGGTCATTTCCTTCGATCCCCTCGACCTCTGGGCGTGCCGCGATCTCCGCGAGCAGGTCCGCGTCACCGGTCACGAGCAACGAATTGTCGATCCAGAAGGACCGATACTCGGCGTGGTGCCGGTCCAGTAGCGCCCGCAGCCCTGCCTGCGTCGTTTTGGCGTGCCGGGTCTTGGCGGTTAACACGAACCGTGCCTTGGCCGTCTTGTCCTTCAGCCGTGCTGCCCCGGTGAGATCGGCTTCGCTGTCCAGCACCACCCAAAACGAGGCGGTGCCCTTCTTCGCGATTTGGTCGCGTACCTTCCGCTCGATCTTGGCGGTGCCCTTCCGTGCGGTGGCGCCGTCGCCTGCGATGGGGTCGGCGACCGCTGGGGCGGCGGCCAGCATGCTCAGCGGGATTGCGATCGCGGCGACAGTCGCCGCCATGGTGGTAAGCCAGCGTCGTGATGTGGTGGTCACGGCGTCTCCCTTCTGTGGCCCGTGGAACCCCCGTGGGGCCTTGAAAGGGGACGGTCCCATGGTTTTTACCTGATACAGCAGTTTTCGTCGGTTATTTGTCTGTTCGTCTTGGCCTGAGGGCGGTGGAGCCGTGCCCGGCAACTGGTGCAGGATGATGCGGACTGCGAGGCATGCCTTCGCCGAGCGATGGAGGACCGATGGCGCTGCACGTGCGCGGGGTGGTGTTGCCCGAGGACCGGACGCGCGATATTTACCTGGTCGGCGACCGGGTGACCTTCGAGCCGGTGAGCGGGGCCGAGACGATCGCCGGTTCCGGCTTCGTACTCCCCGGGCTGGTCGACGCCCACTGCCATATCGGGATCGCGGCCGGCGAGGCACCGGTCGGTTCAGTGGCTGAGGCGAAGGCACTGGCGCTGGTCAACCGGGACGCGGGCGTACTGGCGCTGCGGGATGCGGGCTCGCCGTTCCCCTACCCACAGCTGGACGACGACCAGCAGACGCCGCGTCTGGCGCGTGCCGGCCGGCACCTGGCACCGCCGAAGAAGCACCTGCGCGGCATACCCCTGGAATGCACCGCCGACCAGGTGGTGGCCGCGACCGCTGAGCAGGCCAAGGCCGGCAACGGTTGGGTCAAGCTGGTGGCCGACTGGCTGGACCGGGGGGCGAAGGACCTCGCTCCCTGCTACGACGAGGCCACCACCCGGGCGGTGATCGAGACCGCGCACGCCGCCGGGGTCCGGGTCGCCGCCCACACCTTTGACGAGGACACGGTGGCGATGCTGGTACGGGCCGGCGTCGACTCCGTGGAGCACGGTACGGGGATGTCATCGGATGTGGTGGACGAGATGGCTCGGCGGGGCACCGTCCTGGTACCCACGATGATCAACATCCAGCGGTTCCCGGGTATCGCCACCCAGGCGGATTCCAAGTTCCCCGGCTATGCGGAGCACATCCGCCAGCTGCACCGGCGGTTCCCGTCGGTGGTCCGGGCGGCCCACGAAGCCGGCGTGCCGATCCGGGTCGGCACCGACGCCGGCGGTTCGATCGGGCACGGGCTGGTCGCCGAGGAACTGCTGCTGCTGCACGAACAGGGCGGGATGTCAGCCACGGATGCGCTGGAAGCGGCCTCCTGGGGGGCCAGGGAGTGGCTCGGCTTCCCTGGCCTGGTGGAGGGCGGCCTCGCCGACCTCGTGGTCTACCCGAAGGACCCGCGTCAGGACCTGCGGGTGGTGCGGGAGCCGAGCCGGATCGTGCTGCGCGGCCGGGTGGTCCGGTAGCGCGGCGGCAATCCGCGCGACCGAGTCATCGGCGGCCACCTAGGATGTGCGGTCATGGCGCGAGTGCTCACCCCTCAGGCGGACGACTTTCCCCGTTGGTACCAGGACGTGATCGCCAAGGCCGAGCTGGCTGACAACGGCCCGGTCCGAGGCACCATGGTGATCCGCCCGACCGGGTACGCGATCTGGGAGCGGGTCCAGTCCGAAATGGACGACCGGATCAAGGCGGCGGGGGCCCGGAACGCGTACTTCCCACTGTTCATACCGGAGAGCTACCTGCGCCGTGAGGCCGAGCACGTCGAGGGCTTCTCGCCGGAACTCGCGGTGGTCACCCACGGCGGCGGCAAGCAGCTGGAAGAGCCCATTGTGGTACGCCCCACCAGCGAGACCGTGATCGGCGAGTTCATGGCCAAGTGGGTGCAGAGCTACCGTGACCTGCCGCTGCTGCTCAACCAGTGGGCCAACGCGGTGCGCTGGGAACTGCGGCCCCGGCTGTTCCTGCGCACCAGCGAGTTCCTCTGGCAGGAGGGCCACACCGCGCACGCCACCGAGGCCGACGCCCGTGGGTACGCCCGGCGGATCCTGCATGAGGCGTACGAGGACCTGATGGTCAACGTGCTGGGGATCCCGGTCCTGGTGGGCCGCAAGACGGCCGCCGAGCGGTTCGCCGGGGCCACCAACACGTACACCCTGGAAGCGATGATGCGCGACGGCAAGGCCCTGCAGATGGGCACCTCGCACGAGTTGGGGCAGAACTTCGCGCGTGCCTTCGACATCGACTTCCTGGACGCGGCCGGACAGCGCCAGCTCGCCTTCACCACTTCGTGGGGGTCGTCCACCCGGATGGTCGGCGGCGTCATCATGTGCCACGGCGACGACAACGGGCTGCGACTGCCACCCCGACTGGCACCGGTCCAGGTGTACGTGATGGTGGTGAAGGCCGGCGACGGTGTCATCGAGACCGCCCGCAAGCTCCATGACGAGCTCCGTGACGCCGGAGTCCGCGTCGACTTCGACGACCGGGTCGACACTCCGTTCGGACGCCGCGCCGTGGACGCCGAGTTGAAGGGATACCCGGTACGGATCGAGGTCGGCCCCCGGGATCTCGCCACCGGCGACGTGGTGCTGGCCCGCCGGTTCGACGGTTCGAAGACGTCAGTGTCGCTCAACGCCGCCGCTGCCACGGTGCGTGACATCCTGGAAGCCGACCAGCAGGCCCTGCACGACCAGGCGTTGCGGTTCCGTCAGGAACGGACGGTCGATGTGGAGTCGCTGGTCGAGGCGGTGGACGCGGCGGCCACCGGTTGGGCCCGACTGCCCTGGTCGCTGGTCGGCGTGGCCGGTGAGCGGGAGCTCAACGCGCAGGGCGTGACCGTGCGGTGCCTGGTGCGTGCCGACGGGTCGGTGCCGGACAGTGAGGACGAGCCCGACCTGATCGCCTGCGTAAGCCGGGCCTACTGACCGGCGGTCCCGCCCTCACGTCCCCGGCCGACTAGGGCGTGTCCTGCCGATCATGTAGTGGTTGGTGGTCCACTATGTCTCGGTGGTCGGTCGAGGTGAGTTGACGGACAAGGCGTGGGCGGTGATCGAGCCGTTGTTGCCTGAACCCGGTGTGCGTGCTGGTCGATGGCGTGATCACCGGCAGGTCCTCAACGGGGTCTTGTGGAAGTTGCGTACCGGGGCGCCGTGGCGGGATTTGCCGGAGCGGTACGGGCCGTGGAAGACCTGCCATGAACGGCTACGCCGGTGGAGCGCGGACGGGACCTGGGATCGGATTTTGGCCGCCGCGCAGGTCTACGACGATGGCCAACCGGTCGAGTGGATCGTGTCGGTGGACTCCTCGGTCGTGCGGGCTCACCAGCACGCGGCTGGCGCCCGGAAAAAGGGGGCGCCAACGGGGTGGCGGTGGCGGCGACAGACGGTGAGGCGTTGGGTCGGTCCCGGGGCGGTCTGAGCACGAAGATCCACCTCGCGGTCGACGGTCGCGGGCGACCACTGTCGATTCTGCTTACGCCCGGCCAAGCCGGGGACAACCCACAACTGCTGAACGTGTTGGACGCCATCGCCGTCCACGACGGTGGTCGAGGCCGGCCGCGTAAGCGCCCGGACATGCTGATCGCGGACAAGGGCTACGCCCACGAGCGCACCCGGGCGGCACTGCGCAGCCGGGGTATCCGACACATCATCCCGGAACGCGCCGACCAGATCGCCCGACGGGCGGCCAAGGGCAGCGCAGGTGGCCGGCCACCGACCTTCGACAGACTGCTCTACCGGCGTCGCAACGTCGTGGAACGCTGTTTCAACCGCCTCAAACACTGGCGGGACCTGGCCACCCGATACGCCAAACGCGCCAGCCTCTACCGCGCCAGCCTCGTACTGATCGCCGCCCTCCTCTGGCTCACATGATCGGCAGGACAGGCCCTAGGCGCAGGACGGTGCCGTACTGGCCAGCCCGGCTGGCGTGTTGTACGGCAGGCAGGTCGGCCCAAGCGGGGGTCTCGGTGAGCAACGGCGCCTCCTGGACAGTAGCCGGTGGCGGACTCTCGTCACTGGACAGTGCCGTCCGGTAGCGGCGGGTGCAACCCCATTGCGTGTTTGGCCCGTTCGTGATACTCCGGTTCCCCGTCAACGGCGACGGCCGAGAGAGCGAACCACCCACTGTGTACGTCGATGGATTTACAGGAGCGCTGTATCTGGACAAGCCGCAGGAGATCAGCCGCTATGACGCGGCCTGCGAAGACATCTGGGGCTCGTCGCTGGACGAGTCAACCTCAAAGGAAAGAATCACACAAGCGGCAAGGGAGTTAGGACAGTGAAAGAACCTTCGAGAACCATGTGGCGCAAGAGCACACGGAGTAACGGCACCGCCAACTGCGTGGAATTCTGCGAACTCCAGGACGGTTGGGCAGTCCGTGACAGCAAGGCAGGGGAATATGGCCCAGTCCTTCTTTTCTCGCCGAATGAATGGAGTGCCTTCATCCAGGGCGTGAAAGACGGAGATTTCAATATCTGATCATGATCACCTTAAGGACACCCGTTTGTGGCCGGGTGTCCTTAAGGTGTGGCACCGTTACGACTCCTGACTTGGGCCACGATCCGGACCTGAGCGGAGCGGCGGCGCGCTGGCCTGGGGGTTCTCCTGCCGGGGCGGCTGGGTTTGCGCACTAATCGGGTTCGTAGGAGCCATTCGGAAAGTCTTTGTAATGAATTTGCCTGGCATCGGCGTGTCTGTTTGATGGAGGTGCCCTCCTTGGAGATCGTGAACTTTGCGACAGCTCCAATCCCAAGGAGGGCACGTCCATTGTATCGTCTGCCTGGTC
>DASUSI010000055.1:0-38877 GCA_036375165.1 Micromonosporaceae bacterium | reverse complement strand
CGTAGAAGCGCTTCGCCCGGTCCACGTCCGTGACCGGTACCACCACGAGTTCGAGCTTCCAGTCCACGTCGATCACTCCTTGCCGGTCCGGGAGATGTGGAGCCGTGCCGCCCCGGCCCCGTCGGGGCGGCACCGGGTTCGTCGAGCACCGTAACCCCATGATTCACGTGGAACATCAACGTCACCTGGAAATACCCACCTCGGCCGGCCGAACCCAGTGGTGAGTCAGGGCACCGGGTCGTTGAATCGGACTGTGGACAACGCGGTGAGAGTCGTGCCGATGTCACGCGAGCACGTGGCCGCGGTGATGGAGATCTACCAGTCCGGCCTGGACACCGGCAACGCGAGTTTCGAGACGCGGGCACCCACCTGGCCGGAGTGGGACAACGGGCACCTGTCGGACCACAGGTTCGTCGGCCTCGATTCTCGCGGTGTGGTGGGCTGGATCGCGGTGTCCGCCGTCTCCGGCCGCTGCGTGTACGCCGGTGTGGTCGAGCTCAGCCTGTACGTGCATTCCCGCGCCCAGGGTCGGGGCGTGGGCACCCTGCTGCTGAACGCGTTGATCGAATCCACCGAGGCGGCAGGGGTGTGGACCATCCAGTCCGGGGTGTTCCCGGAGAACACGGCGAGTCTCGCGCTGCACGAGCGGGCCGGATTCCGGGTGGTCGGGGTACGGGAGCGGATCGGCCGGCACCAGGGCCGCTGGCGGGACGTCGTACTCCTGGAGCGCCGCAGTCCACACGTGTGCTGACAGGTATCGGTCGCGGCCGTCCCGGATGGGCCTTACGGTCGGCGGTAAGCGCGCCACGATGGACCGGAGGTACCAGCATGGACCACGTCTACCGGGTCACCGAGATCGTCGGGTCGTCTCCCAACTCCATTGACGAGGCGATCCGAAACGCCATCGTGCGGGCCGGCGCCACCCTGCGCCACCTGGACTGGTTCGAGGTGACCGAGACCCGTGGGCACATCGAGAACGGTCAGGTCGGCCACTTCCAGGTGACGCTGAAGGTCGGTTTCCGGCTGGAGGACGTGGACCAGGAGTGACTCCTGGGCTAGCCCGCCCGCTCGGACCTGACCACCGAGAACACGAGTCCCGCGTCGGCCAGCCGCCGGATCAGCGCGTCACCCATGGCCACCGCCGGGGTCACCTGCCCGGACACCTCCGGCAGCCCGCTGTCCAGGGCGAGGCACATCGCGGCCTCCGCGAGGATCTTCGACGTCTCGGTGTACCCGGGGTCTCCGCCGGAGAGCGAGGTGACGACCCGCTGCCCGCCGCCCACCCCGACCAGCTCCACGCTGAACCAGCTCTTCGCCCGCAGTTCCTCGCTTGGACCCTGACCTGGCTCGAAACGCTTCATCACCCTGGAGCGCAGGGCGGGCACCCGCATCGCCGTGAGGAACGCCGCGCCCCCACCGAGCAGGCCGAGCGCCACGGGCAGCGGGAGTCCGAGGTAGTGGCCGTACCGGAAGTCGGGGCCGTAGCGGTCCAGGGCGGCGGCGGAACGGCGTACCACGACCGGGTCGATCATGGGAAATGGCAGCCCCCATCGCCCGATCGCGGGCTCGTGGTGCAGCTGCTGCTTCACACGTCCGATCCGCCGCCCGGACGGCTGCGGCTCCACCTTGCGCCGTTCCCGCGCCGCCCGTGCGGTCTCGCGTCGCCGCGACCATATGGTGAGGGCCGAGTGGACGGTGCCGGCGGAGAGGCCGGCGCGCGACCGTACGAAGGCCTTCACCGTCAGCGGCACACCCTCCGGCAGTTGCTGAACCGTGAACAGCGCGCCCAGGTCGGAAGGGACGGAGTCGAAACCGCAGCAGTGCACCAGCCGGGCGCCGGTCCGGGTCGCGGTCTCGTGATGGCGCAGGTACATCAGGTCGATGAACTCCGGCTCCGCGGTGAGGTCAAGGTAGTGGGTGCCCTGTGCGGCGCAGGCGGCGACCAGCGGCTCCCCGTACCGGGTGTACGGGCCCACCGTGGTGGCCACCACCCGGGCGGCGGACGCCACCGCTCGCAGCGAGTCCGGGTCTTCCACGTCGGCGTGCAGCAGCGGGAGGTCGGCGCATCCCGGATGGTCCGCGGTGAGTGCCGCCCGAACGGATTCCAGCTTCGCCTTGTTGCGGCCGGCGATCGCCCACCGGCACCCGGCAGGGGCATGTTCGGCGAGGTACCGGGCGGTCAACCCGCCGGTGAAGCCGGTGGCGCCGAACAGCACCAGGTCGAAGTCGCGGTTGTCAGCCATCGTGTCTCCGTTCCCGTTCGGGGCGACTCGCCCGGTGGGTGCGATACGGCACCGCTGCGGTCTGAGTCGTCCGGATACTCACCGCGGACTGTCATTCCGAGTCGGTCCACGATCCGGCCGGTGGCCTGATCGGTGCGTTGGTAGCACCCCACCTGCCGGAACGCCTCGGACCGCGACCGCACCCTCGTTGGCGGGTCGTCTCATCGGCGGAGCACAGGTCGCGGGGTTTCCAGAGCTCCACAGGACGAAACTACCGGGTCCGGTTCTGCGAGACTCGACACTGTGAGCCGGGTGGTGGCGCGGATGTCGGAGGCGGGGATCGTGCTCGGCACCCTGCCGTGGCTGTATCTCACCATGCGGGGCGGCCCGGCCGGTCCGGATCAGATGTACTGGCTGCCGTTGTCCGACCTGGTGAGGCTGGCCGGCGGCCCGCCAGGGTTCCTGATGGTTCAGGTGGTGGGAAACCTGCTGGTTTTCGCCGCCGCGGGTTTCCTGTTGCCGGTACGGTTCGCGGCACTCGCCTCGGTGCCCCGGGTCGCGGCGGTCGCGGCGGCGGGTTCCCTGGTGATCGAGTTGATCCAACTTCTCGCCCGGCACGGGCGTGTCTTCTCGGTCGACGATATCTGGCTGAACGCCGTCGGTGCGGGCCTCGCCGCGGCAGCTTCACGGCGCTGGTGGGCAGGACAGCCAACGTGAACCGGGTGTGTCCCCTGACACCCGGGACCAGTACGGTGTGTGACGCCCACCGCGACCGCGTCCGGGAGGATGTTGTTGGAGAATGCCTTCCAGGTCGACCTGCGGGGCGTTGTCGACCTGCTCAGCCATCACCTCTACTCCAGCCCGCGGGTGTACGTCCGTGAGCTGCTGCAAAACAGTGTCGATGCCATCACAGCGAGACGCGGGACCGACCCGCACGCACCCGCCCGGGTGGAGATCGAGCCACCTGAGGTCACCGGGGACGGCACGCTGCGGGTCCGCGACACGGGTATCGGGCTCACCGAGGACGAGGTACACGTCTTGCTGGCCACCATCGGGCGCAGCTCCAAACGAGACGATCTCGGGTTCGCGCGTCACGAGTTCCTCGGCCAGTTCGGCATCGGGTTGCTCTCGTCTTTCCTGGTCGCCGACGAGGTGCGGGTGCTGACCCGGTCGGCACGGAAGCCGGACGCACCGACCGTGGAGTGGCGGGGGTACGCCGACGGCCGCTACCAGGTGCTTCCGGCCGCTGAGGCCCGCCCCGAGCCGGGTACCACCGTGACCCTGGTACCGCGACCCGGCTGTGAACACTGGCTCAGCGGGCCGACCGTCACCGAGCTGGCCCGGCTCTACGGCTCGTTGTTGCCGATCGAGGTACGGGTCGCCGGAACCCGCACGTCCGTGCCGACCCCGCCGTGGCTGGCCAGTCATGGAAACCCTGAGGCCCGCCGGGAGGCGCTCGACAGCTTCGCATTCGACGTGCTGGGGGCGCGCCCGTTCGACGTGGTCGATCTGAACGTCCCCGAGGCCGGGCTGACCGGCGTGGCGTTCGTGCTCCCGGTGCCGGCGAACCCGGCGAGCCGGGTGGCGCACCGGATCTACCTGAAGCGGATGTTACTCGCGGAGGGTGTCGAAGGACTGCTTCCGGACTGGGCGTTCTTCGCGCGTTGTGTGGTGGACGCGAGCGAGTTGCGGCCCACCGCGAGCCGGGAGGCGCTGTACGAGGACGACCTGCTGGACGCCACCCGGGAGGCGCTCGGCGAGCAGTTGCGGGACTGGCTGATGCAGCTGGCGACCACCGCTCCGGGCCGAATGCGGGAGTTTCTCGCCGTCCACCAGCTCGGGGTCAAGGCGCTCGCGCTACACGACCTGGGCATGCTGCGGCTGGTCTACCGGTGGCTGCCGTTCGAGACCAGCAGCGGCACCATGACTCTTGGTGAGTTCCGCCGGCAGCACGACATCCTCCGCTACACGCACACCGTCGACGAGTTCCGGCAGTTGTCAGCGGTGGCGGCGGCGCACGGCGTCGGGCTGGTGAACGGCGGTTACACGTACGACAGCGAGATCCTGTCCCGGCTGCCGCAGGTGGATCCGGATCTTGGTGTGTCGGTACTGGATCCGTCGGAACTGGCCATGCATTTCGACGTGGTCGACCCGGAGGACGAGTTGCGGCTGCGGCCGTTCCTGATGGCTGCCCGGGAACGACTGGACCGGCTGGGGTGCGAGGTCCTGATTCGGGCGTACGATCCGCCGTCGCTGCCAGCCCTGTACCTGTTGGACCGGGAGGCGGCGCACCAGGCGCAGGTGCGTGCCACCCGTGAGGTGGCCGACGAGTTGTGGAGTGACGTGTTGTCGGCGTTCGACGCTGGGCCGAAGAGCACCCGGCCGCAGTTGGTGCTCAACCACCGCAATCCGCTGGTGCGCCGGATCTCGGCGCTGCGAGATCCCGGCCTGGCGGGTTTGGCGGTGGAGGCCCTGTACGGGCAGGCCCTGCTGCTCGGGCACCACCCGTTGAAGCCGGCCGACACCGCATTGTTGAATCGCTCGTTCCTGGGGCTGCTGGACTGGGCGGTCCACGATTCCGACGGAGGTGACCGGTGAACCGCACCGACCAGGAACTGGCCCAGCTGCTGGCGCAGGCCAGGAAGATGCCGGAGGGTGACGCCCGGATCGCGGTGCTGGAGGATCTGGTACGGCATGCCGACGCCTCCGGCGATCCCCGGTTGAGGTTCGACGCGCGGATGGAGTTGACCTCCGCGTACCAGCACGGCGGCGAGACCGCGAAAGCGTTCGTCACGTTCTCGTGGTGCCTGGCCGCGTATGACCGGGACCCCGGCAGGTTCACCGAGCCCGACGACTGGTTGTTGCGCTGGCAGTACAAGTGGACGGTCGCGGCGCTGAAGCGTTTCCCGGAAGTGCCGTTGGACCGTTCACACCGGGCGCTGGAGGACATGGAGCGCCGGTATCTCACCGGTGGCCACAGCCTGCACGCGGTGTACACGCTGCACTGTGAGGTCGCCGACCACGTGGGTGACCTGGAGCTGGCTGACGAGTGGCACCGGAAGTGGAGTGCGGCCCCGCGTGACGAGAACTCCGACTGCGTGGCCTGCGACCCGACCAACAAGGTCTACCACCTGGTGCTGCGGGGCCGGGACGAGGAAGCGGTGGCGGTCGCGGATCCGGTGTTGGAGGGCCGGATCACGTGTACGGTGCAGCCGCAGTCGATCCAGTCGGCGCTGTTGGTGCCGTACCTGCGCACGGGTCGGCTGCACGAGGCCCGGGAGGCGCACCGGCGGGCGTACCGGTCGATCCGGGGCAACCGTGACTACCTTGATGATCTGGGCCGGCACTTGTACTTCTGCGCGGTGACCGGCAACGAGCCGCACGGTCTGGAGATCCTGGAGCGGCATCTGGAGTGGCTGGACCGTCCCGCCGATCCGATGGCCCTGCTGGAGGCGGCGGGGTCGGCCGCGCTGCTGCTGCGCCGGCTGCGGGACACCGGCCACGGCGGACAGCGGGTACGCCGGCCGGGTTTCGGGGGCCGTCCACCGTCCGAGCCGGACGTGGCCGAACTGGACGACGAACTGCGGGCCACCGCGGAGGACCTGGCGCGGCGGTTCGACGAACGCAACGGCACGGATTTCCAGAGCCGGCTGTTGGCGGACAAGCTGACCTCCCAGCCGATCGTGGGGTACCTGCCGCTCTCCCGTACCCGGCAACGTCGGGCCGGTGCCCCGGCGACCGCGGACGGCGCCGCTTCGGCCGTCCCACGGGACCGCGACCCCGATCCCGATCCCGGCCCCGGGAACCTCGATGAGCTGAGCCTGGAGGAGTTGCTGGACCTCGCCGAGGAGTCGTATGGGAAGGGCCGTGGCGAACCGGCACGGGCCGCGCTGCGCCGCTTCGACGAACTGGTCTCCGACACCGGGCGGGCGGACACCGAGCCGGAGTCGGTGCTCTCCGTCCGGCGTACCGACCTGCGGGGCACCGAGCACGCGGAGACCGGTGACCTGGCCGTGGCCGAGCAGACGTGGCGAGAGGTCGCGGAGCGGTACGCCGCCTTGGGCGAGGAGGCGCGGCGGCAGGTGGCGTTGGGCCGGGTGGGCATGGTGCGCCTGCGCACCGACCGGATCGCCGAAGGCATGGAGCTGATTGAGCGCAGCGCGACGTACCTGCGAGAACACGGCACCCCGCGGCAGCGGGTGAAGGCGGAGGAACGCCGGGTGCTCGGGTACGCCGCCACCGGGGAAGCCGATCGTGCGCTCGAACTGCTCGACCGGTTGTCGGCCGACGAGGCGGCACGGCAGGTGCTCTCCGTGGCAGACACCGCGCTGGCGCGCGGGATGGCGCTCGCGGCTCTCGGGCCGGAGCGGCTGGAGGACGCGGTTGAGCAGGTCGCGCGGGCCCGAGGCGACTACCGGGCGGGCGGTAACCTGCGGCAGTACGCGTTCGCGAGCCTCCAGTACGGACGGCTGGTCGCCGGGCAGGCCAAGGTGGCGGACGCGGCAGAGGCGTTCGCCGAGGCGGCGCTGCACGGCGGTCACGATCCCGGATTGCGGGCGACCGCGCTGGCGATGCGGGGCGGCCTGCTGGCGCGTGCCGGGGATGGCTCGGCTGTCGACAGCTTGACCGGCGCGGCCGGCTCGGGGTCAGACCTCGCCGAACAGGCGGTTGACGACTTGGTGGAGGCGGTGGCGCTCTACACCGAGCAGGGGATGCCGGAGGCGCTGTACGCCAGGTTCGACCTCGCCGTGGTGCTGGCCAACACCGGCCGGCTGCTCGACGCCACGGAAACCGCTGAGGAGGCCCTGAGCGGTCTGGAACGGCTCCCCGACCCGGATTCGGCGGCCAGCTTCCGGGAACTGCTGGTCGGCCTCTACCGTGCGCTCGGTGAGAAAGAGGAGGCACTGCGGCAGGTCGACGCCATGATCGAGTATCTCGCCGACGGTCCGGCTGACGCTCTGGCGAGGGGATACGAGACAGCCGGTGAGCTGCTCGACGAACTGGACCACGACGCCGTGGCGGCACAGCGGTTCGGTGCCGCCAAGGAGGCGTACCAACAGGCGGATGACCGGCTCGGGGAGGTACGTGCCAGCCGGCGGCGGGCGCTGTCGCTGCACTGGTCGGGTGACTGCGAGGCGGCGTTGGCCGCGGCTGCGGAGACTGAGCGGCTGATCGAGTCGTTGCCGGATGTCGACCCGGAGCAGCGGGCGTGGGAGCGTGCCGCACTGGACTACAACCGGGCGAAGATGCTCGCGGGCGTGGGTCGTACCGGGGAGGCGGTGGGCCGGGCACGTGATGCGGCTGCCGGGTTCCGCCGCGCGGGAACCCCGGACGACGCGCAGTACGCGGACGAGTTGGTGATCCAGATCACGGCTCAGGCCACCGAGTAGTCGGGGTTGGGTTCCGGCGGTGGGAGAGACTTCCTCGGGCGTTTGGATACCCTGGCTGCCGTGTGCGACTCGTTGCGCTCGCGCTCGTGCGGGGGGCCCTCAGGATTCCACTCCCGGCGGTCGTGCCTTCGCGGGGGGCCCGCGTGACGGCGGAATCGGCTGAGGCCCGCCGTACCCCCGCCGGCAGGGGGTCGCGGCGCGAGGAGATTCTCCAGATCGCGGTCGGTCTGTTCGCCAGCCGGGGTTACCACGGGGTGTCGATGGACGACATCGGCACGGCGGCGGGGGTCACCGGCCCGGCTCTCTACCACCACTTCGCCGGCAAGGAGGCGATGCTGGTCGCCGCGTTGCGCCCGGTGAGCGAGGGCCTGCTGTCGGGTGGCCGGGAGCGGGTGGCGGCGCACCCGGGCCAGCCCCGGGCGGCGTTGCGTTCTCTGGTGGAGTTCCATGTCGGGTTCGCGTTGGCGAATCCGGCGGTGATCGCCGTTCAGTTGCACGAACTGGACCGGTTGCCCGAGGAGCCGCGCCGTGAGATCCGCAGGCTCCAGCGGCTGTATGTGGAGGAGTGGGTGTCCGTACTCACCCATGTGCGGCCGGAACTGGACGCCGCCGAGTCTCGGGTGTTGGCGCACGCGGCGTTCGGGCTGATGAACTCGACTCCGTTCCAGGCCGGCGACGTCGGTGAGGACCGCCGAGCCCATCTGTTGCGGCGGTCGGCCCTGGCGGCGCTTCTGGGATGAGTCTCCGGCGGTTGAGGATGGTGGCCTGATGACGACGGCGGCTCTGTTGAGGTGACGACGGTGGCAGAGTGGACCAGCTACGTGGCGATCGGGGACAGCTTCACTGAAGGGCTGGACGATCCGCTGGATGACGGTACGTACCGGGGTTGGGCGGATCTGGTGGCGACGCGACTCGCGGCCTGCCGGCCGGACCTGCGGTACGCGAACCTGGCGGTGCGGGGGCGGTTGCTGGACGCGGTGATCGGGGAACAGGTGCCGCTCGCTTTGGAGATGGGCCCGAGCCTGGTCAGTTTCTGCGCCGGGGGCAACGACATGCTGCGTCCGGGTTTCGACCTGGAACGGGTGCACGAGAAGCTGGACCAGGTTGTCGGCCGGTTCGCGGCGGCCGGTTCGCATGTCGTGATGTTCACCGCCGCCGACGTGACCACGGTGCTGCCGGGGTTGCTGCGTCGCCGGGTGTCCGGGTTGAACGACGTGATCCGGGTGGTCGCGGCGACTCACGGGGCCACCTTGGTCGAGTTGTGGCAGCACGACGGGTTCCGGGACGCCCGGATGTGGAGTGAGGACCGGTTGCACCTCAGCAGGTACGGGCACCAGCGGGTGGCTTCGCTGGTCCTGGACGCGTTGGGCGAGGAGTGTGAGCCCGGATGGCGGGCCGCGCTCCCGCCGTTGCCCCCGGCGCGGTGGTTGGCTGCCCGGCAGGCGGACCTGCGGTGGGCGCGTCAGCACTTCACGCCGTGGCTGCGACGCCGTTTGGCAGGTCGTTCCTCGGGCGACGCGGTGCGGCCGAAGCGGCCGCGGCTGGCGCCGGTGTTCCCGACGGACTCCACGAGGTAACCTAACGATCGTTAAGGCACCATGGCGGTGCCGAGCCTGGCTGGAGGATGACGTGATCGAGTCGTTGCTGGTGGCCAACCGGGGTGAGATCGCCCGGCGGGTGATCCGGACCGCCAAGCGGCTGGGGGTGCGCACCGTCGCGGTGCACTCCGAGGCCGACACGGAACTGCCGTTCGTCACGGAGGCCGACGAGGCGGTGCTGATCGGTCCGGCGAACCCGGCGCAGTCGTACCGCAATGTCGAGGCGATCCTCTCGGCTGCGAAGCAGACCGGGGCTGAGGCGATCCACCCCGGGTACGGCTTCCTCTCCGAGAACCCGGAGTTCGCGCGAGCCGTGACCGACACCGGACTGGTCTGGGTCGGGCCGCCGGCCGAGGCCATCGCCCAGATGGGCGACAAGATCAACGCCCGGAACCTGATGTCTCGGGCTGGCGTACCGGTCTCCCCGGGTACCCCGGAGCCGGTCGCCGACGTGGCAACGGCGCTGGCCGCCGCGCGGGAGATCGGCTACCCGGTGATGGTGAAGGCCGCGGCCGGGGGCGGCGGGATGGGCATGGCGCCGGCCGCGGACGAGGCCGCACTGCGTACCGAGTACGGCAAGGTCACCGGATTCGCCGAGCGGATGTTCGGCGACTCCTCGGTGCTGATCGAGAAGTTCTTCCCCCGGATCCGACATGTCGAGGTACAGATCCTCGGCCTGGCTGACGGGCGGGTGTTGGCGCTCGGGGAGCGGGAGTGCTCGGTGCAGCGGCGCAACCAGAAGCTCGCCGAGGAGTCGCCGTCTCCCGCCGTCGACGCGGCGCTGCGGGAACGGATCCTGGAGGCTGGCCGCCGTGCCGGGGAAGCGGTCGGCTACCGCAACGCCGGCACCGTGGAATGCCTGCTTGACCCGGACGCCGGAAACTTCTACTTCCTGGAGATGAACACCCGGTTGCAGGTGGAGCATCCGGTCACCGAGGCGGTGCTCGGGATCGACCTGGTGGCGGCGCAACTGCGGATCGCCTCCGGCGAGGAGCCCGGGTTCGACCCGGAGGCCCTGGTTCCCCAGGGCCACGCCATCGAGCTTCGGGTCAACGCCGAGGATCCGAAGCGGTTCTTCCCGGGTCCTGGGGTGATCACCGCATGGCGGGAGCCGGCCGGAGAGGGGATACGGGTGGACTCCGGGTACGCCGAGGGGCACACCGTCACCCCCTTCTACGACTCCCTGATGGCGAAGTTGATCGTGCACGGACCGGACCGGCAGACCGCGATCAAACGTGCCCGCGAGGCGGTGAAGGGCTTCGAGGTGTCAGGTCCGAAGTGCAACCTGCCGTTCTTCGCGGAGTTGCTGGAGTCTCCGGAATTCCTGTCCGGCGACTACGACACCGGCATCGTCGGCAGAATGCGCGGCTGACCCGGACGGCCACCCCGGGCCTCCACCGGTCCAAGCTCTGCGGTGGAAGAGGCGGGTGGGGAGCCGATTCGAGGGAGGATAGACCGATGAGCGGCTTTCCGAGTGCGGTGTCGATCCGCGAAGTTGGCCCCCGGGACGGTCTTCAGAACGAGGACCCGGTGCCCACCGACGCGAAGGTACACCTGCTGGATGCACTGTCCGGTACCGGAGTCCGGCGGATCGAGGCGGTGAGCTTCGTCCACCCGAAGGCGATCCCCCAGATGGCCGACGCGGACCAGGTCTGGGATCGGGCGAGGAAGGACCCGCGGGTGCGGTATTCGGCGCTGGTGCCGAACAGTCGGGGCGCGCAGCGGGCGCTCGACGCCGGGTTCACCGAGATCGAGGTCGTGGTGTCGGCCAGCGACTCCCACAACCGCAGGAACGTCAACCGTTCCACGGCGGAGTCGCTGGACGACATCGCCGCGTTGATCGACCTGCTGCACCGCAACCAGGCCATGGTCGAGGTGATCATCTCCACCAGCTTCGGTTGCCCGTACGAGGGGGACGTGGCACCGGAGCGGGTCGCCGGGATCGTGGACCGGGTGGTGGCCGACGGCGCGGACCGGGTGGCGTTCGGGGACACCACCGGGATGGCGACGCCGCGCCGGGTCGCGGACCTGCTGGACGGGGTGCGGTCCCGGCACGCTGCGGTGCCGCTGTTGCTGCACTTCCACAACACCCGCGGTACCGCGCTGGCCAATCTGCTGACCGCGATGCAGCTCGGGGTGACCGAGTTCGACGCCAGCGTTGGCGGCCTGGGCGGCTGCCCGTACGCGCCGGGCGCGACCGGGAACGTGGCCACCGAGGAGGTGGTGCACATGTTGCACGACATGGGCATCGACACCGGCATCGACCTGGACGCGCTGATCGAGGTGGCCCGGCTCGCCGAGGAGATCGTCGGTCGGGAACTGCCCAGCGGCGTACTGCGGGCAGGTCCGCGTACCCGTACCGTCGCCGCCTGACTTCCTGAACCCTCGCGAAACGCTGTTTCCAGCCGCACGGGCGAGGGCCCCCGCCGGGTAGGCGGGGGCCCTCTGTGGTGAAGGAGTGACAGTCAGGCTCTAGAACTGCAACGCGAACTTGTCGATGTAGCCGGTGTCGAAGGACGCGATGTCCTGCACTCGCAGTCGCCAGGTGCCGTTCGCGATCTCGGCGGACGCGTTGACGGTGTAGGACTTCAGTACGTTGTCGCCGCTGTCGCTGTTGACGAAGTCCTCCAGTAGATACACCGAGCCGTCCGGGGCGACCAGTGAGAGCACCAGGTCACCGCGGTAGGTGTGCTTGATGTCCACGTCGACCCGCAGGTCGGTTGGGGCGTTGCCGGACACGTTGGTCACCGAGATGTTCGAGTACACCGTGGTGTTGTCGCTGATCGTGACGTTGGTGAGGTTCTCGAAGTACGGCCCGTCAGGCGGCGGGGTGCCGCCACAGGTCTGGCCGATGATCCGGTACACGCAGTCGGCGTACTCGGCCAGCCGCAGTACGGCTTCCCGGTTGCGGGAGGTCTGCGCCGGGATCACCTCGTCGGCCGGGTAGAAGCCGCCACCGAACTGGCTGCTCGGGTACATCTCGAACGTGTAGCCGAAGATCTTGTGGGAACCCCACAGGAAGTCGTCGATCGAACCGTCCGTGATGTACAGGTCGGAGGCCTGTTCGGGGGTGTAGTTGTTGGTGCCGGCCATGTTCCGGCCCAGGGTCTGGAAGGCCTGTGCGTCGGTGGCGGTCATCCCGGTGGCAGTGTCGGAGTAGGTGTAGCCGTACGGCCAGAGCACCAGCTCGCTGTAGGTGTGGAAGTCAATGCCGGCCTTGATCTGCTGCGTGCCGCCGATGACGCGGGAGCGTACGAAGTTCGCGACCACCTTGACCTCGGGGGCGGACTCAGGACCGGAGCCCCGGTAGGTGTCGCTGGAGGTGCTTCCGGAGGAACCGCCGCAGCAACCCCACCGGTACGCCCAGTTGCGGTTCAGGTCGGTGCCGATGTAGCTGGAGCCGCTGTTCGGCTGCCGGTTCTTCCGCCAGGAGCGGTATGAGCCGGTGGCCACGTCGTACTCGGCGCCGTCCGGGTTCAGGCTGGGCAGGATCCAGATCTCGCGGCTGTTGACGATGTTGCGGATCCGGGTGTCGCTGGCGTACTTGCTGGTGAGCTCGTTGAGCAGGTAGACCGCCATCTCGACGGTGAGGTGCTCGCGGGCGTGTTGGTTGTGGGTGAACAGCACCTCGGGCTCGGACTCGTCCGTCGCCACGTTGTCGGAGATCTTGACCGCGAGGATGCTGCGGCCTTCGTACGACGTCCCGAGTACGAACTTGCGGGCGATCGACGAGTAGTTGGTGGTCACGGAGTTGACCACGGCGTTCAGTTCGGCGAAGTTGTGGTAGTTCGCGTCGGCCGACGGGAAGTCGAACGTGCCGATCTCACCGGAGGTGCCGGGTTCCTCGGTGGGAACTTCCAGCACGGTGAAGCCGAGCTTGCGGATCTTGCGGGCTTCGGACGGGGTCGCGCTCACGTACAGCGAACCGTCTTCGAAGAAGTTGACCGCCGCACCGGTGCTCGCGATGGCGCTGCGTTCGATCTTGGTGCGGACTTCTTCGACACGGTACTCCCGCGTCACGTCCTTCTCCGCGGTGGTTGGCGTCGCCGAGCTACTCGATGGTATGAGTAGCGCGCCGAGCGCCAACACAGCGGCAGCGACCAGGGACATACCTCTGGTTTTCATCCAAACCTCCCCAGGTTGTTAGCGCGCAGATTACTCCCGAGTTCAGCGGAGGCACAGACGGTAGATCCCTTCCATTTCCCCTTTGCGGTCCCCCAGCGTTACCTGCGCGTTTGCCGGGGCAGGGTCGGAATGGCGGAGTGAACAGAGGGCTTTCCGAGTCGGGCAGACGGCGGGCTGGGGCGTGCGGTGGTCCGGGTTCCGGCGGAATGGGTCTGGGCAAATTACTTGAATGACGCGGCAACCGGGTTATCGGTGAGGGCGGAGCCGCGCGATGTGGGGTACCCTAACGATCGTTCAGGTCTTATGCGACGGGAGCAACAGGTGACGCTGGACAGTGAGGCTCTGGAGCAGCTGCGCAAGCGGATCCAGGCCGGGGGAGCCGAGAAGTACCACCACGCGAATCAGGCCAAGGGCAAGCTGTTCGCCCGGGATCGGATCGCGCTGCTGGTCGACGAAGGCTCGTTCGTCGAGGACGGCGGGTACGCCAACGTGATGGCCAGGGCGGGGGACGACCTGACCCTGCCCGCCGACGGAGTGGTGACCGGTGCCGCCACTGTGGACGGTCGTCCGGTGTGCCTGATGGCCAACGACTCCACCGTGAAAGCGGGGTCCTGGGGCGCTCGCACCGTCGAGAAGATCATCCGGATCATCGAGCGGGCGTATCGGGAAGGCGTCCCGATGGTCTACCTGGTTGACTCCGCGGGGGCCCGGATCACCGACCAGGTTGAGCTGTTCCCCGGCCGGCGAGGCGCCGGAAAGATCTTCTGGAACCAGGTCCGCGCCTCGGGCTCCATTCCGCAGGCATGTGCCCTGTTCGGCCCCAGCGCGGCAGGCGGTGCGTACATCCCCGCGTTCTGCGACGTGGTGGCGATGGTCGACGGCAACGCGAGCATGTACCTCGGCTCGGACCGCATGGTCGAGATGGTCACCGGGGAGAAGACCACCCTGGAGGCCATGGGCGGTGCGAAGGTCCACTGCACCGACTCCGGCTGTGGCCACTTCCTCTGCAAGACCGAGGAAGAGGCGATCGAGGTGGTACGCCGCTACCTGTCGTACCTTCCGGCGAACTGGACCGAGAAGCCACCCGTCGCCGAGCCCCGCGAGCCGGCATCCGTCGACCTGGCGAAGCTGATTCCGGACAGCGAGCGGCAGGCGTTCGACATGCGCCGATTCATCACAGGACTGGTGGACTCCGCTGCTCAGGGGGGTTCGTTCTTCGAGATCCAGGCGTTGTGGGCGCGGGAACTCGTGGTCGGTTTCGCCCGGCTCAATGGCGACGTGATCGGCGTGGTGGCGAACAACTCGATGTTCAAGGGCGGGGTGCTCTTTGTGGACTCCGCCGACAAAGCCACCCGGTTCGTGGACCTCTGCGACGCGTTCAACGTGCCGCTGCTGTTCCTCGCCGACGTACCCGGCTTCATGGTGGGCACCGCCGTGGAGAAACAGGGCATTATCCGGCACGGCGCCAAGATGATCAGCGCGATCTCACAGGCCACGGTGCCGAAGATCTGTGTGGTGGTGCGCAAAGCGTACGGCGCGGGGCTGTACGCGATGGCCGGCCCCGGATTCGAGCCCGACGCCACAATCGCGCTTCCCACCGCGAAGATCGCCGTGATGGGGGCGGAGGCGGCGGTCAACGCGGTGTACGCCAACAAGATCGCCGCGTTGCCCGACGACGGGGCACGGGCGTCGTTCGTGGCCGGGAAACGGGCCGAGTACGAGCGGGACATCGACATCATCCGGCTCGGCAGCGAACTGGTCGTGGACACGATCGTGCAGCCCCACGAACTGCGTGACGAGTTGATCCGCCGGTACGCGGCGGCCCGACACAAGGACCGTGCCTTCTCCCGTCGCCGGCACGGCGTCACCCCTGTCTAAGGAGACCACAGTGGACTTCAAGCTCAGTGAGGAGCACGAGGCGCTTCGCCAGACGGTGCGCGAGTTCGCCCGCGACGTGGTCGCCCCGGTGATCGGGGAGTACTACGAGCGGCGCGAGTTCCCGTACGACATCGTGCGGCAGATGGGGAAGATGGGCCTGTTCGGGCTGCCGTTCCCGGAGGAGTACGGCGGCATGGGCGGCGACTACTTCGCGCTCTGCGTGGTCTTGGAAGAACTGGCGCGGGTCGACTCGTCAGTGGCGATCACCCTGGAGGCCGGGGTGTCGCTGGGTGCGATGCCGATCTACCGGTTCGGCACCGAGGAGCAGAAGCAGACCTGGCTGCCCGCGTTGTGCCGGGGCGAGAAGCTGGCCGCTTTCGGACTCACCGAGCCGGGCGGCGGCTCGGACGCCGGGGCCACCCGTACCACCGGCCGGCTGGAAGGCGACGAGTGGGTGATCAACGGGACCAAGTCGTTCATCACCAACGCGGGCACCGAGGTCACCTCCGTGGTCACCGTGACCGCGGTGACCGGCGGCACCGGGCTGGACGGTCGCAAGGAGATCTCCGCGATCCTGGTGCCCTCCGGCACGCCCGGTTTCACCGTCTCCAAGGAGTACTCGAAGGTCGGCTGGCTCGCCTCCGACACCCGTGAGCTGTCCTTTGACAACTGCCGGGTGCCGGCGACCAACCTGGTCGGGCAGCGCGGCCGGGGGTACGCACAGTTCCTGCGGATCCTGGACGAGGGCCGGATCGCGATCGCGGCGCTGGCGGTCGGGCTGGCGCAGGGTTGCGTGGACGAGTCGATCAAATACGCGAAGGAACGTCACGCCTTCGGTCAGCCGATCGGCTCGTACCAGGCGATCCAGTTCAAGATCGCGGACATGGAGATGCGGGCCCACACCGCGCGGCTGGCGTACTACGACGCGGCGGCCCGGATGCTGGCCGGCGAGCCGTTCAAGAAGCAGGCGGCGATTGCCAAGCTGCACGCTTCGGAGATCGCGGTGACCAACGCCCGGGAGGCGACCCAGGTCCACGGCGGCTACGGCTTCATGAACGAGTTCCCGGTGGCCCGGTTCTGGCGGGACTCGAAGATCCTGGAGATCGGGGAGGGCACGTCGGAGGTGCAGCGCCTGCTGATCGCCCGCGACCTGGGCCTGTAGCCGCCGTCATGGTGTCGGGTCGTGGGTAACCGAGGCTCAGTGCCAGTCCTGCTAACGGTAGCGTTTGACACGTGCGAATGGTAGCTTTTTGTACGTGCTAACGGTAGCGTAACGCTGTGGGCGAGTACCGGTACCGCGTGGTCGATCAAGAGTTGGACGAGTTGCTGACGGGCTTGGCCGCCGTCGCTATCGAGGGACCGAAGGCGGTTGGTAAGACCGCGACAGCGCAACGTCGGGCGGATGTGGTGTTCGCCTTGGACGAACCCGCGCAGCGAGAGTTGTTTGCCGCAGACCCCGCCCGCCTGGATCGAGCCAGCGGCCTCGTCCTCGTTGACGAGTGGCAACGGTTACCGGAGGTGTGGGACCTCGTTCGGCGAAGTGTGGACCGTGACCAGCGTGCCGGGCATTTCCTGTTGACGGGGAGTGGTGCTCCCCGTGATACGCCGTCGCACTCCGGTGCCGGGCGCATTGTGCAGGTCCGGATGCGTCCGATGGGTTTGACGGAACGCGGGCTGGACACGCCGTCGGTCAGTTTGCGCGAGTTGTTGACCGGGCAGCGGCCCCAGATTGACGGCAAGGCGACTCTGAATCTCGCCGACTACACCGACGAGGTGGTTCGTTCGGGATTCCCGGGAATCCGTGGTCTGCCGCCTCGCGCTCGGCGCGCCCAACTGGACGGCTACCTCACCCGGGTCGTGAAACGGGAGTTTCCCGAGCAGGGGATGGTGGTGAGGCGTCCCGCGACGCTTCGAGCCTGGCTGGCCGGGTACGCGGCGGCCACCTCCAGCACCGCGTCGTACAACGCGATCCTGGAAGCCGCGACTCCCGGCCAAGCGAACAAGCCCGCCAAGACCACCGCGATCGGCTACCGCGACGTGCTCGACAGCCTCTGGCTACTGGATCCCGTTCCGGGCTGGCTGCCGTCCGGGAACCACTTCACCCGGCTGGTGCAGGCACCAAAGCATCACCTGGCGGACCCGGCGCTGGCGGCGCGGCTCCTCGGGGTCGATGCCGAAGCGCTGCTCTCGGGACGTACCCCGCCGGTTCTCCGGGACGGCGCGCTTCTGGGTCGGCTGTTCGAGTCGCTGGTGACGCTGACTGTCCGGGTGTTGGCCCAGGCGGCCGAGGCCAGTGTGCATCACCTCCGTACCCGCAACGGCGACCACGAGGTGGATCTGATCGTCCAGCGGCCCGACCGGGGCGTGGTGGCCATCGAGGTCAAGCTGGCCCCCGTCGTGGCGGACGCCGATGTGGTCCATCTGCATTGGCTCGGGGAGAAACTGGGGTCCGGTCTCCTGGATGCGGCGGTCATCACCACCGGCCCGCACGCCTACCGCCGGGCGGATGGCATCGCGGTGATCCCGGCGTCCCTGTTGGGTCCCTGACGCCGCGCCGGGGGCGCGCCGGATGATCAACCGCGCCGGGCCGTCACGTTCGGCCGGGGGCCAGCCTGCCCGCGTACCGGACGGGCAGCCGCCCGGACTCGACCATCCAGAGAACCGTGTCGCGGAACGTCTCCGCGAGTGGTCGGGGCTCGATCCCGAGTTCGGTGCGTGCGGGAGAGTCGTCAAGCCGGGTGTCCCGGCGAACCAGTTCCACTCCCTCGTGGTCGGCGGGCACCCGCCAGCGGGCTGGTAGTCGGTACTGGAGGGCGTCGAACAGCCGGCTGGTCGGGCCGATCAACCGGCCCGGCAGTGCCAGGTGCGGGAACCGCCGCCCGGTGATCTCGGCGAGGGTGCCGTACATGGTCCGTGCGTCGATGTGGTGACCGGGAACCACGTACCGGCGGGGTCCGAGTCCCGGCTTGAGCACGGCGGCGAGCACCGCGGCGGTGTCGCGTACGTCCACCACGTGCTGCCCTCCCTTCGGCCACAGCGGGAATCGGCCGAGCACGATCCAGCGCAGCCGTTCGTTCTGGTCTCCGCGATACGGGTCGTGGGGGCCGAACACCGCCCCGGGATACCCGGAGACCACCGGCTGCCCGGCGGCCTGGAGATCGCGGGCCACCTTTTCGGACTCGATCTTCGACCTGCTGTACGGCAGGGTGAGGTCCCCGAGTGGCAGGTCCGGGCCGCTGCCGCCGTACCGGACCAGCGCGACCGTCGACGACACGTGGACGATCGGGTCCATTCCCCGCTCAGCCGCTCCCCGCAGCAGCAGTTCCGTGGCGCGTACGTTGGTGCGCCGGATCTCCTCGGCACGCCTGGGGTCCAGGGAGAAGATCGCCGCCGCGTGTACCAGGGCTTCGCAGCCGTCCAGGGCCCGGGAGACCGCCTGCACGTCGAGAACGTCCCCGATCACGATGTCGGAGGCGGACACCCCCAACGGGTCCAGGGACGCCGACACCTGTCCCGGGCGGCGTACCAGCAGACGGAGCTCATGTCCGGCCCGCGCGATCGCCGCCGCGGCGTGCCCGCCGACGAATCCGGTGGCACCAGTGAGCAGGATCTTCATGGTGATGATGATGCTCGCCGCCGCGGTGCCGCCACCAGTGTTCCGGTGTCGCCGGGCTGTCCGGTCCGCGACGAAACCCGACGAAACCCGGTACGGCGCTGCGCCGGGCCGGGAACCCGACGCGGACGCCGGTTCCGAAGGAGTCGGAACGGAACTCTATGTGGTTCCCGACCCGGACGGTGCCTGCCGATTGTGAACGAGGCCAGGGGTCAGTGCCCGTACTGGGCGGTGAACACCGCGCGGCCCAGGGTGTGGAAGTTCAGGTTGAAGCCGACCACGGCGGGCGCGACGTCGGCGTCCGGGCCGAGTTTCTCGGAGTCCACCGCGTGCACCGCGAAGACGTAGCGGTGGGTCTCGCCCTTGGGCGGGAACGGTCCCGCGTAGTCTCGGCTGCCGGCGTCGTTGCGGACGTGCACCGCGCCGGCCGGAAGGCCGACCATGTCACCGCTCGCGGCGCCTCGGGGCAGTTCGGTGACCGAGGCGGGAACGTCGAAGAGCACCCAGTGCCAGAATCCGCTGCCGGTCGGGGCGTCCGGGTCGAAGCAGGTGATCGCGAAGCTCTTGGTTTCGGTCGGGAAGCCGGACCAGTGCAGCTGCGGCGAGATGTTGTCTCCGTTGACCCCGCCGCCGTTGTAGACGTGGGTGTTCGGCACCTGCTGGCCCTCGGAGAGATCGTCGCTGTGCAGGTCGAAGGCGGGAACCTCGGGTAGGTAGTCGTACGGTGATGGTGGTGCGAAGCGAAGTGCCATCCGTTCCTCCTTTTCCGCGATGAAGGTCGGCGAGAGTGTGGCGATGGGTGACTCCCGGTAAGCCACTTTTACACCAGCTCACGGTGGCGGCGGGACGTGGCCCCCGCCGCGGCGCGGTCTCCGGGTGAGATCCGGCCATCTGCTCTGAACAGATGTCGGAGCAAGACCAGACGCGGTATTTCTCCGGTGGGCCGTCGCCCAGTCGGACCGTCGCCACAGTGGTGATCACCGCGCCGGAAGACCAAGCGGGAAGATCTGTCAGAGTGGGTCCGACAGGCATCGTCCTCGGCCGTGACGCCACCTGTGACCTTGTGTTGCCGAGCGAGCAGGTCAGCCGCCTGCATGTCGCGGTGCGACGCTATGGCAAGGACTACCGCGTCGAAGACCTCGATTCACTGAACGGTACGTCGCTCAACGGCAGGCCGTTCACGGGCGCCGTCACGTTGCACGATGGGGATCGGCTGAACCTCGCGGATGTGGAGGTCGAATTTCGCCTGACGGAATCCCGTGACCTGCCACCGACCCGTTCCAGGCCACGGCCCGGAGTGCCGTGGCGACCGGAGGCGCCGACCGTCCCGACCGACGTGGTGGACCCCAACACGAAGGGGGATTCAAAGCGGCCCCTGAGTGATGCGTTGCATGAGGTGCGCGGATTCTCCGGGATGGCGTTGCTGCTCGCGGTCGCCGGCTCGCTCGTGGGCACCATTCTGGTGGGTTTCGTCGGAGTCGACACCTGGGGCAGCCTCGCGGGAGCCGCGATCCCTCCCATGATCACAGCGACATTCACCACCAAGGGCACTGTGGAAAAAGGGCGGGTACGGACCTGGGCGATCGTGATCCTGAGCGCCGTGGCGCTCGCCATCACCGTGACCGGGGTGTCAGCCGCCGAGCTGGTCGCGAACGACCGGGCGACACCCGGTCCGGACAATGCCATGACCTTCATCGATGTGAACCCAAACCCCAGCCCCAGCCCCGACCGTGACCCCGACCCCAAACCCAGCTTCACCCGGATCTCCTCCCGGACTCCCCCTCAGACGACCGAAGGACCGGCAACCTCCGCGCCCCCAATCGGGCCGCTCATCGAGGTCGATCCCACTACTGTGGACTGTCAGACGCAGCCACTCCAGACGACTTACACGTGCGGCACGGTCACCGTCTGGTCGACGGGCACCGAGGACCTGACGATCTCGAACATCGAATGGGTCGAAAATCCCGGCGGTTTCGACGTCTGGGGTTGCGAAGGGCAGACACTCCCTTCTGGCCAGAGCTGCGAGATAACGGTGAGCTTCACGCCTCAGCAGGCCGGGCCCCAATCGGCCAGATTGTTGATCCATCAGAACCTGCCATCACCCGACACCGGCACGCCGGTCGACATCGTGGGTAGTGGCTTGTAGTCGTCACGGAGCAGCGCGGGCGGGGGTCAGCGAGGTCAGGCGACAGGAACGCCATTCAGCCGGTGACCCATTCGGTGACGAACTGACCGCAGGAGAGCAGGCAGGCGACCCGAATGGGTCCTCTACGCCGTGGCGGGAAGCTGAAGCAGCCGAGTTCGTCCGTTGTGGTCTCTTCGGTGGCACCGGCACTGGTCAATAGCCGTACGGCACCCGGCTCCGGGGGGATGAGCTGACCCTCGATTCCGGACTCACTGAACTCCATCTCGACACGCAGGTCCGCGGTCCCGAAGACCAGGATCCGGGGAGACCCGGACAACGGCCCACGGACTCGAACAGTCTGGTCCAGGTCTGAGTCGTATAGCAGCGCGGCCAACTCGACGTCGATGTCAGCCGTCCGCCACTCGTACGCTCCCCGCGCCGCCGCGCGGACCTGCTGCTCTCCCGGCTCCGGCCGAAGAGCCTCCGCAAGCTCACGCATGAGCTCGTCGTCGTCACTCCAGTTCCGCGAGGACACGCCGGGCACCTCCTGTCCGTGCGGCTCTGCCCGCCCGAAGGTACGACTGGACGGCTCTTGTCTGGCGCAACTTTTCGATGGCACGCCCTCGGGTGGGTCCGATGCTTCCGATCCGCATGTCCAGCATCTCGCTGATCTCAGCGTAAGAATATGGCGGCTCGCTGGCCAGCAGGATGAGTAGTTCTCCCTGCTGGGGCGGCAGTTCGGCGAGCGCATCGAGCAGCACTTGGCGGCGTTCCGCGGCGAGCAGTGCCGCGTCGATGTCGCTGTCGGTGGCGTACAGATCGGCCATGGTGAGCGGATCCACGGACACGGTTCGCCGGTTGGTACGTATGTACCGCTGGCATTCGTGCCGGGTGGTGGTGACCAGCCAGCCGGGTAACGCGGCCGGTTCCCGGATGTGGGGCAGGTGTTCGACGAGCCGGAGCCAGACGAACTGGCTGACATCCTGGGCGTCCGCTCCGGTCAACCGGTACTGCCGGATGACGGCGGCGATCAGGCCCGCATAACGCCGCACCAACTCGTTCCACGCTTGCTCGTCGCCGTGGATGCTGGCCCGGACGAGCATTGTCACGTCGCAGGGGTCGGCTGATCCCACGACACTCCCCTCTCCGCCGGAGCCCGTCCCCCACGCGAATGGTTGGGCGGTGTGGCGGTAGCCCAGGTGGATGTTGCTGCTCGGCATCGGTGGGGCCCATCAGCGGATCCCTTCCAGGATCCGCATCGCCTTGCCGAAGCCGGCGATGGGTCGGCCACGCTCGTGAAGCTTATCGACAGCCTGTCGGGGATTGAGTGTAAGTTCGTGACAGATCCGGGCCACCGCACCGGCGATCTGCGGGGTGGCGAACGAGGTGCCGCTCCACAGTGCCCAGGCGTCTTGCGGGAATTCCTCGGGTTCCGGGTCGAACACCGGAGACTCCCGGCCGGTGACGAACGTGGATCGGATTCCCTCCGCCACTGTGGAGAACCGGATGTGTTCGCCGCAGCTCGACCAGCTCGCCGGAGCCAGTTGTGCGGTCAGGCCGGCCACGGCCTCGACCCCGTCCAGCGCGGCCGGCCAGCAGCGGGACTTGTCACCGTAGTTCCCGGCCGCCGCGACGATCACCACGTCATCGCCGGACTTACGCCGGATGTCCCGGACCGCCGTCGCCATGGCGCGGGGTGGCCGATCGTCGGCGGTCCGGGCGCCCAGCGACAGGTTGACGATCCGCGCACCGTCGTCCACCGCCTGCAGCAGGGCGTTGGCGATGTCGCCGTCGGTGGCGAACCCGTCGCTGTCGGCCGCCCGGTAGACCTGGATGTCGGCTCCGGGCGCCACCCGCTGGATGATTCCCGCGACGAAGGTTCCGTGTCCCGCGTGGAAGTCGAGAGAGCCGTCAGGGCCGGCCGGAAGGTCGTCGAGCAGGTCACGGTTGCTGTCGGTGCGGGGGATATCGCTGAGCCATGCGTCGCCGCGCCGCATCCCCGGGTGGCCGCCGTCCGGATCCAGGCTGGGAATCCCGGTGTCGATCACCGCCACACGTGGGCCCGGACCGGTGTGGTACTCCGGTGCCGTCGGGATCCGGTAGTCGGCGAAGCTGCCCGGTCCGGGTACCGGCTCCGGCCCGCCGATCCCCTTGCCCACCGCTGCCAGGGTCGCCACGTAGTTGGGCCAGCTTTCGGCTCCGAGCGCGGAGCACTCCTCGAGCAGCCGCTCGACACCGTCCCGGAACCTGGTCGGCTGCCGCCACCGTACGTAGTCGGTGTGTGGGGTCCGCTCGGTGAAGCCCCGCGAGCGCATCAGGTCGGCCACTCCCTCGGCCTCGCACGACTTGGCGGGCATGACGATCTCGCCGCGACCCAGCAGGCTGGCGGAGCCGTCGGCCCGGGACCGGATTTCAAGCTGCGCGAGGTCGTCGCGGGCACTGCGGCGTCCCTTGAGGATCCCCAGGATCTCCGCCGGCCCGGAACTCGAACTCGTCCTGTCGAGTTCGTCGACCTGGCGCTGTAGTATCTGCTGATACCGCCGCGTAAGATCACCGTAATTTTCCGGATAGTCACCCTCGAAGGCGTGGCCCAGGGGCGCGTCGTTGAGATTCATAACCATCCCGGCTTCTCTGATGACTGCGGCGACGCCTCACTGGCGATCGTGCGGTGCCGTCCGCGTCGGAATGTGGTGCCTTGCAAAGAGAAGAGACACCAGCCGCCCTCGTGATACGCGCCAAACGTGTCTATGAGGATGTGGTGGCGGATCCCCAGCGTTTCGCACCGGTCGCGGCGGGGCTGGTGCAGCGCGCCCGGCAGGCGGGAAACCCGGAAGCTCTGGTGCTGGCACTGCGGGCGATGGCGTGGGCGCAGCGGGCCCGGCTCGCCGCCGCGGACGCCAAGCGGCTGCTCGACCAGGCGGCCCGAATCGCCCGCCGGCACCGTCTCGACCAGCCCTTGGCGGACGTGCTGACCAGTCGGGCGGCGGTCAACCAGGAGCTGGGCCGGCTGGCAGCCGCGCAACGGGACCTGGATAGTGCGGCCAGGCTGGTTTCCCCGGACCAGGCGGCCGAGTCGGCGTTCCAGCAGGCGGTGCTGCACCAGAACATCGGCCGGCTCAAGGCCGCCGCCACCAGTTATCTCGACCTGCTTTCCAGCGAAGCCACGCCACGCCGGATCCGGGTGATCGCGGGTAACAACCTCGCGATGATCGACGCCCAGCACGGCCGGCACGGGGAGGCGCTGAAGCGCCTCGACGACGCGGCCCGGCTGGCGGAGGAGGTGGGTCCGGCACTGGTGGCGATGGTGCTGGAGACCCGCGCCTGGGTGACCACGCACTCCGGGCGGTTGGCCGAGGGGCTGCGACTGTTCGAGGCCGCGGGCCGGGCCCACGAGGCCGCCGGGCTGCCGATGGGAGAGCATTTCGTCGAGTACGCCGACGCGCTGATGGACCTGAGGTTGATTCCGGAAGCGAGCATGGCCGCCCGGTCGGCCGCCGACGTGTTCCGGCGCAGCGGGGTGCCGTTGATGGGTGCCGAGGCGGAGCTTCGGATCGCCCAGCTGGCGATGCTGTCCGGGGACCTCGCCGAGGCCGAAGTGGCATCACGGGTCGCGGCGGGGGAGTTCGCGCGGCAGGGCCGGGGCGCGTGGAAGGCCCGTGCCGAACTCGTGAAGGCTGAAGCCCGGTTGCGAGCCGGTGCCGGGACCGCGGCGGACCTGCGGGAGGCGCGGCGGGTGTCGCGGTTGCTGGAGTCGTTGGGCACCTGGTCGACCGCTGTGGACGCGTACGCGGTCGCCGGGCGCATCGCCGCCAGCCTGGGCCGTGCCCGGGACGCGGCCGAGGCGTTTCAGCGGGCGGCGGACCTCTCGCAGGGCAATCCGGTGCTGGTACGGCTGCGCGGCCACGTGGCGGCTGCCATGGCGGCCCGGTTACGGCGGCGGGACGTCGTGGTGTTGCGACACTGCCGCAGCGGGCTCAACGACCTCGCCCGGCATCGTGCCGCCCTGCCCACCGCTGAACTGCGCGCCCTGGCGTCCGGACACGGCGCGGAACTCGGTCAGGTCGGGCTTGACGTGGTGGTACGGGACGGCACACCGCGCCGCGTCTTCGACTGGATGGAACGCACCAGGGCTGCCGCCCTGCTCACCGTCGAACCGCCCGCCACCCCGGACATCGAGGAGGATCTGGACGCGTTGCGGGCGGTGCATGCCGAGTTGGCGATGCTGGGCCAGCAGGCCGATCGCGGGGCGACCGTATCGCCGTCCCTGCTGAACCGGCAGCTCACGATCGAGAACCGGATCCGGCGGGCCACCTGGCACGGTCGGGCACCGCACAGCCATGTGCCAGCCACATTGCTTCTGCCAGCGCTGCGTGACTCCCTCGCCGGCCGGGTTCTTGTCGAGTACGGCCTGCTCGGTGACCGGCTGATCGCGGTCGCTGTCGAACCCCGGCGTAGCCGGCTGGTGGAGCTTGGTCCCATCGAGGCCGTGCTGGACCAGGTGCGGGCGCTGTTGTTCGCGCTGCGCCGTCTGACCCAGCCGCGACCGGAGTCCTCCCTGGAGGCCGCCCGGCTCAGCGCGGTTCTCCGGGTCCGGAAACTGAAGGACCTGCTGGTACAACCGTTGCGACTGGCGCCAGACGCGGAACTGGTGGTGGTTCCGGTGGGACAACTCCACAGTGTCCCGTGGTCGTCGCTCGCCGATGGTCCGGTGTCGCTGGCTCCGTCGGCGTACTTCTGGGCGCGTAGCCGCGAGGCGGCCGGTCGGACCGCCGGCACCGGGGCGGCCGTGCTGGTGGAGGGGCCGTACCTGCGGGGTGCGGCGACCGAGGTGCGCAGGCTCGGTGAGCTGTACCCGCAGGCCACCGTGATCACCCCGCCGGACAGTACGGCGCAGGCCGTGCTGCGGCTGCTCGACGGCGCGGATCTGGTGCACTTCGCGTGCCACGGGTGGCTGCGTTCGGACAATCCGATGTTCTCCTCACTGATACTGAGCGACGGGCCGTTGACGGTGCAGGAGTTGGCGTCCCGGGGCGTGGCGCCGCGCCGGTTGGTGCTCGCGTCGTGCCAGTCTGGTGCGGACGTCAGTTACGACGGCGACGAGGTGCTCGGATTTGTCAGCGCCGTGCTGGCCCGGGGCACCGCGGGGGTGGTGGCCAGTGTCGCGGCGGTGCCGGACGTTGCCGCTGTGGATCTCATGTGCGGGCTGCACGAGCGGCTGATCAAGGGCCGAACCCTGGCGCGTGCCCTGTACGAGGCCCGGGAGGAACTTGACCGCGACGATCCCGCCAGTTACGTCAATTGGTGCACCTTCAACGCCCACGGCGCGGCGTGAGATGGCATCCCGGATGTATCACCGCCGGGCTCTGCGCCCTCTGACAGTGCGTGGATGCCGCAAGACATCAGCTGCGCGTGCTGCCTGGGCAGTCCCACCGCGACGCCTCGGCGCGGCGGCGGGTCGCCGTGCTCTTCGCCGACATCAGCGGCTTCACCCGCCTGGTCGAGACGGTAGAACCGGAGATCGTCTATCAGTTGGTACGTCCGTTCCTGGATGAACTGGTCGACATTGTTCATGTGAACGGTGGGGAGATCCAGCAGGTGCTGGGTGACGGGTTCATGGCGGTGTTCGGAGTGCGCTTCGTTCGTGGCGACGAGGCGGTCCGGGCGGTTCGCGCCGGCCTCGCCCTGGTGACCGCCGGGCGTAGCCATCCGTCGCGGCTTCCGGTCCACGTCGGTATCGAGTACGGCGAGGTGCTGGTGACGCCGTCCTGGCAGGTGGCCGAGTTCGGGGTGTGGGGGCGGCCGGTCAATCTCGCCAAGCGACTGTGCGACCTCGCCGGTCCCGATGAGATCCAGATCGGACCGGGGGCGTTCGCCCGGGCAAGGCACGGTATCGGTCCGGTGACCACGATGCCGGCTCGGCTCAAGGGCGTCATCGGCGCTGTGACCGCGCACCGGGTGGCCGGCGACGGCTTCGAGCCGCTCGCACAGGCCACCTAGCTCTCTGGTCACGGCCTACAGCCGGGTGGGCGGTCCCTAGTGGACATTCCGCCGGTCGTGGACGGTCGGCTTTGCTGCCGGTGCGAAGCGGATACCCCGGGACGGGGTGCCGTCAAGCGCACGGATCCTGAGTCGTACACTTTTCCGGTCTCGAATCGTCGCCGGGTCGCGTGTAATACTGCCTGATGCCGTGAACCCATGGCGACAGCCCGGCCGGGCGGCTGGGCCCCTGAGCCTTACCCCCCGCCCCCATGGCGCCGGGGGGCCGACTGGACTCCCCGTACCCGGGTCGGCCCCCCGGCGCCACCCCTTGTCAGGACGTACCGTCAAGAGGGGGTGTCCAGATGACTGACCGTGACGCGAACCGGTCGCTGAGCCGTGCGCTGCGGGCACCGGTACGGGCGATGTCCCGGATGCTGCCGCGTAGCCACGTGCCGTCCTCGGCGGATGCCGCTGGGGACGGCCGCAGTGGTGTGGTCGACTGTGCCCTCTACGTGGACGGGGCTCGCCAGCCGGGGCAGTGGAGCCACGCCGACGCGCTGGCGCGGGCCCGGGAACGGGACAACGCGTTCGTGTGGATCGGGCTGCACGAGCCGAGCCCGGCGGAGTTCGCGGACATCGCGGTCACGTTCCGGTTGCACGAGCTGGCGGTGGAGGACGCGATCAAGGCGTTCCAGCGGCCGAAGCTGGAGCGTTACGAACAGGTGACGTTCGCGGTGCTGCGTACCGCCCGGTATCTGGAACACCGGGAGCTGACCGAAAGCACTGACGTGGTCGAGACCGGGAACGTGATGCTGTTCCTGGGTCCGCAGTTCGTGATCTCGGTACGGCACGGGGACGCCTGCCGGCTGGCTCCGGTGCGTAGCGACCTGGAAGCCCGCAGCCACCTGCTGGCGCAGGGACCGTGGGCGGTGTTCCACGCCGTGTGCGACCGGGTGGTCGACATCTACCTGGCTGTGGCCGCGTCCATCGAAGAGGACGTGAACCAGCTTGAGGACCGGGTGTTCAGCCGGGAAGGCGGTGCCGACATCCAGCGGATCTACCAGCTCAAGCGGGAGTTGGTGGAGTTCAAGCGGGCGGTGTACCCGTTGCAGCGTCCGCTCACCGCGCTGGTGGGCGGCCAGGTGCCCGGCGTACCCAAGGAGGTCAGGCGTTACATCCGGGACGTCGCGGACCACCTGTCCCGGGTGATCGAGCAGCTCTCGACGTTCGACGACCTGCTGAACTCGATCCTGCAGGCCCGTCTGGCGCAGGTGACGGTCGACCAGAACAACGACATGCGCAAGATTGCCGCGTGGGCCGCGATCGCCGCGGTGCAGACCGGCATCGCCGGGGTCTACGGGATGAACTTCTCCCACATGCCGGAGTTGCAGTGGAAGTACGGGTATCCGCTGGTGATCGGGTTGATGGCGCTCTGCGCCGTGGTGCTGTACCGGCTGTTCCGCCGCTCCGGCTGGTTGTGACCCGAAGCCCCGGCACACCCGATGCCGGGGAGCCGATCGGCTCCCCGGCAGCTCGACGTCAACCCTGAGGCAGTGGTCTCCTCACATGCCGGGCGGACGGTCCTCGGGGGTGCGTACTGAACTCGGCTCCACAGTCGGGCCGGTTACCGGAGGCGCGGGCGGTCCCAGGTCCGGCTCGCCCGCGTAGTGCCGCCCGGGTGGCTCGCCGGCCTGGCCCGGTCCGGGCGTCTCGACCACGGTTCCGGTCCTACGCCTGGCGGCTTCCATGTCGGTGACCTTCTCTTCGACGGCGTCGCCACGCTCCATCGGTTCGTAATCTTCCCACTCAGGTGCCTTGCGCTTGCGGACCATCGCACTGACCGCGCCCAGTGCCGCGCCGACGCCGAGCGCGCCGAGCATCCAGCGCCCGCGACGTGGCGGTGCGACATCCGTGGCGCGTCGTCTCACGGCCGCCCTGCGGCCGAGCCGGTTCGCGTCCATGCTGGCCCGCTGGGCCTTCCGGCGGGCCCGACGGGACAGTTTCTCGGCTGACCTCGCCTGCTTCTTCGTGGCTTGCGCGGAACGTTGCATCCGTGTCTCCCATGCCCGGCTTGCCGCTTCCCGGGCGTGCTCGACCCGTGGTGCCACGATCTCCCTGGTGCTTGCCCGTGCGGAGTCAACAGCCGGAGCGATCCGTTCGGCGGCGCGTCCCGCGGCGAGCGACGCGGCAGATCTGAAGTGATCGAGGCCCTCGTGCAACTCACCGCCGATACGCTTTTCGGTGACTTTCTCCTTGGTACGTCCCAGCATTGTGTCCCACCTCCTGTGGTCACGCCTGTCTTCCTGCCCGTTCCCGGTGACCTGCCCTGCTGAAACGCGGGCCGGCCAGGGTTTGGGACGATCCGCGGCGTGGGCGGCTGTCCGAGGGCCCGCGCACTGGCCGGCGCGGGGGACGAGTCGGCCAGTACGTACTGGGTACAAAGCACCGGAAATCAGCGTGGCAGGATGAACGCCGCGGGATAACCGAGGAGGAGAGAATTGGCTGACGACCTGTACGCCACGATGCACACCAACGCCGGGAAGATCCGGGTGCGGCTGTTCGAGCACCAGGCGCCCAAGACCGTGAGCAACTTCGTGGGGCTGGCGGACGGAACCAAGGAGTGGACTGACCCCCGCACCTACCAGCCCGGTGTCGGGGCGCTGTACAGCGGGACGATCTTCCACCGGGTGATCCCCAACTTCATGATCCAGGGCGGTGACCCGCAGGGCGACGGGCGGGGCGGGCCCGGCTACCGGTTCTCCGACGAGTTCCACCCGGAGTTGCAGTTCAACCGCCCGTACCTGCTCGCGATGGCGAACTCCGGTCCGAACACCAACGGGTCCCAGTTCTTCATCACCGTCGCCAGCACCGACTGGCTGAACTACAAGCACACGATCTTCGGTGAGGTGGTGGACGACGATTCCAAACGCGTGGTCGACTCCATCGCCACGACCAAGACCGGCCCGGGTGACCGGCCGGTCGAGGACGTCGTGATCCAGCGGGTGGAGATCACCCGGGAATAGGGGCGGTCCCGGCAAGATCCGGATCCAGCGGATCCCCTGACCGAAGTAGGCTTGATCGCCGTACCGTGGGTGCAGCGAAGGGCGTCTGATGACTCAAGAACAGCGTCATGTCGGCACACCGGCGTGCTACCGCCACCCTGAGCGTGAGACGTACGTTCGCTGCACCCGCTGCGACCGGCCGATCTGCCCAGAGTGCATGCGGGACGCGGCGGTGGGTTTCCACTGCCCCGAGTGCGTCGCCGAGGCCCGGCGTACCGCACGGGTTCCCCGTACCGCCTTCGGTGGCACCCTGGCCGGGCAGCACGGCAACGTCACCAAGGCACTGGTTGGAATGAATACCGTGGTCTTGTTGCTGGCGGCCGCGACCGCCGGGGCGAACGCGGCCGGCTCACTGCGCGGGGGCGCGACGCCGCTGCACATCTGGGGGGCAGTGGTGGGGTTGGCCCGGCTCGGCGACAACGGGGCGCTGTTCGGGGTCGCCACGGGCGAGTACTGGCGGTTGTTGACCGCGATGTTCCTGCACTTCGGCGTGGTACACCTGCTGCTGAACATGTGGGCGTTGTGGATCCTGGGGCAATATCTGGAACGGGCGCTGGGTCCGGCCCGGTTCCTGGCGCTGTACCTGATCGCGGGGCTCGGGGGCAGCGTCGCGGCGTACGTGTTCCAGCCGTTCGCGCTCACAGCGGGCGCGTCAGGGGCGATCTTCGGGCTGTTCGCCGCGCTTTTCGTGGTCAACCGCAGGCTGGGCCGGGACAACCGCGCGGTGATCTTCCTGATCGTGGCCAACCTGTCGATGGTGCTCTTCATCCCGAACATCAGCCTGGTCGGCCACGTCGGCGGGTTGCTGACCGGTGGCCTGGTGGCGCTCGGGTTCGCGTACGCGCCACGCGGCCAGCGGACCCCCGTGCAGGTGGCGGTCGCCGCCGTGGTGCTGGTGCTGCTCACGGTGATCACCGTGACCCGTACCGATCTGCTGCTCGGGTGACGGCGGGGTCGCCTGCGATGGCGCCCACCGGGCCCGCTGCGGGCTCCGCGTACGGCCCGAATTTGCGGACTCTCTATCACTGATAGTACGTCCGCCGTCACACACAGTGGTTCGATTCCACGAGACGATAAGCCGGGAGCAGTCTCTGGGCATTGACGGCTTTGGCTGCGATTTCGACCCGAAATGCTTCTACTACAACGTCCGGGTGGAGCCGGCGCTGAGGTTCCGCGGCGACCTGGTGGGGCCGGTGCACATCACAGACTTCCGGCTGTACATCCCGAGCCTGGTCGAGGCGTACCAGGCCCGCGGCGGTGTCATCCGGCACGGCCGGGTGAGCCCCGACAACTTCGCCCCGGTGGTGGAGGGCCACGACCTGACCGTGGTGGCGACCGGTGGGCGCGACCCGTTGGCGAGCTTGTTCCCCGAAGTGGCGGGCGAGTCGCTGGGCAAGGCGCAGCGGGCACTGCTGGTAGGCCTGTTCGACGGGGTCGCGGTGTCGGACCCCCCATCGATCAGCCTGACCATCGCCCCGAATCGGGGTGGACTGTTCATCGCTCCGATGTGGACGCCCGGCGGTGTGAAGACCGTGATTTTGATCGGTGCCACGCTCGGCGGGCCGTGGCAAGAATTGGTGCAACGCGATTACCGCTCGAATCTTGAGAGCCTGACAGGTCCGCTGCTGGAGTTCCTGCGGTCGGTGGAAGCCGATTCTTTCACGCCCATCGACGACGCGAAGTTCGCATTGACCCGTCCCGTGGACATTCTGCAGGGTGGTGTGGAACTGCGGGTCCGGCGGCCGTGGGCCGAGGTGACACCGGGGAAGTACGTCGTCGGCCTGGGCGACGCCGTGACCACGGTCGACCCGCTCATCGGGCAGGGCGCCAATCTCACCTCGAATTGCGCGGGAGCGCTCGCGGAAGCCATTGCCGCCGATCTGGCTTTCGACGAGATCTTCGTCAAGGAATGGGAACGGCAGCAGTGGGAGCTGGCCGAGCCTGTGGTGCGGTGGAACAACCTGGCACTGGGGGATACCCCGGCGCAGGTCGTCAAGCTGCTGATTTCCTGCGCGTCCAACAAGCCAGCCGCGGACGCGTTCGCCCGCCTGTACGAGAACGGACGCCAGGCGTGGCCGAGCCTCGTCACCCCGGAGCGGGTGGACCGGTTCATCGAGCGGGCGGCGAGCAACGCGTAGATCAGACCGGGGGTGGCGGTGCGGTAGCCAACGTCGCCCCTTCCCCTACCGGGAGTGTCACGCGCCTCCGAGTGGAACGGGCATTCCGTTGCCGGCGGCATTCCCGGTAGCGTCCCCACCGCTGGCCCCGTTCGGGGTTTCTCCCGCAACCTGGGTGGGCTGGGTTGCTTTGTCGACATTGGCGGTGTCCCCGGTGTCCCCGGGCCGGACGCCGTTCAGTGCGGCGTGGGCGCGTTGACGGATCGCGACGCCACCGCAGATTTGCCGGGCGAGCCCGGCCATCTCGCCCGCCACTTCGCCCAGGTCGGCGTTCGGCGAGGTGAGCACTGCCAGCAGGCCGCCGTTTCCGGCCACTGCGACGAGCAGGAACCGGCTGGCGCCCGCCGCCGTGTGCATCTCCACGACTGTCCGGCGTACCCCCGCTCCCAGTCCGCCGAACCGATCGGCCGCGTTACGGGCCAGGCCGTGCAGGCTGCTCGCGATCGCCGCGAGTTGGTCGACGTCGTCAGGGCTGATCCCGGTCGAGGCGGCGAGCGGTAGCCCGTCCCGGCTGAGCAGCACGGTGACGTCAACCCCCTCGGTACCTGCGAAGTCGTCAACGAGCCGCTGCCATGCCATCCGCGTTGTCCTCCCACATCTGTGACGGTGTCCCAGGTCCCGGGCGGCGACGACATGGTGACGGCGCGGTCACCGCCCGTCTACATCTTCCGGACACGATACGTCATATCCGAGTTACCCTTTGGAGGGACAGCTCCCCGGTTCGATGGTGGACCGTCCGCTGTGGAGGCCACCCGACGACGGGCGACGGGCCGGGAGGCGCATGGCGGACCATAGCGGCGGTGAGATTCCCACTGCGGGATCCCCCATTCACTCGTGATATCAGGTGAAGACAACGCCAGACTGAGGAGGCGTCCATGCCGGACGTGGTCGTTGTCGGTGCGGGCCCGGTCGGACTGACCGTCGCGGGAGACCTGGCGGAGTCTGGAGTCCAGGTCACCGTCCTCGAACAGCGGCGTGGCGAGCACGACCCCACCGCCACCAGGGCGTTCGCGGTACACGCCCGTACTCTCGAACTGCTGGAAGCGCGCGGAGTCGCGGACGCCGTCCTCGGTTCCCAGACCGGCTGGGCCACCGCGATGGAACTCTGCGACGGTGTGGACGTCGACCTGTCCCGGCTGCCCAGCCGTTACCAGGGTGTGTTGGTCACCCCGCAGTACCACGTGGACACCCCGCTCAAAGGCAGGGCCCGAAGCCTCGGCGTCGAGATCCAGTACGGGACCCAGGTGATCGCCGTCGACCAGGACGACCACGGCGTCACCGTGCTCGCCCGTACCGACGGTGGCGAACTGGCGTACCGGGCGAGTTACCTGGTCGGCGCGGACGGGACGCACAGCGCGGTACGGAAGGCGGTCGGCGTGCCGTTCCCCGGCGAACGGTTCCTGCGCAGCATCATGCTCGCCGATGTGAGACTGGGTGACCCACCACCGCCCGGCCTGCTGCGAAGCGACGGTGGCGACGGTGCCTTCGCCACGCTCGCCCCGTACGGGGACGGGTGGTGGCGGGTGATCGCCTGGGACGAGCGGGCGTCCCGGATGTCGCCGGGCGTACCGGTCGAGTTGGAGCACCTGGTCTCGGTGCTGCGCCGGGCCCACGGCCGGAGCTACGGCATCAACAGTCCGCGCTGGACGTCACGGTTCGGTGCGGACGGGCGGCTCGCCGTCACATACCGGGCGGGGCGGGTGCTGCTGGTGGGGGACGCCGCACACCAGCATTCCCCGGCCGGTGGCCAGAGCATGAACCTGGGGATCCAGGACGCGGCCAACCTGAGCTGGCGGCTCGCCCGGGTGGTACGCGGTGCCCCGGACCGGCTGCTGGACGGGTACACCGCCGAGCGGCGGCCGGTGGCGAGGGAGGTGCTGCGGTCCTCGTCGGTGATGCTGCGGCTGTTGCTGGCCAGGTCGCGGCTGGGGCGTGCGGTACGTCAAGCGGCGGGCCGGGCCGGGCTGGGCGTGCCGCCGGTGGCGCGGAAACTCACTGGATGCCTGTCGGGGATCGGGGTCCGCTATCCCCGACCCCGTGGGGCGCACCGCCTGGTCGGCACTCGGGCCCCGGACATCGCGTTGCCGGACGGCACCCGGCTGCACCGGGCACTGCGCCCGGGACGGTTCCTGCTGCTGAGCCCGCACGGCAGCGCGGACGGCTGGGGTGGCCGGATCAGGTATGACCCGACCACCATCGACGGTGCCGCAGCCCTGGTACGCCCGGACGGGTACGTGGCCTGGGCCGGCGAACCCGCCCAGCGGGTGGATCCGTCCGAGTCGGTGCTGGAGCACTGGGTCGGCACCCGCTCCTGACCCTGAATTACCAGCTGTGAAGTCCCGGTTGCTCTCCGGTACGCCGGCTTGCCAGGGCGCGCCGGCTGCGGTGTGGGCTGATCGCGGTGGCGACGTCCCGTACGGTCGGGTCGGGCCGGCTGTTCGCGATGTGGTGGAACCGCTGCTGGAGGCGGGATGTGGGCATGTCGGGCGGGAAGAGGTACGGCGTGAGCCCGAGCGCGGTGATCAGGCCGGCCTGCGCGAGGGTGTGGTAGTCGGGGTCGTCGGGCCGGAACTGGGCGGCGGCATTGCGGATCGCGGCGCGTACCCGGTAGGGGAGTCTGGGGTCGACGGCCTGGTAGATGTCGTGGCGGAACAGCCGGAACCGGCGTCGGGTGGTACGGCGCAGCAGTCCGGCGGCGACCAGGTCGGCGCGTATCCGTTCGTACAGGTCGGTGGTCGCGAACTGGTTCACGAAGTCCTTGACGGTGTTCGGGATGTCCCTGCGCCACAGGGCGACGAGCGCGGCGTCGGCGATCGGGTCGCCGGTCGGGTCGGCGTTGAGGACGGTGATCCGACCGGGGTCCTGCTGCCAGGTGCCGTGTCGGGCGTCGCACCGCCATCCGATCTGGACCTTGTTCGCGAGCTCGAGGTCCAGCAGGACCGCCCCGGCGAGGCCGAGTTCGAGGCCGCGCTGGTCGATGTGGCGCTGGCCGGTCTTGTCGTGGTGGGTGATCAGGAACAGTTTGGCGCGCAACGGCAGCTCGGGGGCCTGGTCACGGTCGCCGGTCGCGACGATGCGCCGTAGCCGGTTCACGGTGGCGGTCCTGAGGGTCTGAACGGTCATGGGGAAGCTCCTTTGAAGCCGGGATCCGGGTCAGATCCGGGGAATGAAGGCGATGTCGTCGGGGGTGGGTCCGAGGCTGACGCGGGCGAACAGCCGGGCGGCGATAGCGGCGAGGCAGTCGCTGGTCGTGGCGATCGCGGTCGGTCCGAATGCTCGGCGTAGCGCTTCGGTGTAGACGCGGCGTTCGGTCTGGCCGGCGTCGAGCGGGTGCAGGCGGCAGCCGCAGCGGCTGCGGTACGCGCGGCTGCCATCGGGCTGCGGTGACGGGAAGAACGGCTGGTCACAGGTCGCGCAGAACAGGAAGGACCGCAGTGGGTACGGGTCGGGCGGTGCGAAACGGGTGGGCGGCGGCCAGGTGGCCGGTGGTTCATTGGCCTTGAGGGTCAGTACGCCGGACATCGCACTCCTTTGTGGCTCCGGTGTGGGGGTGGTGTCCGTGGTGGACGCCGCCCCTGGTGTGGTGCCCGGCGGGGTGGGGGCAGCGTCGTCCAGGCCCACCCGTGGCGGAACTGAACCACTCCACGGGCAGGCGGCTCGTCAGCTGCCCCCACCCCGCCGTTCCCCTGCGGGAAGCCAATCCCGCAAGGGCCGGAGAGCCGGGCCAGGCAAGGCGAACCCGGCTCTGCGGTACGTGACGTCGATCGCTCTTCGGACATGGGATCCCCGAGCGGGCGTACGGCCCGAGCGATCAACGCCACGCCTTGACCATAGTTGTCGAGAACGTTGGAAGCAACGTTCATCCATGGGTTCATCTGTCCAGTGTGTTGTGCCCGGCCGATCGGTGTTAAAGAATGAACTACGAGCGTGTTAAAGCTGAAACGCAAGCGAAGGTGAGGGCCCGTGGCCGAACGTTCACCCGGTACGTCCGTCCCACGTCGCAGGCTCGCCCGACTCCTGCGTCACCACAGGGAACTGGCAGGTATGACCGTTGAGGAGGTGGTCGCACAGCAGTACGCGTCCAAGCCGACGCTGTGGCGGATCGAGAAGGGCGACCCACGCGTGCGGTACCACCGTGGGTTGGTTGAGAATCTCGCGCGGCTCTACGGGGTTGACGACGAGACACGATCCTGCATGGTCGGGCTCGCTCAGGAGACGCAGAGCAAGGGTTGGCTGCACGCGTATGGGGACGTCATCCCCGAGAACTTCGAGTTGTACGTTGACCTGGAAGCCACCGTCACCCGGTTGCTCTGGTACGAGCCGGAGCTGGTTCCGGGTCTACTTCAGACCAAGAACTACGCCACTGTGGTGATCTCCTCGGTTGAGGACCGCGACGAGGCAGAGACCCTACGCCGCGTGCAGGTACGGCTGGCCCGGCAAGCGGTTCTGAGGCGTAAGACGCCAGCGCCGCCAACTCTCGAGATCATCATCAACGAAGCAGTCCTATGGCGACCTGTCGGCGGGCCGACCGTCATGGCCGAACAGTTGCGACACATCAACGACGTAAGTGAATGGCCGAACGTGAGGGTCCGGGTAGTGCCCTTCGACGCCGGCATCCACCAAGGCGTCCTGAGTGGATCTTTTGAGATCCTGTTCTTCTCGCCCGCGAACGGGGATGTCGAGCCGACGACTGTCTACCTGGATGGCCTGTGCGGTGACGTGTACCTGGACCAGAAGCACCAGGTCCGCGAGTACCGGGCAGCGTTTAGAAACCTTGAAGCAAGAGCTCTCGACGAGGAGGCATCGCGAGAGTGGATCGACCAAGCAGCGAGGAGGTTCGACAAGAATGAGTGATCTGACCAGAGCCGTGTGGCGCAAGAGCAGCAGAAGCAGCTCCAACGCGAACTGCGTCGAAGTGGCCGGCAACCTGCCCGGCATCGTCGCCGTCCGCGACTCCAAGAACCCTGATGGCCCAGCCCTCGTCTTCACCCCCAACGAGTGGACGACGTTCGTGGCCGGCATCAGGGACGGCGACTTCGACCTGAAGTGAGTTGTGGCGGGTCAACCGACGCCGGGGCGCCCTCGGCTTGATTTGTCCGAGAGTGGCCAGTCCGGCCTGTCGCCGGGCTGGCCACCCGTTGCTTTTCCGAGCGCGACAGTGGACATTGGATCGAAGACCGTGAGGGGGTTACAGGACTATGGCTGATCTGATCGGTGCCATCTGGCGCAAGAGCACACGGAGCAACTCCAACTCCAACTGCGTCGAAGTTGCTGGCAACCTGGCGCGCGAGACCGGCCTCGTCCTGGTCCGCGACAGCAAGAACCCGTCCGGTGCCATCCTCAGCTTCAGCCACGCCGACTGGGAAGCCTTCGTGGGCAGTGTCAAAGACGGAAGGTTCGACCTGTAGCAGCAGCCGAGCCACGCCGGTGTCAGCCAAGCGAACATGCCGCTGGTCGCACCGGGTGGCTAGGGTGTCCGAGCCCCAGGCGATCATTATCGGCATGTCGACCAACCGTTCGTTTGCAAATCTCAAGCAGGCACTTGGAACATCCACCTCTCTGCTCCGCCGTCACCTCGGCGCCAGGTATCCGAACCAGAAAGAGGTCTATCGCCGCTATCGCGAGGGCGTCGGTCCGATAATTGTTGCCTCCGGCAGCGCGAACCCAGGCACGCTTGGGACCTCCTTCGACTGGCTGGTCCGCTTCATAGTCAGTAACCGGCCCAGTGAAGAAGCTTGCCGATGAGAGGTTGTTGCCTGAGTTGATGCGACGGCGGAACGAGTGGGTCCTCGGTCCAACCTTCGACGGCTCCCAGCTACTCAAGGCGGATGTGGATCTGATCGTTGGTGGGCTCCTCCTGGACCTCAAGACCTCAGTCGGCAGTGATCGCGCTGACGGAACACGGTACGCCTCACTGAAACGCGAAGAGCTATGGCAGATCGTCTGCTACGCGCTCATGGATTTCTCGCACGCTCACGGGATCACTGAAGTGGGTCTGTATGCCGCTCGCTACGGGAACCTGACCACCTGGTCCCTCGCCGAACTCCTGGCGGAGCTGCATGGCTCGTCCGTCGATGTGGACGACGAGCGAGCGATGCTCAAAGAGGTACTTCAAAGGCAGCAGGACGTTCGCTAACACTGCTGTGCTGCTGGCTCGGGTCACCTTGTCTCAGCCACGTCCCCGAGTTAGCTGAGAACACTAGCCGTAGTCACCTGGATCTGGGAACCTCTGCCTGGGATCCCCATGAGAGAGGTGTGCGGATGTTCGATGGACTGGTTCCGGGCGAGCGGCGACGGCGTCGCGAGATCCATGACCTGTTTGGTGGTTCGCGGCAGGGCGGCATTGCGCCGCTGGCAAATTTTCCAGCAGTGATGTTCTTTACTGATCCGGTGGCGGGTCACCGTCATGGCTACTACGACGGTATGGACGACGACGGGCTTTACAACTACGTGGGAGAAGGTCAGCACGGCGATCAGCGGCTCATAAAGGGCAATCGGGCAATCCTGAACCATACGAAGGACGGACGGAGCCTGGAGGGTTTCCTTGCTGAAAGTCCGTTCGTGACTTACCTCGGGACGTTCGAGCTCGTTGACCATCACTTCACCGAGGCACATGAATCAGGCGACCCAAATACCCTCCGCCAGGTGGTCGTGTTCCGTTTGCGGCCCAAGAACGAGATTCCCGTTGAACTGCCTGCTGTGCCGATC
>DASUSI010000054.1:0-30735 GCA_036375165.1 Micromonosporaceae bacterium | reverse complement strand
GAAAGAGGTTTACAACCCGAAGGCCGTCATCCCTCACGCGGCGTCGCTGCATCAGGCTTCCGCCCATTGTGCAATATTCCCCACTGCTGCCTCCCGTAGGAGTCTGGGCCGTGTCTCAGTCCCAGTGTGGCCGGTCGCCCTCTCAGGCCGGCTACCCGTCACCGCCTTGGTAGGCCATTACCCCACCAACAAGCTGATAGGCCGCGAGCCCATCCCCATCCGCTAAACGCTTTCCACCCCCCGCCATGCAGCAGGAAGTCATACCCGGTATTAGCCCCGGTTTCCCGGGGTTATCCCAAAGATGGAGGCAGGTCACTCACGTGTTACTCACCCGTTCGCCGCTCGAGTACCCCCGAAAGGGCCTTTCC
Organism: Micromonosporaceae bacterium; assembly: GCA_036375165.1. Taxonomy (GTDB): domain Bacteria; phylum Actinomycetota; class Actinomycetes; order Mycobacteriales; family Micromonosporaceae; genus WHSM01. Next base: position 30,367 of record DASUSI010000054.1, on the reverse strand, counting down.
GCTCGACTTGCATGTGTTAAGCACGCCGCCAGCGTTCGTCCTGAGCCAGGATCAAACTCTCCAACAAAAAACAAAATCCAGAGAAACCAACACACCCAGACAACCCATCCCCCACAAAGGGGAAACAAGCCACCCCAGCATGCCAGCAAACAATCCCAGCAAAAATCAACAGAAGCACAAAAACACACAAACTGCACTAATGCACTGGCAAACAAAACACCCTGTTGAGTTCTCAAAGAACACACACCACACCAACCACAAACCCGCAGCTAACGGATTCACGATTGGGGCAACTCCCCCACTCTACCGAGTGGCCCTCCCGGCGTCAACTTCGCGCCCCGTCTTCGACGGCACGACGTAGAACCGAAAGATCGCTCACTAGAGGGATTTCTGCAGGCCGTCCGTTCCAGGCCGCGAACCGCGCCCCGACTTCCGTCCGGTGCCCCGCAGACGTTGGAAACGTACGCCCAACGAGCGCCGGCGTCAAATCGGGACGACGTGATCGCCGACACTTGTCCGCTATGCCACGTTCTGATCTAGTTACCGACCTTGCTGAGCAGGTCTCTCGCGGCGTTCACGGGAACGGCGAACCCCAGGCCGATGTTGCCGCCCTGCTCGCTGGTTGTCGCGATGGCGGTGTTGATCCCCACCACCTCGCCTGCCGCATTGAGGAGTGGTCCCCCTGAATTACCCGGGTTGATCGCCGCATCGGTCTGGATCACACCGCGGATCCGCCCGCTACCGGTTCCTTCCCGGGCGGGGATCGTACGGTCAAGACCGCTCACGATCCCAGAAGTGACCGAACCCTCCAGGCCCAGCGGGCTGCCAATCGCCACAACGGTGTCACCGACGCGGAGCTTGGCACTGTCGCCGAGTTCCGCGGACCTCAGCTTCTCAGCGCCTCGGATCCGTACCACCGCCAGGTCCAGGCTCGGATCCGCTTCCACCACCTCAGCAGACTCCGACGAACCGTCGTGGAACCTCACCTCGATCTCGTCAGCGTCACCGACCACATGGTTGTTGGTCAGGACCAGACCGTCGTCGGTGACCACGACGCCGGATCCGGTTCCCTGCTGGGTCGCGGTCTGGACCCCGATGGAGACCACCGTCGGCTGGACCCGCCTCGCCATCTCCGGTAGCGCCACATCGTCTCGGGTGCTGGACACGTCACCGCCAGAGATCGAGGCATCAGGGCCGGGACTGCTCCCTTGGCCAACCAGCAACGCACCGACCATGCCGCCACCGACGGCCACCAGGAACACCAGCAAGGTCGTGAACAGCACCCTGGCGATCCGGCTTCCCCCGGGCTGTCGCGGAGCCGCACCAGGAAACTGCGGTGACCCGTACGGAACTGGACCACTCTGGTACGGGTACGAGGTGCCGTACGCACCCGGGGCGACCGCGGCGGGCGGCATCGGCCCGGACTGGCCACCGGTCCATGCCTGGTACGGGCGTGGCTGCCCCGGGGAGGGGTATCCCGCCGGTTGCTGCGGCTGGCCCGACGGTGCGGCGGGCGGCACAACGGAGGACGGCATCCCGGACTGGTTGCCCGGTGGCGGATACGAGGACGGATAGCTTGCCGGTGCTCCGGCCCCAAGCCCCTCAGAACCCGAGATCGGGGACGCCGGATATCCGCCGCGGGCATCGCGGCCCTCGCGGTTGTCGGACTCCGCACCCATCACCGAATCAGGCTGGGAGGGCCGCACCGGCTCGAACGCCGAGCCGTAATTCCCCCCAGGCTGGCCACTGAAGGATTCGCTGGGCCGGTCACCCGCTGGTGTGCTGCTCGGCTCCCCGCTGGTCATGTCTCCCCCTCGCCCGGGTGTTCGGTGTCCGCTTGCTCATTCCAGGTTGCGCCACGAACCTTCAGACCTCCTGGGAGCCGCCTGAACGTTGGCCGGGAACCCGACCGGCCGCCGACCCAGCCTATGACCTTGCGCAAAGCCCGGCAGGCCGACAGTTGTCGGCGGGACACAGCCCGCATCAGGACACGGCGGGCCGACACCAGGACTCACTGAGCAGCACGACTAGCCGATCCTCCGGGCCGGCCGCGATCCTGGATCAGGCACCGGCTGCGCGTTCGCGGCGGGAGGTGCGTCCACCGCGTCCGACACTCCAGCCTCGGAGGCCGCGGACTCCGGCTCCGGGTGCTGCACCGCCTCTGGAGCCAGCGGCAACCGTACCCAGAAAGTCGCTCCCGCGCCCGGCGAGGTCACCACGCCGGCGCGACCACCATGCGCGGTCGCCAGCGCGGCGACGATGGCCAGCCCCAGACCGGAGCTGCCATGCCGCCTGGACCGCCCCGGATCCGCCCGGTAGAAGCGTTCGAAGACTCGCTCTGCCTGGTCCTCGTCCAGGCCAGGACCGTTGTCCGCGACCTCCAGGATCGCGTTCGGCGCCTCGGCGCGAACCCGTACCTCCACCCGGGTGCCGGGCGGTGTGTGGATCATCGCGTTGCGCACCAGGTTGTCGAGCACCTGCCGCAACCGGGCCTGGTCACCCATCACCACCGGAGGACCGCCCGCCGTACCCCTTCCCACCACCAGTTCGATCGGGCGGTCCGGGGCGACCGCGCGAGCGGCGGTGACCGCGTCCACCGCCAACTCCAGCAGGTCCACCGGGTCCCACGCGATCGGACGGTGCTGGTCCAGCCGAGCGAGCAGCAACAGGTCCTCCACCAGCAGGCCCATCCGGGACGCCTCGTCCTCGATCCGGCGCATCACCGCCGCGGTCTCTTCCGGGTCACTGATCGCGCCGTGCCGGTGCAACTCGGCGAATCCGCGTATCGAGGTCAGCGGGCTCCGCAACTCATGTCCCGCGTCCGCGACGAACCGACGCATCCGTTCCTCGGATCGCCGCGCCGCGGCCTCGGACCGGACCCGGGCCCGGAACGCGGTCTCGATCTGGTTGAACGTCATATTGAGCACCCGCGCCAGCCGACCCACTTCGGTGCGGGGGTCCCGATCCGGCACCCGCCGGGACAGATCCCCGGCGGCGATCGCGGCAGCGGTCCGTTCGATCTCACCCAACGGACGCAGGCTGAGCCACACCACCGCCACCGCGATCAGTGCCGCGAGACCGAGCACCGCCGTGCCGATCAACAGGTTCAGGTACGACAGCCGCTCCACCGCGGCGTCCACGTCCGCCAGACTGGCGGCGATCACGAGGAACTCACCACTCGGCAGCGGCTCCACCAGCACCCGCCAGCGAACCGTGCGGTTCTCCGCCGGGACCGTATCCGGCTCGCCGGCCCGTGCGGTCAACTCGTCCGGGTCCGTGGCAACCCGGGGCCACGACTCGTGCCGCTCCGGGTACGTGCTCTGCACCTGGCCGTCCGGTCCCCGCGTCTCGAACACGTACGGGCTCGGCAACCGGACCGTGCCGGTCGCCGACGGGAACACCTCGGCAAGCGACAGGACCTTGCGTCCCTCCTCCACCTGGGCCAGCAACTGGTCGGCGATCGAACGCAGTTCGCCGTCGACCCGATCGTGCAGGTAGCCCTGCATCGCCGCGACACTCGCCACGCTGATCGCGGTCAACGCGGCCGCGACGAGCGCCAGCACCGCGGCCATCAGCTTCAGGCGCAGTGAGATCCGGTCCAGGAACGTACGCATGCTCGGTCAGGTCGGCCTGCGCAGCACGTACCCGACGCCGCGCAGGGTGTGGATCAGGCGAGGTTCGACGGTGTCGACCTTGCGCCGCAGATAGGACACGTACGACTCGACGATGCCGTCATCCCCCCGGAAATCGTAGTTCCAGACGTGGTCAAGGATCTGGGCCTTGGACAGCACCCGCCCGGCGTTCGCCATGAAGTACCTCAGCAACTTGAACTCGGTCGGCGAGAGCGAGATCCGGGCGCCGTCCCGGAACACCTCCCGGGTCTCCTCGTCGAGTTCCAGGTCGGCGTACGTGAGTCGAGGCGGTGGTGCCACGTCACCCCGGGTGCGTCGCAGCACCGCGCGGATCCGGGCGACGACCTCCTCCAGGCTGAACGGCTTGGTGACGTAGTCGTCGCCCCCCAATGTGAGACCGCGGATCTTGTCCTCGATCGCGTCCCGGGCGGTCAGGAACAGCACCGGGGTACGGTCACCCCCGGAACGCACCTGCCGCGCCACCTCGAACCCGTCCATGTCGGGCAACATGACGTCGAGCACCACAAGGTCGGGTCGGCGACGTCGGATCGACTCCACCGCCTCGGTGCCCTCCATGGCCGTGTCCACGTCGAACCCGGCGTAGCGCAGGCTGGCCCCGAGCAGCTCCAGGATGTTCGGGTCGTCCTCGACCACGAGCAGGTGTGCCTCGGGTTCGCCGCTACGACCACGCTCGGTCAGAACACTCACCGCCATGCTCACATCATCCGGCGGGCTCCTGCGGTCCCGCTGATGGTTTGCTGAGAGTTCTCTGTGAGCCTGCCACCGAAACCAGTTGGGCGCAGCCGCAGTGCGGGCCGGACCGACGCGGTGGTCCATCCCGGCGCGCGGCGACGATCCTGGTACGTCGGTGCCGCATGGCCCGCCACGGGGTGCGGCGCGCTGCCGAGCCAGCCGTCCCCTGCTTGAATAGGCACTGGTGAATCAACCAGTTCCAGAGCCGAACGCCACCGGAAAGGCAGCCCGTGCCACAGGAACCCCTCGCCGCACCGGCCGTCACGAGACCAGGTCCGGAAACCCCGGACATCGTGATCGGAAACCACACGCCGAAGTACACGGCCAAGAACCCGGCGATCCGCTGGCTCACCCACCGCTGGCTGGCCAACCTGCAACGCGTACTGGACCAGATCGCGGTGCAGGCCGGTGACCGTCGGTTGCGGGCCTTGGAAGTCGGCTGCGGTGAGGGCGTGGTTTCCGGGAAACTGCATCGGCGTTGGCCCGGTCCGGTGGCTCTCGACCTGCCCGACGCCGGGCTACGGGCCGAGTGGCGGGCATACCAGGGACCCCGATTCCTGCACGCCGACGCGCACCGGTTGCCGTTCCGGGATCGCCAGTTCGACGTCATCGTCTCTGTGGAGCTGCTGGAGCATCTCACCGATCCGGAGCAGGGGCTCGCGGAGATCGTCCGGGTGGGCCGGGAACACATCGTGCTGTCAGTGCCACGCGAACCGATCTTCCGTGGCTGCAACCTCCTCGCCGGTCGCTACGTCAACGACTTCGGCAACACCCCCGGACACCTCAACCACTGGTCGACCCGGAGATTCGTGAGGTTCGTGTCGCGGGTCGCGGACGTCCGCGAGGTCAGCAGGCCGTTCCCCTGGACCACTGTCTGGGCGACGCTGCGCTGAGCCGGGCCAGGCCGGGATCGGCGGCCGTCGGCGGGCCGAGCGGCTGTTGGCGCCGCACGACGACTGGTCAACCGAACGCGAGGTCAGGGACGGTCGGCAGCCGGATCCGGGGACACCTGGCGCGACGACCGTGCGGCCAGCACCGCGATACCCGCCCATACCGCATCCAGCACCGTGAACATCAGCCGCGAGATCACCGCGATGACGATCACCTGGGGCCTGGTGAGCACGCCGCCGAGCAACAGGATCAGCGCCGCTTCCCGGGCACCCGTCCCAGCCGGCGCGACCGGGACCACGAATCCGACGCAGAATGCCGCCGCGAACCCGCCGGTGCACGCCAGATAGAGCCACGGTGAGTTCCCGGCTCCCAGGTCCCCGGCCAGGATCCAGACGTGTGTGCCGTACCCGAACCAGGCGAGCACCGACCACGCCGCGGACACCGCGACGCCCTGCGCTGACATCGGTCTCGGCAGCGGCTCCCGGCGGGTCAGCCGCAGTCCGAAACCGATCAGCCGGTTCAGCACCGGGGGCACCGCCACCACGGCGGCCAGGACCAGGATCAGGGCCGTCCACCAGTAGCTGCCCCACGCCCGGCCACCGAGCAGGGGCAGCAGCGGTACGGCTACCACCAACCCGCTGCCGACCACCAGCAACAGGAAGACCAACGCCGCCGCGCCGGAGGCCCGTACCGGGATCTGATACGTCCGCCCCATCCGCATCTGCACCAGGATCGGCCACAGCTTGCCGGGCACGTACTTGCCGAGTTGACTGACGAAGAAGACCCGCATCCCGGCGCGGTGCGACAACGGGAAGCCCAGATCGGCCATGATCGCCCGCCAGGCCAGAGACGTGGCGTAGATCCCCACGAAGACCGACACCGAGGCCGCGAGCAGTGCCGACAGCGACAGCTGGCCGAGGAGTGGCCGTACGGTGTGCCACTGGCTGACCACGGCGTACCCGACGCCGCCGATGAACAAGGCGGCCACGGTGGCCCTCAGCATTGACGCCCACAGCGGACGCCCGGCCCCGGAAGCGGCCCGCGCGGCCACCACCGGCTCGGTGAGCTGTCCGTCAGGTATCGCCACGGGACCGTACGATCAGGTCCGCGAGCAGCGCCATCGAGCCGATGATCAGGCCGGTGACGAACAGCAGGGTGGCGTTACTCGTGATCCGCAGGTCGTGCACGAACAAGTCGACCGTGCCCTTGGCGAAACCGAGCAGCAGCAGGGTCAACGCCACCGGCATCAGGACCTTGAGCGGGTTGAAGTACATCACCATGCGCAGCACTTGCAGGATGTACCGGTAGGCGTCACGCACGAACCGGAACTTCGACTTGCCGGCCCGCTTGGCGTAGTCAATCCGCAGGTAGTCAACGGCGTGCTGGTTCGACAGAAACGACATGGTGATCGTGGTGACGCAGCTGAATCCAGGTGGCAGCAGCCGCAGGTACGGCAGGGCGACGTCACGGCGAAACGCCCGGAGGCCAGAGTTCAGGTCCGGGATCCTGGTCCCGGCCAGCGACTCCGCGATCTTGCGGATCAACCACTTCGCCGGTACCCGGAGCAGCTTGTAGCTGCCCTGCTCGGTGGTACGAGCACCGACCACCTGGTCCACGTGCGGCTGGTCGACCAGGTACCGCACGAACTCCGGAATCCGTTCGTTCGGGTACGTCATGTCCGCGTCGGTCCAGACCACGATCCGGCCGTACGCCTGCTGGGTGCCGATCCGGCGAGCGGTACCGGAGCCGCCGTTGCGGCTGAACGGCATCAGCCGCAACTGGGGAAACCTGGTCGCCGCCTCGCGCAGCACCGCGAGCGTGTTGTCGGTGGACTTGTCGTCGATCACCAGCAGCTCATAGCTGAACGGGCTGGCATCCATCGCCTTGGAGATCCGTTCGATCTCCTCCAAGACGTGCTCCTCCTCGTTGTAGCAGGGCAACACGACCGTGACATCGAGTGTGTTCGGCCCGGGTCGCGTCGCCGCCGGGGCCTCGGTGGTCCCGGCCGGAATGCCGTCATGGTGGGTGGTCAGGTTGTCCGTCGCTGCGGTCTGCTCGGAAGTCATGGGTCGAATGTCATCGCCTCGTGCGGGCGCCGGGTGGTCCGGCACGGAACCTGGACAGTTTGCCATTTCACGGGCACAGCCGCCGGGGAAGGCGGCTATTCGAAACGCCCATCCGGTGGAGCCGGTCGTCGTACGAGACTACGGGTACCCGGGGTGCCGCCGCGTGCTCCGACCCGGCGCCACCACCCCACGCCCAGCAGGCCGAGCAACAGCGCGGCGGTGAGCCCGCTGATCCAGCCGCCCAGGTTGTGGTACGGCAGCCGGTAACTGAGCCGCACCTCATGGTCTCCCGCCGGCACCGGCACCGCCACCATGCCGTGATCGGCGTGGATCAGGGGAACCGGTCGCCCATCGACGGTCGCCACCCAGTCCTGCTGCAGCGCGTCGGCGACCACCAGGTGCCCGGCCGCCCGCGCGCGCACCGACACTTCGATCTCGTCCGTGCCGTCCCGGGTGACCCCGACCCGCGCGGACGCGCCACCGGAGCGTCCGGACGGGGCGTCCAGCACCACTTCGTCACGCCGCAGGTCCCCGCTGCCGACCAGCGCCACCCGGCGGGTGGCATCCGGCTCGATCCTGGAGTGCGCGGCCCAGCGGATCCTGGGCAGGGCGTGCAGTCGCTGGTACACCACCGCCGAGCCGGCGTACACCAGCCGCAACCCGTCGTCGGCTGGTGCCACCGTTGCGGCAGCCGGCGTGCCGGCCGTGGCGCGTACCTCCATCGGCTGGTCGGAGCGCAACGTGAGCCGGGCCGTCAACCGGTCCCCTGCCGGCACCTCCTCCGCGGTCACCGGGATCCAGAACGGCTCGCCGACCCGCAGGTCGTACAGCAGCCGGTCGACGCGGGCCACCCGGGCACCGGTGGAGTCCTCCAGCACCAACTCGACCCGGGTCGTGGGGTCTGTGGGAAACGCCGCCGCGGGGGTGAGTCCCACGGCTCGTAGGGGACCCCGCAGCGGCACCGTCACCGGCTCTCCCGGTGCCAGCCGGGCCGTGGACCCGTCGTCAGGCGCCTCGCTGGCCTGGCCCGGCACCGGGGCGGCCGGGGACGCGACGAAGTACCGTACCGCGAGCCGGTCCAGCGCCGGATGCGTGATCACAGCGGCGTCCGGGGGGAAGTTCAGGTACGTCGGTGGGTCACCGAACTGCCGGCCCGGGATCGCGTCCACGGTCTCGGCGAACCGGGCGTTCAGGAAGAAGTGACCGGTCAGGGCCCGTAACCGGTGGGCCGAGTCAGCTCCGACGTACATCCCCCGGCCGGAGCCGGCGAACCGGTCGTGACCGAGGTGCCCGGCGAGGAACCGGTGGGTGTCGGTGACCGGGTAGAAGGTGTCCCGGTCCACCCGAGGCCAGTACGGCACCGCCAAGGTCAGCGCCTGACCGGCCACCAGGATCGGCAACAGAACGCCCGCGACGGTCCGTACCCGGTCACGTCGCCGGTCCCCGGCCCACCACAGGGCCGCGGCCAGCAGCCCAGCGAGCACCAGCAACCCGAGGGCCAGCGTCATCTCACTGTCCAGGTGCGCCGCCCGGCCCGCGGGGTCGCCATCGCCACTCGCGTACGCCGCACGGCGGGCGTCCCACCAGGCCAGTACGCCGACCGTACCGGCTGCGAGCCACACCGCCACGGCGTACCAGTGGAGCCGGAACCTGCCACGGTGGCTGAGCAGCAACTGGAATCCGACGGCCGCCAGCGCGGCCACCAAGAACCCCAACACACTGCGGGCCCGGCCCACGAAGTTCTCCGAGAACAGCACCGGAAGCTGCTGCAACAGCGCGAGCGGCAACCGTCCGATGTAGAGCACCACCAGCAGCGAGCCGGTCGCCGCGACCAGGTACCCCCATACCCCCTTGGGCGAGAGGGCGCGACCGGCCCGGGGCATCGCCAGGGCGGCCACCGCCAGTACCACCGCCGCCGCCCCGACATAGACCAGGGACTCGACCAGGTTGACCGGGAGGTACCAGTACGGCGGCCGATCCGGGTCGGTGCTGCCCATCGCCCACGGTGCGATCGCGGTCACCAGGGTCTCCGGCAACAGGTGGTCGCTCGGCGTCTGCGCCCGGCCGTCCACCCGCGCCGCCGACATGTAGGACAGGAACGGCAGCACCTGCACCGCGGTCAACGCCAGACCGGCGACGACCGCACCCGCCGCGCCCAGCGCCACGCCGAGTATCCGTCGCCACCCGGTGCGGTACTCGGCGAGCACCCGCACCAACAGGTAGCCGGCACCGAACAGCAGGCCGTAACCGGCCACCGCCGGGAAGCCGCCCAGCACCATCACCGTGGTCACCAGGCTGACCAGCACCGCATCACCGGGCGTGCGACGCTGCACCAGCCGTTCCAGAGCCCAGAACAGCACCGGGATGAACGCGGCGACCCGGGTGTGCGGCCAGTTGGTCCAGGCCACCATGAAGCCGCTGCTGGCGAACACGAGACCGCCGAGCAGCGCGGCCGGACGGTCCAGGCCGACCCGGCGCAGGAACAGGAAGGTTCCGGCCGCCGCGAACCCGATCTCCAGTAGCTTCACGTAGCCGGGGGCGAGCCAGGCGGGCAGCAGGAGATACGGCAGCGCGATCGGGCTGAGCAGGCCCAGGTTGGGCGCGGCCCCGAGTGGGGTGCCGCCGATGATGTACGGATTCCAGACCGCGAAGTCGCCCTGGTACAGCGCCGAGACGAACAGCGCGATGTTCGGCAGGTACGCGTCGATGGTGTCGTTGAGGTACGTGTTCTGCACTTCGGTTCCGGCGAGCCCCGCCTCCCGGTACGGGCTGGAGTCCGCGAGCAGGTCTGTCGCGGCGAACACGGTCAGGCCGAGCAGTGGCGAGCCGATGCCGACCACCGCGTATCCCGCCAGGGCCAGCAGGGCGACCACGGTGAACGGGTCGGCGCGCTGGCGGACCGGTGCCCAGCGGCGACGCCACCAGGATCGCGAGGGCCAGCCGCCGGGCTCGGCTCCGGCGGCGTCGAGTTCCTCGGTGCCTGACCTGCTCATCGGATTCCCGGCCCCATTCGGTCCCGCCCTGCTCGAATCCCCGGCCCGCTCCGCTCTCGTCCGGGCCCGGTGGGGGTTCCCGGCACGGGCCGCCGGACCGGATGAGGATACCCACGCCGGGTTCCGGCGGCGCGCGGCAACTGTGCCGCGAAGCCCCGCTGATGTGAGGATGACCGGTATGGCTGACGTGGTGGTGATCGGAGCCGGTCACAACGGGCTGGTGGCGGCGACCCTGCTGGCCCGCGCGGGGCTGGCGGTCGAGGTACTGGAGCGGGACGGCATGGTCGGCGGTGCGTGCCGCACCGAAACCCCGTTCCGGCTGGCCCCGGAGCTGCGGGCGTCCACCGGGGCGTACCTGCTGGGGCCGATGCCACCGGAACTGCTGCGGATCCTGGACATCGAGCTTCCGCTGGTACGCCGGGACCCGCACTACTTCCTGCCCACTCTGGACGGCCGGCACCTGCTGCTGGGCGCGGACCAGGAGACCAACCGCAAGCAGTACGAGGAGTTCTTCACCTCCCAGGACTGGCGGGCCCAGGAGGCGCTGTCGAGCGAGTTGGCCGCGTTGACCTCCGACCTGGCCCCGGCGTGGCTGGCCGGGCCGGTGTCGGTGGCGGAGACCGCCGAGCGGCACATCCGGCCACGGCTGCGGGAACGGTTCGTGGACCTGGTGACCGGTTCCGCGATCGACTACCTCACCGGCTTCGGGTTCGCCAGCGAGTTGCTGGTCGCGATGTACGCGGTGACCGACGGCATGCCGGGGCTGCCCGGCTCGCCGTGGGATCCGGGCAGCGGCCACAACCTGCTGGTGCACAACATGTGCCGGCTCCCCGGGGCGGACGGCACCTGGATGGTGGTACGGGGCGGCATGGGCACCGTGACCTTGACCCTGGCCGAGGCGGCGACTCGTTCCGGCGCGGTGATCCGGACTGGTGTTTCCGCTACGGCGGTCAACGTTGACGCGGGGGCCGCCAGCGGGGTGGCGACCACCGCGGGCGACATCGTGCCGGCGCGGGTGGTGCTGGCCGCGACCGACCCGTACCGGCTGCCGGGACTGCTGGGTCCGGCCTGTCCGGAGTCGCTGCGGGACCTGGTCGACGGATTCGCGGCGCGGTCGGCGGGACAGACCATGAAGATCAACCTGGCGCTCGCCGACCTGCCGAGGTTCGCGGCGCTGCCGGAACCGAGGGGTCAGCACTCCACAACCGTGCACCTGATGCCGCCGCCCGCCGCCGATGGCAGTGTGCTCACCGCGATCCGCCAGGCGTTCGACGCCGCCGGGCGTGGCGAGCTTGACCCGCTGCCGCCGATCGAGTGGTACCTGCACTCGCTGCTGGACCCCTCGCTGCGGGACGAGGCGGGCCGGCACTCTTCGGCGTTCTTCGTCCAAGGGGTGCCAGCCGTACCCGCCGGCTCGTCCTGGGACCGGGAGCGGGACGGGTATGTCGACCGGCTGCTGAACCTGGCCGAGGCATACGCGCCTGGATTGTCCGCACTGGTGGTGGAGGTGGACGCGGTCGCGCCACCGGACATCGAGGCCAGGTTCGGGATCATCGGCGGCAACATCTTCCACGTCGACAACCGACTGTCGTTCACCGACCGGATGCCGTACCGGGTGGGTGTGGACGGCGTGTACGCGGGCGCCGCCGGCTGCTACCCCGCGGGGTCGGTGATCGGCTGCGCCGGCCACAACGCCGCCCGGACGATCCTGGCGGATCTCGGCCTGCCCACCACCCAGAGCTGAGGCGGACGCCGGCATCTCAGGCCCTTCGGCCGCACCGCTGCACCGTCGGCCGCCAGGCGAACCTGGCGGCTCCGGGTCATGATGTGAGGCGTGGCACCTGTCCCACGATACGGAAGGGAACCGACCAAGCTGGGTGAGCCACCGTTCAGGCGTACGCGTAGCCTGGAACGCCGGACGTGGGTGTCCAGCGCGCATCAGGACCGTAACCCGGTGGAAGAGGCGATCTAGGCCGTGTCGACGCAGAACAACCCGAAGAGCAGCTCCGACGTGCTGGCGGAGTTCGGACCCAACGAGTGGATCGTCGAGGACATGTACCAGCGGTACCTGGCCGACCCCTCCAGCGTGGATCCCGCGTGGCATGACTTCTTCGCCGACTACCGGCCGAGCACCGGGGACGGGCGCACCGGACCGTCGGCTGCCGCACCGGCCGGGTCAAACGGCACCGCGGCACCAGCCAGCACGCCCACCGCACCGGCCCGCTCCGCCGGCCCCGAACCCAGGGCCGCCGAGGCCCGGCCCGGCCCGCCGCCGACGCCACGGCCCGCGGCCCGACCCAAGGCGGCCCCGGCACCGGCCACGGCGGACGGTGACCTGTCGCCGCTGCGCGGGGTGAGCGCGAAGATCGCGGCGAACATGGACGCCTCACTCGCGGTGCCCACCGCGACCAGTGTCCGGGCGGTGCCGGCGAAGCTGGTCGCCGACAACCGCATCATCATCAACAATCACCTGAGCCGGGGCCGGGGTGGCAAGGTCAGCTTCACCCACATCATCGGGTACGCGCTGGTCAAGGCGCTCCGGACCTTCCCCGAGATGAACAACTCGTCCCAGGTGATCGACGGCAAGCCGACCCTGGTGCGGCCAGAGCACGTCAACCTCGGAATCGCGATCGACACCAAGCGCGAAGACGGCAGCCGGATGCTTGTGGTGCCGAGCATCAAGGGTTGCGAGCGGATGGACTTCCGGGAGTTCTGGCAGGGTTACGAGGACATCGTGCGTCGGGCCCGGCGCAACGAGCTGACCCTGGAGGACCACAGCGGCGCCACGGTGTCGCTCACCAACCCCGGGACCATCGGGACCGTGCACTCGGTTCCCCGGCTGATGCAGGGGCAGGGCACGATCATCGGGGTCGGTGCCATGGAGTACCCGGCCGAGTTCGCCGGGATGTCCGACGAAATGGTGGCGAGTAACGCCGTATCCAAGATCATGACGCTGACGTCAACGTACGACCACCGGATCATCCAAGGGGCGCAGTCCGGTGAGTTCCTGCGCCGGATCCACCAGTTACTGCTGGGTGAGGACGGCTTCTACGACGAGATCTTCACCTCGCTGCGGATCCCGTACGAGCCGGTGCGCTGGGTACGGGACGTGGCGCACACCTCGGAGGGTCAGATCTCCAAGCCCGCCCGGATGCTGGAGCTGATCCACTCGTACCGGGTGCGGGGTCACCTGATGGCCGACACCGACCCGCTGGAGTTCAAGATCCGCAAACACCCGGACCTGGACATCCTGGAACACGGGCTGACGCTGTGGGACCTGGACCGCAACTTCCCGGTCGGTGGCTTCGCAGGCAGGCAGGTGATGAAGCTACGCGACGTGCTGGGTGTGCTGCGAGACTCGTACTGCCGTCGGGTCGGCATCGAGTACATGCACATCCAGGACCCGGAGGAACGTGCCTGGATCGCGCACCGGGTGGAACGCAGCTTCGAGAAGCCGTCGGGCGAGCAGCAGAAGCACATCCTGAACCGGCTCAACGCCGCGGAGGCGTTCGAGACCTTCCTGCAGACCAAATACGTCGGGCAGAAGCGGTTCAGTCTGGAGGGCAGCGAGAGCCTGATCCCGCTGCTGGACCAGGTGCTGCAGTGCTCCGCCGAGGACGGGCTGGACGAGGTGGTCATCGGGATGGCGCACCGGGGCCGGCTCAACGTGCTCGCCAACATCGTCGGCAAGCCGTACGAGAAGATCTTCTCGGAGTTCGAGGGGCACATGGACCCGAGGTCCACTCAGGGCTCCGGCGACGTGAAGTACCACCTGGGCACCACCGGGAAGTTCACCACCCCCGACGGGCAGCACGCCACCACGGTCTCGGTGGTCGCCAACCCGTCGCACCTGGAGGCGGTGGACCCGGTGCTGGAGGGCATCGTCCGGGCGAAGCAGGACCGCATCGACCTCAAGCTGGAGGGCTACACCGTGCTCCCGGTGCTGGTGCACGGCGACGCGGCGTTCGCCGGTCAGGGCGTGGTCGCCGAGACCCTCAACCTGTCCCAGCTTCGGGGCTACCGTACCGGCGGCACGGCCCACATCGTGGTGAACAACCAGGTCGGGTTCACCACCTCGCCGTCGTACTCCCGCTCCTCGCTGTATTGCACGGACGTGGCGCGGATGATCCAGGCACCGATCTTCCACGTCAACGGTGACGACCCGGAGGCGGTGGTGCGGGTTGCGAAACTGGCCTTCGAGTACCGCCAGGAGTTCAACAAGGATGTGGTGGTCGACCTGGTCTGCTACCGGCGCCGGGGCCACAACGAGGGCGACGACCCTTCGATGACCCAGCCTCAGATGTACTCGATCATCGACGCCAAGCGTTCGGTGCGCAAGCTCTACACCGAGTCGCTGATCGGGCGCGGCGACATCTCTCTGGAGGAGGCCGAGGAGGCGCTGCGGGACTACCAGGGACAACTGGAGACCGTGTTCCGGGCCACCAAGCAGGCCGCCGGCCAGAGCAGGCAGCCGGCGCCGGCGCGGGCCCCCGAACCGGAACCGCAGGTGACCACCGCGACCAGTGCCGCGGTGATCCGCCGGATCGGCGAGGTCCACACCTCGTTGCCGGAAGGCTTCGCGCCGAACAACCGGATCGCCAAGCTGCTGGAGCGGCGCGCCAAGCAGACCGTGGACGGCCCGATCGACTGGGCGCTCGGCGAGTTGATCGCCTTCGGCTCCCTGCTGATGCAGGGGGTTCCGGTGCGGCTCGCCGGCCAGGACTCCCGGCGCGGCACGTTTGTGCAGCGACACGCCGTGGTGGTGGACAAGCAGACCGGTGAGGAGTACGTCCCGCTGTGGCACATGTCAGAGGACCAGGCCAGGTTCTGGGCGTACGACTCGCTGCTGTCGGAGTTTGCCGCGATGGGTTTCGAGTACGGCTACTCGGTGGAGAACCCTGAGGCGCTGGTGTTGTGGGAGGCCCAGTTCGGCGACTTCGCGAACGGCGCGCAGTCGATTGTGGACGAGTTCATCTCCTCGGGCGAGGCGAAGTGGGGGCAGACCTCATCAGTCACCCTGCTGCTGCCGCACGGCCACGAGGGCCAGGGACCGGACCACACCTCCGGGCGTCCGGAGCGGTACTTGCAACTATGCGCCAACGACAACATGCGGGTGGGGGTCCCCACGACCCCGGCGAACTACTTCCACCTGCTGCGTCGCCAGGCCCTGTCGACCAAGCGGATACCGCTGGTGGTGTTCACACCAAAGTCGCTGCTACGGCACAAACAGGCGGTCTCAGCGGTGGACGAGTTCGCCTCGGGCACGTTCCAGCCGGTGATGCCGGATCCGGGGATCAACGGGTCGCCGCTGGACGCGGGCGCGGTGAAGCGGGTGCTGCTGTGCAGCGGGAAGGTCTTCTACGACCTGAACGCCGCACGAGCCGAACGCGGCGTCACCGACACCGCGCTGATCCGGCTGGAACAGCTGTACCCGCTGCCGATCGAGGAGACCCGGCGGGCACTGGCAACGTTCCAGAACGCCGAGGACTGGGTGTGGGTGCAGGAGGAACCGGCGAATCAGGGTGCTTGGAGCTTCATCGCCCTGAACCTGCTCGAACACCTGGAAGGGGTACGGCTGCGCCGGATCTCCCGGCCGTCGGCGGCGGCCCCGGCGACCGGCTCCGCCCGGATCCACGACTGGGAGCAGTCCGCGCTCGTGGAGGCGGCGCTTCCCCGGCCCCAGAGAGGGTGAGGCGGTGTACTTCACCGACCGCGGCATCGAGGAACTGGCGGACCGGCGCGGCACCGAGACGGTCACCCTGGACTGGCTCGCCGAACGGCTGCGTGACTTCGTGGACCTGAACCCCGAATTCGAGACACCGGTGGAACGGCTTGCCACCTGGTTGGCGCGACTCGACAACGAGGCGGAGGACTAGCCTGGCGGTCACCGGGTGTGGTCGACCACCACCTTGCCGAACACGTCGCCGGAGGCCAACCGTCCGAATGCCTCCCGCACCTCGGAGAACCCGTACTCAGAGTCGATCACGGGCCTCACGCCCCGCTCCGCGCAGAGCTGGAGCAGGCCGGCCAACTCCTCTGGGGATCCCATGGTGGCTCCGAGGATCTCCTGTTGGAAATAGAACAGTCTGCGCAGGTCGACTCGGGGCCGGTGACCCGAGGTGGCACCCGAGACCACCACCCGACCGCCGTACGCCAGGTTCTTCAGCGAATGCTCGAAAGTCGCCTCACCGACCGTCTCGATCACCACTTGGGCCCGCTCCGGCAGTCTCGCACCGGACTCCAGCGCGACAGCGCCCAACCGCTCGGCCCGCTCCCGCTTGCCGGCGTCGCGGCTGGTGGCGTACACGGTCGCATCGAGTGCTTTCGCGATCACGATGGCGGCGGTGGCCACCCCACCGCCGGCGCCCTGCACCAGCACCACGTCACCAGCGGCGACCCGCCCCTTGGTGATGAGCATCCGGTAGGCGGTGAGCCAGGCCGTGGGCAGGCAGGCCGCCTCCGCGTACGAAAGTCGCTCCGGCTTGGGGACCAGATTGCCGGCAGGCACCGCGACCTGCTCGGCGAGCGTTCCAGGGAACTGCTCGGACAGGATGCTGAACCGTCCGGCGCGGTCGAAGACCACCGGGAAGACCACCACGTCCCTGCCCTGCGGGTCCACGCCCGCGGCGTCGCAGCCGAGGATCATGGGCAGCCGGTCTTCAGCCAGACCGACGCCCCGCAGCGACCACAGGTCGTGGTGGTTCAGCGAACTCGCCTTGACCTGGACGCGTACCCAGTCGTCGGGCACGTTGGGTTCGGGGAGATCGCCAACCTCGAGGCCGGCGAGCGGGTCGTCTGGGTTGATTCGGGCGGCGTACGCGGCTCTCATGCCGCCGCACGCTAACAGGACGGCCGGACGCTGGCAGTGAACAACCCCACGCCGGGGCTACCTGCCGGCGTACGCGGCCATCACCGCTGCCGCGACAGCCGGTGCCACCCGGCTGTCGAAGGGGCTCGGCACAATCTGGTCCGCACGCAGGTCGTCCACCACGCGGTCGGCGATGGCCCGCGCGGCGGCGAGCTTCATCTCCTCGGTGATCCGGTCGGCCCGGGCGTCCAGCGCGCCCCGGAACACCCCGGGGAACGCGAGCACGTTGTTGATCTGGTTCGGGAAGTCGCTGCGGCCGGTCGCCACCACGGCGGCGTACCGGTGCGCCACGTCGGGGTGGACCTCCGGGTGCGGGTTGGCCAGCGCGAAGATGATCCCGCCGGGACGCATACCGGCGACCGCCTCCTCGGGAATCTGGCCACCGGAGACCCCGACCAGCACATCGGCACCGGCCAGTGCGGCCACCACGTCCCCGGTACGACCGGACCGGTTGGTCTCCGCAGCCAGTCCCCGCTTGATCGGGTTGAGATCAGTACGGCCGGAATGCACCACACCCCGCGAGTCGCACACCACGATGTCACCGGCCCCCGCGGCGAGCAGCATCCGGGTCACCGCCACTCCCGCAGCCCCGGCCCCGCTCACCACGACCCGCAGGTCACCGAGCTTGCGGTCCACCAGCTTCGCCGCGTTACGCAACGCCGCGGTCACGACGATCGCCGTACCGTGCTGGTCGTCGTGGAACACCGGGATCGGGACCGCGGCGTCCAAGCGCGGCTCGATATCGAAGCACCGGGGCGCGCTGATGTCTTCCAGGTTGATCCCGCCGAACGACGGCGCCAGCCTGACCAGCGTCTCCACGATCTCGTCGGGGTCTTTGGTGTCCAGGCAGATGGGGATCGCGTCCACTCCCGCGAACTGCTTGAACAACACCGCCTTGCCCTCCATCACCGGCATCGCGGCCCGCGGGCCGATGTCGCCGAGCCCGAGCACGGCAGTGCCGTCGGTCACCACCGCGACGACGTTCGACACCCAGGTGTACTCGGCGGCCAGGGAC
Organism: Micromonosporaceae bacterium; assembly: GCA_036375165.1. GTDB lineage: Bacteria > Actinomycetota > Actinomycetes > Mycobacteriales > Micromonosporaceae > WHSM01. The sequence goes on along the minus strand of DASUSI010000054.1, from coordinate 12,149 downwards.
TCGTCCGCCGCGATCGCCTGGGAGACCCTCGCCACACCCGGGGTGTACGCGAGTGACAGGTCGTCGCGGCTGGTGATCGAGATCGTCGAGGCGACGGCCAGCTTGCCGCCGCGGTGCATGACGAAGACCGGATCGTTCGGGTCGGGTGTTTGGGCGGACACGGGAACTCCAAGTGCCGCACAACACGGCACAGACGTCGAAACCACCGCCGGGCACCGGATATGGTGCGGCCGGCGCGAGCGAAAGGACTGGTCCGGGGGTCACCCGAGGTTGCCGAGTCTAATAGGTCCGTAGCCCCTTGCCAGAGCCGACCAACCGACGCCTCCCGGCCGACGGGACAAGGGCCTACCTGGGACCCGCTCAGCGCGGTCGCCCGAAACGCCGTGGTGGCCAGTACCGCCAGACCGTCCGTGCCACCACGTCGGCCGGCCCGTAGCACGCCGAGTCATCGCTACCGTGGGGGTTGTCGCCGGCCAGCCACCAGCCACCGGCGACGGGACGTACGGCCCGCTTCACCACGAGCAGGTCCGGCCGGGTCCGGAACTGCGCAAGCACCACGTCCCCGGGCCGCACCACGGGCCCGGTGCGCCATCCTCGCCACGCCAGCAGCAGGTCGCCGTGTCGCAGTGTCGGGGCCATCGACGGACCCCGGATCAGCACCGCGAGCAGCGGCCAGCGCATCGGCACTCCTCGAATGTCGGGGTCCGGTACCGGGTAGTGTCAACGGCGAGGATCATGACTGTTGAGCACGGGTACTCCGTCGGCACCAGTACCCGCCGACATCAGATCGGCACGACCGAAACTCTTGGAGGATCCTGACATGCCGTTCTCGAACACCCTGGCCCGCCTCTTCAGCCCGCGCATCGTGGCCAGCGCCCACTGTGACCTGCCGTGCGGCGTGTACGACCCGGCGCAGGCACGGATCGAGGCCGAGTCCGTGAAGGCGATCTGCGAGAAGTACCAGGCGAACGACGACCCGGAGTTTCGTACCCGGGCTCTGATCATCAAGGAGCAGCGTGCCGAGTTGGTCAAGCACCACCTGTGGGTGCTCTGGACCGACTACTTCAAGCCGCCGCACTTCGAGAAGTACCCCCACCTGCACCAATTGTTCAACGAGGCCACCAAGCTCGCCGGCGCGACCGGTGCCAAGGGTTCCGCGGACCCGAAGACCGCCGAGGAGCTGCTTTCCAAGATCGACGAGATTGCCACGATCTTCGCCGAGACCAAGGCGGCCTGACCCCGCCGGCAGCCACCACCCGATGACGCGCGGCGTCACGTCCGTTCACCGGGCTGACACCGTGGGCCCCGACATCGTCGGGGCCCACGGTGTTTCGGGCCCTGCCTCGCGCCCGAACGGGCGGCCAGATTCAGCCCCATGAGTCCATCTGTCACTGGGAGGACCCCGATGGTCACCGATCCCGAGATCCGTCCGGCTCAGCCGGCCGACGTGCCGGAGATCGTCGGCATGGTCCACGCACTGGCCGCGTACGAACGGGCCCCGGAACAGTGCCACCTCACCCCGGACCAACTGCACGCCGCCCTGTTCTGCGAGCACCCGGCGCTGTTCGGCCACGTGGTCAGCGGCCGACTCAACGGAGCGGACCCCGGCCCGCTCGGCTTCGCGTTGTGGTTTCGCAACTATTCCACCTGGGAGGGGGTCCACGGCATCTACCTCGAAGACCTGTACGTGAAACCCGAGGCGCGCCGCGCGGGGCTTGGCCGACGGCTGCTCGCCGCGCTCGCGGCGACCTGCCTGGAACAGGGCTATCACCGGCTGGAATGGAGCGTGCTGCACTGGAATCCGGCCCGGGAGTTCTACCACCGGCTCGGAGCCGTCGCGTTGCGGGAATGGCTCCCATACCGGTTCGACGGGGACGCTCTGCGCCAGCTCGCCAAGGGGGTGTGACCGCCGCCCGTCTCTGGCCGGATCGCCCCGTTCGCTCGGGTGTGGTATGCATCGGGCATCACCGGAACGGATGAGCACCCGATGGTACGTGTGGACGGCACATGCCAGGACGCCTAGTGTCGCCGGTGAGGGGAGGATCAGGTGGCTCAGGCGCTGACCCCGTTGCCGACGGCGGCCGAGGAGGATGTGATGGTCCTCAGCGTGCCGGCGGAAGGCGCGTACCTGTCGGTACTCCGTACCGCTACCGCCGGATTGGCCGCACGGTTGCACTTCACGCTCGACGAGATCGAAGACCTCCGGATCGCGGTGGACGAGGCTTGCGCCATGCTGGTCTCGTACGCGGCCCCCGACGCGGACCTGTCCTGCCGGTTCTCGATCGCCGAGGACATACTGGGCGTGGCAGTGAGCGTGCCGGTCCGCGGCCGGCCACAACTGCCAGGAGCCCAGACCTTCGCGTGGAAGGTGTTGAGTGCGCTGGCCGGTGAGGTGAAGGCCGAGCACACGGACGGGTTGTCCACGATCCGGCTCACCAAACGCCGCCGCACCACATCCTCCCGGTCCAGGTGAGCAGCCGATTCGGCCGGATCGCCCCGGGTCAGTGGATGCCCAGCGCCTCTCGGGTGGGAGCGGCGACCAACAGGTACCCAACCACCAGCGAGTACCCGATGATCGGTAGTCCCAGCCACCACAGGTCTGCCTGCGTCATGAAGTAGCCGATCGGCACCAGGAACAGGTTGAGCACCAGGGCAGGGGTGCGGGCCCACCGGCTGCGCCGGTACAGCCCCCAGGTGGCCAGCGCGAATCCGGCCGCGTAGGCAGCGGCGTACCAGGTCACGAACGTCGCCAGGCCCTGGTTGGCGGCGGTTCCGGCCAGATCCTCGTACACCATGAAGCCGGTGGCCACGATGACCACCGCGGTTTCCATGGCGAGCAGCCATACCGCCCAACTGAGGGTGACGGGTGCCACCCGCTCGCTCTGTTCAGCCACGACCACGAGGCTACCGCCAGGTACAGTCCGGCCCATGCGCGCACTGCTGGTGGTCAACCCCAAAGCCACGACCACCAGCGGCCGTGGCCAGGACGTACTGGCCCGGGCGTTGCGCAGCGAAGTCGACCTGGATGTGGAGTACACCCGGCGTCGCGGCCACGCCGCGGAACTGACCGGTCGCGCGGTTAAGGAGGGCGTGGACCTGGTGGTCACGCTGGGTGGGGACGGCACCGTGAACGAGGTGGTCAACGGAATGCTCGGGGATGGTCCGGGCAACCCCGACGGGCCGGCACTCGCGGTGGTGCCGGGTGGTTCGACCAACGTGTTCGCACGTGCCCTTGGACTTCCGGGCGACTGGGCGGAGGGCACGGGCGTGATCCTGGAGGCACTCCGGGAGGGGCGCACCAGGATCATCGGTCTGGGCCGGGCCAACGAGCGGTGGTTCACTTTCTGCGCCGGGATGGGGTTGGACGCGGAAGTGATCCGGCGGGTGGAGCGAGCGCGGTTGCGCGGCCGGGTGTCCACACCCGGGCTGTACCTGCGTTCTGCGGTCGCCCAGTATTTCGCGGACAACCGGCGGCGCCCGCACATCACCCTCGATGTGCCCGGTACGGCGGCGCAGCCTGGTCTCGGCACCGTGATCGTGCAGAACACCGCTCCCTGGACGTATCTCGGTAGTCGACCGGTGAACCCGAATCCGGAGGCCTCGTTCGACCTGGGCCTGGACGTACTCGCAACCCGGGGCCAGCACCTGCCGAGCACTCTGCGCACCGCGAACCAGATCCTCTCCAGGGATCCGGACCCACACGGCAGACGGGTGCTGCGGCTGCACGACCTGGACAGCTTCACCCTGCGAGCGCAGCAGCCGGTGGCCTTCCAGGTGGACGGTGACTACCTCGGGGAGCGTGAACTGGTACGGTTCGCCGCGGAGCCGCAAGCGATTCGGGTGGTGTGTTGAGGTGATTTACGGGTATGAACTACCCGTAAGTCGGGGACACCAGGCACATAACTTCCCGGATTGCCCCCACAGCGGACGAGTTGCGTACTAGATTGGGCAGTCGGCGTTTGTCCGTCAGGCACGAAGCCCGGTCAAGACGGGACGATGCTCGGTGAGCCCGCTCACCGGACCTGGTTTTGGCTGAGTTTCCCCTTGACATTGCGGGAGTTCGTGAAAGCATTCACAAGCGAACGTCATACGCCCTGCTCACGTGTGCTGACTGATCCGTAGCGCGCGAGTGCATATCCGAAAGCCACAATCCACATCCAAGGAGTGTTGCAGTCATGGACTGGCGCCACCGTGCCGCCTGCCGCGACGAAGACCCGGAGCTGTTCTTCCCGATCGGCACCTCTGGGCCGGCGCTGCTGCAGATCGAGCAGGCCAAAGCGGTGTGCCGGCGTTGCTCGGTAATCGACGACTGCCTGCGTTGGGCACTCGATTCCGGCCAGGACGCCGGTGTCTGGGGCGGTATGGGTGAAGACGAACGGCGCGCGTTGAAGCGACGTGGCGGGCTGCGCGTGCAGGCCCGCACCGCCTGAGTCTCTCACCAACACCAATCGACGACGTACCAGCACGAAGCCCGGGCAGACCGCCCGGGCTTCGTGTTGTTCGCGTAGGCGTTTCGTGCCGTGTCGGGACCCGGCTCAGTGCCGTCGCGGACACGCTGTGTGGACGCGGCAGGACGTGACCCGGCGCTAGACCGCCGCGGGGACCGGCCGACACGCCGCCGCGAAACGGTCCGACACCACCCGTACCAACTCCCCGCCCGCCACCAGAGGTGTCGCCACCGCCACCGCGCCAGCGCCCCGGGCCGACGCCACTACCCGGTCGTACAGCAGGCCGGGAGCCAGAAAGTAGCTCGCGACAGCGACCCGGTGAGCACCTGACTCTCGCAGCCGCCGCACCACCGTGGCCACGCCAGGCTCCGCCGAGGCGAACCCCGCCTGGCAGGGCACACCGTACCGCTCCCCCAGCGCCGCGGCCGTGCCTCGAACCGTCGTCAGCGCGTCCGGGTCGGAGGACCCCGCCGCGGCGAGCACCACCGCGTCGAAGCCGTCCCTCGGCGCGAGCCGACGCACCAGCCCATCCACCAGCCGGGGATCCGGACCCAGCACACCGGCGAGGCGTACCACCATCCCGGGCGGGGTGGCCGCGGCAAGCACCGCCGGCACGTCCACCCGGCTGTGGTACGCCGCGGTCAGCAACAGCGGAACCACGACCACCTCACGGAGGCCGACGCTCGCCAGTCGCGCCAGCACCGGGCCGGTCCGCGGCAACGCCAGGTCGAGGAACGAATGCCGCACCGTCACGCCCGGCCGGGCCCGAGCGACCGCTCGCGCCAGCATTCGGGTGGCAACCGCCGAACGCCGGTCCCGGCTACCGTGTGCCAACAACAGCAGCGCCGAACCGGGTGGGGACTCCGGACCGTTCACACGTGGATCCCGCACTCGGTCTTCTCGAACATCGCCCACCGACCGGCGCGTGTGTCCTCACCGGGCACCGCCCGCCGGGTGCACGGCCAGCAGCCGACCGACTGGTATCCCTGCCGGATCAGGTCGTTCACCGGTACGCCGTACCGCTGGATGTACCGGTCCACGTCCGCTTGGGTCCAGCGGGCCAGCGGCGCGACCTTCACCTTGCGGCGGCTGCCGTCGAAGCCCACCACCGGAGTGTCGGCTCGGCTCGGCGACTCGTCCCGGCGCAACCCCGCCGCCCAGGCGTCGTACGGCTCCAGGGCCCGCTCCAGCGGCTCCACCTTGCGCAGGTAGCAGCAGCTGTCCGGGTCCCGGGCGAACAGGCGTGGCCCGTGCTCACCGTCCTGCTGCCCGACCGTCCGCGACGGCCGGATCGAACGTACGTTGACCGGCATCGTGGCAGCCACAACGTCGCGGATCCGCAGTGTCTCCTCGAAGTGCAGGCCGGTGTCCAGGAACACCACGTCGATGCCGGGAGCCACCCGTGACGCGAGATGAACCAGCACCGCGTCGGCGAACGACGACGTGACGCAGAGCCGCTCACCGAACGTCCCAACCGCCCACTCCACGATCCGCTCGGCCGACGCCTCCGCAAGCTCGCCACCGGCCCGCAACGCCAGGTCACGCAACTCGAGAGGGGTCAACCGCGATTCCACAACCTGTGTCATGGCGTCTCCTCCTGACTTTCACCGGCACGTCGTCCGTCGGGGACAGGACCGCTGTCCAGGCGACCGCCCTGGTATGCCTGGGTGGCGAGCATCCCGACGAACCGGACACTGAACACCCGGACACAGCCCCGGCACTCCCACGCCCCGTGCGACGACTCGTTCGGCCGAAGGTCCTCCTCGCCGCAGTAAGGGCAGAAGAACGGCGTCATCCGCCCGCTCACCGGAGATCCGCCTCCTGGGCCCTGGCGACCCATTCGGCGAACCGCTCCCCTGGCCCGCGCTGCTTGAGGTAGTTGCGCACCACGCGCTCCACGTAGTCCGGCAGGTCCGCCGCCGTGGTCTTCAGTCCGCGCAGCTTGCGGCCGAACCCGGCGCTCAGCCCCAGGCCACCGCCCAGGTGAACCTGGAACCCCTCGACCTGGCGACCCTGCCCGTCCAGCACCAACTGTCCTTTCAGGCCGATGTCGGCGACCTGGGTACGGGCACAGGCGTTCGGGCAGCCGTTGACGTTGATACTGATCGGTACGTCCAGTTCGGGCAGTTGCCGTTCCAGCTCGGTGACCAGGTCGCCGGCACGCGCCTTGGTTTCGACGATGGCGAGCTTGCAGTACTCGATGCCGGTGCACGCCATGGTGCCGCGCCGGTACTGCGACGGGTTCGCCTCGAGGCCGATCTCCCGCAGGGTCGACACCAGGCTGTCCACCCGGTCCTCGGCGATGTCGAGCACCAGCAGTTTCTGGTACGGGGTGGTGCGTACCCGGGTGGACCCGTGCCCGGCCACCGCCTCGGCAAGCCGCTCCAGCATGGTCCCCGAGACCCTGCCGGCCATCGGGCTCACCCCGACGAAGTAGCGGCCGTCCCGCTGCCGGTGTACCCCGACGTGGTCGATGGTCTCCGGAGGCTCGGTCGCCGCCGGCCCGTCGACCAGCCGCCGATTCAGGTACTCGGTCTCCAGCACCTCCCGGAACCGTTCCACACCCCAGTCCGCGACCAGGAACTTCAGCCTCGCCCGGGTCCGCAACCGGCGGTATCCATAGTCCCGGAAGATGCTGGTCACGCCCCACCAGACCTCGGGGATCTCAGCCAGCGGCAGCCACCCGCCGAGCCGCTTCGCCAGCATCGGGTTGGTCGCCAGGCCACCGCCGACCCACAGGTCGAATCCCGGACCGAGTTCCGGATGTTCTGACCCGAGAAACGCGATGTCGTTGGTCTGGTACGGCAGGTCCGGCAGCCAGCCGATCGAGGTCTTGTACTTGCGGGGCAGGTTCGAGAACTCCTTGCTGCCGATGAAGCGCCGTTCGATCTCGCGGACCGCCGGGGTGGCGTCGATTCGCTCGTCAGCGGCGATCCCGGCCACCGGGCTGCCCAGGATCACCCGGGGGCAGTCACCGCAGGCCTCCTGGGTCTGTAGCCCGACAGATTCGAGCGCCTCCCAGATGGCTGGCACGTCCTCGATCCGTACCCAGTGCAGCTGTATGTTCTGCCGGTCGGTGAGGTCCGCGGTGTCTCGGGCGTACCGCCGCGAGACGTCTGCGATCACCCGCAACTGGTCGAGGTCCAGTTGGCCGGCGTCAACCCGTACCCGGAGCATGAAGTACTCGTCGTCGAGCTGTTCCGGCTCCAGGATCGCCGTCTTTCCACCCTCGATCCCGGGGCGGCGTTGGGTGTAGAGCCCCCACCAGCGGAACCGGGCACGCAGGTCAGCCGGGTCGATGGAGGCGAAACCGTGACGCGCGTAGATGGTCTCGATCCGGGAGCGCACGTTGAGCGGGTCGTCATCCTTCTTGACCTGCTCGTTCTTGTTCAGCGGCTCACGGTGTCCCATCGCCCACTGGCCCTGGCCGCCACGGGTGCGTCCGGTGCCCCGGCTCGTGACGGGGGTGACTGCGGTAGCCGTCATGGCTGGTCCTTTCGGCGGATTCGGGTCCGCGGTATCGGTCATCGCTGTGCTCACCGGCACGACGGCGTGCGGTGCGACGGATTCGTACGGCGGATTCGCCCCGCGGTCGCTACGAGCGAGAAATGGCGGGATGCGCGGTGGCGACGGTTACCCAGGTCCGAAAAGGACAGATCCGGCGCTGCCGCGCCCCTGGGACAGGATTCGGGGCGTCAGGCGGCCGGGCGACACATGGCGCTGCGCACGCGGCAGTGATCGACGTGGCGACGAGCCACGAGCCGGCGCTGCACAGCTGCAGTCATGCGGGTCAGCATCCCACGAAGTGCCCTGGCACCGCTACCATCCGGTGAGTCGGCTCTCAGGACGGTTCCAGATTCCGGGATCAGCGGCGCGCCAGCGGGATCACCAGCAGTGCCTCGGTACCTCCGCCGCTACCCGGCCGGAGTTCGATCGTCCCCCGTAGCTCACCGGTCACCAGGGTACGGACGATCTGCAGGCCGAGCCGCTCGCCGCTCGCGATGTCGAAGTTCCCGGGCAGCCCACGTCCGGTGTCGGTCACCGTGACATGCAACTGCCTGCGCCATCGGTGGGCCGCCACCACCACCTCGCCGGACTCCTTGGGGCCGTACCCGTGCTCCACGGCGTTCTGCAACAGTTCGTTGAGCACCATCACCAACGGTGTGGCGACCTCGGCGGGCAGCACTCCGAACGTGCCCTCCCGGCGAAACTCCACCTTGGACTCGGCGGCGGCGACCTCTGCCGCCGCGGACGCGACCCGGTCCACGATGGTGTCGAATTCCACCGCCTCGTCGGACGACATGGACAACGTCTCGTGCACCAGGGCGATCGAGGCGACCCGGCGTACCGACTCCAGCAAGGCTTCCCGGGCCTGCGGTACGCCGACCCGGCGGGCCTGCAGCCGTAACAGCGCGGCCACGGTCTGCAGGTTGTTCTTCACCCGGTGGTGGATCTCCCGGATCGTGGCGTCCTTGGTGACCAGGGCCCGCTCCCGACGTCGTACCTCGGTGACGTCGCGTACCAGGACCAACGCTCCGATCGGCACCCCGGCCGGCAGCAGCGGCAGCGCCCGGGTGAGCACGGTGGCGCCGCGCGCCTCCACCTCCATCCGGGCCGGCGATTCGCCGCGCAACGCGGCGAGGATCCGCTCCGCGGCCTCGGTGCCCTCCAGCGGGTCGTCCGCGTACCGGCCGGTGAGGGCGGCGAGGTCCTCGCCCACCAGGTGACCGTGGAAACCCAGCCTGCGGTACGCGGACTGGGCGTTCGGACTGGCGTACACCACCTTGCCGTCGGCGTCGAGCCGGAAGAAACCGTCGCCCACCCTGGGTGCGGAGGTGGTCTCGCCAGGACGTCGCTGCGGCGGGAACGTGCCGTCGGTGACCATCTGGGCGAGATCGTCGGCGGTGGTGAGGTAGCTCAGTTCGAGCTGACTCGGGCTTCGGGCCAGGGACAGGTTGGTGTCCCGGCCGAGTACCGCGATCACGTCGCCGTCCTGCCGGGGGCGTACCGGGATCGCCTCGTGCCGGGCCGGAGTGTCCCCATACCAGACGGGGTCGCCCTCCCGCCAGATCCTTCCCTGCTGCCACGCCACCTCCAGGTGGCCGACCCTGGGACCGCCCAGGATCCGACCGACCTGGTCATCCTGGTACGCCGTGGGTGCTGTGCTGGGTCGGCACTGGGCGACGCAGACGAACTCCGGCTGCCCGGAACCCGGGTCGCTGGTACGTACCCACAGCAGCAGGTCGGCGAACGACAGGTCGGAGAGCAGCTGCCAGTCACCGGCCAGCCGATGCAGGTGCTCGACGCTGTTGGAGTCGAGGTCAGTGTGTTCCTCAACCAGGTCACGGAGCGTGGACACGTTCGAAGCCTGCCACGCGGCCAGCCACTTCGCCGCGCCCGTCAGCGGGTTTCAGTGATCTTGCGCAGGCCACGCGGGGCGTCCGGGTCCTCGCCCCGGGACCGTGCCAGGGCCAGCGCGAGTTGCTGCATCGGGATGATGTCCAGCAGCGGCGCGAACCGCTCGTCCACCGCCGGGGTCGGGATGTGGGAATCCGTCGCCGGCACCGGTCCCACCGACTCTGGTCCGACTGACACCACGTCGGCGCGTCGTTCCCCGAGTCTGGCCAGCACCGCCCGCATGGACTCACCGGCTGGCCCTGATCCGACCATCGCCAGCACCGGCACATCGGGGTCAGCCAGGGCGAGCGGCCCGTGCAGTAGGTCCGCACCCGAGAACGCCAAGGCCGCGAGGTAGCTGGTCTCCATCAGCTTCAGCGCCGTCTCCCGCGCCGTCGGGTACGCGTACCCCCGTCCGGTCGTGATGAGCCGTCCCGCGAACCGGTACCTCGGGGCGAGTTCGGTCGCGGTGCGGTCCTCGATCAGCGTCTGCGCGAGTCCCGGCAGCCGGTCCAGGTCCGCACGTTCGTCGGCAGGCAGCCGACCGTCCCCGGCACGTACCCCCTCCAACAACATCAACAGTACGAGCAGCTCCGCGGTGTACGTCTTGGTCGCCGCCACGGCCCGCTCGTGTCCGGCGGCCACGTCGACGACGAGTTCGGCCACGTCGCCCAGCGGGGAATCGGGGTTGTTGCACACCGCCAGGGTGCAGCCGCCCTGTTCCCGGGCGACCCGCAGGACCTCCACGAGGTCGGGGGATCCACCGCTCTGGCTCACTCCGACCACCAGGGCATCGCGCAGGTCGGGACGGGCACCGTAAATCGTCACCACCGACGGGGAGGCGAGGCCGGCAGGTATGCCAAGGCGGATCTCGGTCAGGTACGCGGCATAGAGCGCGGCGTGGTCGCTGGTACCCCGCGCGGTGTAGATGACGAACCGGGGTGCCCGCCGCGCGATCTCGGCGGCGACCCGGGCGACCGTGCCGGCCCGCTCGTCGAGCAGCCGGGCGTACACCCCGGGCTGTTCGGCGATGTCCTCGGCCATGCCCGCACCTGGGCGGGAATCTCTGGTCACCGACGCCTCCCCAGACCTGTTCCGGCCGTGCTCCTCACCCATCACATCCATCCCGCTGATGCGGGGGCACCCTGCGCACAGCCGCGCGATATCAGCATTCTACGCGCAGGAACGCGCACGGTATGGCGGTGGTGCTGCCTTTCAGAGCACAAGCCGGTACGCGAGCAGGAAGACTCCAGCGACGGGCGAGTGGTCCCGCTCGGGCACTCGGACGAACCCGAGCCGCTGGTAGAGCCGCTGGGCGGGGTACGCGTCGTGGGGCACAGACAGCACCACGGCCCCGGCACCGGTCTGCCGGGTACGGCGCACCACGGCACGCACCAGGGCCTCGCCCACACCGGTCCGCCACGCCGCCGGATCGACGGCGAGCATCCGGAACTCCGCCTCACCGGTACCGGCAATCTCCGCGTACCGGGAACCGTACCGGCAGAAGGTCACCGTGCCGACCACGCGACCGCCCGACACCGCCACAAGGAGTTCCGCGTCCCGAGCCCGGCCGACGGCGTCCGCCAGTTCATCCTCGTACCGGGCCCCTTCGGGCACCAGGTTCGACGCACGGAAAGCCGCCACCGTCACCCGGCCGGCCTCAGCGACATCGGACGCCTCGGCCGGTCGTACGGTGACGGTCCCGGCCATCACTCGATCACGGCGATCAGGTCCCCTTCCTGAATCACGTCGCCCTCGTTGACAGCGAGCTCCTTGAGCACACCCGCCATCTCGGCGACCACCGGGATCTCCATCTTCATGGACTCCAGGATCACCAGCGTGTCGCCGTCGTCGACCGAGTCGCCGGGCGAGGCGACGACCTTCCACACGTTGGCCACCATCTCAGCCCGGATCTCCACGGCCATCACGCAACCTCCTCGTCGCAGGGTGTCCCGGCGGTATCCAACCACGGCCGCCGGACGCGGGTCATCTACTGGCCCGCGAGTGCGGCCGGCAGGGACCGGTCCAGCCATGCGGCGCGGTACGGTACGCGGCCCGGGTGCACCTCGCCGCCGTGCCCCGTCACCGTATCGCCTAGCATCGGCTGAACGGGTGACCCGCGGCGGTCGGCCCGTGGCTGGCCGGCCCGGCGGATGCAGGACGGCACCGGGGCCCGAGACATCGAGGAGACCAGATGGCCAAGAAGGCACGCAAGCGCCGGGCGCGGAAGAAGAAGTCCGCCAACCACGGCAAGCGCCCGAACGCCTGACAGGCTGCGGAGGCATACGGAAGCGGGGGGGGGGG
>DASUSI010000053.1:0-81163 GCA_036375165.1 Micromonosporaceae bacterium | reverse complement strand
GGCCCGCCCCGGCTGCCGCGTACCTGGCGGGCCCGACTGCACCGGCTGGACCTCAAGGCCTCGCCATACGCCTACATCGCCCCGTTCTTCCTGCTGTTCGCCGTCTTCGGTGGGTTCCCGCTGCTCTACACCGGCTGGATGTCCCTGCACGAGTGGAACCTGCTGGACTCCGAACATCCCTTCGTCGGGCTGGGCAACTACACCCGGCTGTTCGCCGACCCGTATTTCTGGAACGCGCTTGCCAACACCGGGTCGATCTGGGTGCTGTCCACCGTGCCGCAACTGGCCCTGGCGCTGCTGCTCGCACACCTGCTCAATGCCCGGCTACGGACCCGCACCCTGTTCCGGGCCGGGATGCTGCTGCCCAACGTCACCTCGGTGGTCGCGGTCGCGGTGATCTTCACCCAGTTGTTCGGCCGGGACTACGGGCTGATCAACTGGATGCTCGGCGGGCTCGGGCTGGGGCACATCGACTGGCAGGCCGGTCGGGGCAGTTCACACGTCGCGATCGCGGTGATGGTGATCTGGCGCTGGACCGGCTACAACGCGCTGATCTACCTCGCCGCGATGCAGGCGATCCCCAAAGAACTGTACGAGTCGGCCACGCTGGACGGCGCGTCGTCGTTGCAGCAACTGCGCCAGATCACGATCCCGATGATCCGGCCAACCATCATCTTCACAGTGATCATCTCCACCATCGGGGGCCTGCAACTGTTCGCCGAACCACTGCTGTTCGACAGCCAGCCCGGCAGCGCCAGCGGCGGCTCCGACCGACAGTTCCAGACCCTGACCCTGTTCCTGTACGAGCAGGGCTTCCGGCTGTTCGAGTTCGGGTACGCGGCGGCCTCGGCGTGGGTGATGTTCCTGGTGATCGCGTTCGCGTCGGCCTGCAACTACCTGGTGATCCGCCGAATCCGGTCCACATAGGAGAGCGATGCTGAATCAGACTCACGCCACGGAGCCGGGCCGGACCCGACTGCCAGGTGCCCGGCGGGCGACCGGTTCGGTCGGGGACCGGCGGCCGGGACGGCTGACCTACCTGACACTGGCCGGGGTCCTGCTGTTCTCGGCGTTCCCGCTGTACTGGACCGGGATCGTCACCACCCACGGCGACCGCGCGTACACCCGGACCCCGCCACCGCTGCTGCCAGGCCCGGACTTGTTCGCCAACGCGGCGAAAGTGTTTGAGCTGTCCTACTTCGGGCTGGCGATGGCCAACTCGTTCCTGGTGGCGGGTGGGATCACGCTCGCCGTGGTGCTGCTGTCCACGCTCGCCGGGTTCGCGTTCGCCAAGCTGCGGTTCCGGGGCCGCAACGCCCTGCTGCTCACCGTGATCGGCACCATGATGGTGCCCACCCAACTCGGCATCATCCCGCTGTACCTGCTGATGGTGAAACTGGGCTGGACCGACACCCTGACCGCGGTGATCGTGCCGTCGCTGGTGAGCGCGTTCGGGGTGTTCTTCATGACCCAGTACCTGCGGGAGGCGCTGCCCACCGAGCTGTTGGAAGCCGGACGGGTGGACGGCTGCTCCACACTGCGGCTGTTCTGGCACGTGGTGCTGCCCGCCGCCCGGCCCGCCGCGGCGGTACTGGGGATGCTCACCTTCATGCAGGCCTGGAACGACTTCTTCTGGCCACTGGTGGTGCTCACCCCGGACAACCCGACCGTCCAGGTGGCGATCTCGTCGCTGGCCGGTGGCCTGATCCCCGACTACACCGTGGTGCTCACCGGCACCGTGCTCGGCACGGTGCCGCTGCTGTTGGTCTTCGTCCTGCTCGGCAGGTACATCGTGGGAGGAATCATGCAGGGGGCGGTCAAAGGATGAGCGCCGCTGCCAGAGAACAGCGGACCGACGGAACGCTACGGTTCCCGCCGGACTTCATCTGGGGTGCTGCCACAGCGGCGTACCAGATCGAGGGGGCCATCGACACCGACGGCCGGGGACCGTCCATCTGGGACACCTTCAGCCGCCGTCCGGGCACGGTGGCCGGTGGCGACACCGGCGAGGTGGCCTGCGACCACTACCGCCGCTACCGCGACGACGTGGCGTTGATGGTACGGCTGGGGCTGCCCGCGTACCGGTTCTCGGTGGCCTGGCCCCGGATCCAGCCGACCGGACGTGGCCCGGCGAACCAGCCCGGCCTCGACTTCTACGACCGGCTGGTAGACACGTTGTGTGGGCACGGCATCACCCCACTGGCCACCCTCTACCACTGGGACCTGCCACAGGCCCTGGAGGACGCGGGTGGCTGGACCGCCCGGGACACCGCCGAGCGGTTCGCCGAGTACGCGGGGATCGTGCACGCCCGGCTCGGTGACCGGGTGGCCACCTGGACCACACTGAACGAACCATGGTGCACGGCATTCCTCGGGTATGCCGCCGGCGTCCACGCCCCCGGACGGCGCGAGCCTGGCGCGGCGTTCACCGCCACGCACCACCTGCTGCTGGGTCACGGCTTCGCCGCTCAGGCACTGCGTGCCTCGGGCGCCCGGCAGGTGTCGCTGGTGCTCAACACGTCCCCGGTGAGCGGCCTCGGTCCGGACAGCGAGGCCGTGACCGGTCTGGTCGACGGTCTTCAGAACCGGCTGTTCCTGGACCCGGTGCTGCGTGGTCGGTACCCGCTCGACGTACTCGCTGTGGCGTCCCGGTTCACCGACCTGGCGTTCCTGCGGGACAACGACGAACAGACCATCGCGCAACCGTTGGATCTCCTGGGCATCAACTACTACGAGCCGATCCTGGTGACCCTCGGCACCGACCAGCCGGCGAACCCGGCGTACCCGGGAACCGAAGGAATCCGGTTCGTCCGCCCGGACGGGCCGCAGACCGCGATGGGCTGGACCATCCGTCCGGAGGGCCTGACCACGATCCTGCGACGGATCGCCCGGGACTACCCGGGCGTCCCGTTGATCGTCACCGAGAACGGGGCGGCGTTCGACGACGTCGCCCGGGACGGTCGGGTGGCCGACCCGGCACGGATCAACTATCTGGACGGGCACATCCGGGCCGCGTACCAGGCCCTGGCGAGTGGCGTTGACCTGCGCGGCTACCTGGTGTGGTCACTGCTGGACAACTTCGAGTGGGCCTACGGGTACGCGAAGCGGTTCGGCATGGTGTATATCGATTACCCCTCGCAGCAGCGGGTGCCGAAGGACAGTGCACTCTGGTACCGGGAGGTGATCCGGCGGGGCGGCCCACCGACGACCCGGTACGGCGACCCGGACGGCGGCGCTACGTCGACCGGCGGGACGGAGCACACGGAGAGGAGCCACGGGTGAGCGACCGGAGACCCCGCCCCACGCTGGAGAAGGTGGCGTTGCGTGCCGGGGTCTCCCGGGCCACGGTCTCCCGGGGGGTGAACGGCAATCCGAACGTCAGTGAGTCGATCCGGTCAGCGGTGATGCGTGCGGTCGATGAACTGGGATACCTGCCCAACCCCGCTGCCCGCAGCCTGGTCACCCGACGCACCGACTCGGTCGCGTTGATCATCTCCGAGCCGTCCGCCCGGATCTTCTCCGACGATCCGTTCTTCGCCGGGGTGATCCGCGGCGTCAGCCTGGAACTGGAGGCCGCCGGCCGGCAGCTGGTGCTGATGATGACCGAGGCCAACGCCGACCACGGCCGGATCGAACGGTACGTGGCCGGCGGCCACGTCGATGGCGTGATGCTGGTCTCGCTGCACGGCGCCGACCCGCTGCCCAGCTCACTGGCACGGCTGGGACTGCCCGTGGTCTGCGGTGGCCGCCCGCTGGCCCGGGTGGCGCTGCCGTACACCGACTGCGACAACCGGGGAGGCGCGGCGGCGGCAGTGCGTCACCTGCTGCGGCTCGGGCGGCGTCGGATCGCCACGATCGCCGGCCCGCAGGACATGAACGCCGGCATCGACCGGCTCTCGGGCTACCGTTCTGCACTACGGGAGACCAACTGCCGTTCCCTGGTCGCGGTGGGTGACTTCACCCGGGAGTCCGGGGAGCGGGCGATGCGGCAACTGCTGGAGGACGATCCGGCCCTGGACGCGGTGTTCGTGGCGTCGGACCCGATGGCGATAGGGGCGCTTCGGGCACTGCACCGGGCCGGACGGCGGGTGCCCGACGACGTCGCGGTGGTCGGGTTCGACGACAACGACGCCGCCCGCTACTCGGTCCCGCCACTGACCACGGTCCGCCAACCGGTGGAGGACCTGGGCCGGGGAATGGTGCGGCTGCTGCTGCGCTGCTTCGAGGGGGAGACAGCGGTCGAACCGGTGATCCTGCGCACCGAACTGGTGGTCCGGGAGTCCGCCTGAGGATCCGCCGCGAGGGTCACCACGCCACCTCAGGAACATGCCGCCTCAGGAACCGGCGGTGAGACCGGCGAAGAACTCGGAGATGTCGTGGGCGACCAATTCCGGCTCCTCCACCGCGGCGAAGTGGCCACCTCGTGGCATCACCGTGAAGCGCCGTACGTCGTAGAGCCGCTCCGCCCACTCCCGGGGCGGCTCGCCTTCGGGAAGGTACTCGCGACTGAACACCGCGATCCCGGTCGGTACGGTCACCGCATCGTCAGGGCCGATCGTCACCGGGTGCCACCGGTTGTCGAAGTAGTCCCGCATCGATGACGTGATCGTGCCGGTGGCCCAGTAGATGGTCAGCATGCTGAGCAGGAAGTCGCGGGAGAACCGGCGGTCCAGGTCACCGCCGCTGTCCGCCCAGGAGCGCCACTTCTCCAGGATCCAGGCGGCCAGCCCGGCGGGCGAGTCCTGCAGCCCGTAGCCGAGGGTCTGCGGCTTGGTCGACTGGATCGCCTTGTAGCCGCCTTCCGCCTGCCACCACGCCCCGTTGTGCTGGAGATACCCGGCCTCCGCTTCGGACAGCGGTCGGGAGTCCGGGCCGGTGTAGGGCGCGATGTCCAGGTTCGTCAGGTGTACGCCGATCATCAGATCTGGCCGGTCCAGCGCCATCACGGTCGCGACCCCGGAGCCGAAGTCGCTGCCGTGCGCCCCGTACCTGCGGTATCCGAGGCCCCGCATCAATCCGTGCCAGAGACCGGCGACGTACCGGTAGTTCACGCCGGTCCGGGGTGGACGTTCCGAGAAGCCGTAACCAGGCAGGGACGGCACCACGACGTCGAAGCCGGGACCGTCCGGAGGGTCGGTGAGCGGTCCCAGCAGCGGCAACATCTCCAGGAACGTGCTCGGCCAGCCGTGGGTGAGAATCAGCGGGATGCCGTCACCGCCGCGGGCCCGCTGGTGTACGAAGTGGATCCGGACCCCATCCAGTTCCGCCCGAAAATGTGGCTGGCGGTTCAGTTCCCGCTCCCGGGTCCGCCAGTCGAAGTCGTCCGCCCAGTGCCCCAGGAGCCGGCGCAGGTATCCGAGTTCCGTGCCCTGCTGCCAGCCCATGCCCGGAACCTGGTCCGGCCAGCGGGTGGCGCGGATCCGCTCCCGCAGGTCGGCCAGCACCGCGTCATCGACCGCGATCCGGAACGGTTCGATCAGCACGCCGACGTGGCCGCCAGCCAATCCGGATCCAGGGTGCCATCGGCCACGATCACAGCCGGACCGGACAACCGGCTGGTCCGCCCGTCCAAAGAAACGGTGACCCGGCCGCCGGGCACGTCCACCACGACGTCGCCCTGAGGACTCCCAGCCTCCCGCAGTGCCACGGCGGCGACCGCACACGCGCCCGTACCGCAGGAAGCGGTCTCCCCGGACCCCCGTTCGTGGACCCGCATCCGGAGGTGCGCCCGGCTCACCGTGGCGACCAGTTCCACATTGACCCCGTCCGGGAACATCACCGGATCGAACTCCGGTGCGGTGTGCACCGGCAGAGCCTCCAACTCCGCCATGGACACCCCGCAAACCAGGTGCGGGTTGCCCATGGAAACCCCGACCCCGGCGAACCTCCGACCGCCGAATACGGCTTCGGACTCACCAAGCAATCGGGGTGCGCCCATGTCCACGGTGATATCGCCGGTGCCGGGCACCCGTACCGGCTTGAGCCCGGCCCGGGTGGCGAGCCGCCACTCCCCCGGCTCCGCGAACCCCTGCGAGACCAGATAGCGGGCGAACACCCGGGCTCCGTTGCCGCACATCTCGGCCGCCGAGCCGTCGGCGTTCCAGTAGTCCATGAACCACTCGGCCTCACCCGCCATCGCGACGCTCTCCGGGTGCTTCGCGGCGGCGACGGCCCGCAACACTCCGTCGCCCCCGATTCCGCGACGCCGGTCGCACAGCGCCCGAACCAGGTCGCCGGACAGCGCCACCGAGCCGTCCGGATCGGCGAGCAGCACGAAGTCATTGCCGGTGCCATGCCCCTTCGCGAACCTCACCCCTGCGATGGTACGGATGCCGTCGACCGTCCGTGGCGCGGCTTCCAGAGGCCGCTCAATTGACCACCGTGGCCAGCTTCAGTGCGGCGTTGAGCAGGTCGGTCCGGCCCGCGTCGAGCCAGCCGATCCGCTGGTCGCGCCGGAACCAGGAGCGTTGCCGGCGGACGAACCGGCGGGTGGCCCGTACCGTCTCGTCACGAGCCGCCCGCTCGGTGCACTCCCCCGCGAGGTGCCGCAGCACCTGCTGGTAGCCCAGCGCCCGGCTCGCGGTACGGCCGTGTCTGAGGCCGTGGCGCTCCAGCTCGCGGACTTCTGTGACCAGGCCCTGTTCCCACATCCGGTCCACCCGGAGTTCGACACGTTCATCCAGCGTCCGGGTGTCGACGTCCAGCCCGATCTGCACCGCGTCGTACACCGGCTCGGGAGGCGGTAGCTGGGCGGCGAACCCGCCGGTCAGTTCGACGACCTCCAGGGCGCGGACGATCCGTCTTCCGTTGCTCGGCAGGATCCGGGACGCGGCGTCCGGGTCCAGCCGTGTCAGGCGGGCGTGCAGCGGGCCCGGCCCGGTCCAGGCCAGTTCCCGCTCCAGGGCGGCCCGCAACTTCGGGTCCGTGCCGGGAAACTCCAACCGGTCGAGCACGGCACGCAGGTACAGCCCGGAACCTCCGACCAGCAACGGGGTCCGGCCCCGTGCCAACAGCGAGTCGACCACCTCCCGGGCGCATCGCTGGTACGCCGCGACGCTGGCGGGTTGGGTCACCGGCCAGATGTCCAGCAGGTGATGGGGTACGCCGTGGCGCTCGTCGGGGGTGAGCTTCGCGGTTCCGATGTCCATGCCCCGGTAGAGCTGCATCGAATCGCCGTTGACGACCTCACCACCGAGCGCCTGTGCCAGCGCCACGCCCAGCGCTGACTTTCCGGTCGCGGTCGGCCCGACCACGGCCACCACCCGGGGTGGACCCGGGGTCACGCGGGGCTCCAGGAGGCCACGAAGTACGCCACGCCGTACGGTGCGTCGTGGTAGTGCAGCTCCGGACGCCACGCGCGGCCTTCAGCCGCGCCCGCCAAGACCTGCCAGGGGGCGCGACCTGCCACCATGAGCGTGTCGGCGGCCCCGGGGGCCAGATCCCGCAGCGCGTCCGTGTCGGCCCCACCGAGCGCGGCGGCCACGGATCGGTCGAAGGCTTCCGCGTCCGGGTGGAAGGCCCCGGGAGCCCGATCCGAGCGGCGGGCCGATCCGTCCCTCATGACGAGGAGCCCGACCCGGCCCAGTCCGTGATCGGCGTCGAGAGCCCGGCCGAGCCGGCCACAGGCCGCCGCAGCCGCGGTGGTGGCCACGGTCTGACCGAAACGGCGGGCGGGGCGGTTGCCACGGGCCAGCAGCCAGGCGCCTGTCAAAAGACCGAGGGGCGGGTCGGCGTTGTCGTGAGGTGGGTCCCCGAAACCCGCTCCGACGCCCGGGACGCCGTACCGGCCGAAGTCGCCGCCGCTGCCAGGGGCGTACCGGCGGGTATCAGCCGCCCCTGCCAGCACCAGCACCGCCGGGACGCCGGTCCGGTACATCCGGTCGATCGCCTCCTGGCAGGCCTGGTGCAGCTGGCTCAGCTCGTGGGCGGCACCGGATGCCACCTCGGGAACCAGCATCGGTGGGTGCGGGCAGATCGCAACGGCCGCCACCGAACCATGTCTCACACGTCAATCCTTTCAGCACACGGGCCCCAGCCCGGCCGGGTGCCGGTCCAGGACTGCCCTGGACACCGATCCTCCCTGGTGGAGCGGTTGCCGGGGCGCTCCGCACGGTGCCAACCACCGCCGCGTGTGTCCGCCCTTCGGGGGACACCGGCAACGCTTTGGAGAATCGTTCGGAATTGAGACGGGACAGGACACCCAAAAGGCTCTAAGGTCACGGTTGCGCGGCAGCCCCTCGACGTGCCCCAGGGTGAACCTGTGAGAATGCCAGGTGGGGCCTTGACGCGTTGGCAGCCCGGCCGGGCAGCGCCCGTGAATGCGAGGATGGAACCGATGAGCACTGACGCCCGCGAATGGACCGCCTTCGGTCGCATCGACGCGGACGGCACCGTGTACGTGAAGACCGCAGCCGGGGAACGGCAGGTCGGGTCGTGGCAGGCGGGCACCCCGGAGGAGGGACTGCTCCACTTCGCGCGCCGGTTCGCTGACCTCGTGGTCGAGGTCGACCTACTCCAGACCCGACTTGCCAGTGGTGCCGCGGATCCACAGCACACCCGCACCAGCCTGACAAGGATGCGGGAGTCGCTGGAGACGGTGCACGCGGTAGGCGACTTCGACACCCTCGCCGTCCGGATCGACGGGTTGATAGCGACCGCTGAGCGGCGTACCGAGGAGACCAGGGCTGCGCGGGCGGAGGCGAAGGCCGAGGCGATCGCGCGAAAGGAGGCCCTGGCAACCGAGGCGGAGCGGATCGCAGCCGAGTCCACCCAGTGGAAGGCGGCCGGCGACCGGATGCGGCAGATCCTGGACGAGTGGAAGACGATCCGGGTCGGTGACCGCAAGACCGACACCGAGCTGTGGCGGCGGTACGCCGCCGCCCGGGACGCCTTCTCCCGCCGCAGGGGCAGCCACTTCGCGACTCTCGACGCCCAACGCAAGGAAATCCAGTCGCGTAAGGAGGCACTGGTCGTGGAGGCCGAGGAGTTGGCCGGTTCCACCGACTGGGGTCCGGCGGCCACCCGGATGAAGCAGCTGATGGCGGAATGGAAAGCGGCGGGACGCGCCTCCCGGGAGACCGAGCAGCGACTGTGGGACCGGTTCCGGGCCGCTCAGGACGGATTCTTCGCCCGCCGCAGCGAGGTCTTCTCGCAGCGGGACGCGGAAGCGCATGAGCACCTCGAGACCAAGCGGGCGCTTCTCACGGAGGCCGAAGCGCTCGACGTCGAGGCCGACCCCCAGGGCGCGCAGCGGAGGATGCGGGAGATCCTGGCCCGGTGGCACGACACCGGCCGGATCCCCAGAGAGGCACAGACCGGGCTCGACCGACGGCTGCGTGCGGTGGAGGAGAAGGTACGCCAGAGCATGGAATCGGCGTGGCGGCGCACCGCTCCGGAGGAAAGCCCGCTGCTGGCGCAGATGCGCAGCCAGGTCGCCGAGGCGGAACAGCGGCTGGAACGCGCCCGGGAAGCAGGGGATCCCCGCAGGATCGCCGCGGCCGAACAGGCACTCGCCAGCAAGCGCCGCTTCCTGGAACTGGCCGAGCGGTCCGGCTGACCCGTTTCCGGGACCCACCTCGGTGGTTTCGGCCAGGGAACCCAACCCGGCCGAAGCCACCGTTCGGTCAGCCGCAGGGGGACGCGGTTGCCGCCGCCGGAGGCGGCCCCACCCGGGGCAGTCCCAGCAACACGCCGGGGGGCTTCGTGGTCTGACCGGCCTCCCAGGCGTCACCGGCTCGGGTGCGACGGTGAGACACGAGTGGACCGTCGGCCACCAGGTGGTGCGGTGCCGCGTATGTGACCACGGTCTCGACGATGTCGCCGGGCCGCACCGGCGGCGAGCCGGCCTCCCGGTGAGCGGTGGTCGCGGTGAAATGGACCAGCCGCCCGTCCCGGGCCCGGCCGGACATCCGGCCGGTCGCACCGTCCTTGCGGCCCTCCCCCACCGCCACGAGCACCTCGACAGTCCGGCCGACCAGGGCGCGGTTCTCCTCGGCGGTGATCTCCTCCACCAAGGCGACCAACCGCTCGTACCGCTCCTGCACCACCCGCTTGGGGAGCTGGCCGGGCAACTCGGCGGCGGGCGTTCCGGGACGCTTGGAGTACTGGAACGTGAACGCCCCGGCGAACCGGGCCTCGCGTACCACGTCGAGGGTGTGCCCGAAGTCCTGTTCGGTCTCGCCCGGGAAACCCACGATGATGTCCGTGGTGATCGCCGCGTCCGGCATCGCCTCCCGGACCTTGCGCAGGATGTCCAGGTACCGGCTGCCGCGGTAGGAACGCCGCATCGCCTTCAGCACCCGGTCCGATCCCGACTGCAGCGGCATGTGGAGCTGGTGGCAGATGTTGGAGGTCTCCGCCATCGCGGCGATCACGTCATGGGTGAAGTCACGCGGATGCGGTGAGGTGAACCGAACCCGTTCCAGGCCCTCGACCCCACCACAGGCCCGGAGCAGCTTGCCGAAGGCGTACCGGTCGCCGAACTCCACGCCGTACGAGTTGACGTTCTGGCCGAGCAGAGTCACCTCCAGCACACCCTCGACCACCAGCGCCCGGACCTCGGCGAGGATGTCGCCGGGACGGCGGTCCTTCTCCCGCCCGCGCAGTGCCGGCACGATGCAGAAGGTGCAGGTGTTGTTGCACCCCACGGAGATCGAGACCCATCCGGAATACGTCGACTCCCGGCGGGCCGGCAACGTGGAGGGGAAAACCTCCAGCGCCTCGACGATCTCGACCTCCGCCTCGGCGTTGTGCCGGGCCCGCTCCAGCAGCACCGGCAACGATCCGATGTTGTGGGTACCGAACACGACGTCCACCCAGGGGGCGCGCCGGACGATCTCGCCCCGGTCCTTCTGTGCCAGGCAACCGCCCACCGCGATCTGCAACCCACGGTGTCGGGCCTTCACCGGGGCCAGGTGGCCCAGGTTCCCGTAGAGCCGGTTGTCGGCGTTCTCCCGCACCGCGCAGGTGTTGAAGACGATCAGGTCAGGAGTCTGATCCGGTTCCGCCGGCAGGTACCCGGAACGCTCCAGCAGTCCGGCGATCCGCTCCGAGTCGTGCACGTTCATCTGGCAGCCGTAGGTGCGGACCTGGTAGGTCCGGACCGGGTTGGCGGGGGTCGGCGAGTCAGTGGTGGGATTCATCTCGACTGCGAGCCTAGCCGGACCGTGTCCTGACCCGACGAGACCCGACAGATCGTGACGTTATCGCTCCGTGACCCGAGGCATTCACCGGGAGTGCTGGACCAGGCTTAGAGTGACCCGGGACCGGTCGGCATGACGCCGATCACGGAGGTCCTGTGGAATCAGACGCGAGGCCGGACGGAACTGTGGACGATACAACGGTGACCGAACTACCCGAGAAGCGAGCCACGCCGGACAGCTCCGAGCCGTTGGTGCAGCTCAAGGCCGTCGATAAGTGGTTCGGCTCGTTGCATGTGCTGCAGAACATCAACCTGGACGTGTACCCGCGCGAGGTCATCGTGGTGATCGGCCCCTCGGGTTCCGGCAAGTCGACGATGTGCCGGGTGATCAACCGCCTGGAGCCGATCGACAAGGGCGAGATCCGGCTCGCCGGCCAGTTGCTGCCCAGCGAAGGACGCGCCCTGGCCCAGTTGCGCAGCGAAGTCGGCATGGTGTTCCAGTCGTTCAACCTCTTCGCGCACAAGACGATCCTGGACAACGTCACGCTGGGGCCCATCAAGGTGCGCCGTGAGAAGTCCGCGGCGGCGCGGGAGCGCGCGATGCAACTGCTGGAGCGGGTGGGGATCGTCGATCAGGCGAACAAGTACCCCGCGCAGCTGTCAGGCGGGCAACAGCAGCGTGCGGCGATCGCGAGAGCTCTGGCGATGCGGCCCAAGGTGATGTTGTTCGACGAGCCGACCAGCGCGCTGGACCCGGAAATGATCAACGAGGTGTTGGACGTCATGGTCGCGCTCGCCCGGGATGGGATGACGATGCTGGTGGTCACCCACGAGATGGGATTCGCCCGGCGCGCCGCCAACCGGGTGGTGTTCATGTCTGAGGGCCAGATCGTCGAGCAGGCATCACCGGATCAGTTCTTCACCAATCCGACGTCGCAGCGCGCCAAGGACTTCCTGTCGAAGATCCTCACCCACTGAGCTGACCGGAGCACAACAACCACACTCACCGGAACGGAAACCCGAACCAACCGATAACTCCACCGGAACGCGAAGCGTTCATCGGGACGACCCCCGGAACCACCGAAACACCCAACCCAGGAGAAAGGAACGCGATGCGGATTCGCACCATCGCCGCTACGCTCGGCGTCGCCGCGCTGATCCTGTCCGGATGCGGCCAGGAAGGCGGCCCCGCCAGCAACGATGGCGGCAATAAGGGCGCGGCCCCGGACAAGTGCCAGACATCCGGCACGTCGTTCACGCCCGCGACGGATGTGAACATCAGCGGCAGTCCCACCTTCGACCGGATCAAGCAGGCCGGCAAGGTCGTGATTGGTGTCAAGTTCGACCAGCCCAACCTCGGCTACAAGGACGCCGAAGGCACCCGCTGCGGGTTCGACATCGAAATCGCCCAGATGGTCGCGTCGAAGCTCGGGGTCGACCCGAGCAAGATCGAATACAAGGAGATCCCGTCTGAGGGCCGCGAGACCGCGCTCCAGGGCGGAGAGGTCGACTACTACGTCGGCACCTACTCGATCACCGACAAGCGCAAGCAGCTGATCTCCTACGCCGGTCCGTACTTCATCACCGGCCAGGACCTGCTGGTCCGCAAGGACGACAGCTCGATCACCGGACCTGAGAGCCTCAAGGGTAAGAAGGTCTGCTCGGCCACCGGTTCCACGTCGATCCAGCGGATCCGGGACGAGGGCTACACCGAGGACAACAACATCGTCGAATTCCAGACCTACTCCGAGTGCGTCACCCAGCTGCTCGACAAGAAGGTCGACGCGCTCACCACGGACGGCGCGATCCTGCAGGGGTACGCCGCCCAGGCCCCCGACCAGCTCAAGGTCGTCGGCAAGGTCTTCAGCGAGGAGAAGTACGGCATCGGCCTGCCCAAGGATGACAAGGCCCTGCGCGACGCGGTCAGCGACATCCTGGAAGCGGCCGCCAAGGACGGCACCTGGCAGAAGATCTACGACGGCACCCTGGGTCGATCCGGCGCCACCGCGCAGCCGCCAGCCCTGGAGCGCTACTGACCTGGTCAGTCACGGCGTAACGCCTGACGGCTCCCGGATCGCCGGGTAGCACGGGGCGACGCCACGTTGACAGGAAAGCCGGTGGGCGTACGGGATGTGCGCCCACCGGCCATGTCCGACCCTGAGGAAACGTCACCCGATCGGGGTACGGAGACGTCACCGCCTCACAGCACGAGGACACCATGGACGAGTTGGCAACCATCTGGAACACCCTCGTCAACAACGGGGACTTGTTCCGGGCCGGATTCCTGAACACCCTGTACCTGTTCCTGATCGCCGGGGTCGGGTCCCTGACCTGGGGGACGGTACTGGCCGCGATGCGGGTCTCCCCGGTGCCCGCGCTGCGGGGGTTCGGGGCGGCGTACGTGAACACCATCCGTAACACCCCACTGACTCTGGTATTCGCCTTCCTGGTCTTTGCGGCACCCAACATCGAAATCGTGTTGCCAGGGACCTTCGGCCGCTCCGGGTACTTCACCAGCGCCTACATCGCACTGATCATCTACACCTCCGCCTTCGTGTGCGAGGTGGTCCGTTCCGGCGTGAACACGGTCTCCGCCGGGCAGTCCGAGGCCGCGCGGGCGATCGGTATGACGTTCGGCCAGGTCCTCGGCCTGATCGTGCTGCCGCAGGCGTTCCGGTCGATCATGCCGCCGCTGACCAGCGTCATGATCGCGATGTTGAAGAACACCACGATCGCGGCGGGCTTCTCGGTGCTGGAGGCAGGAGCCATCCGGGCGAACATGTCCGAGCGGGGTGAGAGCCAGATCTACACCCTGCTGTGGATCACGATCGGCTTCCTGGTTCTCATCGTGCCCTTGGTCGCCGCGCAGCGGGTGCTCGAACGTCAGTGGAGGGTGACCCGGTGAACGCCCCCAAGAAGACCCGTCGCGGTTTCCGGCGCCGCCGCCGGGAGGCCGACGTGAGCGCCGTGCTCTACGACATCCCCGGACCCCGGGCCCGGCTCCGTTACCGGATGATCGGTGCGGTCGCCGCGCTCGCCATCGCGGGCCTGGCGTACTACGCGTTCTACCGGCTCTGGGAAAGCGGGCAGTTCGACGCGATCAAGTGGCAGCAGTTCACGTACGAGAGCATCCAGATCCAGCTGCTGAACGGGTTGCTGGCCACCCTGAAAGCGGCCGGGATCGCGGTGGTGCTGGCACTGGTGTTCGGGGCGGTGTTCGCCACCGGGCGGCTCAGCGACCACGTGCTGTTCCGGGCACCAGCCGGCTTCGTGGTGGAGTTGTTCCGGGCGATCCCGCTGCTGATCCTGATGTTCTTCGCGTACTACGGCACCAAGGACACGGGCCTACAGGTCAGCCCGCTGGTAGCGGTGGTGTTCGGCCTGACGCTGTACAACGGCTCCGTACTGGCCGAGATCTTCCGGGCCGGCATCCTGGCCGTCCCGAAGGGCCAGTCAGAGGCCGCGTACGCGCTGGGGTTGCGCAAGGCACAGGTGATGACCCTGATCCTGATGCCCCAGGCGGTTCGTTCCATGCTGCCGTCGATCATCAGCCAGATGGTTGTGCTGCTCAAGGACACCGCGCTCGGCTTCATCATCACGTACGAGGAACTGCTGTACGTCGGCAAGCAGATGGGGGGCCGGCTGGTGTTCGGCTTCCCGTACGTGTCCACCTACCTGGTGATCGCCGTCATCTACATCGGCATGTGCGCGTTCCTGTCGTGGTTTGCTCGTTGGCTGGAGCGCTGGATGCGGGAGCGCGGTCGCAAGACCGGGATCCCGGTGGCCCGCGCCGACGAGATCCGTGACCCTGCCATGGCGCAGGGCCCGCCGGTCTGACGCGTCAGACCGCCCCTCTCGGTGTCGGGGTGCCGTGCTGACTCCGGCCGCCGGGCAGCGCAGCACCGTGCCGCCGGCCAGGGTCAGCGGGCGATCTCGGT
This sequence comes from Micromonosporaceae bacterium, assembly GCA_036375165.1. Lineage (GTDB taxonomy): Bacteria > Actinomycetota > Actinomycetes > Mycobacteriales > Micromonosporaceae > WHSM01. The sequence goes on along the minus strand of DASUSI010000053.1, from coordinate 66,085 downwards.
GACCCGGGACTCGCGTACCACCGTGACCCGGATCTGGCCGGGGTAGGTCAGTTCCTCCTCGATCTGCTTGGCGACGTCACGGGCCAGGATCGCGGCGGCGATGTCGTCGATCTCCTCCGGACGGACCATCACCCGGATCTCACGACCGGCCTGCATCGCGAACACCTTGTCCACACCGAGCTTGTTGGACGCGATCTCCTCGATGCGTTCCAGGCGTTTGACATATGCCTCCAGGCTCTCCCGACGAGCTCCGGGACGGCCGCCGGAACACGCGTCCGACGCCTGGGTCAGCACCGCCTCGATGGTCTGCGGCGGCACCTCGTTGTGGTGTGCCTCGATCGCATGGACCACGGCCTCGTCCTCGCCGTACTTGCGCGCAAGGTCGGCACCGATGATCGCGTGACTGCCCTCCACCTCGTGGGTGAGCGCCTTTCCGATGTCGTGCAGGAACGCGCAACGCTTGATCAGGTCACGTTCCAGGCCGAGCTCGGCCGCCATGATGCCGGATATGTGGGCGGTCTCAACCAGGTGTTTCAGCACGTTCTGGCCATAACTGGTGCGGTAGCGCAGCCGACCCAGCAGGGTTACCAGTTCCGGATGGATGTCGGTGATCCCCACTTCCACCAGGGCATCCTCGGCCGCGCGCTGGCACAGCCGGTCCACCTCCTCGCGGGAATCTTCGTACACCTCCTCGATACGGTGCGGGTGGATCCGCCCGTCGAGCACCAGCTTCTCCAGGGTGAGCCGCCCGACCTCCCGGCGTACCGGGTCGAAGCAGGACAGCAGCACCGCCTCCGGCGTGTCGTCGATGATCAGGTTCACCCCGGTCACGGATTCGAACGCCCGGATGTTGCGACCCTCCCGGCCGATGATCCGGCCCTTCATCTCGTCACTGGGCAGGTGCAGCACGCTGACCACGCTCTCGGCTGTCTGCTCACTGGCAACCCGCTGGATGGCGTCCACCACGATGTGCCGGGCCCGGTCCTCGGACGTTCGCCTGGCATCGGCCTCGATGTCGCGGACCAGGATCGCGGCGTCCCGCTTGGCCTGGTTCTCGATCATCTCCACCAGCTCGGCCTTGGCCGCGGCCGCGGTCAGTCCCGCGATCCGTTCCAACTCGGTGCGCTGTGCCGCCGACATCTGGGCGAGCTGGTCCTCCCGTTCCGCCAGAGTCGCTTCCCGCTGCACGAGGTCGGTCTCCGCGACGCTGAGCCGGCGATCCCGCTCGTTGAGGCGCTCCGCCTCCTCCGCGAGGCGCCGTTCCCGTTCCTCCAGGAGGCGCTCACGGCGCTCGACGTCCAGCATCCGTTCCCGGGCGTTCACCAGCAGCCGTGTGGTTTCGTCGTCGGCAGCCCGGCGGGCTGTCTCCCGGATCCGCTCGGCATCCCGTTCCGCCTGCTCGCGAGCTCGTTCCAGCATGGCGTCTGCCTCGCTGCGGGCCACCTCGCTGATCCGTGCCGCCTCCGCCCGGACGGATGCGAGGTCTGCCTGGGCCGCGCTGACCTGTGCTCTTGCCGCGCTGGCCTCAGTTCTCGCCTCGTCCGCCGACGTGGTGGCCTCGTCCGCGGCGTTCCGTAACGCGGCGAGTGTGTCCTCACGACGCCGGTGTTCCTCGAGAAACCGCGGGTCGTCCTCCGGGACGGAAGGTAGTTTCGTGCCAAGTCGGCGAAACAGTGTCCAGCTCGCGGCAAAGGCGGCGCCTACGGCAACCACGGCGGCCAGCGCCCCGAGCACCAGCACATCCACGGCAGTCATGGCCGCTCCTCCCCTTCGCGGGCCGCAGTGTTCTGCGGCTGTACGAGGAGTGCCCGACCTGCGGGTACATACGATCGGCGACGTCGCACAACGCCGCTGAGGAGGGTAGGTCGGGCCTCGTCGCCTCGCTCACGCTGGCGACGCTGCCCGATCTTCACACCATGTGTAAATTGTACGTTCGCGGTATATATGCGCGCGGCGTTGACCCCGCAGTGGTTCGGACTTCATCCTCTTGTAGATCGAGGCTAAGTCCGTGGCGAACCTCGGTCAAGCGCGCATGATCGACTACTTCGTGTGAAAAGTCCTGGAGGCGCGGAAAGTTACCAGCTGTCAGGGTCATACCGTTCCTGGACATCGGGTGCGGCACTCTCGGCATCCACCGCATAACTGACGGCATCCAGATCCACACCCGTCGCCTCCATGAAGGACTCTGTCTCCGGCCGTTCGGCGAGGACTTCCCGGATCACCCGGAACGCCAGTCCAGCGGGGTAGCCCTTGCGAGCCAGCATTCCAGCCAGCTTGCGCAACACCGCATCGGGCGCGCCGCCGACGATGGTGCGCAGCTTGCGTTCCACCAACGCCCGCGCGGTCTGCTCCTCGGTCGCCGGGTCAAGTCGGCTGAGGGCGTCGCTGACCGTGGCATCGTCCACACCACGGCGGCGCAGCTCGGGACCGAGCACTCGACGTGCCAGACCGCGCCCGTGGTGCCGGCTGGTCACCCACGCCTCCGCGAACACGGCGTCATCGATCATCCCCACCTCGCCGAAACGATCAAGCACCGCCTCGGTCACCTCGTCCGAGACATCGCGACGTCGCAACGCGGTGGCGAGTTCCGCCCTGGTGCGCGGGCGTGCGGCGAGCAACCGAAGGCAGATCTCCCGTGCCCGCTCGGCGGGATCGCCCGGGGCTGGTGAACCGACCCGTCCGTCAGCCTCGCCGGTCGGTCGGCTGCCGGACGCCCGGGAACGGCCGGCAGCCGGCGAGGAACGACGACGAGCCGACATCAGAAGTCGACCGGCACCGGGGCTGGTGCGTCAGCGTCGAGAGCGGCCGTGACACCCAGCTTCTCCTTGATCTTCTTCTCGATCTCAGCCGCGACATCCGGGTTGTCACGGAGGAACTGCCGGGCATTCTCCTTGCCCTGGCCGAGTTGGTCGCCCTCGTACGTGTACCAGGCCCCGGACTTGCGGATGATGCCCTGCTCCACGCCAACATCGATCAAGGAGCCTTCCCGGCTGATCCCCTTGCCGTACATGATGTCGAACTCGGCCTGCTTGAACGGGCTGGCGCACTTATTCTTCACAACTTTGACTCTGGTCCGGTTGCCGATCACATCGGTACCGTCCTTGAGGCTTTCGATCCGTCGCACGTCGAGCCGCACCGACGAATAGAACTTCAACGCCCGACCACCGGTGGTGGTCTCCGGACTGTTGTGTGCCATGACGCCGTCAACGAAGTAGTTGTGGTTGCCCTCGACCTCGATGTCGAAACGGTTCATGCTCCGAGTCTTCGGCTTGACGTGGATATCCAGGATTTCCGCCGGAATGGGCCGCATCCTGGGCTCGACGAACCGCGGCGTGACCGAGAACCTGCCGCGGAAGCGCGGCAGCAGCTTGTATTCCATCGAGGGATGCACATATGACGCGATGAGCTCGTGCAGTCGAGCCGTCGCCGCAGTGGTGAACTGGAGGACCGGAATCTTGCGGGCTCCTCGTGCCGTCAGTTTCACATCCAATCCATACATGTCACGCAGATACTCCACGAGGCGATCCCGCGACCCGGGACCCATCGCGGCCACACAGATCTCGGCGCGATCACTGCCGCCTGCGGTTCGCTGCTGAAGCCCTGTGGACCGGATCGCGAAGCTGCCATCGTCCATGTACCAGATCGCGAGCGCCAGTGGGGTGAGTGCCTTGAGATAGTCCCAAGACAGATGCTTCTTCCCATCGCCGAGGTAGACGGCCTGCCGCAGTTCACCCAATTCAGGCAGCGGGGTGAAATCAGCGAACCCGGCACCTTTGCTGTTGGTGGAAAGCGCGCTGGAAATGTTCCCGAGCAGCGAAACCTTCCAGTCGAGGTACGCCATCTGCTCGATGCCGTGCCCCAACCGGAATCGCACACCGGAACGGCCCCGACGATTCGGGGAGAGGCTCCCGTCACCCATCAATGAGCCCAGCACCACCTGGAACTGCTGGTCGCTCAGCCGTTCCGGCTCGGCGACCATGACACGGTCGCCAGTCACCAACTCGCCCGCTTCTCGCCAGCCACCCGGAGTACGGATCAGGTGGTTGGGGGTGGCTGCGAACTGCGCCCGTCCGTTGCCCCCCGACCTGGCCACAGTGAACTGGAGGAACTGCGCGGCTCGGCCGTTGTTGAACCAGTTGACGACCTTGCGCGGAATGATCCGATCGGTCTCGGGGTCATAGGACAAAACCTCGACCGGCATCTTCTGATTGACGATCTTGCCAATCTTCTCCTGAGTTCCATCGGCGAGCATGACCCGGGTAGAGGCATGGAAGCACCCGAACATCACACCGATCTTCTCCCGGAGCTGGTTGATGAAGATCGCGGTGGTGCCGGAGTTGCTCAGCACGCCGGTCATCTTCCGCAGCGCCTGGCTCATCAGCCGGGCCTGCAACCCGACGTGACTGTCCCCCATCTCGCCTTCGATCTCGGCACGTGGTACCAGCGCCGCCACCGAGTCGATCACCAGGATGTCCAGCGACCCCGAGCGGACCAACATGTCGGCGATCTCCAACGCCTGCTCGCCGGTGTCAGGCTGGGACACCAACAACTCGTCGGTGTTGACGCCGAGCGCCTTCGCGTAGTCCGGGTCCAGCGCGTGCTCGGCGTCGATGAATGCCGCGATTCCGCCCGCCGCCTGTGCGTTCGCGATGGCGTGCAGCGCCACCGTGGTCTTACCGCTGGACTCCGGACCGTAGACCTCCACGATCCGGCCCCGGGGCAGCCCACCGATGCCGAGTGCCACGTCCAGCGCGATGGACCCGGTGGGAATCACCGCGACCGGCACCGCGGCGCGGTCTCCCAGGCGCATCACCGAGCCCTTGCCGAACTGCTTGTCGATCTGCGCCAAGGCGAGATCGAGCGCCTTGTCGCGATCGGGGCCTGCTGCCATAGCTGCTCCTGACTGTGTCTTCCCGGTGGTCCTGCCACCCGTGCCCGTCGATCGTTTCGTCACCCGCTACACGCTAGAGCCACGGTGGGACAAAACCAGGTCGCAGCGCCGTGCCTGTGGAAAACTCGCCGCCCTGTGGAAATTACCCGAACACGTGTTCGAAGGCGACCCCGACACGCCGTGCCCCCGGATACCTGGAAAAGCCCAGCTCAACGGGGTGTCAGCGGATCTTGGAGGGCACCCGGTCGGGGTAGGCCTGACACACCGCGCGCCACACCACGACAGTGTCCTCGCCTTCGGCGAACGCCTGGTTCACGGTGCGCCCGCCGAGTTGGGGGATCACCTGGTCGGCTGCGACGCTGGACACGTACCCGGCACCGAAGACCTGCTCCATCCGGGACCAGAAGTCGGTCCGCCTCACGCCTGCGCCCTCCCCGGGTGTGTCCGGACGATGCTCCACATCAACGGTACGGTGACCAGCGCCGCAGCCAGGGCGAGCACCGGGTAACCGGCCCATTCCAGAACCAGCCCGGAAAACGCACCGGCAACGGCACCCGCCAACCCCATGATCAGGTCGCTGAATCCCTGTACCGAGGGCCGGACCTCGGGCGGCACCGACTCGCTGAGCATGGTACTGCCGGCCACCATGGTGCACGACCAGCCGACCCCGAGCAGGAACAGACCCGCGCTCAGTCGTACCGTGTCGTGCCCGGCGGTCCCGGCGAGTCCGCAGGCGACCACCAGTAGCAGTGCCCCGGCCAGGATCACCGGACGCCGGCCGTACCGGTCGGACGCGTATCCGACCAGCGGCGACAACGCGTACATGCCAGCCACGTGCAGGCTGATCACGATGCCGACCACGGCGAGCACATCGGGATGGCCGCCGTGCCCGCCACCGCCGGAGAGCAATGTGTCGATGTGCACCGGGGTCATCACCATCACCGCGAGCATCACCGCGTGTCCCACGGCGACCGCGACCAAGCCCACCCGGGCGCTGCGGTTGCGGGCCATCTCGGCGATACCGGTGGCGACCGTCCCCCGTGCCACCGGAACCGGTCCTGGGGCCACACCCACCGACTCGGGCGCGGGACGGGAGACCATATCCACCGGAGCGACCACCCCGCCCGACCCGAACCCGGGGCCCTCGGTGGCCAGCCGCCGTGCCAGCAACAGCGGGTCCGGTCGCAGCAGCACCACGAGCAGCCCGGCGGCCAGTACGAACGCCACCGCGCTGAACACGTACGGGCCGGTGAGCGAGGGCAGGCCGATGGGGCGCACCAGTCGGTCGGCCGGCGCGGCGAGGTTGGGGCCGGAGACCGCCCCGACCGTCGTCGCCCAGACCACCAGCGACAGGTGCCGGGCCCGCCGGGCCGGCGTCGCGAGATCCACCGCGGCATACCTGGCCTGCAGGTTTGCCGTGATACCGCCTCCGAAAAAGAACATTCCAGCGATCGCCAGGGGTACCGAGCCGAACACCGTCGCCGTGATCACGATCAGACCACCGAGCAGCCCGACGAGATACCCGCAAGCCAGTCCGGGACGCCGGCCGCGTTCCTGCATCAGCCGGGTGACCGGGATGGCGAGCAGCGCGCCGCCAACCGCCACCGCGCTCTGCGCCAGCCCGGACAGGCCCGGCCCGCCAGCGAGCCGGGCAACCAACAACGCTCCGACCGACAGCCCCGTGGCCGTGCCGACCCCGCCGAGCACCTGTGTCACCACCAGCACCCGCAGGACGCGCGGCTGTGCGTCGACAGGCCGGGCAGCGGCCTGGATCCCGCGGGTCGTGGTCGACACGTCGGTGCTCACCTCCGATCAGCGGTCGCGGGCCGGTGACCCGCAGGGTGCCCGCCCCCAGCCTCGCCGATGCCATGCCCGGGCGCACCCGGGTTCACCAGCCCCGGTGAACCCGGGGTGCCGCGCGGCCGCGGTATCGTCAACGCGACACCCGGGGAGCCGCGATGCCCATCACCACCCGCACCACGCCCAGTCGGCACGCCGACCGGACGCGGGACGAGCCGGAGGTCGTTCACCAGATCCTCGACGAGGCCCTGGTCTGCCACCTGAGTTTCATCGTGGGCGGGGAACCCCGGGTGCTGCCCACCCTGCATGCCCGGGACGGCGACACCCTCTACCTGCACGGCTCAACCGGTAGCCGGCCCATGCTCGCCGCCCGACCGGACGGGTTGCCGGTCTGCGTCGCGGTCACTCTGCTCGACGGCCTGGTGCTGGCCCGTTCCCAGTTCAACCACTCCGTCAACTACCGGTCGGCGGTGATCCACGGACGGGCGCGTCTGGTCACCGACGCGACGGAGAAACGCCGGGCGCTCGCCGCCCTGGTCGACCACGTGGTCGCGGGCCGCTCCCAGGACAGCCGCCCGCCCAGCGACCGGGAACTCGCCCAGACCGCGGTGCTGGCGTTGTCGCTCGCCGAGGCCAGCACAAAGGTCCGGGCCGGCGGTCCGGTCGACCAGCCGGAGGACCTGAGCCTGCCGCACTGGTCCGGCGTGCTGCCGCTGCGGCTGGTCGCGGGCGACCCCGAGTCGGGTGCCGAGGGCGTCGCGGTGCCGCTTCCGCCGTACCTGCGCACCTACCGCCGCCAGCGGTAACGCCGCTGCTCGTGGTGTTGGTTCGGATCGGCCGGGAACCGGCTCGCCCCGGCCGCTCGGTCGCCGTGGGCCTTGGATCGTCGTACCCGCGAGGCACGATGGACCGGTGACCGACCGTGACCCGCTCGCCGGGTTCAGCCCTGCCACCCGGGCGTGGTTCGAGGCCGCGTTCGACGCACCGACCTCGGCACAGGCGGGTGCCTGGCAGGCCGTCCGCACCCGCCGGCACGCCCTCACGGTAGCCCCGACCGGCTCCGGCAAGACCCTGGCCGCGTTCCTCTGGTCATTGGACCGGCTCGCCACAACGGCTGTGCCGCCGGACCCCGGGCGACGCTGCCGGGTGCTCTATGTCAGCCCGCTCAAGGCGCTCGCCGTGGACGTGGAGCGCAACCTGCGGACACCACTCGCCGGGATCCGGCAAGCGGCCGCCCGGCTGGGGCAACCGCAGCCGCAGATCCGGGTGGCGATGCGGACCGGGGACACCCCGGCCACCGAACGACGGGCGTTCACCAGAACCCCGCCGGACATCCTGATCACCACGCCCGAGTCGCTGTTCCTGTTGCTCACGTCGTCGGCCAGAGAGGCGCTGCGGAGCGTGGAAACCGTGATCGTGGACGAGGTACACGCGGTCTGCGGCACCAAGCGGGGTGCCCATCTGGCGCTGTCCCTGGAACGGCTGGACACGCTTCTGCAACGGCCGGCGCAGCGGATCGGGCTGTCCGCGACAGTACGTCCGGTCGCCACCGCCGCCCGGTTCCTCGGTGGCACCGCGCCGGTGGAGGTGGTCGCACCGACCACGGCGAAGACCATAGAGGTCCGGATCGAAGTGCCGGTCGAGGACATGACCGAACCGGGCGTGGACGAGGAGACCGGGCGGCGTAACGGGTCGATCTGGCCGGCTGTCGAGGAGCGGGTGCTGGACCTGGTGTCCGGCCACCGGTCGACCATCGTGTTCGCCAACTCCCGGCGGATCGCCGAGCGACTGTGCGCCCGGGTCAACGAGCTGGCGGCCGAACGTGCCGGTCTGACACTCGCCACCGGGCAGCGCCCGCCCGCCGAACTGATGGCGCAGTCCGGGCAGGCGAATGGCGCGCCGACCGTGGTCGCGCGGGCGCACCACGGCTCAGTGTCCCGGGAGGAACGCAAACACATCGAGGAGGAACTGAAATCCGGCCGGCTGCCCGCCGTGGTGGCGACCAGCAGTTTGGAACTCGGGATCGACATGGGTTCCGTGGACCTGGTGGTGCAGATCGACGCCCCCCCGAGCGTGGCCTCCGGGACCCAGCGGATCGGCCGGGCCGGGCACCAGGTGGGAGCGGTCTCCCGGGGCGTCGTGTTCCCCAAGCACCGTGGCGACCTGGCACCGTGCGTCGCGGTCGCCGAGCGGATGCGAACCGGCGACATCGAAGAGCTGCGCTACCCCCGCAACCCGCTCGACGTGCTCGCCCAGCAGATCGTCGCGATGGTCGCCATGGACGACTGGCAGGTCGACGCGCTGTACCCGCTGGTGCGCCGGGCGGCACCGTTCGAGGAACTGTCCCGGACCCTGCTGGACGCCGTACTCGACATGCTGTCCGGGCGCTATCCGTCCACCGCGTTCGCCGAGTTGCGGCCCCGCCTGGTGTGGGACCGCACCACCGACCGGCTCTCCGCCCGCCCCGGGGCGCAACGCCTCGCGGTCACCAGCGGCGGCACGATCCCGGACCGGGGCCTGTACGGGGTGTTCCTGGCCGGCACGGCGAAGCCGTCGCGGGTCGGCGAGCTGGACGAGGAGATGGTGTACGAGTCCCGGGTCGGTGACGTGTTCCTGCTCGGCTCCACGAGCTGGCGGATCGAGGAAATCACGCACGACCGGGTGCTGGTGTCCCCGGCACCGGGTCAGCCGGCGCGGATGCCGTTCTGGAAGGGCGACAACCCCGGCCGGCCGACGGAACTGGGCCGGGCGATCGGACGGCTGCTGCGAGAGTTGCGCCGGCTGCAGCCCGAGGCGGCACGCGCCCGGCTGCGCCAAGCCGGCCTGGACCGGTACGCGACCGGGAACCTGCTGGATTACCTGGCCGAGCAGCGGGAGGCCACCGGCCGGGTGCCGGACGACCGTACCGTCGTGGTGGAGCGGTTCCGCGACGAGTTGGGCGACTGGCGGCTCGCCGTGCACTGCGTGCTCGGGGCCCGGGTGACGGCCGGCTGGGCGCTCGCGATCGGGGCGAGGCTGCGGGACCGCTACGGCGTGGACGCCCAGGTGATGCCGAGCGACGACGGGATCGTGGTGCGACTGCCGGATACCACCGACGAGCCGCCCGGTGCGGACCTGGTGGTGTTCGACCCGGAAGAGATCAGCACTCTTGTGGAAGCGGCGGTCGGGGGCTCCGCGCTGTTCGCCGCCCGGTTCCGGGAATGCGCCGCGCGGGCGCTGCTGCTGCCCCGCCGTGACCCCCGGCGGCGGCAGCCGCTGTGGCAGCAGCGTCAGCGGGCGGCCCAGTTGCTGGACGTGGCGCGGGAGTTCCCGGATTTCCCGATCACCCTGGAGGCGGCGCGGGAGTGCCTGCGCGACGTGCTGGACCTGCCCGGCCTCACCGAGCTGATGCGCGGTATCTCCTCCCGGTCCGTCCGGCTGGTCGACGTGGAGACCCGCCAGCCGTCGCCGTTCGCGCAAAGCCTGCTGTTCGGGTACGTCGGCACCTTCCTGTACGGCGACGACACCCCCCTCGCTGAACGCCGTGCCGCCGCGCTCAGTCTCGACACCAGGCTGCTCGGTGAACTGCTGGGCACCGCCGAGTTGCGCGAACTGCTCGACCCGGAGGTGGTCGCCGAGACCGCGCGACGGTTGCAGTGGCTGACCGCCGACCGGATCCCACGGGACGCCGAGGACCTGGCGGAGATGCTGCGGATGCTGGGCGACCTGTCGGCGTCCGAGGTCACCGTCCGGGGCGCCCAACCCGGGTGGCTGGACGAACTGGCGACGCAGCGGCGGGCGATCCTGATCCGGGTCGCCGGCGAGCAGCGGTGGATCGCCGCCGAGGACGCGGCCCGCTACCGGGACGCGCTCGGTGCCGCGTTGCCGGTCGGCCTGGCAGCGGCGTACACCGAGCCGGTGGCGGATCCGCTCGGTGACCTGGTCGGCCGGTACGCCGCCAGCCACGGGCCGTTCACCGCGGCTGACTGCGCCACCCGGTTCGGGCTTGCGACCGGCACCGTGACAACGACCATGCGACGGCTCGCCGCCGCCGGACGGATCACAGCCGGCGAGTTCACCCCCGGTGTGGCCGGTGAGGAATGGTGCGACGTGGACGTGCTCCGGCTGCTGCGCCGCCGGTCCCTGGCGGCGTTGCGGCGTGAGATCGAGCCGGTCCCCAGGTACGCGCTGGCCAGCTTCCTCCCGGGATGGCAGCACGTCGGCGACGGGGTCGGTGTGGCCGGTGTGGCCGAGGCGGTGGAGGTGCTGGCCGGGTACCCGGTCCCGGCCTCCGCGTTGGAGCGGCTGGTGCTGCCAGCCCGGGTCGTCGACTACTCCCCCGCCTTCCTGGACCAGTTGACCGGCACCGGCGAGGTGGTGTGGGCCGGCGCGGGGGCGCTCGCTGGAGGGGATGGCTGGGTGGTGCTGGCACCCGCCGAGGACGTCTCCCCGCTGTTGCCCCCGACGGGATCCGACGCGGTCGAGGGGCCGGTGCACCAGGCGGTGCTGGAGGCGCTCGCCGACGGGCAGGCGATGTTCTTCCGGCCGCTCTCGGAGCGGATCGGGTCCCTGGACGACGCCGACCTCGCCGCCGCGATCTGGGACCTGGTGTGGGCAGGGCAGCTGTCCAACGACACCCTGGCACCGTTGCGGGCGTTACTGGCGGGCGGCGGCGCGCACCGCGGTCGCACCGCACCCCGGGTGCGCTACCGGCGCCCGGGACGGTTGGGCAGCCGGGCGGCCCGGCCGGCGCTGCCCACCCGGGGCGGACCGCCGAGCGTCTCCGGTCGCTGGTACCGGTTGCCGGAGCGGGAAACCGACGCCACCCGGCGCGCCACCGCCAGCGCCGAGGTGCTGGTGGAACGGCACGGCGTGCTGACCCGGGACGCGCTGGCCGCGGAGCGGCTGGCGGGTGGCTTCGCGGGGGTGTACCCGGTGCTGGCGGCGCTTGAGGAACGCGGTGCGGTACGCCGGGGCTACTTCGTGGAAGGGCTGGGGGCAGCACAGTTCGCCGCGCCCGGAGCCGTGGACCGACTCCGGGAGACGTACGACCGGCTGGAACGGGACACCCGCCGGCACGGTCCGAAACCGGCGTTGGTACTGGCCGCCACCGACCCGGCGAACCCGTACGGCGCCGCGCTGTCGTGGCCGGAACGCCCCGTCGATGACACGGCCAATATGGACGAATCCTCGTCGGGCCACCGCCCGGGGCGCAAGGCCGGTGCCCTCGTGGTGCTGGTGGACGGCGCCTTGGCGCTGTACGTGGAACGGGGCGGCCGTACCGTTCTGTCCTACCTGGACGAGCCGACAGCACTGGAGTCGGCCGCCAAGGCGCTCGCCGAGGCGATCCACTCAGGAGCCCTCGGCGCGTTGTCGGTGGAACGGGCCGACGGCGCTCCGGTGCGGCAGTCCCCGCTGGGCAAGGCGCTGGCCGCCGCCGGTTTCCGGATCACCCCGCGTGGCCTGCGGCTGCGCGGCTGACACCGGGACGTCTCACGGCAGCGCGACGTACCGACTCAGGAAGTCCCGCGCGCTGCGCGAGTCGGTGCGGTAGGCGACGTTGGTGGCGTAGCAGGGGGTGTCCCCGGTGACGGTGATGCCGACCAGCACCGATTCCCCGTTGATCAGCGCGAAGTTGGGGCCGCCGGAGTCTCCGTAACAGGCGCCGCCGTTGCCCTGGGACTCGGTCATGGCGAGTCGCAGCCGGGTCCGGTTCAGCGCGTCGAAGCCGAGCGGGGCCTTCATCCGTACCCCGCCTCCGGGGTGGGTGTGGCCGCCGGGACCCCGGGAAGCCTCCTCACTGCCGTACCCGACCACCACGAAGCCGACATCGTCGAGTGACCGGTGCCCCAGCGTGTCGAGTCGCCCCGCGCCCGGCAGCCTCGCCGGCCGGAACTTCCAGCGCGCCGCCAGCGCGTCGGCGGGCAGTTCCACCACGGCGACGTCGTGGGAGTCAGCGGAACTGCCGGGGTATCCGGAATCCCGGTGTGCCGTACCCGCCACCCCGACCTCGGGTCCGACCGCGGCCGGGTTTCCGGGATGGCGGTCCGCCGCCCGATCCAGCGCGGCCTGCACGTCCTGTTCCAGGGAGACGTAGAACCGCGCGCCACGCGACCAGCCGGTGGTGCAGTGTGCCGCGGTGAGGAAGGTGTCAGCGTCCACCATGGTGCCCGAGCACATCCAGTCGACACGGTCCGGTGTGGCCGGGTTGCCGTCGTCGTCCCACCGTACGATCAGGGCACCGACTTCGGTGCGTTCCGGTGCCGGCTCGGCGTGGTACGAATTGATCGCCAGCGCCGAGGGCGCTGTCCACACCAGAAGCACGGCCAGGGCACCGATCGCCGCAGTCCCGATCCAGTCCCGTCGCCGCAGGCGGATGATGCCGACGCGCACGAAAACACTCCCTTCCAACCGCCACTGTTGACGGCCGACAACGGGCGACCGCCCGCCCTGCTAGATCGGGAAATTCGAGTCCAGCGTTACGGGACGACCCGGACGGAACCGGCTCGCGACACGGCGGGCTGTCCGACGTCCAGCCCGCCGCGGTTCACTGGGACCATGGCCGTCACACACCGTCAGTTGTGGGGATGACGTGCCCGAAGGGGACACGGTGTGGTTGCACGCCCGGCGACTGGACGCGGCGCTGGCCGGTGCGACCCTGCGCCGTACCGATTTCCGGGTGCCCGGCCTCGCCACCGCGAACCTGGCCGGATGGACCGTGACCGATGTGGCCAGCCGGGGCAAGCACATCCTGCTGCGCGCCGTCGCCCCGGATGGTCGCCGGTTCAGCCTGCACTCGCACCTGCGGATGGACGGCACCTGGCGACTGTTCCGGCCCGGCGAACGCTGGCGTGGCCGCGGCGGTGGTGGATCTGGCGTACCGGCTGCTGCAGGCGAACAAGGAACGCTGGGTGCAGGTCACCACAGGGTCTTCGCACCCGGCCGAGCGGACCTGGGTGTTCGAACGGGCCGGCCGGCCGTGTCGGCGTTGCGGTACGCGAATCCGGTACGCCCGGGGGGACCGCGGCCGGATGCATCAGGGCCAAATCGACCGAAACCGCGTGGGCCACGTCGGCATGGCCGACCGGGTCACCTACTGGTGTCCGCGGTGCCAGCCGGAACCCGACCAGTGATCAGTACCCTCCCGACGGGTGGCTCAGGTGGCCCGCAGGTCCCGCAGCTCGCCGAGGCCGCTGGCCAGCCCGACCAGCCGTTCCGTGGCCTCGGTCAGCCGGTGCACGGCCGAGTTGTCCACCGCTCGGGCACCCTCGGCGACGCATTCTGCCGCCGCGGCGACCAGTCGCTCGTACGCGTCCACGCCTTCGGTCAGTTGCGCCACCAGCACGTCGCGGGCCTCCAGCAGTGGCTCCCGGGTATCCGCCGGGGCGGCGGCCAGGCCGCGTTCCACGTCGACGATCCGGTACGCCAGGTCGCGCAGCACCGCTTCGACGGCCAGTCCTTCCACCGCGGCGTCCGCCGCTGAGCTGGGTAACCGCTCGGCGAGCGCCGGCATGGCGCGGGAGGCGCGTTCCAGTCGTTGCCACGCCGCCGTTGCCGCCGAGTCCCGGAACACCAGCCGCTCCCGGTGGCGGCGCAACTCGTCGCTGATTGTCCGGCCCAACGGGTGAGCGCGCAGCAGCCTGTCCAGCCCGGAACCATCCCGGACGGGGTCGTGGGACGGTTCCGGCACGGGCAGCGCGGCGACCCGCCGGTAGTCCAGCCAGCGGAACACCGCCAGCGCGAGGGAGCCGCCAGCCGCAGCCGCCCACCCGGCGTCCCCCGGCCCGACCCCGGCGTACGGGACCAGCACAGTCGCCGCCCCGGCCAGGGCGGCGGCGGACGCCGTCCACCGCCGAGCGGCCCGGCGCAGCCGGGACAGGCGGCGCAGGTGCCGTACCCGTGGATCCATTCCGACCTCCTCCGGGGCTCGGCTAGCTCGCCGGCGTGTCAGGGTTGCGTTCCTTGAGGCTGGCCCGGATCTCCTCGACCTTTGCCGCACCAGGATCCGGGTGTGGCTTCCCGGCCTCCACGGCGTCCCGCCGGGGGGCTGCCTCCACCTGGTCGGTGGCCATACTGGCGCGGATCTGATCCAGCCGGCTCGCGCCCGCGACGTCCAGGGTTGAGCGCTCCACTTCGATCATGCGGCCCTCCACCGAGTTCTCTGCCAGGTCGGCCCGGCCCAGCGCCGCGGCGTACCGCTGTTCGATCTTCTCCCGGACCTCATCGAGGGAAGGCACGTTGCCGGGGGCGGCGAGTTCGCTCATCGACTCCAGGGAGGTGGCGATCCGCTCCTGCATCTTCGCCTGTTCGAGCTGGTTGAGCAGTTTGGTGCGCTCGGCGAGTCTCTGCTTGAGCATCATCGCGTTGTCCTCGACCGCCTTGCGGGCCCGGCCCGCCGCGCCGATCGCCTGGTCATGCAGTGTCTTGAGGTCCTCAATCCCCTGTTCAGCGGAGACCAGCTGGGTCGCGAACACCTGAGCGGCCTTCTCGTACTCCTCGGCCTTCTGGCCGTCGCCCCCCGCGCGTGCTTTCTCCGCCAGGGTCAGTGCCTGGCGCGCGGACGCCTGCAGCTTCTCCACCTCGGAGAGCTGGCGGGAAAGTTTCATCTCCAACTGGCGCTGGTTGCCGATGACCGCGGCGGCCTGCTGCACGAGCGCCTGGTGCTGCCTTTGCGACTCTTCGATCGCCTGCTGGATCTGCACTTTTGGATCGGCGTACTCATCGACCTTGGCGCCGAACGCCGCCATCAGATACTTCCAGGCCTTGACGAACGGATTCGCCATCTCGCGGTCCTCTCTGCGGTGCCCCGCCGCGGGTGTGCGTGACTCGTGACGCGCTATCCATCGTGTCAGGCGGCAGTGCCGAGCGTCATGTCAAGGGCGCCGGAATCAGGATGGTATCGGGGACCGGAAGTGCGACAGGTGGCGGAGAACCACCCGAAACGGTCGCGCGTCAGACCGGGCCCGGTGATCAAGCCGTGCCGGTCGTCAGGCCGCGTACACCACGTCCCGCCGGTGCGGGGCGAGACCGTCGGTGGAAGAGGTGAGCGGGAGTTCGATCGAAGTGGTCTGCAGCCTGGGTTCGGGGAGCCGTCCGGTTTCTCCCACCGGCTCGGGCGCGACCTCGGTCGCCGGCACGGTTTCGGCCGACTGCACCATCTGCGCCATCTCCTCGGCGATCACCATCGTGCCGCTCGCCTCGCGGAGCACCTCGGAGAGCCGCACGTCCAGGGCCTCGCAGATCGAGGCGAGCAACTCGCTGGAAGCCTCCTTCTGGCCACGCTCGATCTCAGAGAGGTAGCCGAGGCTCACGTTCGCCGCTGTGGAGACGTCGCGGAGCGTCCTGTCCTGGTCAAGTCGCCGCGACCGCAGGGCGTCGCCGAGGACCCGCCGGAGCAGAACCATCGCGCACCTCCATTCACGGGTTGACCGCCACGGTACTCCGCCGCCACGCGTTCGGACAGACGGAATCACGGCGCGTCAGGTCACCACACCGTAGCTGGGGCAACGGTGAGCCCTCACACCGCCCCGTCCGGGGACGCGGGGACGTGACGTCATTCACTCAGGGTCTCAGCCAGCCATTCCAGTGCCGCCCGGACCGAGCCGGCGCGGACCGCCGCCCGGTCCCCCGTGAGCCGGTGCTGCCGGGTGGACGCCCCGGACGGCGAAGCCAGTCCCAGCCACACGGTGCCCGGTGGTTGCCCGCCGTGCGGGTCCGGCCCAGCCACACCCGTGGTGGCCAGACCCCAGGTCGCCGCGCAGCGCAGCCGGGCACCGTCGGCCATCGCGGCGGCCACCCGAGGGTGCACCGGTCCGCGACGTTCGATCAGATCCCGCGGTACGCCACCCAGCGTCACCTTGAGGTCCACGGCGTAGAGCACCAGTCCGCCGCGGAACACGTCACTTGCCCCGGTGACGTCAACGACCGCGGCGGCCAGCGAACCGCCGGTGAGCGACTCGGCGACCGCCAGGGTCTCGCCGCGTGCCCGCAACGCCGCCACAACGGTCGTGGCGAGGGTCGCGACGGTCATCGACCGCCGGCCTCCGTGCCCGCCGAACGTCGTAACGCCAGTGCCCGGAACGCGTAGTCCACCCCGGTCACGACGGTGACCACCACCGCGATCCCCATGATCCACGGGCCCAGCAGGTCCAACGGCGCCGGCCAGGGCAGCAGATACCACACGATCGCCGCGATCTGCAGTACGGTCTTGGCCTTACCGCCCCGGCTCGCGGCGATCACCCCGTACCGGATCACCCAGAACCGGATCAGCGTCACGCCGATCTCCCGTACCAGAATCACCACGGTCACCCACCACGGCAGCACCTGGTACGCCGAGAGCAGCAGCAGCGCGGCCCCGGTCAGCGCCTTGTCCGCGATCGGGTCAGCGACCTTGCCGAACGAGGTCACCTGGTCCAGCCAGCGCGCCAGCCAACCGTCGACGAAGTCGGTGAACGACGCGACACCGAACGCCACCGCGGCCGCGATCCGCCACGCCGGGTCGATCATCTCAGAGGCGACGACCACGGCCACGAACACCGGAATCAGGGCCAGGCGCAGCAACGTCACCGCGTTCGCCACGTTCACCGCGGATTCGGCGGCGGGTCGTGGCGGGCTGCTCACGGCCGGGCCCCGAGCGGGCCGCCATCCAGCGGCTCGGCATGCAGGTCGACACCGTCGCTGGCCACGACCCGGGCCCGCACCAGGTCACCCACAGCGAAACCGGAACCGGCGCGGATCGTGGTGGTGCCGTCGACCTCTGGTGCCTGATGGGCGGCGCGTCCCTCGACCATACCGTCCGAGATCGACTCCACCAGCACCTCGACGATCTCCCCGACCCGCTCGGCGGCCCGCTCGGTGACCAGCCGGTCGGCAAGGGAACTCAACTTCTCGTTCCGTCGCCTGATGGTGTCCCGACGCACCTTGCCCGGGAGCGTGGCCGCTTCGGTGCCGTCCTCGTCGCTGTAACCGAACACGCCGATCGCGTCCAGCCGCGCCTGGCACAGGAACCGCTCCAACTCGGCCACGTCCGCGCGGGTCTCCCCCGGGAAGCCGACGATCACGTTGGTGCGTACCCCCGCCGCCGGCTCCAGGGAACGGACCGCCGAAAGCAGCTCCAGGAACCGCTCGGTGGAACCGAACCGACGCATCCGGCGTAACACCGGCTCGCTGGAGTGCTGGAAGGACAGGTCGAAGTACGGCGCGACACCCGGTGTGGTGGCGATCGCCTGGATCAGGCCCGGCCGGGTCTCCGCCGGCTGCAGGTAGCTCACCCGGACTCGCCCGATCCCGGGCACCACGGCCAACTGCGGCAACAGCTTCTCCAGCAGCCGGGTGTCACCCAGGTCCTTGCCGTACGAGCTGGAATTCTCGCTGACCAGGACCAGTTCCCGGGCGCCCTGCCCGGCGAGCCACTGGGCCTCGGCGAGCAGTTCGTCGGGCGTGCGGGAGACGAAGGCTCCCCGGTACGACGGGATGGCGCAGAACGAACACCGGCGGTCACAGCCACTGGCGAGCTTCAGCAGCGCGACCGGACCCGGGCTGAGTCGCTTCCGCAACACCTTCAAGTGCGCCGGGGCGTGCTCGTCGGCCGCCGCGTGCCCGGGAACCACCACGGGCGCGGCGCGACGCTCCACCGGGGTGATCGGCAGCAGCGCGCGACGGTCCCGGGGAACGTGGGACTCGATCCGCTCCCCGGCCAGCACCGCCCGTAGCCGGTTGGCGATCTCGGGGTAGTGGTCGAAGCCGAGCACCGCGTCGGCCTCGGGCAGTTCCTTGGCGAGGGTGCGGCCGTAACGTTCGGCGAGGCAGCCCGTGGCGACGACTTTCGCGCCGGTGTCCGAAGCCGCGAGCAGGGTGTCGATCGACTCCTGCTTCGCCTCCTCAACGAACCCGCAGGTGTTGACCAGGACCAGGTCAGCGCCCTCGCCGTCCGTGGTGACCGCCCAGCCGTCGTCGGAGAGCCGGGCGGCGAGTTCTTCGGAATCGACCTCGTTGCGGGCGCAGCCGAGGGTCACCAGGGCCACCCGGTTGGCTTCGGTGGGTGCGGGCACCCACCGAGGGTACCCGGCCCGGCCGGGCGACACGGCGGTCCGGGCGGTGCACCAGGACAGGGACCGTCGGGTCACCCGGACCCGTCGCGGATCCCGGCCAGCACCTCCTCCAACTCGTCCGGTTTCACCAGCACATCACGTGCCTTGGAGCCCTCACTGGGGCCGACCACGCCACGGGTCTCCATCAGATCCATCAACCGGCCCGCCTTGGCGAACCCGACTCGGAGCTTGCGTTGCAGCATCGACGTGGACCCGAACTGCGTGGTGACCACGAGCTCCACCGCCTGCAACAGCAGGTCGAGGTCGTCCCCGACGTCCTCGTCGACCTTGCGCCTGCCGTCCTGCGCGGCGGTCAGCACGTCGTTGCGGTACTCCGGGTCACGTTGGTCCTTGCAGAACTTCACGATGGCGTGGATTTCCGGTTCGGACACCCAGGCGCCCTGCAACCGGATCGGCTTACTCGCCCCCATCGGAAGGAACAGCCCGTCGCCGCGACCGATCAGCTTCTCGGCACCGGGCTGATCCAGGATCACCCGGCTGTCAGCCAGCGAGGAGGTGGCGAACGCCAGTCGGGAAGGCACGTTCGCCTTGATCAACCCGGTCACCACGTCCACTGAGGGCCGCTGGGTGGCCAGTACCAGGTGGATCCCCGCGGCTCGGGCGAGCTGGGTGATCCGTACGATCGCGTCCTCCACGTCGCGCGGCGCCACCATCATCAGGTCGGCCAACTCGTCCACGATCACCAGCAGGTACGGGTACGGCCGGTACACCCGCTCGCTTCCCGGCGGAGCTTTGATCTCTCCCTTTCGGACCTTGCGGTTGAAGTCGTCGAGGTGGCGCACACCGCTCGCGGCCAGGTCCTCGTACCGGACGTCCATCTCCCGGACCACCCATTGCAGCGCATCCGCGGCCTTCTTCGGGTTGGTCACGATCGGCGTGACCAGGTGTGGGATGCCTTCGTAGCCGGTCAGCTCCACCCGCTTGGGGTCGATCAGCAACAACCTGACCTCGTCCGGCGTGGCCCGGCTCAGCACCGAGACCAGCAACGCGTTGATGCAACTGGACTTGCCCGCGCCGGTCGCGCCAGCGATCAGCATGTGCGGCATCCGGGCGAGGTTCGCGACCACGTACCCGCCTTCGATGTCCTTACCGAGCCCGGCCAGCATCGAGTGATGGTCGGTCGTGGCCGCGCGGCTTCGCAGTACGTCTGCCAGGGACACGTCCTCCCGGTCGCTGTTCGGGATCTCCACCCCCACCGCGCTCTTACCAGGGATCGGGCTGATGATCCGCACGTCCGGGCTCTTCACGGCGTACGCGATATTGCGGGAGAGCTGGGTGATCCGCTCCACTTTCACCCCGGGACCGAGCTCGACCTCGTACCGGGTTACCGTCGGCCCCCGGGCGAAACCGGTCACCGCCGCGTCCACATTGAACTGCTCGAACACCTCCTGCAGCGATGCGATCACCACGTCGTTGGCCCGGCTGCGGGCCTTCGGCGGTGGCCCCTGCTTGAGCAGCCGGGCCGGCGGCAGCCGGTAGTCGCCTTCCGCTCCGTTCAACGCGAGTTGCTCGGCCCGGGTCGGTGGTGGGGTGTGCGCGGGCGGAGCGAGCCGGCCACGCCCGGGACCCGCCGGTTTCTGCGAAATCAGCACCGTCGGCTGCGGCCCGGTCTCGGCGGGAACCTCCGGCTCGGCATCCTCGGGCGGTACCGCGAACACACCCTGCCGTCGACGGGTGGAGCGACGTAGTCGTACCGGGGCTTCCGGTTCGGGTTCGGCCACAGCCTCAGGCGCGGACCGGCCGAGAGCCAGGTCCCGCAGCTGCGCCAGGCGCTCCGGCACCTTGTTGACCGGGGTCGCGGTCACCACCAGCACCCCGAACCCGAACAACAGCAGCAGCAACGCCAACGCCAGCCACGGGGAGACTGCCCAGGCCAGGCCGCCTCCCACCAGGTCGCCCAGCACCCCGCCGGCGAACGCCTGCTGGTTCACGGTCGGGGGTCGGTTGCGGAACAGGTGCAGCAGACCCGCCGACGACAGCAGCAGCGCGGTCCAGCCCACCACATGCCGGCCCCGGTGCGCCGGGTCGCCCGGGTTGCGCATCAGGCGCACCGCCGCGGCGAGCAGCAGCGGCGGCAGTGCCGCGGCGAGCGCACCGACACCCTGGCGTACCCACCGGGCCAGCTGGAAGCCCACCGGGCCGGCGGCGTCGAACCACACCGCGACGGCGAGCACGGTTCCCAGCCCGAGGGCCAGCAGGCCGAGCCCGTCCCGCCGGTGGACCGGATCCAGGTCCCTGGCGGTCGCCGCGTGCCGGCCGACCGCCCGCACGGTCCAACCGACCGCGTGCGCCGCCGCCATCCAGATCCCGGCGAGCGCGATGCCGATCGTGGCCAGGGCACTGTGGTCGGGGGCGGTCCGGCGGGTCGGGGCACGCCTGCGGGTCCGGGTGCCGGACGTGGTACGACGCGCCCGCTGGTTCGACCTGGAGGTCGTTCCGCGGGCGCGTGACCTTCTCGTGGTCCGGCCGGCCATGACCCACACCGTATCCCCGAGTGCCCGGTTGACCTCAGCTTTTCGCACTGTGTCCGGTCGGGGTGTCGTGCCGTCCGACGTCGTCGGCCAGGTGTCCCGGGACCCGTTGTCCGGCCCCCGGGAGGACCGTCGACCGGGCCCGGATCCGACGGTACGCCCCGACCCAGGACACCAACGCCACCACCGCGGCTGATCCCTGGATCAGTCCGGTGTAGCGCTCGGGATAGACCACACCTTCCAGGTAGTGGTCGATGAACCCACTGGCCGGGAGCCCCTGCTGCCCCGCGGCCTGGCGTGCTGAATCCTCCCAGGCGGTCAGCGGACAGGCCAGGGTCGCGGGGAACCCCACGGTGAGTCCACCCCACCCGGCGGCCAGCAGATGGGGCAGCAGCGCCCACAGCCAGCGCCAGGCCAGGAAGCCACCCAGCACCACGTACCCCAGGAAGCCGAAGTGCACCACCATCACCGCGTCGGCGAGCAGCCGGTACCCCACGCCCCCACGCTAGTCACCGAGCAGACCGATTCGCACCTGAGCGATCCCCTCACCGCCGCAACGGTTCACCGATATCTCGCTGCCACCGGGCGGGAGGCTCCAGCAACGAGCTGTCGATTCCATGGCAAAGCGGCGTCACAACAGGGTGTCGGGTACGTCGTACACCGGCCAGCCGTCCTCCCCGCCACGCAACGTGGCGTGCGGCCGGTGGCGCTGCGACTGCCCCGGCGCCACCAGATGCACCACCTCGGTGTCCAGCAGCACCAAGGCGTCCGCGATGAAACACCGATGGCAGCGCCACCACAGGGTCTCCGCACACATCACCGCGATCCGCTCTCCCGCCTCCGCACGCCGCCGCAGGTCGAGTACGGCGTGTCGAAACTCCCGGGAGTCCATCTGGTCGGCGTAGCCGGCGAAGCCGGCGTTTCGCAGCGCGGTGTGCCGGGACCCGGGCCGGCGGGACCGCCTGCCACCGAGCGCCCCACCGTGCCACTCGTATCGGATGCCCGCCGCCGCCAGGGCAGCGGCGAGTGGTTCCCGCCCGAACCGCGGATGCCGCCGGGAGCCGGGGAACCGGCGCACATCCGCGAGGACGTCGACCGATGCGGACCGCAACAACCCGAGGAACTCCTCGATCGGGCGAGCCCCGTGGCCGACGGTGTGGACGGTGGCCACCGTAGGTGGATCACACCTCCACGACGGTCGGCACGATCATCGGACGCCGCCGATAGGTCTCGTTCACCCAACGGCCGACGGTACGACGTACCACCTGCTGCAACTGGTGCGGGTCGGAGACACCTTCCTCGGCGGCGCGGTCCAGCGCGTCGGTGATCAACGGCAGTACCGCGTCGAACACCGCCGGGTCCTCACTGAACCCCTTCGCCGAGACGGTAGGCCCGCCGACCACTTTGCCGGTGACCGAGTCGACCACGACGGTGGTCGCGATGAAACCACCGTCACCCAGGATCTTGCGTTCGGTGAGCAGGGTCTCCCCGACGTCACCGACCGCAAGGCCGTCCACGTACACGTACCGGGACTTGACGTGGCCCACCCGGCGCGCGGCACCCTCAACGAGGTCGATCACATCGCCGTCCTCAGCGATCACCACGCCCCTCGGCGGTACCCCGGTGTGCAGCGCCAGCCGGGCGTGCGCCCGCAGGTGTCGCCATTCCCCGTGCACCGGCATGAAGTTGCGGGGCCGGACCAGGTTCAGCAGGTAGAGCAGTTCACCGGCCGGCGCGTGGCCGGAGACGTGAACCTTGGCGATGTCCTTGTGGATCACCACCGCTCCGGCCCGGGACAGCCCGTTGATCACCCGGTAGACCGCGGTCTCGTTGCCGGGCACCAGGGACGACGCGAGCACCACCGTGTCGCCGGGCTGCACCTTGATGTGCCGGTGGTCGCCGGTCGCCATCCGCCCGAGCGCGCTCATCGGCTCGCCCTGTGAGCCGGTGGACATGAAGACGATCTGGTTGGCGGGCAATTCGGCGGCCTCGTCCATGCTGACCACCAGGCCGCCGGGGATCCGCAGCAGGCCGAGGTCCCGGGCGATGCCCATGTTGCGCACCATCGACCGGCCGACCAGCGCGACCTTCCGGCCGTGGCTGGCGGCCGCGTCCAGCACCTGCTGCACCCGGTGCACGTGGGAGGCGAACGACGCCGCGATCACCCGGCCCCGGGCCGTGCGGAACAGTTCGTCGAGCACCGGGAAGATCTCCCGCTCCGAGGTCACGAAGCCGGGGACTTCCGCGTTGGTCGAGTCGGACAGCAGCAGGTCGACGCCCTCGGCCCCGAGCCGGGCGAAGCCACCGAGGTCGGTCACCCGGTTGTCCAGCGGCAACTGATCCATCTTGAAGTCGCCGGTGTGCAGCACGGTGCCCGCGCCGGTCCGGATCGCGAGCGCGAGCGCGTCCGGGATTGAGTGGTTCACCGCGAAGAACTCGCAGTCGAAAGGACCCAACCGTTCCCGCTGGCCCTCCCGCACGGTCAGCGTGTACGGCTCGATCCGCCGCTCGTTGAGCTTCGCCTCCACCAGTGCGAGCGTGAACTTGGAGCCCACCAGCGGCATGTCGGGTTTGAGTTGCAACAGGTACGGCACCGCCCCGATGTGGTCTTCGTGCCCGTGAGTGAGCACCACCGCCTCGACGTCCTCCAAGCGGTCGGCGATCGGGGTGAAGTCGGGCAGGATCAGATCCACACCGGGCTGGTCCACGTCGGGGAAAAGCACCCCGCAGTCCACGATCAGCAGCCGTCCGTCGTACTCGAAGACCGTCATGTTCCGGCCGATGGCTCCGAGCCCGCCCAACGGCATGACCCGCAGCGAGCCTGCGGAAAGCGGAGGTGGTGGGGCGAGATCCGGGTGTCCTTGCGTCATGCCAGGTCCCCGCAGGAAACCCGGTTTCCTGGGGCCGTCACAGGTCGATCCCCGCGTCAGCGCAGTCGGTACGCAACTGTGCGATCTCCTCCTCGGTCGCGTCAACCAACGGTGGGCGTACCGGGCCAGCGGGCAGGCCGCGCAGCTTCATCGCCGCCTTCACCAGGATCGTGCCCTGAGTACGGAAGATCCCGGTGTAGAGCGGCAGCAGCGCCCGGTGCAGGCGCAACGCCTCGTCCAGCTCGCAGCGTTCGTACGCCTCGATCATCTGTTTCGTGGGAACCCCGGTCAGGTGCGTGGAAGTCCCGACCACGCCGATGCCGCCGACGGACAGGATCGGCAGGGTGGCCGAGTCCTCCCCGGAGTAGTAGGCGAGGTCGGTACGCCGCAGCACCCACGAGGTGGCGGTGATATCGCCCTTGGCGTCCTTCACCCCGACGATTCGGGGATGCCTGGCGAGCCGGCACATGGTGTCCGAGTGCACCGCGGTCCCGGTGCGGGCCGGGATGTCGTACACCAGCATCGGCAGGCCGGTGGCGTCCGCGACCGTGGTGAAGTGCACCAGCAGACCGGCCTGGGGCGGCTTGTTGTAAAACGGGGTGACCACGAGCAGGCCGTTCGCGCCCGCCTTCTCGGCGGCGCGGGCCAACTCGACGGTGTGCGCGGTGTTGTAGGTGCCCACACCGGCGACGACTTTGGCGCGGTCGCCGACTGCTTCCACCACCGCACGCAACAGCATCTCCTTCTCGGCGTCGCTGGTGGTGGGAGACTCACCGGTGGTTCCGCTGATCACCAGGGCGTCATTGGCCTGCTCGTCGACCAGATAGCTGGCCAGCCGCTGTGCGCCTGCGATGTCGAGGGCGCGATCCGCGGTGAACGGGGTCACCATCGCGGTCAACAACCGACCGAAGGGCCGCCGGGGGTCGTCCGTCATGGCAACCAACCTAGCGGAATGCCCGGACATCCTCCCCGGACTGTCGCGACTCGTGACCTGCCCGACCCGGACGACCGGGCACGACGGTCGACTCCGGGACGCCCCAGTTCTGCGACAGCGCCACGAAACGGACGAGTCCCGTGACGCGCCGGTCGGGGGTCCGAAACGTCACGGGACTCTTGTACCGACCATCGCGGCCGTTCCCTGGCGCGTTACACAAGCCTTCCAAGATCTCGCCGCCGCCCAGAAAGCCCCACCGGACAGACTGGACCCGGTCATCCCTCGTGCACGTACGGGCTGGCGGCGACCTCGGTGCCGTCCTCCAACGTGGAGATCTCGAAGTCAGCGAACACGTTCGGCGCGGCACCGCGCAACTGCCGCAGGCACTCCACCGCGAGCGCCCGGATCTCGACGTCGGCGTGCTCGGTGGCACGCATCCCGATGAAATGCCGCCACGCCCGGTAGTTTCCCGTGACCACGATCCGGGTCTCCGTGGCGTTGGGCAGGACCGCGCGGGCCGCTTGGCGGGCCTGCTTGCGTCGCAGTGTGGCGTTCTCCACACCGGCGAACTTCTTTTCCAGGCCCTCCAGCAGTTCGTTGTACGCGGTCAACGCCGCGTCGGTGGCGGCCTGGAATCTGTCCAGCAGTTCCGGCTCGGACGCGATCACGTCGGGAGCCACCATCGCGGCGTCCCGCTCCGGCACGTACCGCTGAGAGAGCTGGCTGTACGAGAAGTGCCGGTGCCGGATCAGTTCGTGGGTCAGGGAGCGGGAGATGCCGGTGATGTAGAAGGTCACCGAGCCGTGTTCCAGCACGGACAGGTGACCCACCTCGATGATGTGCCGCAGGTACCCCGCGTTGCTGGCGGTCGCCGGGTTCGGCTTCTTCCAGGACTGGTAGCAGGCCCGCCCGGCGAACTCGGCCAGTGCCTGGCCGCCCTCCGCGTCGGTGGACCAGGGAACCTCCCCGGGTGTCTGGAACTGGGTCCACGCGATCAGCCTGACCTGCGGCGACACGATCTCTGGCACTGGTCCACGCCCCTCCCACCGTTGACCGACCCACGCAGACTACGCCGTCCGGTACGGCGTACCAGCGCAGCCGCGCCCGTCCGGAATCCGGCCCGACCCTGCCCGGTCAGGCAACCGGGGCGCGGGGGTCCGCGGGCACCGGCTGCACCACCGCGACCACGGGCTCCAGCGGCTCGGCAGGCGCGATCCGACGCTCCGGCGGCAGCACGGCCCCGAGCAGCGCACCGCCGACGAAGATCACCGCGAGGTACGCGGTCAGCGCCGCGATGCCCTCCGCGGCCAGCCCGGACAGCACCGCGATGCCGAGCACCGCCAGCCGACCGTCCCAACCCAGCCCAAAGGCCCGCCAAGCCATCGGTGAGCCACGCCGTTCCAGGCGGGCTGTCAGGTCGTAGTAGTAGACCGCCAGCACCGCGAGCAGCGCGAACACCAGCGGTGCTGGCACCGCGGCGTACCAGCCGACCAATAACACGACCGCGGCCTCGCTGGCCCGCAGAGCCGCCGGGACCAGCCAGTGCAACGGATCGCGGTGCGGGTGAGCGGCGGCCAGGGCCGCGGCTCCGACAGCCAGGTACGTCACCACGAGGAAGTCGACGGGTGCCAGATCCCGCCACGGGCCGGGTACCACCACCAGCAGCACCACCAGGGCCGGCAGGACCGATGCGGCCAGCGGCGGCACCACGCCCCGACCGAGACCCCCCAGCAGCGTGGCCAGAACGCCGTCGTCACGGTGCAGGGGGCGGCTCACGGTTGCCATCACAGGCATCCGTACCGCTCGGCTGCGCAGTACCCGCCCGGTGAGCGTGTACGCCGCCGCGAGCCCGCCCCAGGACAGCAACGCGATCAGTGCCACCCGGGCGTCGAACACCGCCGTCACGATGCCGATCAGCATCCAACGTTCCCCGATCGGCAGCGGGACCGTCCGCTTCAGCCAGTACATCAGCGAGGCGCGGCTGGACTGCACCCGGTCCGACACCTCACCCAACACGGCACCGAGTCGCAGCGTCAGACCCTGGGGCACCGCCGACTGCTCCCGACTGCGCCTGGCCGCCGCCTCGTCCTGCAACGTGCCGTACCAGGAGTCGGTCATGTGCCGGACGGTCAGCAACACCATCGCGGCGATCGCGAGCGGCCATACGTCCCCGACACCGGAACGAGCCGCGCCGACCGCCAGCGCGGCGTACGCCAGGTACTCCTTGCCGCGGTCGGCGATGGTGTCGAGCCAGCCACCGAAGCGGCTGTAGCGATGCAGGTACCGGGCGAGTTGGCCGTCCACACAGTCCAGCACGAAGCTGACGTAGAGCCCGACGGCACCGAGAATCAGGAACGGCCGGCCCCCGTGTGCCAGTGCCCCGGATGCCAGCAGCGCCACGAGTACCGAGATCCAGGTGACCATGGTCGGGGTCAGGCCAGATCGCGCCGCCCAACGCACCAGGTACGGCGAGTAGCTACTCACCGCGTAGGTGGCGAACAGGTCGTCCTGGCGCTTGACCGCCAGGCGCAGCCGTACCTCGTCCTCATCAACGCTTTCCAATTCGGACAGCAGGTCCGCCGCCGACTCCGCGTCGCTCACCCGGCCGTACGCCAGGCCGGGTAACCGGTGCGCGGCCACCGGATGGTCACCGTCGACCAGCGTTGTGAGCAGGACGGTGAGCGCGTCGCAGCCCGGATCCGGGCCCTCGGTGGCCTCGGCGAGCGCCACCTCGACCGAGGCGACGGTACGCCGGCCATCAGCGACCAGCAGGCCTCGGAACGTCGCGTTCACGGGGGCCGGCCCGGATCCGACCCGAACCAGCCGACCCCGCTGGGCGACCAGTTCCGGGTACGGTCCGCCACCGTCGACCAACCGGCCGACCAGGGCTGTGTCGCGATGTGTGGCGCTTCCGATCAGCGCTTTGACCACGCTGTCCGCCGCCACCAGGTCGGCCGCGCAGAGCACCAGGCGGTCCGGTGCCGTACGGGCGACCCGCGCCACCGCGCGAAGCTCATCGCGGACGTCCCGACACTCGACGACCTCGAAACCGGCGGCGCGCAACGCCCCGGCGTCACCGGGGCGGGCGAGCACGATAACCCGTTCCAGGCCGAATGACCGCAACTGCGCCGACAATCGCGCCAGTACGGTCCGGTCACCCAGCGGCAGCAGCGCGGCCGATGTGCCGGACGCCCCCGCCAAATCGGCGGCCCCCGCGGTGGCGAACAGCACGGCACAGGTCACGTGCGCGCCCCCTGCTGGTACGTGCCGAGCGCCTCATCGAGTGTGCCGTCGACCACCAGCCGACCCTTCTCCAGGTAGAGACCGCGGGTACAGAACCGGGTGAGATCGGATTCCCGGTGGGAGACCAGCACCAGGGTCCTGCCCTCCGAGCGCATCCGCTCCATCTCCCGGTAGCACTTGGCCCGGAAGTCTTTGTCCCCCACCGCGAGGGCCTCGTCAACCAACAGCACCGGGTGGTGCAGCTGGGCGGTGATCGCGAAACCCAAGCGTACCTTCATGCCCGAGGAGTAGTGTCGCACCGGCATGTCGATAAAGTCGCCGATCTCGGCGAAGTCGATGATCTGAGGCAGTTTCTGCTTCAACTGGGCCGGGTGCAGCCCGTAGAGCGCGCCGACCAACTGGACATTCTCCCGACCGGTGAGGTCTCCAGAGAACCCCGCACCGACCTGGAGCAACGGCGCCACCAGCTGGTGGCACACGACGTCACCCTCGTCCGGCGTCATGACACCGGCGATCAGCCGCAGCAGGGTGCTCTTACCGCTGCCGTTGCGGCCGATCACCCCCACCGCCTCGCCAGGGTGGATCTGGAAAGAGATCTCCCGCAGCGCCCAGAACTCGTCCTTGCCTGGTGCCCGACGGCCCAGGTGGATGACCAGCTCCCGCAAGCGCAACTTGCGGCGCCGCTGCTTCACGAACTTGATCCCCAGGCCACGCGCCTCGATCACCGGCTGCGCCATCTACAGCTCCTTCAGCACGGCCGGCTCGAGCCGCCGGAACGACCACCAACCCAGAACCAGCAGTGCGAGACACCCGACCGCCGACGTGGCCAGCAGGGTGGGCGACGGAAACTCCGACGGGTACCACGCGGCGTGGTGCAACTGGAACACACCGACCAGCGGGTTGGCGTGGTACACCGTCTTCACCCAGCCGGGCAGGTCTGAGTCGTCCACCAGGCTCAGCGGGTAAATCACCGGTGCCGCGTAGAACAGTACCCGTTGCAACAGCCGCGAGATCCGCTCGATGTCCCGCATCATCACATTCAGCGGCGCCACCAGCAGCGCGAACCCGAGCAGGAACGCAGCCTGCAGGATCAGCGCCAGCGGCAACGCGAGCAACGACCAGCCAACGTGCCCGTCGTAGAGCGCCACGAACAGGGCGATCACCGGCAGACCAGCGAGGTACTCGGCGAACCGGGCCAGCACCCGGCCGATCGGGTACACCTCGCGGGGCAGCCGGATGGTCTTGATGATCTGCGCCTGCGAGGTGAGCGCCTTGGTCGCCTCACCGATCGTCGAGTTCACCCACAGCCACGCGAACAGCCCTGACACCAGGAACAAGGGGTACGAGCTGTTGTCCGGTCCCACCCGGGTGCCGTACAGCACACCGAACACGAACCAGTAGACCCCCGCCATCGCCATCGGCTCCAGCAGCGACCAGAAGTAGCCGAGTACCGACTGCTGGTACTTGATGGTGAGATCCCGCTGCACCAAGAGCCGGAGGGTCCCCCGGTGCCGCCACACGTCATGGACACGTGCCGCTGTGTTCCGGGAGGGCTGCACGCCCTCCGGGGTCGTCACCGTGTTCGCCACGCTGCCCGGTCCTCACGTGTCCAGCCCTGCCCAGCCGACCCGCCGGGCGTGGGCGGTGTTCCGCTCATTCCGTAAACCCTCCACCGGCACACGCCGCCGCTGCGCGCACGAGCCGCCGGGTTGAAAACATTGGTGGCGCGGATGTTACAAGTCCGGTTCGCCACCGCGCCACCTGCCTCGGATCAACGGGAGCCGTGACATCGCCACAGCCGGCTCCCCGGAAAATCACGCAGCCGTGGTACCACGGTTTCAACCGTGTCGAATTCGATGTTTCGTCTGATTCGACGCGTTGGCCGAGGATCCTATCCTTCCGGATCCGCGGACCGCGCGGGGGTGCGATGGTCGGGCACGTGTGACCGGGAGAATGACCCGGGTCAGACGTACAGCATCGTGAACGGCGCCCAGGGCAGGTTCCGCACCACCATGAACACACCCCAGACCACGAAGAACCCGGTGACCATGCCCGGCCGCAGGGGGAACTGGGGCAGTTTCAGGTTGAACATGCGCTGTGCCGCCCAGCTCAGGTAGAGGTAGACCAGGAACGGTGCGGCGAACACGGCGACCACGTGGTGCCGGGCGGCCTCCGGCAGGTTGCCGTGGACCAGGTACCAGAACGCGCGGGTGCCGCCGCAGCCCGGGCAGTCGAATCCGGTAAGAGCCTTCAGCGCGCACCCGCCAAAAGCGTCCGGCCTGCCGTCGGTGGGGTCGCTGGCGAGCATCAGGCCACTGAACCCCGCGAAACACACCAGCACGGCCAGCGGCGCGAACCACGCTGGGTGGGTCCACATGCGCTCCATCCGCTGACCGAGACGGGGCTTGCCGGTCACCTGGATCGCGGAGTGGTGGTGCACGCCGGAAGCCGGCGGCGGCTGGGGCTGGTGCGTGGGCGGAGTCTCAGTCAGCAGCGCCATGCGATCACGGTACACCGACCACGCCGCCGCTCGGCTGGTCCGTTCGCCGCAGCGCGCCCCGCAACGGGACCGCCAGGTCACCGCGCTCCGGATCGGCCACCATGTCCAACCCCAGCCAGGCCGCGAGCCGGTGCAGTTCTCCGGACAACCGTTCCGCGGTAGGCCCGGCCGGCGCGTCCGGCTCCGCCCACGCCGCCGGAACCCGCAACACACCCGCCTTGCGGTCGGCTTTCAGGTCCACCCTGGCGACCAGTCGGTCCCCTAGCAGGAAGGGCAGCACGTAGTAGCCGTGCACCCGCTTGGCAGCCGGCACGTAGATCTCGATCCGGTACCGGAAGTCGAACAGCCGTTCGGTGCGCGCGCGTTCCCAGATCAGCGGGTCGAACGGGCTGATCAGGGCCGCGGTGTCGGTCCGCCTCGGGACCCGGGCCGCCGCGTACAGGTACGCCCGCTGCCGCCATCCCGACACCGTCACCGCGGACAGTTCCTTGGCCTCAACCAGCTCGGAGACGGCGGTACGGGTCTCGGCCAGCCCGAGCCGGTAGTAGTCGCGCAAGTCGGTCTCGGTGGCCACACCGAGCGCCCGGGCCGCGGTACGGACCAACTCCCGGTGGGCGTCCGCCCGTTCCGGGGTCGGCGCGTTCACCACGTCGGCGGGCAGCACCCGCTCCGGCAGGTCATACACCCGCTCGAAGCTGCCGTTACGCCGCGCCGCGGTGACCCTGCCCTCCCAGAACAGACACTCCAGCGCCTTCTTGACCTCACTCCAGTTCCAGCCCCAGTGGTCCTTGCTGCGGGGAGCGTCGTGTTCGATCTCGCGTGCGGTGAGCGGCCCCTTGTCCCGTACCTCGTCGAGCACCCACCGCAGGAACTCCGGCCGCTGGCTCGCCCACCTTCCGATGCCCCACTGGTGGCCCAGCGCCATCCGCCACCTCAGGTGCGGCTGCAGCCGTACCGGCAGCAGCGACGCCTCGTGGCCCCAGTACTCGAACAGCTGCCGGGGGGTCCGGCCGGAGAGCCGGTCCAGCGCGCTCACCGGATAGTCGCCGAGCCGGCTGAACGCGGGCATGTAGTGCGCCCGCACCACGACGTTGACCGAGTCCACCTGCAACACGTTGAGCCGGTCGAGCACCCGGCGCAGGTGCCGGGCACCTGGGGCACCCCGCGGTGGCGGGTCGGCGAACCCCTGCGCCGCCAGCGCGATCCGCCGGGCCTGCGGGAGCGAGAGCGTGTCACCTTGTACAGCCATGGTGCCGGCAGACTAGCCGAGGGCTGGGACAAATCCGGTCGCCGGCCCGGCACCATGCGGGCAGCCCGGTGGGCATGCCCGACGTGTCGCTGCGCCCGACCCGCCACCAGGACATCGACCACCTGGCCGAGGTGCAGGTACGAAGCTGGCAGGTCGGATACCGGGACCTGCTGCCGGCCGGCTTCCTCACCGGGCTGGACCCTGCCTGGCGAGCCCGGAACTGCCGAAGACCGGCTGACATTGCGGGACGGCCCGGCTCCGGACCCGGCTGACATTGCGGGACGGCCCGGCTCCGGACACCTGAGCCGGCCCTGCGTAGCGTGGTGGGCATGGCGATGGGGTACGTACGGCCGGCTCGGGAAGCCGACGTGGAACCGATCACCCAGGTACAACTCAGCACATGGCGGACGGCGTACCCCAGGTTCATTCCCCGGTTCGCGATCGACGCGGTGTCCCCCGAATTCGTCGCCGAGCGCTGGCGGGACGCACTGTGCCACCCCCCGAGTGGGCACCACCGAGTACTGGTGGCGGTCGAACAGGCAGCCACCGACCAGCCCGAAGCGGTGGTCGGCTTCACCGCCGTCGGGCCGGCTGACGCCACCGTGCTGGTTCCGGGGGAACCAACACCGGGCCCGGCTCTCGCCGCGATCACCGACCTGCTGGTGGAGCCCCGGTGGGGCCGGCGCGGCCATGGCAGCCGGCTACTCGCCGCCGCGGTCGACCTGTGGCGTTCGGACGGGTTCACCGATGCCGTGGCGTGGGCCTTCGAGCAGGACGTCGCGACGGTGAAGTTCCTGACCTCGGCAGGTTGGCAACCCGACGGGGCCGGCAGGGCGCTGGACCTCGACGGGGTGACCGTGGGGCAGCTCAGACTCCACGTGGCACTGGACACGAAGGACACCGGAGTCGACAGTCCCCCGCCCTGATGCCGGACGCCTCTGCCCAGAAGCGCACCGGATTGCCACAGTGAGATCAGCCGCCCGGTCGATGTGCCGGTGGTGGCCGCCGGGCGGGACGGAAAGGCGGCGGTCATGCGCCTCACCTGGAGAGACGGCATCGCGACCCTGGCGACCGCCGCCGCTGTGGTGTTCTACGGGTTGTGGCTGACCGAC
The DNA here is from genome assembly GCA_036375165.1 of Micromonosporaceae bacterium. Lineage (GTDB taxonomy): Bacteria > Actinomycetota > Actinomycetes > Mycobacteriales > Micromonosporaceae > WHSM01. Next base: position 32,926 of record DASUSI010000053.1, on the reverse strand, counting down.
ACGATGGCCCCGAACCTGTCGACCCGGATGGCCGCGCTCGTGGTGTTCATCCTCGGCTTCGCCGGATGCCCGACAGCCGCGAGCGACCTGTACACCCGGGAGAGCAGGGTGCCGCTGTGGTACACGGTGGCTTTCTCGGTGGTTGGCTTCGTCGCCTTGGTGGCTGGGGTGATCAGTGTGGTCTTCGCCAGTGAGGTGATGCTGGCGACCTTGGTGTTCGCGATGGTCGCGCTCTGGTTCGCGGCGACGCTGCGACGCGGGTACGGCGGCCACCGGCCAGCCCGTTCGACGGACAACCCACTGGACGCCGCGGTACAGGGCCCGCATCCGACGTTCTGAGGGGCGGTGACACCCTGGCGGGCTCGGATCCCGGACGGCCGACGTACATTCGGACCATGTACACCCTCCAACTGACCGCCGAGGAGCTACAGATCGCACGGGGCGCGCTGCGGTCGTACCTGAGCGATTTCGGCCACGACGAGGTGGAGGTACTGCACACCATCAAGCGAGTGGTGGCCAAGCTCGAGGCCCTGGAAGCGGCGGCCGAGCGGGACACCGCAGCCGGGTCGGACCCGGACCCGGCGTGACCGTCGGGCTTGGACCGGCCACGTCCGGGCCTAGCTGTCGAGCAGGTGCTCCAACCCGACCGTGAGGCCCGGGCGGTGGAGCACCTGCCGGACCGCCAGCAGGACTCCGGGCATGAATGACACCCGATCGTACGAATCGTGGCGGATCGTCAGGGTCTCCCCCGGACCGCCGAACAACACCTCCTGGTGTGCCACCAGGCCGCGGGAACGCACCGAATGCACCCGGATGCCCGACACCTCCGCACCCCGGGACCCCTGCAATGCCGACGTGGTGGCGTCGGGGACCCGCCCCAGGCCGGCGGCCTCGCGGGCCCGTGCGACCAGCTCCGCGGTACGCAACGCGGTACCGCTCGGCGCGTCCAGCTTGCCCGCGTGGTGCAGCTCGATGATCTCGACCGACTGGAAGTGCCGGGCAGCGCGCTCCGCGAACTGCATCGCGAGCACCGCACCGATCGCGAAGTTCGCCGCGATCACGACTCCGAGGTTGTGCTTGTGCTCCAGCCAGCCGGCCACCCGGGAGATCCGCTCCGGGGTGAAGCCAGACGTGCCGACCACGGCGGAGATCCCCTGCTCGACACACCAGTGCAGGTTGTCCATCACCACGTCCGGTTGGGTGAAGTCGACGACCACCTGGGCGCCAGCGTCGGTGAGATTCGCCAGCCAGTCACCGGCGTCGACCATCGCCACCAGCTCCATGTCTTCGGCGGCATCGACGGTGCGACACACCTCGCTACCCATCCGCCCCTGGGCTCCAAGCACCCCGACCCGGACTGGCTCGTTCACATTGGCCACGGCGTGTCAGCCTCCATTCAGGCGTACCGAACCACAGGCTCGCGCGGCGTGGTGACAGGGCTTGTACCGCGGGCCGCCTCAGCCTACCGCCGTACCGATCTTGAAGTCCGGCCGGGAGGTGTACCGCGGCCGGGCACCGTCAGGCCACGGAAAAGTACCCGTCTTGCGGGAAGGGGCCCACCACCGCAAGTGCCAGCGGTTGGGCCAGCACGGCGGCGGCCACCGAGCGAACCTGCTCCGCCGTGACCGCATTGACCCGTTGCAGCAGTTCGTCCACGCCGAGCGACTCCCCGTAGAGCAGTTCGCCCTTCCCGAGCTGGCTCATCCGGGAGCCGGTGTCCTCCAGGCCGAGCACCAGGGAACCTTTGAGCATGCCCTTGCCGCGCAGGATCTCCTCGTCGCTGAGCCCGCCACCGGCGACCACGCCGAGTTCGCCACGTACCAGCGAGAGCACTTCCTCTGCCTTCCCGGGCGCGCACCCGGCGTACACACCGAACACCCCCGCGTCGGCGTACTGGCTGGTGTACGAGTAGACCGAGTACGCGAGACCCCGCTTCTCCCGAATCTCCTGGAACAGCCGACTGGACATGCCGCCACCGATGGCGTTGTTGAACACCCCGAGCTGGAACCGGCGTTCGTCGAGCCGCGACGGAGCGGGGCAACCGATCAGCAGGTTCGCCTGCTCGGTGTCCTTGTTCTGGACATGTACGTCCTGACAGGTGGGTACCGGCTGGCCAGTCTCCCGCAGACCCGCCGGTTCCCCGGCAGCGGTGAACCGCTGCACCCTGGCGAAGGCGCTCTGGACAGCGGCCACCACCGCGGAGTGCTCCAGGCTGCCGGCCGCGGTGACCACCATATGCGGCGCGACGTAACGGCTCCGGTAGAAGTCGAGTACCTGGCGGCGGGTGAGTGCCGAGATGCTCTCCACCGTGCCGGAGATCGGCCGCCCGAGCGGGTGGTCGCCGAACACCGCCTGGTAGAACCAGTCGTGGACGGCGTCACCCGGCTCGTCGTCGTGCATCGCGATCTCTTCGAGGATCACGCCACGCTCGGTCTCCACATCCGCCTCGTCGAGGACGGATCCGGCGACCAGATCGCAGATCACGTCCACGGCGAGTGGCAGGTCATCGTCGAGTACCCGGGCGTAGTAACAGGTGTACTCCCGGGTGGTGAAGGCGTTGGTCTCGCCACCCACCGCTTCCAGTGCCGCTGAGATCTCCAGCGCGGAGCGCCGTTCGGTGCCCTTGAACAGCAGGTGCTCCAGGAAGTGCGAGACCCCAGCCACAGCCGGGGTCTCGTCCCGGGACCCGACACCGACCCAGATTCCGAACGACACGCTGCGCATCGTGGGAATCGCCTCGGTGAGCACCCGCATCCCGTTGGGCAACACCGTGCGGCACACCGTGCCCCGCAGCGGATCCGACGTCAGGGTGCGGGTCGCCGTCACATTCTTCCCGGGCCCGGGTCTCAACATTTCGGACATGCCTACCGTCACCGGCGCCGACGCCGACGCCGGTGAAACTCACTGTCCTCGACATCGGCGTCGGCCTCGGCCTCGGACCCTCCGTCGCTGGCCTCCCGAGGCCGTTCCGGTCGGTCACGCCGGTCATCGGGGCGGCGCTCGGGCCGGTCCGCGGCCGGACGCCGCTCCGGCCGGCCGCCGGAACCGGACGCGGCGGCACCCGCCTTGTCCAGGTAGATCTTGCCGCGCTGGTCAATGTCGGCGATCTCAACCTCGACCTTGTCGCCGACGTTGAGATGGTCCTCCACGCGCTCGACCCGCTTGCCCTCACCGAGCTTGGAGATGTGCAGCAGGCCGTCGCGTCCCGGAACCAGCGAGATGAAGGCGCCGAACGCGGTGGTCTTCACCACGGTCCCGAGGAACCGGTCCCCCATCTTCGGCAACTGGGGATTGGCGATCGCGTTGACCCGCTCCACCGCGGCCTCGGCGGACGGCCCGTCGACCGAGCCGATGTAGATGGTGCCGTCGTCCTCGATGGTGATGTCGGCACCGGTCTCGTCCTGGATCGCGTTGATGGTCTGGCCCTTGGGCCCGATCACCATGCCGATCTTGTCCACCGGGATCGTGATGCTGAGCACCCGGGGCGCGTTCGGCGACAGTTCGGCGGTCGTCTCGATCGCCTCAGTCATCACCTCGAGGATCGTCAGCCGGGCGTCCCGGGCCTGCTGCAACGCTGCGGCCAGAACATCGGATGGGATCCCGTCCAGCTTGGTGTCCAGTTGCAACGCGGTGACGAACTCCCGGGTGCCGGCCACCTTGAAGTCCATGTCGCCGTACGCGTCCTCGGCACCCAGAATGTCGGTCAACGTGACGTACGAGGTCTTGCCGTCCACCTCGTCGGAGATCAGGCCCATCGCGATCCCGGCCACCGGGGCGGCCAGCGGAACACCCGCGCTCATCAGGCTCATCGTGCTGGCGCACACCGAGCCCATCGAGGTGGAGCCGTTGGAACCGACCGCCTCGGAGACCTGCCGGATGGCGTACGGGAACTCCTCGCGCTTGGGCAGCACCGGGATCAAAGCCCGCTCGGCAAGCGCACCGTGGCCGATCTCGCGGCGCTTGGGTGAGCCGACCCGGCCGGTCTCCCCGGTGGAGTACGGCGGGAAGTTGTAGTGGTGCAGGTACCGCTTGGACTTGTCCGGGGACAAGGTGTCCAGGGTCTGCTCCAACCGCAGCATGTTCAGCGTGGTGACGCCCAGGATCTGGGTTTCCCCGCGCTCGAACAGCGCCGATCCGTGGACCCGGGGCAACACCCCCACCTCGGCCGTCAACGGTCGGATGTCCCGAGGGCCGCGTCCGTCGATGCGCACCTGGTCGCGGAGCACCTGCTGGCGCACCAGCTTCTTGGTGAGCGCCCGCAATGCCGCGACCAACTCCTTCTCCCGGCCCTCGAACTGCTCGGCGTGCCGCTCCAGCAGCGACTCCCGGATCCGGTCCAGGGTGGCTTCCCGCTCCTGCTTGGAGGCGATCCGCAGAGCGTCGGCCAGTTCTGGTGCGACGGCGGACTCCACCACGGCGTACGCGTCGTCGGAGTAGTCGGAGAAGATCGGGAACTCCACCGTCGGCTTGCCAGCGATCTCCACCAGTTCGCGCTGCGCCCGGCAGAGTTCCGCGATGTGCGGCTTGGCCGCCTCCAGGCCGCTGGCCACGACGTCCTCGGTCGGTGCGGTGCGACCGCCAGCGACCAGCTCGACGGTGCGTGGCGTCGCCTCCGCCTCCACCATCATGATCGCCACGTCGGCGCTGTCGCCCTCCCCGACGACCCGACCGGCGACCACGATGTCGAAGGTCGCCCGATCGAGTTCCTCATGGGTCGGGAACGCCACCCACTGGCCGTCCACGTGTGCCATCCGGGTGGCCCCGATGGGACCCGAGAACGGCAGTCCGGCCAGTTTGGTGGACAGCGACGCGGCATTGATCGCGACCACGTCGTACGGGTGGGCGGGGTCGAGCGCGAGCACCGTCTCGACCACCTGCACTTCGTTACGAAGGCCCTTGACGAAGCTGGGGCGCAGTGGCCGGTCGATCAACCGGCAGGTGAGAATCGCCTCCTCGGAGGGTCGGCCCTCACGGCGGAAGAACGAGCCGGGGATCCGGCCGGCCGCGTACATCCGCTCCTCGACGTCGACAGTGAGCGGGAAGAAGTCCAGAAATTCCTTCGGTTGCCGGCTCGCCGTGGTGGCGGACAGCACCACCGTGTCGCCGAGCTGGGCGACCGCACTGCCGGCGGCCTGACGGGCCAGCCGGCCGGTGTGCAGCACCACCTCACGGGTGCCGAAGCTGCCGTTGTCGATCACGGCGCGCGACGAGTGTTCACCCAGCGGGGACACGGTCTGGTTGAGTTCGGTCATGGTCTGAAGTGCTCCTTCGTTTCGTGGTCCGGCCGTACTGACTCGTACAGCCGGTCCCCCGCCAGGTGGGGGCACGATCAGGGAGCTGCTCCGCGCCGGTCTTCGATCGAAGTCCCCGGGGCTGTGCCTCGTGGAGACGGTGCCCGGAAACCACTACCGAGGACCGGTGCGCGCCGGCCTCCCCTCGGTCATGCCCGTTCCAGCCGGGAGAAATCGAACCTCCTCCGGCAACCCTAAGCCGCCGGAGGAGGTTTGTGACTCAACGCCGCAGGCCGAGTCGTTCGATCAGGGCCCGGTAGCGGTTGATGTCCTTCTTCGCCAGGTAACCCAGCAGTCGGCGGCGGCGACCCACCAGCAGGAGCAGGCCACGACGGCTGTGGTGGTCGTGCTTGTGCTGCTTGAGGTGCTCGGTCAGGTCCCTGATCCGCTGGGTCAGCAGCGCCACCTGGACCTCAGGGGATCCGGTGTCGCCCTCCAGGGTGGCGTGGTCGGAAATGATCTTCTGCTTGATGGCTGCGTCGAGCGCCATGTTCTCCCTCGTCTGCGCCGCGTGCGCGGTTGGTGGGTATTCGATCCCGCACCCACGGCGCCGTGCAGGCATGCGGGACCTCGCCAGTGACCCGGCGTACCCGCAAGGCTAGCAGTCAGGCGTCACGAAGCGCCTTGCGGGTCTCGGTGACGTCCCGCTCGATCTGCGCCACGAGCTGGTCGACCGTGGCGTAGGCGCGCATCTCCCGGAGTCGCGCGGTGAAGTCCAGCGCCAGATGCTCCCCGTAGAGGTCCTCGTCGAAATCGATCACGTACGCCTCCACCCGCCGCTCCTGGCCGGAGAAGGACGGATTGGTGCCGATGCTGACCGCCGCGGGCAACCGATCGCCGTCCTTGTCACGGACCAGCCAAGCCGCGTACACGCCGTCGGCCGGGATCGCCGCGTACGGCCGGGTGAGCAGGTTCGCCGTCGGGAACCCGAGCTGCCTGCCGCGCCGGTCCCCGCGCACCACCACCCCCTCCAGCCGGTGCGGCCGACCCAACGCGGCCGCCGCCGAGGCGACGTCTCCCGCCGCCACACACGCCCGGATGTACGTGGAACTGAACACCGTGTCGTTGTCGGACACCAGCGGCGCCCCTTCCACCGCGAACCCGAAAGTGCGACCCAGCCGGGCGAGCAGTGCCACGTCGCCCGCGGCGCGGTGCCCGAACCGGAAGTTCTCCCCCACCACGACGTGGGCGGCGTGCAAATGCTCAACCAGCACGTCGTGCACGAACGCCTCAGCCGACAGCCGACTGAACTCCTGGGTGAACGGCAACACGCACAACACCCCCACGCCGAGCTCCTCGATCAGCTCTGCCTTGCGAGCCGGTTCGGTCAGCACCGCCGGGTGGCTACCGGGGCGCACCACCTCGGAAGGATGCGGGTCGAAGGTCACCACCACGGACCGCACTCCCCGCTGCGCCGCCCGCCGTACCGCGTGGCCGATGATCTGCTGGTGCCCCCGGTGCACTCCGTCGAACACCCCGATGGTCACCACCGAACGGCCCCACCCGCCCGGCGCACTGTCCAGACCTCGCCACCGCTCCACATGTCCTCCTCCGACCTTCGGGCACCGCCCGGTTCCTCCTCACCTTCACATGCAGACGTCACCGGGATCCCGGCGGGGCAACGTAGCGGTCAGGCGCGTCCGGCGGGCGCCAGCACCACTTCGGGCCGAGCCAGACCACCGGACTCCCGCACCACCGCGACCACCGCACCGTCCGGGCCGAACACCGCGTAACTGCCGTCGATCCCGGCGGCCGGCAACGGGTTGCCGTGCGAGAGCTGCTCCGCTTCCGACCGTGCCACGTCACGCCGTGGAAACAGCAGGTCGGCCGCTGCGCCGGCTTCAATGGCGACCGCCCGGCCAGTGCGTTCCAGTTCCTCCAGGGTGACCGCCTGGTCCAGGGTGAACCCCGCCACCCGGGTCCGGCGCAGTGCCGTCAGGTGGCCGCCCACTCCCAGCACGGCACCGAGGTCCCGGGCGATCGCCCGGATGTAGGTGCCGGAGGAACACTCCACGGCGACATCGCAGTCGAGCACGTCCGACCCCGGCCGGGTGGTCCGCAGCAACTCCAGGCGGGAGATCCGGACCCGGCGGGGTTTCAACGCCACCTGTTCGCCCGCCCTGACCCGGGCGTACGCCCGTCGCCCGGCCACCTTGACGGCGCTCACCGAGCTCGGCACCTGCTCCACCTCGCCGGTGAGTCTGGCCAACTCGTCCCGCACCTGGGTCTCGGTGATGTGGGACGCGTCCGCACGACTCACCGGTTCGCCCTCGGCATCGTCGGTCACCGTCGCCATGCCGAGCCGGATGGTCGCGGTGTACGCCTTGTCGCCGCCGCTGATGTAGGTCAGCAGCCGGGTCGCCGGACCGATCGCGAGTACCAGGACGCCGGTCGCCATAGGGTCCAGGGTGCCGCCGTGGCCGACCCGTCGGGTCGCCGCTGCCCGCCGGACCCGGGACACCACGTCATGCGAGGTCATCCCCGCCGGCTTGTCCACGATGGTGAGACCGCTCGCACTCACGGTGAGCAAGCTTCCCAGACTCCGGCACCAGCCATCACGGCACCCCGGCCCGCCACCCGAGGGTGCGCCGGACGCCAGGGGTCAGACCGGCAGCGCGGCGACCCCGACCGCGATGGTGACCAGCATGGCGGCGGTGACCGTGGCAGCGAGTTTCTGTTCCTCCCGAACCACCTGCCGCAGCGTCGCGCTGGTGATGATGAACCGGTCCATCAGCCAGCTGACGGCGTAGAACCCGATCACCGCCACCACAGCGGTGACGGCGAACCCCAGCAGGCTGCCACCCCAGCCGACGAAGTCCCCGGCGATCGCCTTGTTCAGGACTACCCCGAGCGCGACCGTGAAGCCACCCGCGATGATCCCGGCGGCCACGTTCCCTTGCGCGATGTGTCGGCTCAGCCGGTCGAACTGCGGCACCCGGCCGTTGACCAGGTACGCGAGGCAGAGAACGGTCAGGCCCAGCAGCGTGAAGGTAGCCGTGGACACGATTCCCAGGGTGAGCGTGGGTGCCGAGCCGGACAGTCCGGCGCCGAGCACCAGCCCGCTGGCGACGAAGAACGCGGCCCGGACGATGCTGGTCGAACGTTCCACGAGGTCCATTGGGTCGGTGACCTCGCCTTTCCCCACCAGCCGGTCGAGGACCGGCCAGAGCAGCCCGAGCACCCCGATCACCCACAGTCCACCGCCGAGCAGCCAACCGATGTCGGAGCCGACACTGTCACCGGATCCGAGCAGCGGCCACATCGCCAGGCCCTGGCCGAGAAGCAGGCCACAACGCTGGATTCCGTACGACGTGTTCCGCTTCACGAACAGCTCTTCGTGGTCGTCGAATCGGGTCGCGCGGTTCACCAGCCACCACAGCAACGCCAGTAACGCACCGAAAAGGGCTATCTTCAGCGCGGCGACACCGTAGTCGGTCAGCGAGGAAGGATCGTAATCGGCTGTTCGCATGGTTCTACACCGCGCCTTTGTTAAGTACGTTGTTGACGACGTGTGGGACAAAAAAACTCAGGTTGTCGGTTATGGGGCCGCTGCTCTCCCGGAAACACAGACCGGCCGCCTCGTTGTCGATCATCCAGACGCCGGTGAGGGCGTGGCGTCGACCGGCGACGGTCTGGAACGACGGCAATTCGGCGTACCGCTGCAGGATGTGGCCCTCGGATCCGTAACCGCCCCGGTTGGCGGCCACGACTTTGCCGTCCCGGAAAACCGCGACGTTCGCCCCTTCCCGTCCGAGGAGTGGCTTTCGTACGCAGTTGTCCCGAAACCCCGGCGGCTCGTCGCCTTCGAAGTAGGCGGGCAGCAGATAGTTCCCACGCACCGGGTCGTCCTTGAACAGCTCCCACAACACCGGCAGGATGCCCTTGTTACTCCACAACATCTTGTACGGCGGCTCGACCCACGTCGTACCGTCCGGCTGAAGCGTGTTCCAGAGGGCGGTCCTGCCGAAACCCTCGTGAATCAGCCACTCCCAGGGGTAGAGCTTGAACGCCAGGCGCACCGGCTGGCCGTCCTGGTCCAGGAAGTACCCCATCGGAACCGCGGTCTCGGCGTCGAGAAAGACGTACTGGCCGTCCAGGATTTCGAGTTTCACGTCCTCGATGTACTGCATCTTGACCGGGAAGCCGGCCTGTTCGGCGGCGGCTGCCACCAGTGCCGCGTTCATCCGGTCCTCGCCGGAGCGTTCGGCGGAGGTGTGGAAGAAGTGGACGGTCGAGACCACCGTGCGGCGGCGTTCCTGGAAAAGCTCCAGGTTGCGTTTCCAGGCTGCCACCAGAGCTTCGAAGGCGTTGTTCCACTGGTCGCCGGACACCGTCGGGTTGCCGGTCAGCCAGTTCCATTGAGCCCCGGTCGACTCCGGGAAACAGGTCGGGGTGTCGGCGTTGTACTCCAACAGTTTGGGGTGGGCAAGGCTGGGGTCCGCCGCGGTCAGCGCCGGGTCGTCGCCCCAACGCAGGTCCATCCGGCCATACACGCTCGGCCAGTGGTGCCCCGGGTGGTCGTCCTCCCAGGTCCTGACAATCGCCGGAACCGCGAATTCGGGGATGCCGAGCCGACTGAACAGCTTCGCCGCGATCACGTGGTCGCCGGCCTCGATCAGCATGGCGGTGAGCTCGTCACAGGCCCGGGACAGGTTGTCGGTGTCGGCGGCGCTCACCTGGTAGTAGGCGTCCTCCACCCAATAGGAGAAGGTGCCACCGCCGGGCAGGTCGGTGTCCGAATACACCACGCCGTCCCGGGTTATCGCCTCCTGCCACCCGGGACGGCGGCCACACGGGTGACGTTCCAGCATCAGCCGCCGCCGCTTCCGTCGTCGCTGGCCGAACCGCTGCCGAATCCGCCAGCCCGGATCGTGGTCCCCCCGATCCGGCCGGTCGACGGCAGGCCGGCCGCCGCCCGTGCGGTCGCGTCCGACGGGCTGATTCGACTGGTCAGGTAGTTGGCCACCCGAGATCCGAGGCGGAGTCGCCGGGAAGAGACGTAGTACCAGTACGAATCCTGGTCATCCGCGACGTACTCCTCCTCCTCGCAGTAGTCGGGGTCGACCACCTGACCGCTGTCATCGATGCAATAGACATACGCCTCGTCCTGGTCGCTACCGCAGCCCGCCATGCCCACGGCCATGAACGCGGTGACCGCGGCCGTGAGGAACCGTGGCGGCTCTTTGGGTCGAAGTCGGTCTGACATCGGCATCCTCGGTTTCGGGGGTCGCGGCGAACGACGCGGGTGCCTTTCTGTTAGCACACGCTGTCAAGCGACGGGGGGCGAGTCTGGGCGGGCAGCCTGGGTCAGGCCGTCAGGCAGGTCTCCGAAGCTGGTGTCCGACGGAGGCGTGGGAAGTTCGACATCGAGCTTGCGGGCGAGCCTGGCGATCGACTCCTGGATCCATTCCTGCTCGGCATGCGTGTACTCGTCCCGGTCCCGGGTGATCCGCACGATGACATTGACGATGATCAACGGGGCGATACCGAAGATCCAGAAGTGCTGGAACAGAGTCGCGATGATTCTCCCGGCGGGAGTTTCGGGTGATATGTCGCCATACCCGATGGTGAGCGCGGTGACCACGCACCACCAGAGACTGTCCAGGAAGCTGTTGTCCTCGACGAGCGAGAACAGCAGCGCCGCGAGCAGCAGACTGGCCAGGTAGGTCAACGCGATCATCCGCAGATCGTTGGCCAGCCACAGGATCGCCCGGTTCAGGGGCTTGTTCCCTAACAGTTTCATGTCGCGCTCCGGCATCGAGGGTGGTCAGGCTCGGTCGATGGTACGAATCGCGGACCGAGCGATCTGAGGAGGCAACGATGGGCAGCGTCATCGTGGATCTCACCGTGTCGCTGGACGGATTCATCGCCGGGCCGGACGACGGTCCCGCCCTCCCCCTCGGCAGGGGTGGCGATCGCCTGTTCACCTGGATGAGTGCCGGACCGGAATCGAACCGGGTCGAGAGCCGGCTCACTCCACCGGACGCGAGCAAGGTCGTGGTGGACGAGTGGCTGACCGAATGCGGCGCGATCGTCAGCGGCCGACGCACCTTCGACATCGCCGGCGGGTGGCGCGACGGCCACCCGATCGACGTACCGATCTTCGTGGTAACGCACCGGGCTCCGACGCACGGTGCGTGGAGCCCACGGGTCTCGTTCGTGACCGACGGCCTCGATCACGCCTTGGACCTGGCGCGGCAGGCCGCCGGAAGCCGAAAGCTGTCGGTGTGCGGGGCGGACGTCGCGCGGCAACTGCTGCGGGCCGGCAAGCTGGACGAGATCCAGATCAGCGTGGTCCCGCTACTGCTCGGTGGTGGGGTACGGCTGTTTGACCACCTGGGCGGCGATCCGATCACGCTGGAACAGGTCAGAGTGATCGAGTCCGACGGCGTCACCCATCTGCGTTACCACGTGGTGCGGGACTGACCCGGAAGCCGCTCGGTGTTTACCTCCCGCCACCAGCCGGGGACATGTGGTCGCATGAGCAGCCACGAGGTTCGCGACGGCGTGTCGTTGACCAACCTGGACCAGCCGCTGTTCGAAGGCGCGGGTGCCACCAAGCGGGACCTGGTGGACTACCTGGACGCGGTACGCGACCGGATCATCCCGACACTTCAGGGCCGGCCGCTGTCGGTGGTACGGGTGCTGCGCGACCAGCCGCCGTTCATGCAGAAAAACCTTCCCCGTTACGCCCCGCCGTGGGTACGGACCGTGAACCTGTGGGCGGAGTCCTCGAAACGCCACGTGTCGTACGCGTTGTGCGACGACCGCCGCGCCTTGCTGTGGTTCGCCAACCAGCGGGCGGTGGAGTATCACCCGACCCTGATCCGCGCCGGCCGGCGTACCGGTGTCATTCCCGGTGCCGTGGTCCGACCTGGACCGGGTCGATCCGGCCGACTTCACGATCCACAACGTCGCCCGGCTGGTCGCCGAACGGGACCCGTGGGCCGACCTGACGCCTGAGCCGCGGGAACTACCCGCCGACCTGGTCGAGGAAGGCCGGGCGATCCCCGTGGCCCGGGTACAGGCGATGCACGAGGGCAAACGACGGGCTCGGGCCCGTCGCGGCTCACGGTGACTGCGGCAGCTTCACCGAGCGTCGCCGGGCGGGCGCGGACGGTGGTGGCACCACGGGCCCGATGTCCCCGTCCAGCGCTTCGTCCAGGTCAACAATCACCGGGGCGTGGTCGCTCGGCCCGGTGCCCTTGCGGGCGTGCCGGTCCACCCAGGCCGCGCGTACCCTGCCGGCCACAGGTGCGCTGGCCAGCACCAGGTCGATCCGCATGCCGAGGTCCTGGTGGAACATGCCGGCCCGGTAGTCCCAGTACGTGAACACCCGCTCGGACGGCCAGCGGTCGCGCACCACATCGCGCAGGCCGAGCGCCTGGATCTCGGCCAGGGCCGCCCGCTCGGGCCCGGTGACGTGGGTCTGCCCGAGGTAGGCGGCCGGGTCGAACACGTCGGCGTCGGCGGGCGCGATGTTCATGTCCCCGCAGACCACCACCGCCCCCGGACCGGACCGGACGGTGTCCCGCAGCGCCGCCAGCCAGGCCAGTTTGTACTTGTAATGCTCGGAGTCCGGCACCCGGCCGTTCGGCACGTACACCGAATACACCCGGATGCCGCCGCAGGTCGCGGCGACCGCGCGGGCCTCCGGGTGCGGGAACCCGGGCGCGGCCGGCATCCCGGCCGTGACGTCGTCCAGACCGACCCGGGACAGGATCGCCACGCCGTTCCACCGGCCCTCTCCATGGTGGGCGACCGCGTAGCCACGCTGGGTCAGTTCACCGGTCAACAGTTCGCCGAACGCCTCATCGGTGAGCTTGGTTTCCTGCAGGCACAGCACGTCGGGTCGGCGCTGGTCCAGCCACGGCAGCAGCCGTGGCATCCGCTGCTTCACCGAATTGACGTTCCAGGTCGCTACCCGCACCAGGCCCACGGTAGCCGGGACCACCGACATCGCGGTGGCACACCAGGTCAACGGGAGACGTCCCGCTGTCCGGACCGCTCGTCCCGGTCCGCCCATTCCAGAAGCGGTTCCAGCGAGTACGCCCGCTGCTCGATGCCGGCGTGCAGGTCGCCGCGCTGGACGAACCGGTCCGGCACCGTGGCGATGGTGAAGTCGCCCGGTTGGATCTCGTCGATCTCGTCCCAGGCGACCGGGGTGGACACCGTCGCCTCGGGGACGCCCCGGACGGAGTAGGCGCTGGCGATGGTGTGGTCACGGGCGTTCTGGTTGTAGTCAACGAACAGCAGGCGCGGGTCACGATCGCGCCGCCACCAGATGGTTGTCACGTCGTGGGGCGCGCGGCGTTCCACTTCCCGGGCGAACGCCAGCGCGGCACGGCGGACCTCGGGGAATCCCCAGTGGGGCTGGATCCGAACGTAGATGTGCAGGCCCCGCCCGCCGGAGGTCTTCGGCCACCCGGCGACACCGAGTTCATCCAGCACCTCGTGCGCCACCCGCGCCGCTCTGCGCACGGTCTGGAACGGGCATTCCGGCATCGGATCCAGATCGATCCGCCACTCATCAGGCCGCTCGGTGTCGGCCCGACGCGAGTTCCACGGGTGGAACTCCACGGTCGACATCTGCACCGCCCAGATCACGTCGGCGAGCTTGGTGACGCACAGTTCGTCGGCGTGCCGCCCGTACCTCGGGAAGTCGACCCGTACCGTCTCCAGCCACGGCGGGGCACCGCGCGGCACCCGTTTCTGGTGCACCTTCTCGCCGCTGACACCGTCCGGGAACCGGTGCAGCATGCACGGCCGCTCCCGCAGCGCCCGGACGATGCCGTCGCCGACGCTCAAGTAGTAGCGGGCCAGATCGAGCTTGGTCTCGCCACGCTCGGTGAAGTAGACCCGGCCCGGGTTGGAGATCCTGACCGGGTAGCCCTCGACGTCCAGCTCGACGGCGTCAGTCCCGCTGCGCGCCATGAGCCTCAACGTAGCCGCACCGCCGGGATCCAGCCGGCTGATCAGCGGACCTTGCGCAGCCAGCGTCGCTGCCAGGGGGTTTCCACGGCGTGGGGGTGGTAGTTCGCGCGTACCCAGGCCAGCGCCTCACGTGGAGTGACGCCGTCGAGCACTGCCAACGCGGCGAGCGCGGTCCCGGTGCGTCCGACACCGCCCCGGCAGGCGACTTCGACACGTTCGCCGGCGCCGGCCCGACGGTGGGCCTCGCGCAGTGCGTCGAGGGCGTCGGCCAGGTCGGTCGGAATCCAGAAATCTGGCCAGTGAATGCGCCGGTACGACCAGGCCGGTGTCGGCCCGGTGGCGAGTAACAGGGCGAAGTCGGCAGGACTCACCGGGTCGGTGATGCGCCGGCCACGAACCCGGGCGCCGCCGGGCAGGGTCGCCAATCCGGTCTCGTCCAGCCACGAATCCCCGATCATCGCAGCGTGATCACATTTCCGGTGATCAGGGCGGCGGTGTCCGAGGCGAGGTAGGCGATCACTTTCGCCACCTCGGCCGGAGCGGCGACGTGGACGTGGGTACGGCTGGCCGCGACCGATTCGCGCACCGCGTCGGTCACCCATCCGGTGTCGGTCACCGGCGGGTGGATCATGTTGGCGGTGATCCCCATACCGGCCAGTTCCACCGCCGCCGACATGGTGTAGTTGGTCTGCGCGGCCTTCGCCGCACCGTAGGAGACCTCCTCGGGGAACCCGAGGTCGCCTCCCGAGGTGAGCCCGATGATCCGCCCCCAGGTGGCGCCGCGGGCGGCATGGCGGCGGGCGAACTCGGCGATCAACAGCGCCGGCGCCATCGCATCGACCGCGAACTGCTGCGACCATGTGGCCTCGGTGACCGGCCGCAGGCCCCTGCCGAACCGGTCACTGGGCACCGGGGCGAAAGTGTCCTGGACCCAGCCTGTGGCGTTGTTGACCAGGATGTCGACGGGGCCGAGGTACGCCTCCGCCGCGTCGAAGATCCGGGTCGCCGCACCAGGGTCGCGTAGGTCGACTTCGGCGGCAACGGCCGCGCCGCCTCGGCCACGGATCTCGGACACCACGTGCTCGGCGTCCATCGCCCGATTGTCGCGGTACGCATCCGGGACGCCTGGGTCGGCTGGATCACGGATCGGCCAGTAGGCGCAGAGCACGGCGCACCCGCGACCGGCCAGTTCCACGGCGGTCGCGGCTCCGATCCCGTGATTCGCTCCGGTCACGATCGCGACATGGCTGGTGTCGGACATGCCTCACACGCTGCCATGCGGGACCGGTCTGGCCGCGGCGACCACCGTGGCGTCCAACTCGTCACAGCCGATGATCCGGGGGATCAGCCCGCTGCGGGCAACGGTTTCGGCGAGTTGCGACGCCTGGCCCGCGCTCGTCTCGACCAGTAGCTGGCTGCCCACCGCCAGCCAGTGAGGTGCCATGGCGATCACCCTGCGCAGCACGTCCAGGCCGTCCCGGCCGCCGTCGAGCGCCAGCCGCGGCTCGTGCAGCCGGGCTTCCGCAGGCAGCAACTCAACCGCCGCGGTGGGTACGTAAGGCGCGTTGGCCACCAGGATGTCGACGCGTCCCCGCAACGAAGCGGGTAGCGGCTGATACAGATCGCCCTGGTACACCTGAACGCCGGTCGCGGCGAGGTTCCGGCGGGCGCAACATACCGCGCGAGGGTCGATGTCCACGGCATACACCTCGATTTGTCGCAGGGCGGCGACCAGTGCCGCGGCCACAGCGCCGCAACCGCAGCACAACTCGACGACCACCGCACCGGGCCGCAGCCCAGCCCGGCGTGCGAGTGCCGCGGCCTGGTGAACCAGAAATTCGGTACGGCGACGAGGCACGAACACCCCGGGGTCCACCGCGATCCGCAAACCGCAGAAGTCCGCCCAACCGAGGATGTGTTCGAGAGGCTCTCCGGCGGTTCGCCGGTCGACCATAGCGGCGAGGTCGTCCACGGTGTGAGCCGCGGACATCAGGAGTCGGGCTTCGTCCTCGGCGAAAACACACCCGGCGGATCGCAGCCTGGCGATGATGACGGAACGCGAATCAACGGACTGGAGGGCTGACATCGGAACGCCTTTCGGGAATCCCGTGGGCGCTCGCCCAATCACCTACGAAGGCTCGGCCGACGTCGTAGGCGGGAGCACCCGACCTGATCGGACGTTGATGGTTCCCACCTCCCCGGCTGGTCCAGACTCGATGCGCAACCCTACTCCGGCACTCGCGACCATCGACGGCAACTCCCGGACCCCCACCCGTCATGCCCAGATCGCGGACGGCAGCCCATCGCTGAACATCTGCGGTGGGCTGGGCAGGGAGCTTGCCTCTCCGGCCGCCACCCGCCGCGCGGACCACGCGGCGGCGGCCGCGTCCAGTACGTCGTCAACCCCGGCGAGGCTTCCGACATGACCGAGTTCACCGACGAGACGTATCCCGGCTTTGGCGAGTAGCTGGCGGCGGCGCTCCACCCCGGCCCAGGTCGTCTTGCTGTCGAGCAGTGGGACGCCGGCCATCGTCGCGAAGGACACCTCCGGGTGAATCTCCACGGTCAGGCGGGTCCGCTGACGCACCCACGCCTCCGCTTCGAGAATCCGTGACCTGAGCGCGTACGCCTGGGCCGAGACCCCGTCGCCGGTAAGTTCGCGGTTGATCCTGTCCGCGTCCACCCGGCTTTCCGCCACCAGCGCAGGGCGTACCGGCGTCATGAACACGGACTGCCAACGCGGGCCCACCCTGGCGCGTGCCTGAAGGTCAGCCTGGCGTCGACCGGCGTCGGG
This sequence comes from Micromonosporaceae bacterium, assembly GCA_036375165.1. GTDB lineage: Bacteria > Actinomycetota > Actinomycetes > Mycobacteriales > Micromonosporaceae > WHSM01. Next base: position 15,907 of record DASUSI010000053.1, on the reverse strand, counting down.
AAGGCCAATCGGAATGTCGATCGCGACCACTTCGAACTCGCTGGCCGACTCCGCAGCCGCGACCAGTTCCACAATGGTGCGACCGAGGACCGCCGAAGTGCGTTCCTCCTCACACACGATTCCGATCCATCCGCGCTTACAGGCGTCCACACCGAGCACCCTGGCGGAACCGGGTGACCTCTCCGACACGGCGACCAGCGTAGTGCAGGCCGCACCACACCCCCGCAGCCCCATTGCCGGAGATGTCGGTGGCGGCTCGTACGGTGGCACCTGCCCGACCCGCGAGCGCCGGGAGTGCGCATGGACCAGGTACCTCGGGTGCCACCGGAGATGTTCCGGTTCACCGACGGTGACCGTGCCGAGTTGTACGCCGCGATCCTGCACGCCTTTGGGGAAGCCAACGAGCGCCTGGAAACCGCGCTCGGTCTGGACGACCTACGAACCAGACTGCGTTCCGTGGGCTGGTTCGACGCACTCACCGACGCCGACCTGACCGACGTACTCGGCCAGTTGTGCCGGTGGCAACTGCTGGACGTGATCCACAACCATGCTGAGAACTACCGGACGGCCGCCGAGTACGAGCGCCGCAACCTGCAGTACTCACTGACCAGGCGTGGGGAGGCGGCGTTCGCCGGGGTGCAGCACGCGCTGACCGTACTCGCCTCGTCGGGGGCACTGCAGACCGCGGTGCTGGACGCGATCTCCGACCGGCTGGGGCAACTGCACGCGCTGCTTTCGGACCCGGGGTCGACCAACCGCCGGGTCTACGCCGCATTGACCGAGCTGGAAGCGCATCTTGAGGCGCTGCGCGGCAACACCAGACAGTTCAACGGGGAACTGCAACGGCTGCTACGCGCGGAATCCGCCGATCTGGGGACCTTCCACGAGGTCAAGGCGGCCACCGTGACGTACCTGCGGGAATTCCTCACGAACCTTGACCAGCGTGCGCATGCCATCGAGTCGGGAATCGGCCGGATCGAGGAGTACGGGGTGAGCGTGCTGTGGCAGCGGGCGCTGCTCGGCGCGGAGCTTCCCCCGGTGGCGGGTGAGGACCCGGCACCGGGTTTCCTGCAGCACCGCCGCGCCCGGTGGGAGGGGCTGCGGGCATGGTTCCGGCCGGTCGACGGCACGCCGCCCCGGGTCGAGCAGTTGCACGTGGTGGGCCGCAGGGCCATCGTCGCCCTGCTGCAGGTACTGGACCGGATCACCGAGTCACGGCGGCGGGCCAGCAGCGCGGTGGCCGACTTCCGGGAGTTGGCGCGCTGGTTCGCCGCCGCGCCCAGCGAAGGGGACCTGCACCGGCTGTGGTCGACGGCGTTCGGGTTGAGCTCCGCGCGGCACGCGCATCTGGCTCACCCGGACCCGGAGCTGATCAGTGCCGCGACACGGTGGCGGGAGGCACCGCCGGTGAAGGTGTCGACGTTGCTGCGGACCTCCGGCCGCACCGAACGCTTCTCACGCACCGGGAAGGTGCGCGATGTCTCCGCGCTCAAAGCCGCACGTACCGAACGGGCCAGAGCCGAGCGTGCCGAGTTGCACGCCGCGTGGCGGGAACTGGCGACGGCCGGCGCTGTGAAGATATCGCTGTTCGGCGACCTGCCGCACGCCACGTTTGAGCGCTTGCTCGACCTGCTGGGCCGGGCCCTGTCCACCGCCACGGACAGCACCGGGTCGCGCCGGGCGGTGACCGGCGACGGCAGAGTGGAGATCGTGTTACGAGAACCGGATGACGCCTCGACCGCGGTGCTGCACACCCCGCGCGGGGCGTTCCGGGGACCGGACTACATCATCGAGGTACGAACCCCTGACACCGACCGGCACGCCGAGCAGAACCGGCAGGTGGCCCGGTGAGCAGTCTCGCCAACCAACTGGTCGCCGCGGAACGCGAGGAGGTGGCGCGCGGGGTCCGGCTGCTGCTGGGCAACCCCCTGATCACCGCGCGGGACATGCCGGCCGGGTTCGACCTGGTACGTCGTCGCCAGGACCCGATCGCCCGATGGTTCGACTACTACTGCGGCTGGTCACTGGTGGTGGAGCCGCGCCAGGGGTACGTCCGGCTGGCGAAGATCCGCGGCGACGCCCATGCCCGCACCGACGCGAGTCGTCCGGCCCGTCGGTCGCGGTCCGGTCGGGGTCCGTTCGACCGGCGGCGGTACACGCTGCTGTGTGTGATAGCCGCCGAAGTGCTGTCCACCCCGATGACCACGATCGGACTGCTGGCCGAACGGGTGGTGCAGGCGACCCGAGCCGAGCCGGTGCTGGGAGTTTTCGACCCGACCCGACGGGCGGAACGGATGGCCTATGTGGACGTGTTGCGGCTGTTGGAAGGTTACGGCGCGGTCGAGGTGGTGGACGGGGTGACCGAGGCGTACCTGGAGTCCGGCGAGGCGAAGGTGCTCTACCGGGTGGACGCCACGCTGGTGATGCGGTTGCTGTCGGCTCCCCGTGGGCCGTCCCAACTCGCGGTACCGGTGGACGAGGTGGCGGGACGGTTCGACCGGTTGCTCACCGATCTGGTGCGCGAGCCGCGCTACGGCGGGCGGGCCGATCACCCGGAGCACGGTGAGGCGATCCCGGTCTCGGACAGCCAGCGCAACCTGTGGCTGCGGCACTCGGTGTTCCGGCTGGTCTTCGACGACCCGGTGGTGTACCGGGACGAATTGACCGAGGCGCAGCTGGGATACCTGACCTCCCCCACCGGGCGGAAACTGTTGCGGGACGCGGCCCGGCATGCCGGTTTCGAGGTGGAGGAACGCGCCGAGGGCTACCTGCTGGTTGACGTCGACGGGCTGGCCACCGACGGGAAGTTCCCCGACGATGCCGGCACCGCGAGGGTGGCCGCGCTGGTGCTGCTGGACGTGATCGTCGCCGCGGACGGCGGGGTGGCCCTGGAACAGTTGGGCAACCACGCGTCGGCGTTGCTGGACCGGGCGCCACGGTGGGCGATGGCGTACCGCTCGGAGGGCGGCGCGGACCGGCTGGTATCTGACGCGTTGGCGGTGCTCGGGGAGTTCGGACTGGTACGCCGTGCCGGCGGCCTGGTACACGCACTGCCCGCCGCCGCACGCTACGCCGTGGCCACCGTCGCCACCAGCGGAGGGGAGTCAGAATGACGGTGGCTGAACCACCGGTGGGCAGCACACCGAACTCGACCGGTCGGTGGTTGCCCATCCGGGCCGGGATTCTCAATGTGTGGCGCTATTACGACGAGGTGTTCGAGTTCCATCACGGACGCCTGCTGCTGCGTGGCCCGAACGGGACCGGCAAGTCGAAAGCGCTGGAACTGCTGCTGCCGTTCCTGTTCGACGCGAACCTGCGGGCGCACCGGTTGTCCACGTTCGGGACCGGCGAGCGGACCATGCACTGGAACCTGATGGGCGAGGGCGCCACCGGCACCACCCGGGTCGGGTATGTCTGGCTGGAGTTCGGCCTGGATGACGCGGAATGGTTCTGTTGCGGAGCCCGGCTACAGGCCACCGCGCACGCCACGACGGTGGGTGTCGACTACTTCACGACCGGCCAGCGGATCGGGGTCCCGGGCGGGTTGTCACTGGTCAACAACGCGGGTCAGCCGCTGACCCGGTCGGCGCTGAGCGAGGCACTCGGGAAACACGGCGAACTTCACGGTTCGGCGGCGGAGTACCGCACCGAGGTCCGCCACACCCTGTTCGCCGGGATGAACGAGCAACGGTACGACGCGCTGATCACCGCGCTGCTGCAGCTGCGTACCCCCAAACTCTCCGAACGGCTCGACCCGGGCCTGCTCTCCCACCTGCTGTCCCGGGCGTTGCCGCCGCTCGGCCAGGCCGAGATCACCGAGCTGGCGGAGGGCTTCGAACGACTGGACCGCCAGCGTGAGCGACTGGCCAAACTCGACGCGGAGGTGGCAGCCGCCAGGACCCTCGCCGCACGGCAGCGTGGCTATGCGCAACGGGTGCTGCGGGCGGCAGCGGCCGGGCTGATCTCAGCGACGTCGGAGCTGACCAGGCTCACCCGGGAGGCCAAGGCGTCCGAGGAGGAGTACCAGAAAACCGTCACGGACCGTGCCGAAGCTGAGGAGCGCAAGGCCACCCTGGACGCCGAGGCGGAAGGGTTGCGGGCCCGAGTCGACGGGCTGACCCACAGCGAGGAGTACCGCAAGGGCAGGGAGCTGGACAACCTGCGGCAGCGGGTCAACGCGGCGGCGCGGATCGCCGCGACCCGGCAGCAGGACGCCGAGGCGAAGGCAGCCACCGCTGGGCAGGACGCTCAGCAGGCTGAGGCCACCCGGCAGGCTCTGGAACGACTGTCGGCCACGGCGGCCGAAGCCGAATCGGATGCGGTACGAGCGGCGCAACGCGCCGGAGTCGCGGGCGCGCAGGCGGCGATCGCCGAGTCGCTGGCGTCCGGGACACCGGTTCCCCGGCAGGTCCGTCAGTTACCGCGGACCGCGGTGGACAGCCGCAAGGAACAGATCAACGAGGTACGCCGCGCGCTGGAGCAACACGACACGGCGGTGCGCCGTCGCGGCGACGCGGAACAGGAACTGGATCGGGCCAGGGCCAAGCTGTCCGACGCGACAGCGGCTCGTACCCAGGCGGCCAAGGCGTACCAGACGGCGTTGGACTCGCTGCGCGAACAGTTGCGGGGCTGGGCGGCGGGCTGCGTGGAGCTGAGGTTCGACGATCCGGACTCGCTGACCGACCGCGCCGAGTCAGAACCCGCGGTGCTGGAGTTGGTGGAGTCGGCGAGCCGCCGGGGGCTGCAGGCGGTCACCGAGCAGCAGACCCGGGTCTCGACCCAGCGGGAAGCGGCGGTACGCGAGTGTCAGCGACTGTCCGAGGAGATCACCAAGCTGGGCAGCATGGTGGACCTGCCCCCGAACGCTCCGGGCACCCGTACCACCGACCGGTCCAGGATGGACGGAGCACCGTTGTGGCGGCTGGTCGGATTCGCCGACGGCGTGCCGGCCGCGACCCAGGCGGCGGTGGAAGCTGGCTTGCAGGCGAGCGGGCTGCTGGACGCGTGGGTGTCCCCTGATGGCGCGATCCAGGCAGCTGGCCATGACATTTTCCTGATCGACGAGGTGCCCGGTGGGGTCCCGGACCGGTCTCTGGTCGATGTGCTGTGCCCGGAGGTCAGCTCCGTGGTGCCCGCGGAACGGGTGCGGCAGTTGCTGTCCCGGGTCGCCTATGGCGAGACGCTGCCGTCCGGGTACGCCGCTTCGATCGGCGCCGACGGCCGCTGGCGACTGGGAAACGCCACTGGAAGCTGGGCCAAGCAGGAGACCGAACACATCGGCGCCACCGCCCGGGAACGTCACCGGCAGCGCTGGATCGCCGAACTGACCGCACAGGTCGAGACGGAGCGGGCGACGATCGCCGGGTACGACGTGGAACTGGCGGCCCTGGCCGGGCGGCGGGCCCGGATCGACCGGGAGCGCGGCAGCCGGCCACGCCACACCCAGGCCAACGACACCCGAACCGTGCTGGACCGGGCGGAGTCGACGGTCGGCGGCACCGACGACATGGTCCGGCACTGGCTGTCCCGGCTCGCCACGTGCGAGGACCAGGTCCATGACGCGCTGAAGGTGCTGACCGCTGCCGCCGCCGAGCGTGGTCTGCCGGCGGCGGCAGACCGGTTGGACCAGCTTGACCGGGCGCTGGATGGGTTCCGCAACGTCTGCGATGGTTGGCTGGACGCCTACTTCGACGTGCTGTCCGCACGGGAACGGGCCGAGACGGCGGCGAGAACCGCGGCCCGATCCCGGGACGACGCCGCCGGACGGGCGGCGGAAGCGGACGCCGCCGAGACCGAGCTCCGCCGGCTGGCCGGCATGTTGGAGGGTGTGGAGCGCAGCGTCGGCGCGGACTATCGCCAGGTGCTCGCCGAGATCGACGAGTTGCGTCGCTCCCTCAACCAGGTCGTGGCGCAGGCGGCCGAGGCCGACCGGAACTTGCGGGGGCTGGAACGCCGGACCGGGGTCCTGGAGGAACGGCGTACCGTCGATGCCGCCGGGCGTGACGCGGCGACAGCGGTACGAGACGCGGCGGCCGTCCGGTTCCGCTCACTGGCCGCCAGCAGCCTGTCCCGGGACGCTGGCATCGAGCTCGCGCTGTCCGGAGCCGACGGGGTACGCCCCACCCTGGACCTGGCCAGGCACGTGGCGGCGACGTGGCCGACCCTGCCGCACGAGCCGAGGAACCTCTCCGACGCGCTGACCCGACTCGCTCAGGCGGTGCATGACTGCCGAGACGCGCTGAGCGAACGCGCCGACCTGGAGTTGGAACCGGACGAGGACGTCCAGGTGTTCGCCGCGACCGTGGACGGGGTCCGTACCGGGGCGGACGGGCTGTTCACGACGGTACGGGCGGAGGCCGACCGCGCCCGGGACGACATCACCGCCGCCGAGCGTGAGCTGTTCGACAAGACCCTGACCGGCGACACCCGTCGCCACCTGGCCTCCCGGATCCGCCAGGCCGGGGAGTTGGTGGACGCGATGAACGCCCGCCTGGAACGGGTACGCACCGCGTCCAAGATCGCGGTGCAGTTGCTCTGGCAGGTCGGCGCTGACCTGCCACCCGGTACCAAAGCCGCCCGTGACCTGCTGCTGAAGGACCCGGTACGGCTCACCGACGCCGATCGGGACTCGTTGCACCGGTTCTTCCGGGACCGGATCGAACAGGCCAAGGCCGCCAACACGGCATCCAGTTGGGAGGAGCAGTTGGCGGAGGTGTTCGACTACACCAGCTGGCACCAGTTCGTGGTACGGGTCGACCGGGCGAACGGGGCAGGCTGGCAGTTGCTGACCAGGAAACTGCACGGCGCCCTCTCGGGCGGGGAGAAGGCGATCGCGTTGCACCTGCCGCTGTTCGCGGCGGTCGCGGCGCACTACCAGTCGGTGCGGCGGGCTCCTCGGTTGATCCTGTTGGACGAGGTGTTCGTTGGGGTGGACTCGATGAACCGGGGCCAGGTGTTCGAGCTGCTGTCCTCGTTGGACCTGGATCTGGTGCTCACCTCCGACCACGAGTGGTGCACGTACCGGGAGCTGGCCGGAATCGCGATCCACCAGCTGATCACCGGTGGCGACGACGACGCGGTCACCACGGCCCGGTTCGTGTGGACCGGGCGGGAACTGGTCGAGGCCGACCCGTGACCCTGCCATCCCGGCTGCGCTCGGCCGGTCTGGCACCGCTGTGGCGGGCGGTGCATGACCGACTGTCGTCCGGGCGGCCGGTGACCCGGGTCCGGGTCGGCCCACTGGACGACGCGCAGCGGGAGGCAGTCGCGGACCTGCTCGGCATGGACCGGTTACCGGGTGTGTCGTTCACGATGTCGTTGGCGGCGCTGGATGGGGCGCTCCGGGAGGCGGTGGGGCAGGACACCCGGGCGGTGGTCAGCGCGCTGCTGGGTCCGCTGGACGACAGGGCCGGACGGCGTTCCCAGGCCGCGGCGGAGCGGGAGGCGCTGTGGGAGTGGCTCGCGGGCCACGAGGTTGTCGCGGCGCAGCCGGCGTTGCGGGAGTGGGTTTCCCAGGTACGCCGTGCCGGCGGCGCGGTGGCGGACCTGCGCCCGGTGCTGGAGGCGGTGTTGCGGGTATTGGGTCGGCTACCGGCCGAGGGCACACCGTTGCCGGCGTTCGCCGATGCGGTGCTGCACGATCCGCACGTCCTGGACGACGGGACCCGGGTGTCCGGGCTGGTGCTGCGCGCCCTGGCCACGCTGTACGGGGTTGAGCCACCGACTGGCGCGCAGGAACGCCGGGCGCTGTGGGAGCGGGCCGGGGTGGCGGCTGATGAGTTGTCGACCGTGGTGCTGGCGGCGGGTTTGCGGCCGGATCCTGGCACGACAACGGGTCAGATCCTCGGCACCTGCGCCGATGCTGGGCAGGCCGCCGCGTTGACGTTGGCGCAGCTCCGGGCTTCTCCGGGGCTGTCTCCCGCACCGGCTGATGTGTGGGTTGTGGAGAACCCGAGCCTGCTGGCAATGGCGCTGCGGCGGTTCAGAGTGGACTGTCCCCCGATCATCTGCACCTCGGGATGGCCGAACAGCGCGGGTGTACTGCTGCTGCGCCGGCTGGCGGATGCTGGGGCACGCCTGCACTACCACGGGGACCTCGACGGGGACGGGGTACGGATCGCGGCGTACGTGATCGCGAAAACCGGGGCCCGGCCGTGGCGGCTGTCCGCGTCGGACTACCTGGCGGCACTGCGCCGCGATCCGTCTGGCCCGGCGGTGGGTCGGGTCACCGATGCGCCTTGGGACCACGCGCTCGCCCCAGCGATGCGGCACCACCAGACCGCCGTGACCGAAGAACGGATGGCCGACATCCTGCTCGATGACCTCGTCAACCCACGATGACCGGGTGGGCCATGATCCGATACTTTTGGCGGGGCCGGAGGCACGCTGGGTGCCTCCGGCCGGCGGACGCCGTTCCCGCTACGTGTCGAGCAGGTCACGCATCTCCTTCACCTCAGCGGCCTGGCTCGTAGCGATCGACTCGGCAAGCTGCTTCGCCTCGGCGTTGGAGCCCTTGTCCTGCTCTTCCTTGGCCATCTCGATCGCGCCCTCGTGGTGGCGGATCATCATTTCCAGGAACATCCGGTCGAAGTCGGTGCCCGACGCCGACGTCAGCGACCCCATCTCGGCATCGCTCATCATGCCCGGCATGCCGCTGTGCGCGGCGTGCCCGCCACCCGGGGTCGGCACCGGCTGTCCCCAGTCGCGCAGCCACCCGGACATCTGCTCGATCTCCGGGTCCTGTGCCTTCTCGATCCGCGCCGCCAGGTCTTTCACCGTCGGGTCGGCTGCCCGGTCGGCGGCGAGACCTGCCATCTCCAGGGCCTGCTGGTGGTGCGGGATCATCCCGGTCGCGAACGCGATGTCAGCCGCGTTGTGGGTGGCCTGTCCTGATGTGGCCGGGTCCTCGGAATCGTCGCCGCCCGCGCCGCACCCGGCGAGTAGCAGCGAGCCAGCCACGGCCAGGGCGACCACGGCGAGACGACGTTTGATGGAACGGAACATGCTGAATGACTCCTCAGTCGAAGAATTGGACGGGTGTGTCTCCGTGAACCGTGGAGATGAGGAGTCGACCTACGTCCGGGAAATCGACAGCCCGGTGAGCGAGGGGGGCCCGCAGCCGGTGCCGTGAGCGGCGTCTTCGGACGCCGTGGCGGTCAACGGCGAGGACGACACAGGCGTGACGGGCGTACCGGGGTCGGATGGGGCCGGCAGCGCCGAAGCGAATGTGACCGCCCCGGCCTGGCACACCGCGCCCGGATGGCCGGTGCCATCGTCCGGGCACGGCACCTCACCCGGGTGCGCTGACCGCTCACAGCCGGGATGGTCGGCCTGTCCGGCCACGGCTGGGCCATGCCCAAAGCCGCCGCTGTGGACGGCCACCGGCGAGGTGATCGCATGCATGCCCAGCACGCCGAGCAGAATCGCCACGATCAGCGCCAGCCGGCCACAGCCCCGAGGACCGCGGCGAGCAGCATTGGCGATCATGACCCAATGCTATCCATGCTCGTCACGCCGCACCGCAGCCGGCGTCGCGCCATGCGCCACGTCCGCACCCGGCAGTCGCAGCCGCTTCAGGGCGAGCGCGTTCACCGCGACGACGACACTCGACCCGGACATCGACAGGGCGGCGATCTCCGGGCGCAGCACCAGACCGAACGCCGGTTCGAACACGCCAGCGGCGATCGGCAGGGCGAGCGTGTTGTAGCCGATCGCCCAACCGAGGTTCTGCCGCATCTTGCGCAACGTCCCGCGCCCGATCCGCAACGCGGTCGGCACGTCGAGCGGATCGGAGCGCATCAGCACCAGGTCGGCGGTCTCGATGGCGACGTCGGTGCCCGCTCCGATGGCGATGCCCAGGTCCGCCTGGGCGAGTGCCGGGGCGTCGTTGACCCCGTCGCCGACCATGGCGACCCTGCGCCCGGTGGCCTGCAGTTCAGCGACCTTGGCGGCCTTGTCACCGGGTAGCACCTCCGCGATGACGGTGTCGATGCCCAGCCCCTGGGCGATGCGTTCGGCGGTGGCCCGGTTGTCCCCGGTGAGCATCACCACCTCGACGTCCAGGTCGTGCAGCGCGGCCACCGCGGCGGCCGAGGTTTCGCGGGGTGCGTCGGCGATGCCGATAAGCCCGGCCGGGGCACCGTCGACGGCGGCGAGAACCGCGGTACGACCGCCCGAGGCGAGGCCCTTGCGACGGGCGGCCAGGTTCCCGAGACGGATGCCTTCGCGCTCCAGCAGCCGCCGGTTGCCGATCACCACGCGACGTCCGGCCACCTGCGCGATCGCCCCGTGACCGGGCACGTTCTCGAACCGTTCGGCGCGGCGGCGGTCCAGGCCACGGGCGTCGGCGTACCGGACGATCGCCTCTGCGAGCGGATGCTCGGACTCCCGCTCCACGGCAGCGACCAGCGCCAGAAGTTCCTCGCGGTCGACCCCGTCGGCGGCGACCACGTCGGTGACCTCCGGCTCGCCCTTGGTCAGGGTTCCGGTCTTGTCCATCACCACGACCTGGATCCGGGCGGAGGTCTCCAGCGCGATCGCGTTCTTGAACAGCACGCCCCGTTTCGCCCCGAGCCCGGTGCCTACCATGATCGCGGTGGGGGTGGCCAGGCCGAGGGCATCCGGGCAGGTGATCACCACGACGGTGATCGCGAACAGGATGGCGGCCGACGCCGGTCGGTCGGTTGCCAACAGCCAGGTCGCGAACGTCAGGCCACCGCCGATCAGCGCGACGAACACCAGCCAGAACGCTGCCCGGTCGGCCAGCCGCTGACCTGGTGCCTTCGAGTTCTGCGCCTGCTGGACCAGCTTGACGATCTGCGCCAGGGCGGTGTCGGAGCCGACCTTGGTGGCGCGTACCCGGAGCGTGCCGTTTCTGTTGATGGTCGCGCCGATCACCGGTGAACCGGGCTGCTTGTGCACCGGCAGGCTCTCACCGGTGACCATCGACTCGTCGACCTCGCTCTGGCCGTCTTCGACGGTGCCGTCCACGGCGATCTTGGCTCCAGGTTTTACCAGCAGCAGATCACCGACGCCGACCTCGGCGGTGGGCACCTCCACCGGCTCACCGTCCCGGATCACCATGGCCTTCGGCGGGGCGAGGTCGAGCAGGGTGCGGATCGCGTCGTTCGCGCCGCCCCGGGCCCGCATCTCGAACCAGTGGCCGAGCAGCACGAACGCGGCCAGCACGGTGGCCGCCTCGTAGAACACCTCGCCGCCGCCGGTGAGCGTGACCACCACGGAGTACAGCCAGCCGGAGCCGACCGCGACGGCGACCAGCACCATCATGTCCAGGGTGCGGGCCCGCAGCGCCCGTACCGCGCCGTCGAAGAAGATCCAGCAGGCGTAGAAGATCACCGGCAGGCTGAGCAGCAGCGCCCAGACGTCCTGACGCAGTCCGAACGGCACCGGCACGTCGAGGCCCAGTACTTCCTTGCCGATCGGTGACCACACCACGATCGGGATCGAGAACAGCGCCGCCACCAGGAACCGGTTCCGCATGTCAGCGACCATGGCCGCCATGGACATACCGGCATGCCCGCCGTGCCCCATGACGTCGTGCGGGGACGCCACCGTCTCCGCAGGGTGGGACGGCGGGTGGGGCACAGCCGGCGCTGCCGCGATTGGTGCCGGCGGGTCGGGCTCTTCGAGCGGGTCACAGATGTGCGACGGCACCGACTGCCCGGCGCAGTGGTAGCCGCACTCGATCACCCATTGCTGGAGTTCGGCGACTGACGTGACGCCCGGGTCGAAGACCACCGTCGCGGTCTGCGCGACCGGGTTCACCTCGATGTCGAGCACGCCGGGCCGATGCCGAAGCCGGGTGGCGACCACGCTCTGTTCGGACGCCCAGTACAAACCGGAGACGTCCAGGACCGTGGTGACCTGCTTCTTGTGACGCACCAAGACACCTCCGGGTCGATGGTATTGAGTTGTGGCGGTATGTTCCTGGCGCCAGAAGCGTACCGATCCGCGGCTACTTGGCGATCTGCGTGGTACGGCGGAACAGCATGGTCGCGGCGGTGGCGAGTACAGCGATCCAAGCCACCGCGATCAGCAGTGGCCGGATTTCGTCGAAAGTGGCGGTCAGCGCACCGTCCATGACGACGCGGGTGGCCCCGTAGCCGGGCAGCAATACCGCCCAGGCGGCGGGTTCCTCCCGCAACATCGGGCTTTGCAGAATGCCGAGGTCCAGGAACGGGATCACGAAGGCGATGAACACCCCAGCGACCCGTCCGAATACTGGTCCGATCAGGACTCCGAGCATCGCGTAGGTCAGGGCGAGCAGCGCGTTGCCCACGGCGTACGCCGCCCAGTCACGGGCGTCGAACACGGTCGCCGTGACGGCGAGGGAGACCCCCGTCGCGACCAGTGCCGCGACTGAGACGACCCCGATCCGGGCGGTGAGCAGCACGACCGGGCGGATTCCGGCGAGGGTGAGTCGCCGGTCGCCGGTACGGGAACCCAGCACCGCGAAGATCCCGATCAGGGCGGCCAGCGAAGCGATCGCGCTCGGGGCCATGGTGCCGGCGTGAATGTCGGCCGGATCGAAGTGTTCGACCAGTCGTTGTCCATTCTCGACCACCATCACGTGGGTGACCCCGTGCGGCGTGATCGCGTCGGAGAGCAGGATGAACACCGCCGGAACGACGGCGAGCAGCACCCACAGCACGGGGTTGCGCCGGCTGTCGCGCCAGCCTGACCGCAGCGTGGCGGCGAGTTGGTCTGCGACCGTGCCCGGCTTGGCGCGCCGCCCGGTACGGGCGACCCGGGCGGTGCCGGCGATCACGACGTACGCGACGGCGACGGCACCGATGGTCCAGGTGAGCGACCAGCCGAGATCACCGATCCGGCCGCCGTGCCGGGACGGCAGGTCGACCATCCACAGCGAGGTGAAGTGGGTGGGGAGCACCCGGGTGAAGACCCGGTCTGCGGCACTGAGCGTGGGGCCGAAAAACACATCGATGATCCACACGAACATGATCAGCACCGTGCCGTTGACCGGGTCGCGGACCGTCGCACCGACCACCGCGCCGATCGCCAGGTAGATCACGGCGAACATCAGGGTGCCGGCGGCGACCCGCACCGGTGCGTCGATCCCTTCCCCCAGTGCAAGGGTCGCCATCGCCGCCGCGCTGGCGAGCACGGCGAGCGCCAGGCCGGTGAGCAGCCGGCCGCCGACCAGCCGGATGGTGCCGATACCGGCGAGGATCAACCGTCGGTCGGTGTCGCGGGCGGCGGACACCTGGAAGTACATGGCGAGACCGGCGAGGAACCCGGCTGCCCACCCGGCGGTGGCGGTCTCCACGGGTGGGCCACCTCCGGCACCCCCGAGCAGCTTCGCCGCGTCCGCCAGGGGCGCGGCTGCGACCAGCACGAACACCACCGGGATCAGCACCAGCATGAGCAGGTTGACCGGGGTCCGGGCGTAGTCGGCGAGGAACCTGCGGACCAGCAGCGCTGTGGTCATCGCGGCACCGTCCTCCCGTCACGGAGCTGGATGATCCGGTCGAAGCGGTGTTCGTCAACCACGAAGTGGCTGATGATCAGCACGCTGCGCCCAGCGGTGCGGCGTTGCGCCACCAGGTCCCAGAACCTCTGGTACGTGTCGAAGTCGAAGCCCGCGTACGGCTCGTCGAGCAGCAGCACCTCCGGGTCGGCGAGCAGTGCCAGGCCGAGGTTCAGCTTGGACAGGGTGCCACCGGAGAGCTGGTCGGCCGCGGTGGCGGCGTACCGGGCGAAGCCCAGGGTGTCGTAGAGCTCGCGCCGCCGGGCGTGCTCCTCGGTGGCCGTCATGGCGAAGGCGTGGCCGAACAGTTCGAAGTGCTCGTCGCAGGTGAGCCGCCCGTACACCATCGGTTCCTGCGGACAGTAGCCCAGCCGTCCGGTGTGGACGACGCTGCCGGCGTCGGCGGCCAACGCTCCGACCAGGATCTTCATCAGAGTGGACTTGCCGGAGCCGTTCTCGCCGACCAGACCGACCACTTCACCGGGGTAGAGAGTGACGTCGGCGCCGCGCAGCACGGGCAGCCGGTGGCGGGTCCAACCGCGCCGGTAGGACTTCTCGATCCCGGTCGCGCTCAGCACGGGTGCGGTGTCCATGGCCGTGGTCCGTGCCCGCTGGGCGATGTCGGGGTGTCCGGTGGTGCTCATGGCGCGCTCCAGGTCCCGACCGCGTCCTGGGGCAGTCCGGTGATCCGCAGTTCGACGGTGGCTCCGGTGGGCACGTCGGATTCGAAGGTGAGAGTGCCTTCCCGGTGGTGGCCGCCGGGACGGTCGCCGTTCCAGACTCCGGGGTCGCCGGACGGTTGGCCGTTGACCCGCAACTCGGCGGCGTCGGGCAGGTCGGTGTCGAGGTCGATGGTGTGGGTGTCGAACGTGACCTGGAACTGGGCACCGTCCGCGTCGAGCGACATGGCGGTCATCGTCACATCGACGGCTCCCGCGCTGACGGTACGGGTGCCGAGACTTTCCGGTTGGGTATCGCTGTTCCGGCTCAGCCAGATCCAGACGGCGACGGCGAGCAGGAGCAGCAGCGCGGTTCCAGCGGCGACCAGGACGGTACGACGGTTGCGGGTGGCGGGGGCGGTCATCTGGGTCACTTCCCTACGACGACGGATGAACGGGCCGGTACGGGGGTACGCCGGAGCCGGCGGACCGCGACCGTCACGCCGATCGCGTTGACCGCGATGCCGACCAGCATGATCGGTATCCGGTAGCTGGTGAGGAACACGGCCACGCCGGACACCCCGATCAGAGGGGCGAGGTCGGCGACGTGGTGGGCGCAGCAGGCGACCATGCCCACGGCGGAGGCTCCCCCGCCGGCTCCGGCCGCCGCGCGTACTGTCGCGGCCAGGCGCCTGCGGCGGCGTAACTCAGCGTAGGTGGCGACCTGGGTGCCGAACCCGGCGAGGATCAGGACCAGCCAGGGCCAGTCCGCGACCGCCTGCTGGGCGAGGTGTTCCAGGCCGCCGACGCCGCCGACCACGACGGCGTAGACCATGCCGAGGGCGACCGCCGACGCGGCACCGATGACAACGCTGAGGCGATTCACCATGGTCCTTCCCGAGACACTCCGTGGTTCACCAACCACCTTCGGCTCGTATACCCCCCAGGGGTAGGGGCATCCCGCCCGCTGACAGCGGGCCGGACGGCCCGGATCACCAGGACATTGGGCGGTGCCCCGAACCCGTCGCGCGGCGCACAGTAAGAGGAAGGGAGGTCGACATGACACGCCAACACCTCCCGATCTACGCGCTCGCCGTGGCGATCGCCTTCGTCGGGGCGCTGTGGGCCGGGGTGTCCATTGGAACGCTTCTGTTCGTGGCGGCGGTGCTCGCCTGCCCACTGATGATGATCTTCATGATGCGGGACATGCACGGCGGGGGTGCTCAGCAGGGCAGTTCACGCCCGGAAGCCTCACACCGTGAGGCCGCGGACCGGGACCCGCACACCCCAACCGGCGTGTGAACCCGCGTGCGGCAAGTGATCAGTACAGGGCGTCCCAGGTCTTCCCGTCGTCCGTACTCCGCTGGATCCGGCCGTCCTGGGTGGCGACATGGAGCGCGTTGTCCTGGACCGCGAAGGCGGTCGCGACACCGTCCACGCTGCCCAGGTTGGACCACGTGTCACCGCCGTCGGCGGAGCGCATCACCTCGCCGTTGATGCCGATTGCCCACAGCCGGTCGCCGGCAGGCCAGTCCAGCAGCATGACGGCCGTGTCGTCCAGGTTCTTCCAGGTGCTGCCGCGGTCCGTGGACCGGATCACGCCACGCTCTCCGCTGGCGACCAGCGTGTCGGGGTCGTCGGGGCTGACCGCGAAATCGCGCAGTGTGACCTGGCCGCGGTTCTCCCAGGTCTTCTTGTCGGCGCTGACCATGAGTTGCCCGGACACCGAGTTGTACCCGTA
>DASUSI010000052.1:0-6761 GCA_036375165.1 Micromonosporaceae bacterium | reverse complement strand
CCCAGAAATCTCCAACACATTCAGAAACCCATCCTTACCCCGAACGGAGCATCAACCGTGAAGCTGTGCTGGCTGGATATCCGTGGCGCTGACGGCGCGAAGGAAGCCATCGTCGAGGAGGCCCTCCACCAGCGGGTCGACGGCATCGTCGCGGCGGACCCGACAGACCTCGCCGCACTGCCGCCCACTGTCACCAAGGTTCTGCTGCCCAACGGCAGCGGCCTGCCGAAGGACATCGAGGCGGCCGACGTGGTCGTGGTCGACCCGGCCACCCACGGCGACCCGGCCGTGCTGGCAAAGCAGTACCCGAGTGTGGAGTTCGGCAGGTTCGTGGAGATCACCGACGCGTCGAGCCTGGAGCTGGCGTGCCAGGCGGCACGGACCGAGAAGTGGAGCGTGCTGCTGTTCCGCGACCCCACCAAGATCCCGCTGGAGATCGTGCTGGCCGCCGCTGACAAGGCGAACGGCAGCATCGTCACCGTGGTCGAGGACGTCGAGGAGGCCGAGATCGTCTTCGGCGTGCTGGAGCGCGGCTCGGACGGCGTCATGATGGCTCCCCGGCAGGTCGGGGACGCCACCACCCTGAAGGCCGCGGCAGAGGCCCAGACCGGAGACCTTGAGCTCGTGGAGCTGGAGGTGATCCAGATCACGCACGTCGGCATGGGCGAGCGGGCCTGTGTGGACACCTGCACCCACTTCCGGGAGGACGAGGGCATCCTCGTGGGTTCCCACTCCAAGGGCATGATCCTCTGCTGCAGCGAGACCCACCCGCTGCCGTACATGCCGACCCGGCCGTTCCGGGTCAACGCCGGCGCGGTCCACTCCTACACCCTCTCGAAGGACAGTCGCACCAACTACCTGAGCGAGCTGCAGGCCGGCAGCAAGGTGATGGCGGTCGACAGTTCCGGCCGGACCCGACTGGTCACCGTTGGCCGCGTGAAGATCGAGAGCCGGCCGTTGCTGTCCATCGACGCGGTGGCGCCCAACGGGAAGAAGGTGAACCTGATCCTGCAGGACGACTGGCACGTGCGGGTGCTCGGTCCGGGTGGCGTGGTGCTGAACTGCACCGAGCTCAAGCCCGGCTCCAAGGTCCTCGGCTACCTGCCGGTGCAGGACCGTCACGTCGGATACCCGATCAACGAGTTCTGCCTCGAGAAGTGACCTGGGTGATCGCCGTGGACCGACAACCGATCCTCGATTTCCACGCCCGGCTGGCTCCACAGGCCCCTGGGGCCCTCGACAGGCTGCTGACCACGATGGACGACCACGGCATTGACCGTGCCGTGGTCTCCGCCGGTGGGATGATCACCCTGGATCTGCTCTCCAAGCAGGTCATCGAGGGCGGGTACGTCGAGACCGACGCGGACAACGCCGCGGTGCTCGACGCCTGCCAGCGGGCTGACGGACGCCTGGTGCCGTTCTACTTCGCGAACCCGCACCGGGATCCCGGCGCGTACCGCGACAGCGCGGCACAGTTTCGCGGTGTGGAGATCTCACCGGCGGTGCACGGCGTTCCCCTCCTCGACGAGCGCGTCACGGGCATGGTGGCGGTGGCCGCCGAGTTCGGACATCCGGTCTACCTGGTCTGCCTCGGCAGGCCAGGTGCCGGGGTGGTCGACCTCGTGGAACTGGCGGACATGTTCCCGAACGTGACGTTCGTTCTTGGGCACTGTGGATTCGTCGGAATCGACGTGTACGCGATCAACGTCGTCGCGCCGAAGAAGAACATCGTCGCCGAATCCTCTGGCTGCTATACGGGCGTGGCCCGGGCGGCGGTGGAACGCCTCGGCGCCGACCGTGTGCTCTTCGGCACGGAGTACCCGCTGCAGCACCCGAGTGTGGAACTGGCCAAGTTCCGGGTGCTGGACCTGACCCCGGAATCCTGGCAGCAGGTGGCGTGGCAGAACGCCCGGCGCCTGCTGGGAGAGGAACAGTAATGACTGAGACGTTCTCCAAACTCCCACAACTCGGGCAGTGGCAGAGCCTGGAGGAGCTGACCGAGCTGCAGGACAAACAGCTGACCCGGATGTTGGAGTGGGCCTCCCGCTCCCCCTTCTACCGCAAGAAGTTCCGAGGTCGGGCGATGCCGGCCAGCCGGGAGGACCTGGCCACGGTGGAGCCCACCACCAAGCAGGACCTGCGGGACAACTACCCGTTCGGGATGCTGGCCGTCTCGAAGGAGCGGCTCGCCACGTACCACGAGTCGAGCGGCACGGCCGGTCAGCCCACTCCCTCGTACTACACCGCCGAGGACTGGGTGGACCTGGCCGAGCGGTACGCGCGCAAGTGGGTCGGGATCTCAGCCAGCGATGTGTTTCTGGTGCGCACCCCGTACGCCCTGATGATCACCGGCCACCTGGCACACGCCGCGGCCCGGATGCACGGCGCGACGGTGGTGCCCGGTGACAACCGCTCACTGGCGATGCCGTACTCGCGGGTGGTCCGGGTGCTGCACAACCTGGGCGTGACACTGACCTGGTCGATGCCCACCGAGACGCTGCTGTGGGCCGCGGCGGCCAAGGCGGCGGGCCACCAGCCGGGCGAGGACTTCCCGGCACTGCGCGCGCTGTTCGTCGGTGGCGAGCCGCTGAGCGACGCCCGGCGTTCCCGGATCAGCGAGCTGTGGGGGGTGCCGGTGGTGGAGGAGTACGGCTCCACCGAGACCGGCAGTCTCGCCGGCGAGTGCCCGAACGGCCGGATGCACCTGTGGGCCGACCGCGCGATCTTCGAGGTCTACCACCCGCAGACCGGGACGATTTCCCGGGAGGGTAGCGGCGAGTTGGTGGTCACCCCGCTGTATCGGGAGGCCATGCCGCTGGTCAGGTACAACCTCGCGGACAACGTCGAGGTGTCGTACGGGGACTGCGGCTGCGGCTGGCAGCTACCGACCATCCGGGTGCTGGGCCGGGCCGCGTTCGGATACCCGGTGGGCGACGCCAAGATCACCCAGCACCGGTTGGAGGAACTGGTATTCGAGCTGCCGATCGAGCACGAGGTCCTGTTCTGGAGGGCAAAGGCGGAGCCGGACCGGCTGCGTGTCGAGATCGAGGTCCCCGACTCGCAGCGCGTCGCGGCCTGCGCCGCGCTCACCGCGTCGATCCGCGACGCGTACCGGGTCGAGTGCGACGTCCAGGGCGTTCCGGTCGGCACCCTGGTCCCCACCGCAGTACTCACCGCCGTACACGACGTGGTGAAGCCACGCAGCCTGTTCGGCGCGGACGAGGACTGGAGCAAGGCGCTCCTGTACCACTGATCCAGATGACGTACTGAGCGCTGTGAACCACTGAGCACATGGCATCCGGGGCATCGCGACCCCGGATGTACCTCTTGGAAGGCACACAGGATGAGTATCAGAAGGATGAGGGTCGCGGTCGTCGGTGCCGGCATCGCGGGACTTACCGTCGCGGCCGCACTGTCCCGGGCCGGCGTCCGCGCTGAGGTGTTCGAGCAGGCTGACGAGCTCGGCGAGGTCGGTGCCGGTATCCAGATCTCACCGAACGCGACCCGGCTACTGCACCGGCTCGGCCTGACCGAAAGGTTACGTACCGTCGCCGTGCGTCCGAACGCCCTGGAGATGCGGCGCTGGGACGACGGTCGCACCCTGATGCGCACCACGCTGGGCGACCAGTGCGAGGAGATGTTCGGGGCACCGTACTACACGGTGCACCGGGCCGACCTGCACGGCGCTCTGCTGGGACTGCTGGACCAGCGCACCGTCCACCTGGGCCGGCGGTGTGTCGCGGTGGATGAGGGCGAGGACGAGGTACGGCTGCGCTTCGCCGACGGCTCGACCGCCGTGGCGGATGTCGTGGTGGGCGCGGACGGGATTCATTCGGTGATCCGCAAGCTGCTGGTCAGTGACACCGCCAGGTATTCGGGACAGTCGGTCTACCGCGGAGTGGTTCCGGCGGACCGGGTGGAGTCGCTGGTCCAGCAGCCGGCGGTGCGGATCTGGCTGGGGCCCGGCCAGCACTTCGTCTGCTACCCGATCTCGCAGGGCCGGCTGGTCAGCTTCGTGGCCACCACACCGGCCGACGAATGGCGGACCGAATCCTGGACCACCGAGGGCGAGGTCTCCGACCTGCTGGCCGCGTACCCCGGATGGAACGACGAGACCAGGCAGCTGATCGCCGCGGCGGACCGGGTGACCCGCTGGGCACTGCACGACCGGGAAGCGGTGGCACGGTGGAGCAGCCACCGGGTGACCGTGGCGGGCGACTCCGCGCACCCGATGCTCCCGTTCGGGGCGCAGGGCGCGGCCCAGGGCATCGAGGACGCGGTGGCGCTGGCGAGGTGCCTGATCGCGGCGACACCGGTCAGTGTCCCGGAGGCACTGCGGCACTACGGCGAGGTCCGTACCAGCCGGATCGCCACCGTGCAGGAGTTCATCCGCAACAACACCCGCAACCACCACCACTCTGACGGCCCGGAGCAGGAAAGCCGGGACCGCGCGATGGACGAGAACTGGGGCCTTCGTGGTCAGAGCTGGCTCTACGGGTACGACGCCGAACGGTCCGTATCCGGGGAACCGGCACTCGTCATGACACCTTGACCCATCGACCACCGGGTGACAGCCACGGTGGTCACAACCACAAAACATCCGAACCGTCACACGTGACGGATCCGTGACCTTTGCAGAGGGCTGCGGCGCCCGGCGGGGGCGATCCCCCGCCGGGCATCACGCTGCCGTCGAGGAGATATAGGGAATGAACCACACAGGAATCACAGGCAGAGTGGCACTGGTGACCGGTGCCGCACAGGGTATCGGTGAAGCGGTGGCCCGCAAGCTGGCGGCGCGGGGCGCTCATGTCGCACTGGTCGACGCCAGAGCCGACCGGCTCGACGCCGTGGCCCGGGACCTGGCGTCCGACGGACGTACCGCGGCGGCCTATCCCGTCGACGTACGCGATCCCGCAGTCGTCGAGAGCACCGTGAATCGGGTCGAGTGCGAGATGTCCGCGATAGACATCCTGGTGAACGTCGCGGGCGTGCTGCGTACCGGTCCGGTGGTCAAGCTGACCGACGAGGACTGGGCCGCCACGTTCGCGGTCAACACCAACGGCGTGTTCTACGTGTCCCGGGCCGTGGCCCGGAAGATGACGCGTCGGCAGTCGGGGACCATCATCACCGTCGCCTCGAACGCCGCGGGGGTTCCCCGGATGCACATGTCGGCGTACGCCGCGTCCAAGGCCGCCAGTGTGCAGTTCACCAAGTGTCTCGGACTGGAACTCGCCGAGCACGGAATCCGGTGCAATGTGGTCTCCCCTGGCTCCACGGACACCGAGATGCAGCGATCGATGTGGACGGACGAAACCGGACCAGCCCAGGTGATCGAAGGCTCCCTGGACACGTTCAAGCCCGGAATTCCGCTCAGGCGGCTGGCGCAGCCCTCGGATGTCGCGGACGCCGTGGTCTTCCTGGCCTCCGACGAGGCCCGGCACATCACGATGCATGACCTCTACGTCGACGGCGGCGCGGCGCTCGGGGTGTAGCCGAGGGGCGCCACAGCCGCAGCACGACTCCGCCTGTTGTTCTCGGTCCGATAGGAGACGACCGTGTCGATTCCCACCATCGCTCCATACCCCATGCCCAGCCAGTCGGACATCCCCGGCAACCAGGTGTCCTGGCGCGCCGAACCCGACCGTGCGCTGCTGCTCATCCATGACATGCAGCGGTACTTCGTGGACTTCTTCACGCCAGACGAGTCGCCGATCAAGGACCTGATAGACAACACCCGCAGGCTGCGGGCCACCGCGGTCGATCTCGGAATACCGGTGGCGTACACGGCTCAGCCGGGGGGCATGACGCGAGTCCAGCGGGGCCTGTTGCACGACTTCTGGGGTCCAGGGATGGGCAAGGACCCCGGGCACAAGGCGATCATCCCGGAACTCGCGCCGGGCGACTCCGACACGGTGCTCACCAAGTGGCGCTACTCCGCGTTCCACCGAACCGGCCTCAAGCAGCTGATGGACCGCTACCGCCGCGATCAGTTGATCATCTGCGGGATCTATGCGCACATCGGGTGCCTGATGACGGCGAACGACGCGTTCTCCGTGGACGTCCAGCCGTTCCTGGTGGCTGACGCGCTGGCCGACTTCTCCCCCGGCGAACACCAGATGGCCCTGGACTACGCGGCCCGGCGGTGTGCCGCCACGGTGTCCACCAGGGGCCTGATCGACGACCTGCTCGCCGGGACGATGCTGGAAAGCGCCTGATCCGCAGCTCCTCCGCACCGTCCTCCTGACCGAATCGCCCGGGTGTCCTGACGGCACCCGGGCGATTCGCTTGTCCGGGGAGCGACCCGGCGGACTGATGCCGGGCCGGGACCGGACTCCTCCTCGACCACACCGTCTGGCCCGTGCCGCGGCGTGGATCGGAATCCGGGTGCGGCATTGTGTGGGCGATAGTCCGCCGAATTTCCGGATACGCCAGGCTCCTCGGGTCCTGGATGCTTGGGCGGACCTCACCGAGGACTCGGGGTACATGATGTCGGCCGATACGCGGTCGTAGGTCCTCCGGACACAACCTGGTGCCGGTGCCGCGAGGTTGTCGCGGCACCGGCACCAAGTTCGCGAGGTCAGCTGGTATGCGTGACCTTCCGGTATATGGCGAAGCGGCGTTGGGTCCAGGGGGAGGCCCAGGATGCCGCTGTTATGTGGTTCCCCCCTGTTGTCATCGACGGTCCCTACGGGAATCCGCCACACCCGATGGCGAGTACTCGCGTGCTCGGCCGGGTGGGATCGGCGGCGGCCGGAGTCACG
>DASUSI010000051.1:0-15663 GCA_036375165.1 Micromonosporaceae bacterium | reverse complement strand
GAACCAGTTTCTCCTTGAAGACCTCCAGTGCCGCGCGTACCCGGTCCTCGGTCTCCGCCTGTAGTGCGACCGCGTCACCGGACCAGGCGATGGACGCCCCCGTGCCGCGGAAGTCGAACCGCTGCGACAGTTCCTTGGCGGCCTGGTTGAGGGCGTTGTCGACCTCCTGCCGGTCGACCTCCGAGACGATGTCGAAGCTGGGGTTGGCCACGGATCAGTCCTCCTGTCGGGTGTCGCCAACAGGTTACGTCGCAGCCCCGGGAGGCTTGTGGCGACACCACACGGCAAAGGTCGGATGGACGCACCGGAACCCCCTGTGACAGCACCGCGGTGGCCGGCTATCCTTTCTCCGGCACCCACACGCGGGGTGCTCCAGGCGGGTTGCCCGAGCGGCCAAAGGGAGCGGTCTGTAAAACCGTCGGCACAGCCTACAGTGGTTCGAATCCACTACCCGCCACCAGCAGATTTCGGGCGTCTGACCAGCAGAAACATGCGTCAAGGGGCTTCACCGAACCTGCTGTCCGTGGTGGCCGTCCGGAAGCGGCAGCGTGGCTTGTCACGACCGGGACCCGCGTTGGCTGGCAGACCTCGTACCGGATCAGCGCCGAGGGACCCGGTGGGTACGACCCCAGGACGGAGCGCATCAATCTGGTCCATCCGACCCGCATGTCGGCCAACTCCCGGAACGGGTCCCTGCGACCCGACGGGCCGGACCGCGCGGTACCGGTAACGACGCGATCACAACATTCTCGAAGCCGGTTCACTGAACCCGTCGTGCGGGCTCGCCGTTTCAGGCGACCACAGTCGCCGGTGTCGACCTTCCCAAACGTGAGTCCGTAATGCTCAAGTGTTGCGGTGACCCGCCGTTTCACGGTCCCTGTGGGGCGCGTGAGGTCGTGCTCCGCTCAATGCGAGGACACGGTTCCGTGGAACGCAAATCAGGAGGCAACTTATGTGAATCGCATATTTCGGCACCGCGTGACTTCTCCTCCGGGCGGGTCGTAGACTACGGAACCGCTCAAGCGGCTCGCTACCCGGCGAATCCGCCCCGCCGGTGTGCCGGACCGGCGAGCTGAGTCGATGCCCGCACCCGGGGTGAGTACCCGGATGCGGGGGACAGGACGTGCATGACGATGCAGATATCAGGGCGTTCCGCCATGCATCCTGGTCGGTGCGCACGGTGAGTGCGTGGCGGCGCGTGTTCGGTCGACGGCGGCCCATGCCCCCTGCGCAGGCCACGAACGCGGCGGTCGATCATGGCCATGGTCAGGCGGGGTCGCGGACACACGGCACTGGGCGAACACATGGCACTGATCTGTGGTCGACGGTGAGTGAACAGTTCGCCCTGCGGGTGCTCAGCCTCGCCGAGTCGATGCGCGGATACCTCGACAAGTTGGAGGCCGAGGAGCGGGATCCCGACGTCTTGGAGACGCTGTACCGGGTTGACCACGCGGCCACTCGGGTGCAGCGGCTCGCCGAGAACCTCCAAGTGCTCGCGGGGCTTCGGCCCGGTGACGCCGAGGGGCAGGTGACGTCACTGATCGATGTGATCCGTGCCGGCATGTCGGCGATAGAACACTACTCGCGCGTCTACATAGGCAAGGTCGTGGATCTTGCCGTCGTGGACTGGGCGGCGGACGATGTCGGCCGCGTGATGGCTGAACTGTTGGACAACGCCACGCGCTACTCCCCACCGGCTTCCACGGTCTCGGTCAGTGCGCACCTGACTGAGCAGGGAACTGTCATGTTGCGGGTGGAGGACGTCGGAATCGGCTTCGACCCGCGTCATCTGGCGTCGGTGAACGCCAAGCTGGACTCTGAGGCTTCCGGGCTGGACCCGGAGGCACCCACCCAGATGGGGTTGGCGGTTGTGCAGCGCCTGGCCCGGGCTCACGGCATGCGGGTCGGGTTGGTCCGGCGCGAACCGGTGGGCACCACGGCGATGGTGCTACTTCCGGTACCGCTGCTGTGCGAGCTCCCCTCGGAGCGGCCCACCCGGCCCAAACCCAGTCCCCGGCGCAGCGACGGAGCCAGTGCCGGTAAGGCGCTGGTCGTCCGTTCCCCGCGGATGCCGACAACCATCCCGCCCCAGACGACTACCGGAGGCGCGCAGCGCGTGGTTGAGCTTTCTGTCCCGCCTGGTATGTCCCAGCCAACAGCGGATCGCCTGCCGCAACGGGTGCCGTCCAGCATTCGCCAGATGCCTGAGATGGCGCAGTTCGCGCAGCCGGCGGATCCGGACGACGTGGTGAACCAGAAGGCCTGGCACGACGATTTGGCCGCGTTCGTCGCAGGCGACGCGGCGGCCCGTTCCAGCGACAGTGTCGGATCCGGTCAACACCGTCCCGAAGGACCTACCAAGTGATGACGAGTGCGAGTGGCGGCTCCCGCAATCCCGCGAACAACCTCGCGGGTCCTCAGGAGTTCACCTGGCTGATCGACAACTTCATCGCAGAGGTACCGGGAGTCACGGACGCGCTGGTGATGGCGTCTGACGGCCTGCTGCTCACCGCGTCGGGGGCCGTGACACGTGAGGTGGGTGAGCAACTCGCGGCGATCTCCAGTGGCTTGCTCAGTCTTGGCCACAACGGTGCTGCCTTGGTCGGCAGAGGCAGCTGCGAGCAGATCATGCTCCGCCTCACCCGGGGACACCTGCTGTTCATGCGGATCGGCGAGACGGCGGGACTGGCGGTGTTGACCGCGGTCGGCTGCGATCTCAAGGTGATCGCTTTCGAGATGGCGCAGTTGGTGCAGCGGGTGGGTCATGCACTGACCCCACAGGCGCGCAGGCAACTGCAACATATGGCCGCCAGCCGGGCGATTCGTGGCTTGACCGCGAATCGTGGTGACTGACACCGCACGATCCGTGCCCACGCAGTCACGGCCTACGACGGCTGCCTACGACCATTGAGGGGGCGAACACCGTGGCGATCACGCGCAACCCGAGAGTGCGCCCTTATGTCCTGACCGGCGGACGCACCCGGGTCCGGGTTCCGCTTCTGGTGGAGACTCGGGTGTCGGTTCCCGACTATGACCCCCGGATCAGCGCGACACTGCTACCGGAATCCCAGGCGGTGTACGAGTACGCGTCCCGCGGCATGTCCGTGGCGGAGCTGTCCGCGTGCGCGGGGATCCCGCTTGGTGTCACGCGGGTTCTGCTCAGTGACCTGGCCGCGCGGGACGAGGTGCTGATCCATCCGACCGGGTACGTCTACCAGCACAACCTGCAGTTTTTGGAGAGAATCCGCGATGGACTCCGCGCACTATCCGTCTGACCTGGTGATTTCCGCGAAGATCGTGGTCGCTGGCGGCTTCGGGGTTGGCAAGACGACTCTGGTCGGGTCGGTCTCCGAGATTCCTCCGGTCAACACGGAAGCGTGGATGACCGAGGCGGGCGAGGCCGTGGACCACATCGATGGCGGGAGCGCCAAGACCACCACCACCGTGGCGATGGACTTCGGCCGGATCACCCTCAACTCGGACCTCGTGCTGTACCTGTTCGGAACTCCGGGTCAGCCCAGGTTCTGGTTCATGTGGGATGACCTGTGCCGGGGCGCGGTCGGAGCACTGGTGCTTGTGGACACCCGGCGTCTCGACGCGTCGTTTCCGGCTGTCAACTACTTCGAGCACGACAGCGACGTCCCGTACGTCGTCGTGGTCAACATGTTCGATGGCGTTGTGACGCACGACCTGGACGACGT
Source organism: Micromonosporaceae bacterium (assembly GCA_036375165.1). Lineage (GTDB taxonomy): Bacteria > Actinomycetota > Actinomycetes > Mycobacteriales > Micromonosporaceae > WHSM01. Next base: position 11,962 of record DASUSI010000051.1, on the reverse strand, counting down.
ACGGCAAGCCCTTGTGTTGCGGCCTGAGGTGCCCCTGATCACGTGTGACGCGCGGGATCGGGCGTCTGTCGCCAGGGCCCTCACAGAGGTGGTCTCGCACACGATCGACCGGGCGGCAGCAGCCTCCGACCAGGGGTCGGCCACGCTGGCACACCGCTAGTTCGCACGCTTACAGCACCCTTGGGAACGGAGGTCCAGATGCGGAAGATCCTCATCGTTGGTTCGGGTCAGTCGGGCTTGCAGCTGGCACTGAGCCTGCTCAGCCACGGGTACGACGTGACCGTCATGTCGGCCCGGACCTCAGAGGAGATTCGCAACGGCAAGGTGATGTCCACGCAGGCCATGTTCGACCGCGCTCTGGGATTCGAACGTGCCTACCAGCTCAACATGTGGGAGGAACAAGCTCCCAAGATCCAGGGGCTCGACGTGACGTTGTCGGCACCTCCTGGTACCTGCGCCTTGGAGGTGGTCGCACCACTCGACGCGTACGCACAGTCCGTCGACCAGCGGATCAAGATGGCCGGCTGGCTGGAAGCGTTCGAGAACCGGGGCGGCAATGTGGTGATCCACGGCGTCACCACCGCGGACCTTGACGGGCTGACCAAGCTGTACGATCTTGTGATCGTCGCCGCGGGCAGGGGCGAACTCGTCGAGCTGTTCGATCGCGACCCGGAGCGGTCCCCGTACACCACACCGCAACGTTCCCTCTCGGTCGTCTATGTGCACGGCATGGCATTGAGGGCTCGACTCGCGGAACCGTATGTCGGCTTCAGCGCTGTGCCGGGACTCGGTGAGCTGTTCACCATCCCGGCACTCACCCTCAGTGGTCCATGCGACATCCTCTTCTGGGAGGCGATTCCCAACGGACCGCTTGACTGTTGGGATGACCGGCCGGTTCCCGCCGAACATCTGAGGCGCGTCCTCGACCTGATGCGGCAGTACGTGCCGTGGGAGTACGAGCGGTGCGAGAAGGTGGAACTCACCGATGAGCGGGCCAGCCTGGTCGGCGGTTTCACACCGATCGTCCGGCGTCCGGTCGGGGAACTGCCATCGGGGGGCATGGTGCTCGGGATGGCAGATGTTGTCGTGGCCAACGACCCCATCACCGGGCAGGGTTCCAACAGCGCGGCCAAGTGCGCCGCTGCCTACCTCGACGCGATCCTCGAGCACGAAGATCGTCCTTTCGACCGTACTTGGATGCAACAGGTCTTCGACGGGTACTGGGCGGAGGCACAACACGTCACCAACTGGACAAACGTCATGCTGCAGCCACTTCCAGAACACATACAGCGGATTCTTGGTGCCGCTGCCGGTAACCGGGGGGTCGCGGCGCGCTTCGCCAACGGTTTCTCCGACCCCCGCGATTTTCAACATTGGCTGATGGATCCCGACAAAGCAGCTCAATACCTGGCATCTGTCGGCTCCCAGTAAAGCTTCGGTGATCCAAAGCCTGGTCGGACGGGGGCTGCCGGGCCGGTGCCACCCGGTGCCGGCCCGCGGCGTGGCGGTGGAATCTCGCAATCGCACCGGAAAGGCCTCAACCCGGCAAAGGCTATACTTTCTCGCAACGCTATACAGCAGGTCATCGTCCGGCATCCACGAGACACACGGTTCCGCTTCAGTCCCGCCGATCCATATGGCACCATCGATGGACTGGGGGAGTTGTGTTAGGCCCTAAATACCTCGGAGTCAGCGTGATGGATCTTCGCAAGATCACAAGGTGGGTCGGGCGCCTGCTCCTGTCCGCCGGGCTGGCCGCGGGCACCTTCCTCGGTATGCATGGCGTGGCGCAAGCGGCCGATGTCTCGCAGCCGAGCGTGGCCGTGGAGACCGTGGAGGGCGGCGACAGCACGTCAACCACGATGGACCCCATCTGGACGTGAGCCGGCTTCGGTAGGAGTGGGTAGGTCCGGGTAGGAAGACACCGCTGTGGGGGTGCGTGCGGTGGGGAGGTCGCCGGAAGGTGCCAAACGAAGAAAAAGTGACCGGCGGCTGGTTAATCGATCTGGTAAATCGCTTGTCTGGGTTTTGATCAGCGCACTCGCGCTTTTCGTGCTGACTGTATTCACGATCCAGGACTGGTGGCTGTGGCGGTCCGTTGTGGCGCAGCCGTTGCGGCTGGCGCTCTACACCGGACTCTTCTTTCTGGCCAGCACCGCCCATCTCACCATCGACATGCGCCGCCAGAGCATGTCGCTGAACTTTTCCGAGATGCCCTTGGTCCTTGCGCTGTTCCACGCGGATCCGTTGACGGTCCTGGTAGCCCGGACGCTGGCGTTCACGCTGGTCCACATCCGACAGCGGCTGTCCCCGCAGAAGATAGCCTTCAACACCATCGTGGGTACGACCGCGGCCACCATCGCACTTCTGATCGCTGACGCCCTGGACGTCGGCCAACTCCGAGATCCGCTGTCCTGGGCTGTCGCGTACGCGGCCGTCATCCCGGCGATGGCGAACAGCGCTCTGATGGTGCTCGTGGCCATCACGCTGGTGCAGGGCCCGCCGACCCGAACCGAGGCCATCCGCAGCACCGTCCTGACACTGGTCGCCGCGGTGCTCAACACCACGCTCGGAATCCTGGTTCTGTTGGTGGTCCACGTCAGCGCGTGGACTGTGCTGCTGCTGGTCCCCGTGGTCGCCGCCGTTGTTCTGGTGTACCGCGGCTACACGAAGTTCGTCCGGCAGCAACAGAAACTCGCGGAGCTGTACGAGCTGACCCGCGCCGTCGCGACCGCGCGGGAGGACGGCACGCTGGCGGACGAGTTGCTCACCCGTACCCGTAAGCTGCTCAGCTCCGAATCGGCGACGCTGTGGCTCCCGGAACGCGGTAGGTACCCGCAGGTGCTGTTGACCGCCAAGGCGGACAGCTCCGGCCTGATCGACAGGGCACCGACACCGCGGATCTTCCGGGAGCGGGTGTTCGTGGAAGGCCATACGGTGGCCGCCGGACCGAAGTTGGGGCACGAGGAGGACCGATCCCTTGTCAGGGACTCCGGGGTAAAGGATGTCATCGTGGTGCCGTTGCGCTCCGGCTCCGCGGTCATCGGTTGTCTTGAGGTCGCCAACCGGTTGGGCGATCTGGAACGGTTTCGTCAGGATGACGTCCAGCTCCTGGAAACCCTCGCTGCCCACGCCGCTGTCGCGGTGGAGAACTCGCGGCTGGTGGACCGGTTGCGGTTCGACGCCTACCACGATTCACTCACATCACTCCCGAACCGGCGCCGCATGATCTTCGCCCTGGAAGAGGCGGTGAAGATCCGTGCCCCAGGCGAAGTGGTCGCCGCGCTGCTGTTCGATGTGGATGGTATGCGCGACGTCAACGACTCTCTGGGCCACGTGGCGGGCGACAAGTTGCTGGCCGAGGTGGCCCGCCGGTTGGTCGTCGCGGCGCCGGACGGAGCACTGGTCGCGCGGGCCGGCGGTGACGAATTCTGCGTTCTGGTACGGCTGACCAACGCCGATGCCGCGACGGACTTGGCCGGCGAGCTCCGACGGGCCCTGCAGAACCCGTTCGCACTCGGCAACCTCACCCTGGACGTGGACACCGCGGTTGGTGTGGCGTTACATCCCGACCACGGGGTGGAACCGGAAACGCTGCTGCAACGGGCCGATGTGGCGACGTACGCCGCCAAGTCAACCGCGTCCGGCGTGCGGCTGTTCAATCCAGGACTGGAGTCACGGTCAGTACGCCGCCTCGGGCTCGCGGGTGACCTGCGACGCGCGCTGGACAGCGGTGAGGTCGAGGTCTACTTCCAGCCGAAGATCACAATTTCCGGCCGGGCGCTCGCGGGCGTGGAATGTCTGGCGCGTTGGGAGCATCAGGCCCACGGTTCGGTGGCACCCGAGGACTTCATCAACGTCGCCGAGCACACCGGCCAGCTCTCCAAGCTCACCGACGTCGTACTGCGTGCAGGACTTCGCAGGTGTAGCGAGTGGGACGCCGAGGGTCGTCCCCTCGGGGTGGCGGTGAATCTCTCACCGCGTACCCTCTCCGATCCTGAGTTCCCGCCGTACGTGGAGAGCCTGCTCCACGAGTACGGGGTGCCGCCCGACCGGCTCACCCTGGAGATCACCGAGGACGGCATGGTCGGTGAGACCGAGAAGCCGCTCCCGACCCTTCGGCTGCTCCGGGACCTCGGGGTACGGCTCTCGGTCGACGACTTCGGAACCGGGTACTCGTCGCTGTCCTACCTGCGCCGGTTGCCGGTTCACGAGGTCAAGATCGACCGGTCGTTCGTTCAGGGCATGGCCACCGATGCCGGGGACCTGGCGATAGTCCGGGCCGTGGTGGATCTCTCCCGCCATTTCGGCTTCTCCGTGGTGGCTGAGGGCGTGGAGAGCGAGCTCACCCTGTCACTGCTCGAAGAGATGGGGTGCGATATCGGACAGGGGTTCTTCTTCTCCAGGCCGCTGCCGTACGAGCGACTCTCCGCCTGGTTCGCCGCGCAGACCGAGTTGGAGTCCACACCTTCCGGGCAGGTCCGCCGGCTTCGAGCCGTGCCGTAGTGGTTCCACGCGTGCGCTCAAGTCGGACCGGGAACCCGGTCGGCGTCCCGCCCCCGTACCGTGTACTCTTATCGCGGCGCGCATCCCAAGGGATGTCGTACCAGCCCCTTTAGCTCAGTCGGCAGAGCGTCTCCATGGTAAGGAGAAGGTCTACGGTTCGATTCCGTAAAGGGGCTCGAGACGGGAGAAGCCACTCGCCAGATCAGTGGGACACGGCCTCTCGCTCGCCAGCCGGGGCCCACCCGAGTTCGCCGCACGCGGCGGGCAGGTGTCGCCCCCAGGGCCGTCCATGTTGCCCCTGGGGACGGCGAGGGACAGCCTCGAAGGTACGGCGGTGTAGCTCAGGTGGTAGAGCAAGCGGCTCATAATCGCTGTGTCGCCGGTTCGAGTCCGGCCACCGCTACCGATCGGGTGTCGTGTGTCCGTGGACAGCGCGGACGCTGACCGGCAGCCAAGCCCACCCGGGCGGCGACCCCGGCGAACCGATGACCAATCAGGTTGGCAACCTGGTTACCCGATTCCGTCGGGACACGGGTACTCTTGTCGGGTTGTCACAGACGTTCCAGCGAGGAAGGCACTCCGCCGTGGCTAAGGCGACTGACGTACGTCCCAAGATCACTATGGCGTGTGTGGAGTGCAAGGAGCGCAACTACATCACACGCAAGAACCGCCGTAACGATCCGGACCGGATGACGCTGAAGAAGTTCTGTCCGCGTTGCGGCGCGCACACCTCACACCGCGAGACTCGCTAGCGGGCATGCCGCTGGACAGTTCGTTCGCTGGCCGTACGCTGTCGTCGGAAACGCCCTACGAAGTCGGTCGCGAGAAGATACGAGAATTCGCGGACGCAATCGGTGATCCGAATCCCGCCTACCGGGACCCGGAGGCGGCCAAGGCGTTCGGGCACCGGGACGTCATCGCTCCTCCGACGTTTCCCGTGGTGTTCACCTTCGCTGCGGGCCGGCCGCTCCTTGCTGAGATGGGCATCGAATTGAGCCGCATCGTGCACGGCGACCAGTGTTTCCGGTACGCCCGGCCGATCCATCCAGGCGACGTCCTGGGCTGCGGGGTGTCGATTGAGAGCGTCCGTAGCCTCGCCGGCAACGACATCGTCGTCATGCGTACCGACGTAACCGCCGAGGACGGAGAACACGTCCTCACCACCTGGTCCACCCTGGTGATCCGATGAGCCAGCCGTTGCGGGTGGGGGCCATCCTGCCGACCCGCACATACCGGGTCACCCGGGCCGACCTGGTGCGGTATGCGGGTGTCTCCGGCGACCTCAACCCGATTCACTGGAGTGATCGGATGGCCACGTCGATCGGACTGCCGGGTGTGATCGCCCACGGCATGCTCACCATGGCGTTCGCTGGCAGGGCGGTCACTGACTGGGTCGCTGATCCCGCCGCGGTCGAGGAGTACGGGGTGCGGTTCTCCAAGCCGGTGGTGGTGCCCGACGACGACACGGGGACGGAAGTCACCGTCGATGGGGTAGTGAAGCGGGAACTGGAGGACGGCCGGGTACAGGTGGACCTCACAGTCCGCTCCGGTGGGGTCAAAGTGCTGGGTCAGGCCCGCGCGATAGTCCGTACCAGCTGAGCCGGAATCGAGACGTCGGCGGATCCAGGTCCACCGGATGCGTTCACGGCGGTGCTGGTCGGGCCGGCGTACAGACAATCGGGCGTCATGCGAAGAGGCGCTGTAGTCGGCTTACACCCTCCACCAGGTCGTCATCGCCCAATGCGTACGAGAGCCGGAAGTAGCCCGGACTTCCGAACGCCTCGCCGGGCACCAGCGCCACTTCCGCCTGTTCCAGGACCAGGCTCGCCAGTTCGGCGGAGCTGTTCGCCACCTGTCCGCCGATCTCACGGCCCAAGAGCCCCTTCACGCTGGGGTACGCGTAAAACGCACCCTGTGGCTCGGGGCAGACCACTCCGTCGATGGCCGAGAGCATGTCCACGATGGTCCGGCGACGGCGGTCGAACGCACTTCGCATCTCGCCGACCGCGTCCAGGGGTCCGGACACCGCCGCCATGCCGGCGGCCTGCGCGACGTTGCAGACGTTTGACGTCAGATGCGACTGCAGATTGGCGGCGGCCTTCACCACATCGGCCGGACCAACCATCCAGCCGACCCGCCATCCGGTCATCGCATACGTCTTGGCCACCCCGTTGAGCACGACGCAGGTGTCGGCGAGTTCCGGCACCGCCACCGGCATCGAGACGTGCCGGGCATCGCCGTACACCAGATGCTCGTAGATCTCGTCGGTGATCACCCATATCCCGTGCTGAAGGGCCCAGCGTCCGATCGCTTCCACGAGTTCCGGCGGGTACACCGCACCGGTGGGGTTGGACGGGGAGCAGAACAGCAAAGCCTTGGTTCGTTCGGTACGTGCCGCATCGAGTTGCTCGACGGTGACCAGGTAGCCGGAGGACTCGTCCGCCGACACTTCCACGGCGACTCCGCCGGCCAGCACGATCGCTTCCGGATACGTGGTCCAGTACGGAGCGGGCAACAGCACCTCGTCACCCGGGTCGACCAAGGTGGCGAAAGTCTCGTAGACCGCCTGCTTCCCACCGTTGGTCACCAGCACCTGCTCCGGGTTGACCTCGTAGCCGGAGTCCCGCCTGGTCTTTTCCGCGACCGCGCTCCGAAGTTCCGGAAGACCGGTGCCCGGCGAGTAGCGGTGGAACCGGGGCTCGGCGCACGCCGCCTGGGCGGCCCGCACGATGTAGTCCGGGGTTGCGAAGTCCGGCTCGCCGGCACCGAAGCCGATCACCGGGCGCCCCGCGGCTTTCATGGCCTTCGCGGTGGCGTCCACCGCGAGGGTGGCAGACGGTGCGATGCCGCCGACCCGGCGGGAGATCCGGTTGGTGCGAGATACGGGCGTCGCGGTGGTCATACAGACATGCTCGCAGACGACAGCGACAAACCGCTGGTGCCCCCGAGTCGTCCCACCTGGGCCAATAAGTCCGGCGGATCGCCACAGTTGGGGGAGTCCCTTGGGAGGTCCGGCGTGTCGTCGGTGCGTCGCTGGGTCGGTTGGGATATTCGGATGCCAACCCGTACACTGGGCCCCCGTGGGGTGAGCAACCCCTACCACACTGTGCCCGGTCGCGTGATCGGTGCCGGTGGGGTGGGTCTCGCCCCGGATGCGTGACACGACCGGCTCCCACCTCGGTAGCCGGTACGGAGTGGTTCGTGGACCACAGAGGGGCGTGGCGCAATTGGCAGCGCAGCGGTCTCCAAAACCGCAGGTTGCAGGTTCGAGTCCTGTCGCCCCTGCGCCGATGGCATCACCGGCTCTGCCGGGCGTACCGGAACTGAGAGGGCGAAGTGGCCAGACGAAAGCGGCGTGACGACGACGCCGTCGACAAGCGACTTGATCAGGGAACTGACGAGGCGCTGGATGAGGCTGCCGAGGATCTGAGCGAGGATGCCCTCGACGCCGGCGATCTTGAGCATGACGACCTCGATGACGCGGAGTTGGACGGAAAGCCGGCCCGGGTAGGTACCGCGGTGAAGCGGGCCAAGGCCGATCCGGACTCCGACACCAGGTCGAAAGCCAAGACCAAGCCGGGTAAGGGCAAGGCGGACAAGCCGGAGGCGTCCCGGCGGGTAGGGCCGGTCGGTCGCCTGACCCGGTTCATCCGTGAGGTGTTCGCCGAGCTGCGTAAGGTCATCTGGCCGACCCGCAAGGAACTGCTGACCTACACCGTGGTCGTGGTGTTCTTCGTAGCCGTGATGCTGGCCATCATCGGCCTGCTGGACGTGGCGTTCGCCAGGGCGATGCTGTGGGTGTTCGGCAGTAACACAGCTGAAGAGTGAACGCCGCCGTCGGGGTCAAGGTCGAAGACCTGCCCGCGACGTACCGAATACCTGCCTGGAAGTGAGCGAGGGTGCCTGACTACGACGAGATCGCACGACCTGCCGAGGATGCGGCCGGCGAGGCGACGTCGACCGAGATCGCCGGACCAGACGAGTCGCCTGAGGCCGTGGCCTTGGCCGTCGGGCAGGGCATCGGGGTCGCTGCTTCCGATGACGACGAACAGGCGGACCCGGTCGAGGAGTTGCGCCAGGCGCTCAAGCGTGCGCCGGGCGACTGGTACGTGGTGCACTCCTACGCCGGCTACGAGAACAAGGTGAAGACGAACCTGGAGAGTCGCATCAGCAGCCTCGACATGGAGGACTACATCTACCAGATCGAGGTGCCGACGCAGCAGGTCACCGAGGTCAAGAACGGTAAGCGCCAGCAGGTCGAGGCGAAGGTCTTCCCCGGCTACATCCTGGTACGGATGGATCTGACACCGGAGTCGTACTCCTGCGTCAGGAACACTCCGGGAGTCACCGGCTTCGTGGGCGCGACCGACCGGGCTGACCGGCCATCGCCGCTGGCGATCGACGAGGTGCTGAAGTGGCTGGCCCCGTCTGTGGCCAAGGAGAAGGAGAAGCCCGAGGTCAAGGTCTTGGACTTCGAAGTGGGCGACTCTGTCACGGTGACCGACGGTGCGTTCGCTTCGCTGCCGGCGACGATCAGTGAGATAAACCCCGATCAGCAGAAACTCAAGGTGCTGGTGTCCATCTTCGGTCGGGAGACTCCGGTGGAACTCAACTTCAACCAGGTGGCCAAGATCTAGCCACTCGGACCTCGTTGGAGTTGTGACACCGACGTTCGTCAACCACCACAGCGCCAGCCACCACAGACAACCGACCATCACGACGCAGCCCAGGAAGTACCCCATGCCTCCCAAGAAGAAGAAGCTCGTCACCACGTTCAAGCTGGAACTCGCTGGCGGCCAGGCCACCCCGGCACCGCCGGTCGGCCCAGCACTGGGTCAGCACGGCGTGAACATCATGGAATTCTGCAGGGCGTACAACGCCGCGACGGAGCAGAACCGTGGTGAGATCGTGCCGGCCGAGATCAGCGTGTACGAGGACCGTTCGTTCACGTTCATCCTCAAGACCCCGCCCGCGGCCAAGTTGCTGCTGAAGGCCGCTGGTGTGGACAAGGGGTCCGGCGAACCGCACCGCAACAAGGTCGGTTCCGTGACCCGGTCCCAGGTGCGTGAGATCGCCGAGCGCAAGATGGCTGACCTCAACGCCACGGACCTGGACCAGGCCGAGAAGATCATCGCGGGCACCGCCCGTTCCATGGGCATCACCGTCAACGACTGAACCCGACCGGAGCGATCAAGCGCACCGGCACGTGGCAGGGTCGTGCGCTGGCCCGTACCACACACATCCGAACCGAGAGGATGCGGCACATGAAGCGCGGCAAGTCATACCGCAAGGTCACCGAACTCGTCGACCGGACCAGGCTCCACAGCCCTCTGGAGGCGGCGAACCTGGCCAAGGAGAGCAGTCCCACGAAGTTCAACGCCACCGTCGAGGTGGCGATGCGGCTGGGTGTTGACCCCCGCAAGGCCGACCAGATGGTGCGCGGCACGGTGAACCTGCCGCACGGCACCGGCAAGACGGTACGTGTGATCGCGTTCGCCGCTGGTGACAAGGCCGAGGAGGCGCGCAACGCCGGTGCCGACGAGGTGGGTTCCGAGGATCTGATCGCCCGGATCCAGGAGGGTTGGCTCGATTTCGACGCCGCCATCGCCACCCCGGATCAGATGGCGAAGATCGGCCGGATCGCCCGGATCCTGGGTCCGCGCGGGCTGATGCCCAACCCGAAGACCGGCACTGTGACGATGGACGTGGCCAAGGCGGTACAGGACATCAAGGGCGGCAAGATCTCGTTCCGGGTGGACAAGCACTCGAACCTCCATACCACGATCGGCAAGGTCAGCTTCTCAGCGAAGCAACTGGCCGAGAACTACGCCGCCGTGCTGGAGGAGGTCCTGCGCTCGAAGCCTTCCTCCGCGAAGGGCAAGTACCTGAGGAAGGTCACGTTCTCCACGACCATGGGTCCCGGGATCCCGGTGGACCCGAACCGTACCCGCGACATTGCCGAGGATGAGGCGGCAGCGGCGTCCGCCTGATCGCCGCCTCGCTGGGTCCCGAAATCCGGATTCTGAAGCCACGCAGCTGAACCCGAAACCCTGGTGAGCCCCCCGGCCACCGGGGTTTCGTGGCGTCCGGTGATTCCACGGTGTCCGACACGCGTGCGCGGTAGGGCTACGGTGTGGGCAGTCCGGACGCGGGGTGGAGGATACGGTGGGCCGACAACTCGCCGGCTGGCGGAAGCTGAGCGCGGCCTTGCTCGTGGCGTGTCTGGCTGGCACCGGGACGGGTGCGCTGTGGCAGCCACGTCCAGCCGCGGCGGAGACCATCCGGGAGTTGTCCTGGTTTCTGGACGCGATGCATGTCAGGGACGCCCACCGGATCTCCCGAGGAGAACGGACCACCGTGGCGGTTGTGGACACCGGGGTCGACCGCGACCATCCTGACCTGCGTGGGCGGGTGCTCGCGGGTATCGAGGTGGGAGACGGGGGCACCCCGAAGCCCCAGGCCGACGGCAGGTCCGACTCGGACGGGCACGGCACCGGGATGGCCAGCCTGATCGCCGGTTCCGGCCACGGCGTCAACAGTGTGCTCGGCATCGCGCCCGAAGCCGAGATTCTTCCGGTCCGCATCGCGCAGACCGCGAACGGCTCCTTTGAGTCCGCCGACGTGTACCACGGTGTGCGGTGGGCCGTAGACCACGGCGCCGACATCGTCAACATGTCGTTGGGCGGGGATCGCAGCACCGACGCGCCGTGGAAGAAGCAACTCGTCGACTACGCGATCTCCAAGGACGTGGTTTTGATCGCCGCGGCGGGGAACACCGGCCAAGGCGACCGCCGGGTGGCCGAGCCGGCATCCATTCCAGGCGTCGTGTCGGTCAGCGGGGTCACCCGTTCCGGCCGTTTCTGGAAGGGGTCCGCGAGGGGCCCCGAGGTCGTGGTGTCCGCACCGGCCGAGAGGCTCCCGATGGCGGCCCCGACCAGCGTCTCGGACAGCGGCTACGTGCTCGCGGACGGCACCAGCGGTGCGACCGCCCTGGTGTCCGGGGTGGCCGCCCTGATCCGGTCGGCGTTTCCGGACATCTCAGCGAACGATGTGATCAACCGGCTGATCCGTACCGCCGAGGACCGTGGTCCCGCCGGCCGGGACGAGGAGTACGGCTTCGGAGTGATCAACGCGCGCATCGCGTTGGAAGGTGACGTTCCCGCGGTCGACCATCATCCGTTGGTCTCGCCGGAGCCTGCCAGGTCGGGCGAGGCCGCCGCGGTTCGCCTGGCCGATCGTCGCACCAGCTATCGGGCATTGGTCGTGGTCGGCGCGTTCATCGGCACGGTCCTACTGCTGATTGTGGTGGCGTGTCTGTGGTACCTGGCACGCCGTTCTCGTCAGGTCGTGGTAGCCGGCATGGCACCTGGTGTCGGCGAGATGCAGGTTCCCGCCGGGCTCGTCTGGGGCCGGCTACCCGGTCCTGTCTGGCCGCCCGGTCCTGTCTGGCCGCCCA
>DASUSI010000050.1:0-13138 GCA_036375165.1 Micromonosporaceae bacterium | reverse complement strand
GTGACGGCCGCGTGCAGTCCCACAACCCCAGGCACTGCGCGTTCCGGGGAAGACACGCTGATCGTGGCGCGGACCGGCGACATCGACCTGCTCGACCCCAGCCGGGCGACCGCCTTCCAGACCGTGCAGTCGATGGGGCTGGTCTACGACACCCTCGTCGACACCGACGACAAAGGCGATCTCGTACCCGGGCTCGCGCAATCCTGGGACACCTCGGACCCGGAACGGCTCACCCTGACGCTGCGGGACGGAGTCAGCTTCCACAACGGCACGAAACTGGCCGCCACCGACGCGAAAGCGACACTGGACCGCAATCTCGACCAGGAAACCGGCTCCGTGGTCCGCTCGTACCTGCTCAACATCGGCAGCATCGAGACCCCGGACCCACGCACCGTCGCCATCAACCTGAAGCGCCCGGACGCCTCCCTGCTCACCGCGCTCAGCTACACCGGAAACTCGGTCCTGGCCAAGGCGGACATCGACGCGGGCAAGGTCGGCAAGGAGATCAACGGCACCGGCCCGTTCCGGTGGCGGACATGGCAGCAGGGCCAGAAGCTCACCCTCACCGCGAACCAGCGGTACTGGAACGGCGCGCCGAAGCTGAAGACCGTGGAGTTCCGGGTCATCCCCGACGAGACCTCGATCGTCTCCGGCATGAAGGCCGGCAGCTTCCACCTGGGGACGGTCACCGACCCGGCGGTGGCCCGCCAGGTGACCGGCTCGCGGGTCAAACTGATCGCCCAGGCCACCACCTCGTACCACGTGCTGCAACTGAACGCCCGGCGTGGGCCGCTGAAGGAACTCGCCGTCCGGCAGGCCATCGCGTGCGCGGTGGACCGCAAGGAGATCGTCGACAGCGTCTACTTCGGACGGGCCGAGCTGACCGGCCCGATCACCAGCCCGGCATACCGGTACGACGCCACGGCGGGCCTGCCCTGCGAGCCCGGTGACCTGACGAAGGCGAAGCGACTACTGGCCGACGCCGGCCACGCGAAAGGTTTCAGCCTCAAGACGATCGTGATGCTGGGTGAGTACAACACCTCCACCAACATCGCCCAGGTGCTGCAGTCCCAGCTCGGCAAAATCGGCGTGAAGCTCGACCTGGACCGCCAGCAGACCAGCGTGTACGTGCCGAACTGGTTGAAAGGAAAATTCGACGCGGCGGTGGCGCTCAACGGCGGCTCCACCGACCCGTACCTGCTGTACAACCGGTACTTCACCAGCGACGGCAGCCTCACCGTCCCGGCCGGGTACGGCAGCGAACGGCTCGACGGTCTGCTGCGGGAAGGCAACGCCACCACCGACCCGGCAACCCGGCAACGGGTGTTCGGTGACCTGCAACGGCAACTGCTGCACGACTCGCCATGGGTGTGGCTGTTCCGCAACCAGGTGCATTACGTGATCAGCCGGAAGGTCTCGGGTTTCAAGGCGCTGCCCACCGAGTCGCTGGAGTACCTGCGTACCACCAGCCTGGCCTGACCCCATGGGCACCCGGTACCTGCTGGGCCGGCTCGCCGGCACGGTCGTGACCCTGTTCGGCGTGGCGGTGGTGGTGTTCCTCGTGTTACGGGCGCTGCCCGGGGACACCATCACCGCGAAGTTGGGAACCGAGGCCGCATCGCTCGACCCGGCGCAACGGGCGGCGCTGGAACGCTACTACGCCATCGACCAGCCGCTACCGGTGCAGTTCGGGCACTGGCTGGCCGGAGTGCTCACCGGTGACCTCGGGGTGTCGATCGACACCGGCAACCCGGTGGTGTCGCTGATCGGCGACGTCGCGCCGGTGACGGTCGAACTCGCCGTGCTGGCGCTGCTGATCGCCACGCCGGTCGGGGTGCTGCTCGGCGTGATCGCCGCCAGCCGGCCCGGCACGGCGCGGGACCTGACCGTGCAGAGCGCCGGCATGCTGGGCCTCGCGATCCCGGAGTTCGTGGTGGCCTCGGTCACCGTGGCGGTCCTGGCCTCGGTGTTCAGCTACTTCCCCGACCCGGGAACGTTCGTGCCGCTGTCCGAGTCGGTGGCCGGGAACCTACGCCAGATGTTCTATCCCGCACTGGTGCTCTCCGTCGGGCTGGCCGCCACCATCATGCGGACCACCCGCTCGGCGTACCTGGAGGTGGCGCGGGCGGACTTCGTCCGCACCGCCCGGGGCAAGGGGGTGTCACCGGCAGGGGTCCGGCTCCGGCACGTGCTACGCGGGGCGGCAGTCCCGATCGTGACGATGATCGGCATCCAGTTCGGATACCTGCTCGGCGGCACCGTGATCGTGGAACAGATCTTCGCCCTGCCCGGCTTGGGACGACTGCTGCTGTACGGCATCCTGCAGCAGGACTATCCGGTGGTACAGGGCACGACGCTGCTGGTGGCGACCACGTTCGTCCTCGTCAACTTCGCCGTCGACGTGCTTTACCGGCTGCTCGACCCCCGGACCAGACCGACATGACCGCGGTGCCGCGTCCGCCCCAGGTGACCGCCGAGCCGCCACCGGTCCACCCCGCGACCCGCCCACCGGGACAGCCGTGCCGGGTCTGGCGCGACCGAAACGGCAGGCTCGGCTTGCTGCTCAGCGCCGCTCTCACCACCGCCGCGCTGCTGGCCCTCGCGGGCCTCACGCCGTACGACCCGCTCGCCCAGCACACCGCCGACCGGCTCCAGTCCCCGAACCTGTCGTATTGGTTCGGCACCGACCAGTTCGGCCGGGACATCACGTCCCGGACCCTCGCCGGGATCGCGGCCTCGATGCGGGTGGCGCTGCTCGCGGTGGCCATCTCCGCCCTCGTCGGATCGCTGCTCGGCATCACCGCCGGGTTCCTCGGCGGCGTGGTGGACGCCGTGGTCGGCCGGCTCGCCGACGTGCTGTTCGCGTTCCCGGCGACCCTGCTGGCACTCGCCATCGTGGCAGCGCTCGGTCACGGCTGGCTGAACACCGCGGTCGCGATCTCCGTGGTCTACACGCCGATCTTCATCCGGGTGGCCCGGGGACCCGTGCTGTCGGTACGCGAGCAGGACTACGTCAAGGCCGGGCGAGTGCTCGGGTTCTCCCCGGCGCGGCTGCTGTTCCGGCACGTACTGCCGAACGTGAACGCACCGATCGCGGTGCAGGTGACGCTCGCGCTGTCCTGGGCGATCCTCACCGAGTCAGGACTGTCGTTCCTCAGCCTCGGCACCCAGCCGCCGCAGCCGTCACTCGGCCTGATGGTCAGCGAAGCCCGCACCCTGATGACCGAAGCGTGGTGGACGCTGACGTTCCCGGCCGCGGCGATCGTGCTCGCCGTCGTCGCCTTCAACCTGCTCGGGGACGGCCTGCGCAGCGCGCTGGACCCGAGGGAGGCCCGGTGAGCGGGGACGAGGTGGTACTCGCCGTCGAGAACCTGCACACCGTCGTGGGCAACGGTGTCCCGGTGGTACGCGGGGTCTCGTTCACCGTCCGGGCCGGCGAGGTGGTCGGGATGGTCGGCGAGAGCGGCAGCGGCAAGACGCTCACCGCGCTGTCGATCATCGGGCTGTTGCCGGAGACCGCGCGGGTGACGGAGGGCCGCGTCGAATTCTCCGGAAACGACCTGGTGACGTTGCCGGAGAAGCCGCGCCGGGGGTTGCGAGGGGCCGGGATCGCGATGATCTACCAGGACCCGATGACCGCCCTCAACCCGTTCATGAGGGTGGGAAGTCAGATCCTCGAAGGGCTCGATGCCCACCGGGTACGCGGTCCCGTAGCGCGGCGCCGGATGCTCGACGCGCTCGCCGATGTGGGACTGCCCCGACCGGACCGGATCGCCCGCGCGTACCCGCACCAGCTCTCGGGCGGCCAGCGGCAACGGGTGATGATCGCGATGGCGCTGGCGTTGCGTCCCCGGTTGCTGATCGCCGACGAGCCGACCACCGCGCTGGACGTGACGATCCAGCAGCAGATCCTGGTGCTGGTTGACGACCTGCGGCGGCGAACCGGGCTGGCGGTCCTCTGGGTCACCCACGATCTCGGTGTGGTGGCCCGGATCGCGGACCGGGTGCTGGTGATGTACGCCGGCCGGATCGCCGAACAGGCCCCGGTACGGCAACTGTTCGCACGACCGAACCATCCGTACACCGCCGGCCTGCTCGCTTCCATTCCGCGGCCCCGGACCGGCGAACCGGACCCGTTGCCGCAGATCGGTGGCGTCCCACCGGATCCGTCGCGGCTGCCGGCCGGCTGCGCGTTCGCGCCCCGGTGTCGGCACCGGGAGGACCGCTGCGTGGCCGAGGAGCCGCCAGATTCGCCGCGCGGGGCCGGCGTGGTCGCCTGCTGGGTGCCGCGGGAGCGGTGGACATGACCGAGCCCATGATCGAAGTGATCGACCTGGTCAAGCACTACCGCACGACACGCGGCGTGGTGCGGGCGGTGGACGGCGTCTCGTTCACCGTGCGGCGCGGGGAGACGCTGGGACTGGTCGGCGAATCCGGCTGTGGCAAGTCCACCACAGCCAGGCTGCTGGTACGCCTCGAAGACCCGACCGCCGGTCGGATCCGGTTGGCCGGCATCGACCTCGGCCGGCTGCGAAGACCCGAACTGCGGGCGGCGCGACGCCGGATCCAGCTCGTCTTCCAGGACCCGGACGCGTCGCTCAACCCTCGGCGGACCGCCGGTCAGACACTCGCCGAAGTGCTCTCGGTGCATCGGATCGCCGACGGCGCGACGGCCCGGACCCGGGCCGGCGACCTGCTGGAGATGGTGGGGCTCGCGGCCTCGCTCGCCGACCGCCACCCGCACCAGTTGTCCGGCGGGCAACGCCAGCGGGTCGGCATCGCCCGCGCACTCGCGGTGTCACCGGACATCCTGGTGCTCGACGAACCGGTGTCCGCACTCGACGTGTCGGTACGTGCCGAGGTGATGAACCTGTTGGTACGACTGCGCCAGGAACTGCACCTGACGTACGTGTTCATCTCCCACGACCTCGGCATGGTGCGTCACCTGTCGGACCGGATCGCGGTCATGTACCTGGGTCAGATCGTGGAACTGGGCGGCTGGCGTGCGGTGTGCGACGAGCCGCTGCACCCGTACACCCGATCCTTGCACGAGGCGGTACCGGTGCCGGACCCTTCCGTGGCAGCGGTACGGCGCGCCGAGCCGGTGCGCGGCGAGGTGCCGGACCCGGCCGCACCACCGCCGGGTTGCCGGTTCCACCCCCGCTGCCCGCTGGTCGAAGACGTCTGTCGGCGGGAACCGGTGCACCTGGCCGAACTACGCCCGGCGCATCATGCCGCGTGTCACGTCGCGGCACGGGCCCTGCGACAGCCGGAGGCGCTGGGGCCGGGTGGTTTCTCCCGATCGGTGCCCGGTCAGCCGTAGGATCGGAAAGGTGCCCCGTGTGCTCACCGCTCTGCTGGCCGTACTGGTCCTGAGTGGATGCACAACGCAGGCGAAACCCACTCCCGAGGGCCCACAGCGGATCTCCTGGAAGCAGGTCAGCCTCCCGATGCCGCCCGGGCCGGAGGGCCGGATCGCGGTCCGGGACGCGGTGCGCTGCCAGGACGAGTGGTACGTGGTGGGCGGCGTGTTCGGAGCCGATGGCGAGAGCCGGCCCGCCGGGTGGCGCAGCCGGGACGGTCGCACCTGGACCAGCCTGCGGTTCAAGCCCCGGTGGTACTGGGCGCACCGCAACGTGATCTCCTCCGTGGCCTGCCGGGACGGCCGGGTCGCGATGGTCGGCGGGAAGTCCGGTGGCGCGCACGGCAACCCCCGGGTCAGCACCTGGTACCCGCGCGAGGACGGCGTGTTCACCGACGTGATCGCCGCGTTCGAGCTGTACGGCGGGCCCAGGGCGGTGAACGTGGGCCGGATCGCGGCCGGCGACCCCGGGTGGATGATCGTGGGCAACCGGATGACCGGTGCCGCGGTGTGGACCTCGAAGGACGCCACGGATTTCACGCTGGTCGACTCCGACGCGCGGTTGTCCAGCGATCCCACCACGGACACCGCTGGTCGGGACGTCGTGTACGCCGCGGGTTCCTGGACCGTGGTCGGCAGCGGCTTGACGAAGGGGCAGGCGGCCCAGGCCCCGATAGCCTGGGTCTCGCCCGACGGGGCCGCCTGGAAACGCCAGCAGGTACCGCACGGTGAGGGGTACGCCGACCTGCAGCGGGTCACCCGCTACGGCGACGGGGTGTTGGCTGCCGGCATCGATGGCGAGACGTTCGCGGTCTGGCGGCGCGACGGCGAGCGCTGGCGCAGGTTGGCCGGGTTCGCCGGGATGGACCCGGACGGGTCGGCCAGCTCGTTCGTATCCGGGTTGACGGTCGCCGGAGGCGGCGTGGTCGCGGCGGTCAGCGACGGCGCCGGGTACAGCCTGTGGTCGTCTCGGGACGGCAGTCGGTGGCGCGAGGTCACGGTGCCGGTGACGCCGAAGACCGGCGGGGAACGGATCCTGACCGCCATCGGGTCCGACGCCCAACTGCTGCTGCTCGCCGACGACGGCAAGGCCGGCACTGCCTGGCTCGCCGATCCGATCCACCGCGACTGACCGCGCTATTCCCCCGCGGGCTGTCCGGCAGCCTGTGCGTGGCGGTGATGGGTCAGGCACCTTCTATTTCCGCGACACCCGTCTCTGACCGGCGATACGCTCTAGGTCGAGCAAGACCACTTCACGAAACCAGGAGAGTCAGGGCGTGACGTCAGGCGCAGCGTTAAATAGGTCGGGGTCAGGTGGTTACTCCATCGCGGAGGTGGTAAAGCTGGCCGAAGACGGTTATTTGCGGGTGCCTTCGTTTCAGCGGTCGTTCGTCTGGAACAGCGGTGACGTCAGAGCTCTTTTTGACAGCCTCTACAGAGGCTTCCCGATCGGCACGCTGCTCCTCTGGCAGAGGTATGGCCCTGCGGGAAGCATCTCTTTCGGACCGCTTCAGCTTGAAGCTCCGGAGGTCACCCATGCACTTTGGGTAGTGGATGGACAGCAACGGGTGACATCGCTCCTTGGGACGCTGTCCTCGCGTTTCGGCGGAGTTGATGAACGCTTCGAAGTCTATTTCGACCTCGCGAGCGAGAAGTTCATCAACCCCCGCCGGGGCATCGTCCCACCCAGGGCCATGCCGGTTCGTGAGGCACTTGAGACGAGGTCTCTCCTGAACTGGCTACGTCTGCATGAAGCCGATCTCGAGTCGCAGGACTTCGACGTCGCAGACCGCCTTGGCGGAGTGTTCCGTGATTACAAGGTCCCGACCTACATTGTCACCGGTGACGATCAGAACGTACTGAGGGAGGTGTTCGACCGTGTGAACTCCGCCGGGAAGCCGATCAGCCGAGCACAGGTGTTCCACGCCCTCTTCGCCAGTGAAGAGAACCCTGGGAGTCCGGCCAGTGTCGTCGCGGCCCTGAGGACCACCGGGTTCGGCTCGATACCTGAGAACCGAGTTGTGCAAAGCCTCCTCGGCATCAGAGGAGGTGACGTGCAACGGGACATTCGTGAAGAGTTCTCAAGCGACGAGGATCCGATCGACTGGTACGATAGAACAGAGGAGGCATTATCCCACGCCATTCAATTCCTGAAAGCCCAAGGGGTATTTCACCTGGACCTGATGCCGAATACCTTGCCACTGCCCGTGCTGGCCACTTTCTTCTTCGTTCATCCTGATCCATCACCGTGGAACTTGCGGCTTCTTGCACGTTGGTTGTGGCGTGGCTGGGTTCACGGCTTCGGCAAGGAGGGACAGACCCCGGTTCTGCGCAGGGCGATTCGCTCCATCTATCCCAACAAAGGGAAGATCCAGGAAATACCGAGCGAGTACGAGGCGGTGAAGTTTCTTCTTGAGTATGTTCCCGATCGAGAAGCGGATGCCGCCAGTTTGACCGACTTCAGGACGGACCGAGCGCAGAGCCGCCTGGTCCTTCTGGCACTGGCTTCGCTCGGCCCCCTGGACGCCCAGGGCAAGCCGGTGGATATCGCTCAGCTCTACAACACCAGAGGCGTCGGTGCGGTATCAGGGTTTGTGAAAGGGCACCGGACAAATGCCGCAGCCCGCGGATTCTGGCCCACGAGTACGGCGGGAATCACCGAGGTGACAGCGAGGGATGTCTTGGACAGCCATGTCATCTCGCAAGCTGCCGAGCAGGCGTTGAAAAGCAGCGCAATAGACATTTTTTTGAGCCGGCGTGGCGACGATCTACAGAAGATTGTTGATCACTTCCTGGCAAACCGCCTTGAGGTCGATGCGATCCTTCGCCCTCCGCTTGACGACCTGCTGGTAGCGGGAAGCGAGGAGGGTTGATGGAAGCAGATTCGTTGCTGGTTCAGATCCAGAAACCAGATTCCGAGTGGGTCGACGTCGGACATCTCCACAGTTCGAACAACAGGATCTGGTTCAAATTTCTTGACTCGTACTGGAGCCTGCCGCAACGCCCAGTCCTCGGTCAGACATTCGAAGAGCATGGCCGCGCGTGGAGCCCGAGTTCGCGAGTGGCGCTGCCGAATTGGTTCTCCCACCTGCTTCCAGAGGGCAGGATGCTACGCGCGGTCGCCGCGCACGCCGATACCGACCCCAAGCATGAATTCGTCCTTCTGAAGCGGCTCGGCATCAGCGACCTGCCAGGGGCTGTACGGGTCCTGCCGGTCGATGATGACGGAACCATCGACGTGCCGCGTCTTGCCGAGCTGGAGGACAGTCGGGACGACAGTGATCCTCTTCTGAAGTTCAGCTTGGCGGGAGCACAACTGAAGTTCTCAGTCTATGGCGGAACGGGCGGTGGACTCACGGTTCCGGCGGCAGGGCAGGCCGGCAACGTCATCCTCAAGTTCCCGGACAACAGACGGGGTTTCGACAACGTGCCGGAAGCCGAGCTAGGCTGCCTGGAACTCGCCGCCACGGCCGGAATTGACGCGGCACGCGGATCGCTCGTCGATCCGGCATTAGTCGAAGGGCTGGAGGACTGGGCTGCGCAATCGCGTGGGCTCGCACTGGCCGTGGACAGATTCGACAGAAGGACGAACGACGTACGGGTCCATATGGAGGAATTCGCCCAGGTTATCGGTATTGCGACCGCCGACGAAAACGCGAAGTACAGGCGTGCAAACTTCGAAACGATTGCGGTGTTTGTCGAGGCGTTGTGCGGCACCCAGGCGGTGGCGGAGGTCATTGATCGGATTGTCCTCAACGTGCTGGTCGGTAATGGGGACGCCCACCTCAAGAACTGGGCGATCGTCTACACGGATGGCATGAGGCCCAGCCTGAGTCCCTTGTACGACGTACTGCCCACGGTACTCTACATTCCGAATGACGATCTTGGTCTCAAGCTGAACAAGTCTCGCCTCTTCGAGAGTGTCACCGCAAAGAGCTTCGAGAGGATCGGAACGCGCACGGCATACACCGCGGATCAGGCTCGGGTACGTGCGCGTGAATCGGTGGACCGGATCCTGAGTTCGTGGCCCATCATGTCGGATCATCTGACCAAGGAAGCGTTCCGCACGCTCTCCGCTCGTCTCCGCAGACTTCCACTGGTCAACCCGTAGCCAGAGGCTGGAATCGTGCCTGTGCCCGGCCAGAACCGAGCCTGGCCCGAGCCGGCATTGCGGACAAGACTTGCAGCTATGAGTCCGTCAACCGGTCACACGCACAGTGCAACCCGCCACCTGTTGGGCAGCGCCGCAGACCACGCCTCTGTCAACGTGCCGGTGGCGCGGCCAGGGGACAGAGTGGACGAACTTCTCGGGTCGCTGCGCGGCAAGCATTTCGACAGCGCCTCAGTGGTGGCGGTGTGCGAGGACCACCGGCTGGTCGGCTTGGCCCCGATCGAGCGGTTGTTCGCCGCACCCCCCGACTCGACCCTGTCCGACGTGATGGATTCGAGCCCGCCCATGGTGCGCCCGGACACCAACCAGGAGCACGCCGCGTGGCGCGCGGTACGGCATGGCGAACCGGGCCTGGCCGTGGTGGACGCCACCGGACGGTTCCGGGGCCTGGTGATCGGGCACCGGCTGTTGGGTGTGCTGCTGGCCCGGCACGACCGGGATGTGGCGCTGCGAGGTGGGTTCCTCGGCTCTGCGGCTGCGGCCCGTACCGCCGCCACGGAACGGGTCGGACGCCGGCTCTGGCACCGGTTGCCGTGGCTGCTGATCGGCCTGGCCGGCGCGGCGGCCTCCGCGTTGCTGGTCGGCTCGTTCGAACAGCAACTGGAGCAGCAGGTGCTGCTCGCCTACTTCGTCCCGGGCGTGGTCTACATCGCGGACGCGGTCGGCACCCAGACCGAGGCGCTGGTGATCCGTGGCCTGTCGGTCGGTGTCGGGATCGGCCGGATCGCGGTCCGGGAACTGGTGACCGGGGTGCTGGTGGGACTGGTGCTCGCTGTGCTGGTGCTGGTGGGACTGGTGCTCGCTGTGCTGGTGCTGCCGGCCGTACTCCTGGGCTGGGGTGATCCGAACGTGGCCGTGGCCGTGGCCGTGGCGCTGTTCGCCGCCGCCTCGGTGGCCACAATGATCGCCATGGTGCTCCCATGGGCGATCCACAAGCTGGGCATGGATCCGGCGTACGGCGCGGGCCCTCTGGCGACAGTGATCCAGGACCTGATATCGATCGCGATCTACTTCCTCACCGCGGTGGCCCTGACCACCTGAGGGCCGGGGTGCGCTCGGACGGCAACCAAACCGTCGTTGGTGCGTTCGGGCGGTGATCCGATTCGCATCAGGCCCGCAACCAGCCAGAACAGCATGGCGGGTGTCAGGAACAGGGTGGCGGCGGCGTCCTCGCGCGCCACCCAGGCGCCGCACCCGGCGAGCAGGCACAGTCCGGCCGCCGCGACCAGGTCGTACCCGCTGAGCAGCAGCCCGGAGGCCACGATCGTCACGACACAGGCCACCGCGATGGCGGGTGCTCCGGCCAGCGCCGCCAGGGTGGCGAGGACGGCCACGAACCCACCCCCGAACGCGACGCAGTACGCCGCGACGATCCACTGTTCCCGGGCCGGGGCTGATCGGACCTTCTGGATCAGCAGTGGCAGCCCGGCGACCGCCGCACCGAGCACCGCCCCGCCCAGGAAGGGCACCACCTGTGGCCCGCAGGATCGCGGGTCACCGTCAGGGCAGCCCAGGCCGGTGCGTGCGGTGACCACCGCGGCGAGGACCCCGCCTGCCACGGCACCCACCACCAGCACCCCGGCCACGATCAGGCGACGTCCTTGATGTCTGTTCACACCGAACCCCCTGCTTTCGGAAGACGGGACGACAGGTGTGTCCCGTCTGGCTACGCGGCCGGGAGGTCCGTCCGTCGTTCCGGAAGCAGAGAGTCGCCCAGTGGGGGTAGCGGCAGTCCGGGTGACACCGACACCGAAGGAGTTGGCAACTCCGGCAGCGGCAAGGGATCCAGCGAAGGAATCAACGGCACCGGCGGCAGGGAGTTCTCAGGTCGCGGAGTCGGCGTACGCGACGGCGCGGCGGGGGTCGCCGGACGTGAGGTACGGGGCGGGCCCGTGCCGGGCTCCGTGGGTGACGGGACAGCGCTCGATGGGGCCCGGACCGGGGCGTGGACCGGGGTCACCGCCGGGGGCGGCCGGCGCGGCCCGAAGTCTCCTTGGAGGTACGCGAGTGCTGAGAGCGCCACGATCCCGGTAGCCGAGGCGACCAGGGTCGTCCTGGCGGAGCGGCCGGCCGCCTGCGCGATCACCTGCCACACCGCCGCCAGGCCGACCACCACGGGAAGCAGCAGGGAACGTAAGGCCCGTCGGGCCCGAGCCAACAGCGACTCCACGCTCTGGTAGCTGATGCCCAACTGGTGGGCCACCGCCTCGGTGTCATGGCCATCGGCCCGCAGCAGCAGCGCGGCTCGTTGTCGCGGTGGCAGTTTGTCGAGGTGACGAGCCACCCAGGTGGCCCAGTCCCGCTCGCAGACCTCCTCGTCGACGCCGCGTGGGGCGGGATCGCCGGGCTTTCGCCCCCAGTGTCGGGCTTCCCGTTCCCGACTCCGGTGACTGTCCACGCAGAGCCGGATCGTGACCGCGGTGAGCCACCCGGGGATCCGGTCCTCGTCGAGTTCTTCCCCGTTGGCGGCAGCCCGGAGCAGGGTCTCCTGAACCGCGTCCTCCGCGTCCATGTGGGTCGCCGTCCGGGAGCGCGCGATCCGCAGCAGGCGGTCCCGATGCGCGAGGTACGTGGCCCAGCCGGGGGCACCGTTCCGGTTCGCTCCCGTGGTCGTCAAGCGGCACCACCAACTCGTCCGTCGCGAGGCGACCATGGGCATGTCGCGTGACCAGACCCTAACCAGGCGTGACCTTGCGCACAATGGGGCCAGGTCACCTCTTGATAAGGGAAAACACGAAGTGAAACGGCCGGAGCGGTCAGCCGGCCATGTTTCAGCGTACCGATCCGAATTGCGGCGTCGACCGCCTGGGGCGAGGGTGAATGACATGACGGGTACCGCGGTGGCCGAAGCCCCACTGAGTGCCGACCAGGTGCACCGCATCGACGCCTGGTGGCGGGCCGCCAACTATCTCACGGTCGGCCAGATCTATCTGCTCGACAACCCGTTGCTGCGCGAGCCGCTGCGTCCGGAACACGTCAAGCCCAGGTTGCTCGGCCACTGGGGCACCGGTCCCGGCCTGAACCTGGTGTACGCGCACGTGAACCGCGCCATCGTGGCACGTGACCTGGACGCCATCTTCATCACCGGACCAGGACACGGCGGTCCCTCGATCGTGGCCAACACCTGGCTGGACGGCACGTACAGCGAGTTGTACCCGGAGATCGGCCTGGACGAGACCGGGATGCGACGGCTGTTCCGGCAGTTCTCGTTCCCCGGCGGGATCCCGAGCCACGTCGCCCCTGAGGTTCCGGGCTCGATCCACGAGGGTGGGGAGTTGGGCTACTCGCTTTCGCACGCGTACGGGGCGGTGTTCGACAACCCGGGGCTGCTCGCGGTGTGCGTGGTGGGTGACGGCGAGGCAGAGACCGGGCCGCTGGCGGGAAGCTGGCTGTCCACCGCGTTCCTGAATCCGGCCCGGGACGGCGCGGTGCTGCCGGTGCTGCACCTGAACGGCTACAAGATCGCGAACCCGACCGTGCTCGCGCGCATCCCGCGCGAGGAGCTCGAGGCCCTGCTGATCGGCTACGGCCACAAGCCGTACTTCGTCGAGGGCAGCGACCCGGCCGAGATGCATCCCGCGATGGCCGCGACGCTCGAGCACGTC